>CAZPOP010000025.1:0-31675 GCA_964588305.1 uncultured Ignavibacteria bacterium
TTGGGATTTTCAATATCCTGGGTCAAAAAGTCAGAACCTTGGTGGATCAGCACATGAAAGCAGGTCATAAAGTGGTGTATTGGGATGGAAGTTACCAGCGGGGTTTATTTCTATAGACTTGCAGCTGAACATTTCGCCCAGTCTAAGAAGATGGTCTTGATTAGGCAGGATTGATGCGGGATTCTGAGAACCCGGGGCGCACCAGGAGGGGAGTGGATTCAGGGACAGGAATCCATCGGCGGAGATAACCTAAAGGTACGGGTAGGGTACACCGATCCCCTTACCCCTTTCGAACCAGAGAGAAAAAGGCTGGAAGCGAGTCTGGTGAAATTGGGCAGACGGAGCTTCCAGCTATCTTTTCAAGCCCGTTTTGGCTTGTTTTCTTGCAGGCTTGAAGAGTGCCAGGGTTTTTGATACTTGGCCCAGCGCTCGTTTCCTGCTAATCACAATCGGGCGGTGCTGTACCCATGAAGAGATAATTCATCAGATAGATCACGTCGCCAACGTCCACTGCGCCGTCTGCGTTAACGTCGCCGCAGGAAGAAGGGAAGGCGAATTCTCCACAGTCTGGCGCCCAATCCTCGGATGAAGACCCTCCTAAAACAACACAGTAAGAGGCTGCCGGGTTTTCAAGATCAGAGAGATGTGCGCCAACAACGTAAGTGTTAGCGTTGTTGGGTGCGTCCAGATAAGCGTAAGAAATCGGGTTAGACAGATCGAACTCTTCGTTGACCGGATCCCACCTATAGACTGCGCCTAAGGAACCACCCACGAGCATCACGTAATCTGTTCCCAGGCAAGCGTATGTGAAAGGTGGCATTCCTGTGCCTGTGTTTCGGTCTGTATCCAAGCAGATCATATCCCAAAGATCGTCGAGGCTACCCCAGTTTCTGTAATGCTCCACTTTGAAGTACAGGATGTCCAAATCAATCTGAGCATATACAGCCTTGAGGCTAATTCCAACTCCCTCGTCTGGATCGGTTCCCAGCAGAGTCCAATTATCAGGCGGCTGATTTTCCGGCATAATCGTGCTCACAACAGGACCCAAACCTGACTTTTCACCCTGCGTAAATGGAAAACCCATTCTGTCTTTCCTCTCTCCCGCAGTGGCTTGGCTATTAAGACTGTGGACAAAGAAGGCAAGACCCGAAACAGTCAGCAAAAATACCACAACCATAAGAACAGAGTTTCTCTGCGCCATCACGCAACTCCTTTCATTTGAATGTTAAGCTCCAAGTGAACAAAATATCCCCCTTCTTCAAGAATCTTGCGATCAATTAAACTACCATTTCCACCTCCTTGAAAAAGATCCTTGATGCCTGATACATCGCAAATGGGATTGGTCGTGCGGTAGACGCGGAGATAAATGCGCCTCTGCTCTGTTTCAGTCTGTCCGAAAGGAACAGTTGAGAAAGAATCTAAGATTCCTTTGTCACTGGGGTAATCTATCTAATCTGTCATAGAACGACCATAACGAAGCTTCAGGCAAGCAACAACAGGTGAAAACCTTCAAGTAACAACAAGTCTCAACAGCCAATACGCCAGTTTTCCAGCGCAGTCTCCCTCCTTTTTTGTCGCAATAGATGTGCCAGATTGTGATTTGTTTCACAAACTTTAGTAGTTATACTCCGTAACCATTTGAAATGTCGAAGCTTATACGTTAGGAAAAAAAACACGGATCTGTGCCGGTCCATAGAAAAACAGGTCTCTGCATATTCTAAATATGCACCGCCTGGACATCACTCTGTTGATAAACATAAGGTTGCAAGGAATGAGCTATGTATAGCAAAAGTATACACTGGATATACTATATATACGATTCTGGATTGCAGGAAGTCAACGAGAGAAACCCCGGCGCCGCCAGAAGCTATTCAGAAGGTCCGTCATAAGACTGAAATCCCTGGCGCATCCCGGGGGGCGACGATCGGTTTTGAACACGCCCGTCCAGAGCGGGCAGAGGCTTGGATCATTTTTGTTTTTTAGATTGACTGGGCAGAAGTGATTAAGTACATTTAGTTGGTTGATTCTGTGACGAAGATCAGCATTTTTGACCGTTCTGAAAAGCAGCAATTGAACCAGATTTCTTTTCGACCAATACTTTAACTGCTAAAAGGCTGAGAGAAGAAAAAACCCCTCTCAAGGAAAGGACGGAGCAATGAAACAAAGATTCATTATCCTGGGGCTGGTGTCGGTTTTTCTCATTGTCGTTATCGTAGCGGTCTCGGCCGGGACCAATCTGGATGACTTTCATCAAGACCAGAAGATTCACGGCTTCACGGTAATGAATGTATATGAGAACGGTGCGGGAAAAACCATCGCCGCCCGATTTATCTCCGACCAGTTCGGCTTCATAATCGATTTGATCCGCATTGAATCAGTACCGCAGGCTTTTTACTGGATCAAAACTCTTCCGACGTCGAGCATGGGCGAACCACATGCCTGCGAGCATCTTCTTCTGGGAAAAGGCAATCGAGCCCGCTACGTTGCTGCTCTGGAAGACATGTCTCTTGGCAACAGCACTGCCGGCACCGGCCAGATAAGGACCTGTTACCATTTCAACACCACGGCTGGAGAGGAGACGTTCTACCGGATATTCGAAGCCAAACTGCAGGCTCTGCTCCACCCTGATTTCACCGATGAGGAGATCCGCAGGGAGGTATGTCACCTCGGCGTTGCGGTTGATCAACAGGACAGCACTCTCGCAATCGAGGAGAAGGGGACAGTCTATACCGAGATGGTCAGTTCATTCGAAAAGCCCTGGTACTACTTTGGCCAACCGATGAATGTGATGGTCTTTGGTGATAACCATCCTCTCTCATACGTCTCCGGTGGGGATCCGACCGCCATGCGGAATATGCTTGCTGACGATATGTGGCGTTTTCACAAAGAGACTCATCACCTGGCCAATATGGGCGCGATCGTCTCGATTCCCGATAATATCTCAACGGATTCGTTCCTGACACGAATGGCAGAAATTCTCAGTCGATGCCAGAGCTATCCTGATTCCAGCTTCCAGGTAGGGATCGGTGCCTATCAGTTTCCGCCGGTTGACATGGTTTCCCCGGGAACCATGAAGATAACCTCATATCCCAGTGACAATGCAACCGATCCGGGTTATGCCATGTATGCCTGGCCTGCCGATCTTGAGCTGGATTATAGAGAGAGATTTGTGCTCGAAGTCTTCTGGGAAACCTTTTCTGCGGGGGAAACTTCGAACCTGTATGATCTTTTCATAAACTCCCAGACCCGTGAAGTTGATTTTGGCGGTAACTATTTGTTTAGTGGTTTGGATTCGGACTTGGGCAATTCGATCTACTTGGGTTTTGTTGGCATTGATAATGTATATGTCAATGAAGTGATAATCGACAGTATCAGGACTTTGATAATCGACGAATTGCGTCGGCTGCACGATTTCGAAGACGGCTCTGATGAACTGGCAGAGTTCAACCAAAGAGTCAAGAGCAGGCTGATTGAGACCAAGAAGCAGATCGATCATTATTTGAATTCACCTCCCATGTTCGGTTTTCGAAGGGGATCGGGTTGGGGCTGGCTACAGCTGTTGGAAGATCTGGAAGAGGAAGAAGGTTTCCGCAAATCACTGGTTATGAAAAATCGGTTCGCTTATGCAGAAAGCCTGCTTTCTCTCGATGATAATTTCTGGAGAGAGCGTATCGACCGTTGGCGGGTTCTAACTGTCGCGCCATACGCTGTTGCAGCTGCTCCCGGTTCTGAATTGCTTGCCCGGGAAGCTGAAGCCAAGGGTGCGCGAATTGCCGGTTATATCGATGATTTCAAGAAAAAGTATGAAACGGATGATCCACAGAAAGCGATAGCGAAGTACAAAGAGGAGTTTGATAAAAAGACCGCGGAACTGGAAGCGATCGCCAGCAAAGATGAGCTTCCCACGTTTATTGACAGCCCCCCTATGACTCTTGACGATCAACTCAAGTATGAAATCCTCACCCTTGCAGGAGGTGTCCCGCTGGTGGCCTCGACCTTCGAAAATATAACCTCATCGGAAATCGGGATTGGGTTCCGGCTGGACGTCATTCCGGAATCCCTGCTGGTCTACCTGCCTTACCTTCCCAGCGTAATGACAAGTATTGGTGTGATCAAGGACGGCCAGGTGGTCAGCTACGATGAAATGGTTGAGCGCTTACGGAACGAAGTGTTGAATCTGGACGCATACTTCGATCATAGTGATCACACTGACCGAATTGAGATCATCCTCGTCGGTAGTGGGAACAATTTTGAGGAATTGAAGAACGCACTAAGATGGATGGACGCCGCCTTGTATTCGCCTTACCTGAGCAACGACAATCTCCCCAGAATGATGGACTTAATCGACCAGTCGCTGATCTCATATAGAAACAGGATGAAGGGGGCGGAGGAAGATTGGGTTGAGTATTTAGCCAACGGTTATCGTTATCAGAGAAATCCGCTTTATATGTCCACAGGATGCTTCTTAACTGAAATTCATCATTATCAGCGCCTCAAATGGCTCCTGACAGATCCCGGTAACAAAGAGGAACAAAACCAGCTTGCCTTGTTCATCAAAGCCTTGGCCGAATCCGGAAAGGGCAAAAATCGCGCGGAATTGACCCGGCTTCTGACTGCCATTGAGAATATTGATGAATCGCCTGACCAGCCGGTGATTGCAGGTTTTGAGCCGGACATCTTGAGCTTTTCTGACGTGTCAAAGAAAAATGCAAAAGAAATCGCGAAAGCGCTGAAAGTCGCTTTGACCGATATTCCCGACGCCAGCCTTGCTGATGATTGGGTTTATCTCTGTAATCAGACCAATGCCGATGTAATGGTTAAACCCGAAGATGCCCTCCGCGGATTTAGTGCCGTTCTTGATTTGATTCGCAAAACGGATAATGCTCGAATGTTCATGGTTTCCAACAGCGCTGATCGCAAGGCGACTTTGGATATGATTGATGAACTGACAGGGAAGCTTGATTCGAAGCGTTCTTCCGTGCGGCAGGATTATTCTTCTGCACAGAGGATCGTTGAAAGGTTGAAGGATCGTCACCCCGATGTCGATAGGCCGCTCTATGTTGGGCTCGTTCATGAGGGCACCAGAAATGGTGTGCTGATATTTTCGGCAAAACATGCCGGGGTCTATGATACCAGCACCACCGCGGTCCTTGACTGTCTGTCAGGCAGATTATATGGCGGTTACGGTCCTCATGGTCTGTTTATGAAAACCTGGGCAGCGGGGCTGGCCTATAGCAATGGTTATCGTTATAATGAATCTACCGGCCGGGTTAGATATTATGCCGAGAGGTGTCCTGACGTTTCCCAGACCATGCGCTTTGTGGTAAATCAGCTTGAAAACGCCGAGCCAGGCTCCGGTTTGACTGATTATGCGATCGCCCAGGTTTTCGGACGTTCCCGCGCTCCATCGCGCTACGAAGACCGCGGCAGGGAAATGGCTGCCGATCTGGCCGACAGTATTACTCCTGAAGTTGTAAAGAGATTCAGGCAAAAGGTTATGGCACAGAGAGACCGAAGGGACTTATATAAGGAACTCGAATCCCGCATGGAGACCGTCTATGGCCCTGTTTTGATCGGTTACGGCCCATCGTTGGCAGAAAGCGAAGACGGTATCTTCTTCTTGATAGGCCCGGAATCTCAGTTCGAATCGTTAGAAAACCATATTGAAGCGGCCGAGAGCAGGCAAACCGTATATCGTCTGTATCCGCGTGATTTCTGGCTGACGCCTTAGTCGTTCGGAATTGAATGGCGGGGATCAGGGAGAAAGATAAGAGCTGATTGGAAAATCACGCGCCAGCTTTGTTTATCTTGATGCTTCTGCAATAGCAAATGTTAACGTCTTTTCTGAGAAGGGGTATCCAAAAACATGGACAGCCGGGGCCGGAAGGTGCCGTCCATAATACGATCTTAGGGTTTTCTGCAACCGGACAATTCAGAAAGGCGTCTTTTCGTTAAGCAAAGGCTTAAAGCCCTCGGAGACACGAAATCGGAGAGCTTATTGACTTTTTGCAGTTCAGTCTGCCAAAAAAAATAGGAATTGAAACAGATTGGATATCCGGTTGGAAATGAGCGAATCAAAAAAGCGGGAAACGGGATTCGAACCCGCGACCCTCACCTTGGCAAGGTGATGCTCTAGCCAACTGAGCTATTCCCGCACGGAAAAACTCATCACAAAATTAATATATATCTCCTCTCAGACTTGTCAACACTTTTCTTGTCGCACTACGAGCGAACCGCCATAATCTGTTTCTCATCTACCCTGAATCATTTCGGGATTGTGCAGGAAGACTTTATTTTTTTCTCGAAGAGCAGAGGTGCTATCTCCCTCTTCAAGATAGACCTTGTTCAGCAAGATATGAGCCATCGTGCAATAATCGTCCAACTCGACGGCTTTTTCCGCATATTCTTTGGCCAGTCCTGTGTTCCCCATCATCATATTGCATCTGGCAACATGCTCATAGGCCCAGGCGAAATCCTTGGGCCCTACTTTCAAGATTTCTTCAAGCGTATCCAGGCATGCCTGGATATCTCCATCTCTTTCCAGGTTTATGACCTGGTTGTATAAATTTACGAATCTTGCATCAGGAAAGACTTCGTTTTCCGGCAGGTATTCCCCCTTCTTTTTGTAAACCACGAACAAAATCCTGCCCGGGAAATAATAGCGGTAGTAGTTCTTCCTGAACTTGGAGGAGAGAAAAAGCGCCCTTTCAGCCGGGGCACTCGGCTTGATCCCCGTGGAGAACATGATTACGTCCGGATCTCGGGAAAGTAAGTATTGGGTGTTGAATTTCTTCTCCTTCCAGGTTGAAAGAATCCCGGGTATCTCCTCCGGATGTTTGGCGATGTAAGGATCAGTCAATCCCAACATGTCGATCACTCTGGCTTCGGTCAGATACGAGATGGCCCCTATGGTGCTCATGGCCAGGGTGAAATCGGTTCCAAAGGATTGCCTCAGCCTCTGTGCATATTTTATCATCTTAAAATTCAATCCCATTTCTGCGTAGCGGACATTCAGTATCCAACTTCGAGGCAGAAAGAAGGTCAAAAAGCAAAAGGCGATAACAGCAACTAGCGGAACTGCAAACTTAACAGATTTCTTCTTCAGCATCGAATGAATCCTCAGTAAACCGAAGCTGAAAAAAAAGTACAAAAAAGGCAGGATGGGTAAGAAGAATCTGTGAGCTTGCAGAACGTCTCCTCCGATCACGATCACGTAGAGAGTATAAATGTAGATCATAATGACGGCTAATCTCCCTTTGGCCTGTAGGCCCTTATAGAAGCCGATAGGTATGAGATAAAGAACACCCCACAAACCATAGTGTTTAAGAAAAAGCCAGAAATAAGCCAGACCGGCTTTTACATACTCGAGTGAGAAGCCGGTTTTGGCATAAAAGGGATTGGGCAGAAGATCTCCATAGTAGAGAATCTTGAAAACCGCGAACGGCAATAACAACATTACAAAGCTGAATACATGCAACAGACAATTCTTAACACTGTCCTTTTTGAGCAGAAATTTATGTAACACCAAGACCCCAAATACCAGCACTCCTTCAGGACGAATGAGACTGCTCAGTGCACAGGAGATCACCATCAATCTCTGATTGGTGAAATATAAATACACGGACACCAGAACTGCCATTACGAAGAAGGTGGTCTCCAGTCCCCCGATGCTCCAATAGGCGAAGGCGCTGTTGGAGGCCAGAAGAATGCAGGGGAAGAGGGCAAAGAGTCGGCTTTTGGCTCGGCTCATCGACCGTTTGGCATCTTGCAGGAGTATGACCGAAAGGCTGTAAAGCAGAACAATGGCGATGCACCCCGAGCCAACCCCCAGTATCTTGGAAGCCAGCATCATGTCCAGGCCAAACTGGACCAAGATGGACAATAGTATGATCCATAGGAAATTGGTGTATCCTTCGACCCTCTCGCCGGGATTAAAAACCAATCCCTCACCATCCAAGAAGTTCTTGACATATCTATAGGATATGAAGGCATCGTCCTGGGTGAAATTCATACTCACGGCATGAACTACAAAAATGACGATGATTAAAAGAAGAAGTGTTTTTTCTCTCACGTTAAGCTGATACAGAAGTAAGAAATAGGTTCAAATGGCCTTCACCCTATCCCTCTTCCACAAGCTAAGAAGAAGCCCGGTGAATTCCCTCTCCCTTGATGGGAGGGGGATTAGGGGGAGGGTGGTTATGTCAATTTATTTCGTTCGCTGGCTATTGTAATGAAGCCTTCTTTTTTCCGATTTTCGAATAATCACTCCCGTCTCGTAAAATCATTTACCGAAAATTCTCCTATCTTGTCAAGCGAAAAATCCACGGACAGTAACAGTCGTGAAACTAGCTGCTCCTCCTGGTCATTCTGAGTTCCCCGCTTCTGACGGGGAACGAAGAATCTGAAACGTGATTGCATCTGTCTAACACAGCCCCTTCCCTTTGTTTCAGATCAACTTATCCGTTTAATCGGGTGAAGCTTGCTGGCTGCTGGTCTTCTCCAATAATGGTCTGATAACTTTCTGAGTATTCGTCTTGGTGAAGGATACAAACAGATGGCGAAGCGTGTAAAAAAACTTGACTTTCGGGAAGTGATAACGTAAAATAAATAAAGGGGCTTCTTTAAGACGTTCTGTGTTATAGGGATTCGCCGCAGTAATTAGAAGGAAGAAAGGAATACATGGGTTTATTTGATAAGCTGTTAAAGCGACCGCCGAAATCGGCTAGAAACCTTGGACGTAATGCTCAATGTTGGTGCGGCAGCGGTAAAAAGTATAAACACTGCCACTACGCTTCAGACCAGAAGTATTTCGCTCGCATTTATGCCGCTACCTGTAAAACCTCCGGGTGAAGGAGGTAATGAGGTGAGTTTCACCTCATGAGAAAATAGCGAGATTTGTAGGTCGGGTTACGAGCCGTAAGGTGAGTTACCCGACATTTTTTATTGTCTTCCTCTGAGTCAATAGACTCACAATCAGTATAGACAGAAGCGAGGGGAAGAAGGGCGAGTATCAGTTGGTGGATTGAGTTGCGACCTCGCCTTTTATGGTGAGTGACTTGTCTTGAGCGAAGTCGAAGGAAGTCGAAGCATTGGCGCGGGAACTGCCCGACATCCTTCTACGAAATTTTTCTGTTGGTGAATAACTGGACATATAGCAGATCCTGCCTGTTATTCTGAGTTCCTCGCCTCTGGCGGGGGACGAAGAATCTCACGCGTTAATGTTTCACTTCTCTCAGCAGAAATCCATCCGTTCAATCCGCTGACCCCTACTGGCTGTTGTTCTTCTTCACCAACCAGCTTGATGAGCTGCGAACTCGTTCTGCTAGTGAAGGACACCGGCAGAATCTCGCTTCTATCCGAACCAAGTGGCAGCCAATACCACCTCCAAATCTTCGACTTCGATCATGCGCATGTGTACAGCTATAGACCAGATCAACTGGTTACAATCTACCTGTAAGGCAAAATCATTCTACACAATTATCTTGACGTAACCATCGGATAGAAATGCCTAAAAAAACCTTGACAAATCGCCCGAAGAGCTCTAATATAGACAGAAAATAAGGAGGTAGCAATATGGGGAAAGGGGTAGTTCTGGAAGTCGCTCCAACACGAGCACAGGACGACAGGGAAAACTTCCTCTTGAACACCTACTTTCGCAGCGTCAAACGAGCGGAGGTTGTTAACAACAGATCTCTGGCTAAGCGGGGGTAAGAATAGCATGTCAAATGAAGCCTTGACGAGCCTTGCGATTCTCAAAACCAACTGGGACCAAAACAAGGATTACATTGAGAACTTCGTCCCTTTTGTGGCCCACGCGTTGTCGCAGCGGCCAGCCTCCGCCATCTCTCTCTCTGATCTACAGAGGTCGATGCGGGAATCGTTAGGGCTGAATGTTCCCCAGAACTCGCTGAAGATCATTCTGGGTCGCGCAAAAAAGCCGAGCTACGGCTATGTTCGGCAGGACCATGGGGTTTACTTTCCGGTGCAACAGAGGTTGCAGAACCTGAAATTCGGCGCGGTCCGGCAGAGAGTGTTGCGTGAGCATCGGGCGTTACTTGAGAAGCTGAGGCGTTTCTGCAAGACCGGCTACCACGTAGATTGGGGGATGGAAGATGCGGAAAATGCGCTCCTGAGATACTTGACAGACTACGATGTGGAAGTGCTTAGTGCGGCGGTCGAGGGTCACTCCGTTTTAAAGGCCGGGCGCTCGCCAAAAAGCGCCAAATTTCTAGTCAACGCCTTCGTAAGAGACCTAACCGAGAATGACCAACAAGGGTTTGAGTACCTAGAGACCGTGGTCAAAGGAAACATGCTAGCTAATGCACTCTTCTTGTCTGAGCCAGGGATGTTGAAGCGCAAGTTCAACAACACCGACTTCTACTTGGACACCCCTTTAGTTCTTCGCCTTTTGGGTTGGGAGGGCCCGCAGCAACAGGATCCTGCGAAGGAATTGGTCGACCTACTTTACCAAGAACAGGCGAATCTTAAGGTGTTCCAACATACATTTATGGAAATCCACGGTATTCTCGATGTTTGCGAGCAGATACTCCGGAATCCGTCCAGCAAGAATCCGGCGGGTGCAACTGTGCAGTACCTTGCCCAGGCGGGGCACACCGCAAGCGACGTGCAGCTTCTTAAGGCTCGATTGGAGGAATCGCTCGGGTTCCACAGAATTCAGATAGTCGAAAAGCCACCGTACGACCAACAGTGCCCGCTTGATGAGGCAGTCTTGGAAGAGCACTTGCAGGAAAATGTGGGCTACAGGAGGCCGCCCACACTGATACGGGACGTCGATTCCCTGTCGGCTGTGTTCCGCTTAAGGCGGGGACGGGTGTCCGAGTTCGTGGACAGTTGCCGGGCTGTGTTCGTCACCACTAATGCTAGTCTTGCGCGGGCAAGCCGAAGCTTCTTCTGCTCAGTGACGCCATCCGGCACGGCACCTGTCTGTGTTACGGATTACATATTAACAAACCTGGTGTGGCTCAAGAACCCCGTAAAAGCGTCCGATCTTCCAAGTAGACAGGTAATAGCAAATAGCTACGCTGCTTTAGAACCCAATGAGGAACTTTGGCTCAAATATCTTACCGAGATTTCCAAGTTGCGAGAAAAGAACAGGATAACGCCAGACGACTACTATCTATTGCGGATGTCAATAGATGCGAAGAAGGCTCTGATGGATCTGACGCAAGGTGAGGTGGTCGATATCACAGAAGGAGACCTTCAGTCAATCTTACACTCCGTGAAGTCCCGCATCGTTACAGAAAAAGAAGAAGAACTCCGAGCCGAAAAAGAAGGTCACGCAAAAACGCAAAAGCAGCTTGACGCGAAACACCAGGCAGACTCCGAGCGCCGAATTAGGCTAGCTAGTTTTTCTACAAAGGTGGCGTCCATTCTGTCAAAGGTTTTGTTCTATGTTCTATTGCTGCTTCTTGCTGCAGGTGCTTACCTTGCTTTTCCCACAGGGAGCGCGTTACGACTATCTAACTCGTACCTTTACGTTCCAAGCTTATTAATGGCCTTATCCGTCCTTGTTGCTTTCCTGAACCAATGCTTCGGCTATACAGTGAAGTCATCTGTCCGCAAACTCGAGGTCGTGCTCAGAGACACAATGATACGAAAGCTTAACCGCGTTTTTAATCTATAGTGGCTCATTCTCCGTGGGTTGCGGGAGGCATGCTGGTGGTCCGCTCGGCTCTGCACTCTGTTCGGAGATGAGAATCAGCGCGTGTCGACGAGCGCGCAGGCGCAACATCCCCTACCCCTTCCGAGTAAAGAGGCTCACTACTATTATGGACAAGAGCGAGAGGAAAAAGCTGGGTATCAGTTCGTACAGAGAATTCTTCAGAACAGGCACGTTGTACCAGATCAAAACGGTAATGGTCCCTACGATCATGCCCGAAAGAACTCCTTGCTTAGTCACTTTTTTCCACCACAGCGTAGTCAGAAGGGCGGGGCCGAAGCTTGCTCCCAATCCCGCCCAGGCATAGAGCACCAGCCAGTAAACCAGAGATTCAGCGTGCAGCGCTAGCAGGAAGGCTATCATCCCAATGATCAAAGTTGCCACTCGGCTGATCAGAACCAATCTTCTGTCCGGCGCATCTTTTCGCATCATCTGGTGATATATGTCCCGAGAAATCGCAGAACTGCTGACCAGAAGCTGAGAATCCGCTGTCGACATCATGGCGGCAATTGCTCCGGAGATCATAATTCCGGCTAATCCCGCAGGAACCAAGGCTTTGGTCATATAGGGCATGATCTCCTCCTGATCTGCAAAGACATTTCCAAAAAGCCCCAGCCCGACTATTCCGATGAATACCGCTCCCCAGAAGGCTAAGAGTGCCCAGCACATGGCGATCAGAGTCCCCTGGCGCAACTTTGCCGGGTCCTTTATTGCCATGAACCTGGTGACCAGATGCGGCTGTCCCATATAGCCCAATCCAATGCCCAGTCCGCCTATGATTGAGGCGGCGGCAGCAAAGCCTTGTTTGCCGCCCCCGACCAATAAAAGGTTGTGGTCTACGTTCTTGAGCGCCAACGAGAGTTTTTCCAGTCCACCCAATTCGATAAGACCGACTATGGGAAGCAAAACCAGGGTAAAGACCATGATGGTTCCTTGAAGAAGATCGGTCCATGCCACGGCAAAAAAACCGCCCATGATGGTGTAGATGACGATAATGAAAGCCCCGACCATCATGCCCTGTAATTTGCTTATTCCGAAGATGGCGTTCAGGACCTTACCGGCAGCCAAAAACTGAGCGGCAACATACACCGTGAAGAAGAGAATGATGACAATGGTCGAGACGATGCGCAAAGCGTGGGTATTATCGGAGAATCTGTTTTCGAAAAGATCAGGAAGCGTCAGGGCATTATGTTTTTCCGTTTCCATTCTCAGCCTGCGGGAGATAAAAGTCCAGGAGAAAAGAATTCCGGCCACGCATCCTATCGCTGCCCAAATAGCGTTGAATCCGCTAGCTAAGGCTAAACCCGGCAATCCGATCAGAAGCCAGGCGCTCTCCCCGGACGATCTTTCGCTTATGGAGACCAGCCAGGGGCCCAATCTCCTTCCCGCCAGAACAAAATCGGCTATGGTCTTGTTATATCGGAAGGTCAGCGAACCCTTGATTAACAGCAGTACAAGATAAACCAGAAACCCTATCAGGATGGGGTCCATCTGCTATTCCCGTTTCTTGCCGGTGACGATATAAAATATGATGGTTATTGTGAAGAGGACAATTGGTGGTGCGATCACCCAGAACTGCGTCCAAAACGGCATCGTCATCCCTCCTATTACAACCTTCAATGACTATAGTCAAAAGACTCACAAAACGCAACAAAAAAATACGGCAGTCGAGATTTTATTTCCTTGCGTTTGATTTTCTTTCCCATATATTTTGAAAAATTCGCGCGCGTGCATCGATGTTGGAGTTCGTTAGTCTTCTTGTTTGAAGCGAGCGAGGTGACCTGACGAGATATTCAGGAAAACTGTTGGAATCAAACTTGGGATCTGTTCTCAGGGGAGGAACTCATGGAAAAAAGAGATCAGTGGGATAGTCGCAGCGCCTTCGTTTTGGCAGCCATCGGCTCGGCCATCGGTCTGGGCAATATCTGGCGTTTTCCCTATATCTGTTACGCCAACGGCGGCGGTGCCTTCTTGGTCGCCTGGCTGGTTGCCCTGTTCACTGCAGGCATTCCGCTTATGATCTTGGAGTTTGGTCTGGGGCACAAGACCGAGGGATCGGCCTCTGAGGCATTTCGAAAAGTGAACAAGAAGTTCGAATGGTTCGGCTGGGCAGCAATCTTGGTAGGATTCTTCATCGTTTGTTACTACGCAGTGATCATGAGCTACTGTTTTAATTTCTTATATCATTCCCTGAACTTGGGGTGGGGAGACGATCCTAGCGGCTTCTTTTATCAGAAGACCTTGGGATTAACCAACAGCCCGTTTGAGTTCGGAGGAATAAAGGGGTATATCCTTCTGGGTTTGTTCTTGAGTTGGGTAGCCATTTTCTTCTCCATCTGGAAGGGGGTTAAAACTGTAGGAAAAGTGGTATATGCCACGGTCTTGATTCCCTGGTTTTTGCTGCTGATATTTGTCATCAGGGGGGTGACTTTGCCGGGAGCAGTTGAGGGACTCAAGTTTTATCTTACTCCTGATTTTCAGAAGTTACTTTCTCACGAAGTATGGTTAGCTGCATACACACAGGTCTTCTTTTCCTTAAGCGTTGGCTTCGGAATAATGATCGCGTATTCCAGTTTCCTGCCGAGAAAGACAGACATCGTGAATAACGCTTTTCTAATCAGCCTATGCAACTGCACCACCTCATTTGTGGCCGGATTCGCCGTCTTCGGCGCTTTAGGTTATCATGCGGTGCAAATGGGCAAACCAGTGGCGGAGGTGGTCGCCTCTGGTCCGGGATTAGCTTTTGTAACCTATCCTCATATCATAAGTAACCTTCCCTTCTGGCAACCTCTTTTTGGGGTGATGTTCTTCCTGATGCTGCTAACCCTGGGAATCGATTCCGCCTTCTCCCTGGCCGAGGCAGTGGCGGCAGGAGTGATGGACAAATGGAAGGTTAAACACCGAACTTCCAACTTCGCAGTCTGCTACATCGCCTTGCTGGTGGGCATCGTATTCACCACCGGAGCCGGACTTCTCTGGTTGGACATCGTGGATAATTTCATGAACAAGTTTGGGATCTCACTTATCTGCTTGGGAGAATGTATTTTGATCGGATGGGTCTTCGGCAGCGGGAAAATAAGGAAGTATGTAAACGGCATCTCGGAGTTTCGAATCGGAATATGGTGGGATGTTTTCATCAGATTCTTGATACCGGTCGTTCTTGGAGTCCTGGTTATCGCCGAGATTTTGCAGAGAATGGAAGGCCCGTATGGTGGCTACCCAAGATTGGCTGAGTTCTTTGGTGGCTGGATGATGGTCTTGCTTTTGCCCGTGTTGGGAGTCATTCTCATGGCTGCGAGAAGGAGGAAATAATGCCCGCGTCAGCAATAATCATGTTAATTGTCACATCACTGGTTTTGTTCGGGGGAATCGGAATATGTCTTTACATCGCCTGCAAAAAGAAATGAAGAACTTCGGGCGAGCTTTCCCCGTATGGAAATTTAGAAGACGAATGTTTATTCAGATAGTGGCCGCATAGGCAAATGTTTATGGGGTTGTTGAAAAAACTTCGTTGGTCCGGATTCGGGGCCCGCAGACAGCGCTGAATGCCGTGCCCTATAATTAATAGGTTGATGTTGCCCATAGGGGCGGGAATTCATCCCGCCCTCAGGTGAGACCTTTTCAACCAACCCCTTCAGGGCCTGTCTGCCAAGGCACGTAGCTTCACAAATCTGTGTAAAGATGAATAGCAAATGAGTGTTGCTCTTTATTTGGTTTCTTTCTTTTTAGTTGCTCTAATTCTGTGTGCTCTTTTTCTGCCGGTTCGCTTGCATTTAGTTCTGAACGAAAAAAGGAAATCGATTTCCCTGGGTTGGTTCTTCCTGATTTGGAAAGCTGATCTCGTGTCAAGGACCTCTGAACTGCGTATCTTTAGCCAGAGAATCATCAGCCGAAAAATGGAAAAGAAGACGAAGGAAAAGCGAAAAAAGATCAAAGAAGCTAAGAAGAAAAAGAAGGGGAGAGGATTCCAACTTCTGGATTTGTGGAGGGAAAAGGATTTGCTGCCCAGGATGCTGACCGTGATCCTGCGGTTCTTAAAAGACGTTCTGAAAGGCATTCGTTTCAATAGGCTTTTTCTGGACGCGGATATCGCCACGCCCGACCCAGCATTGACCGGCACCATATATGGAGGGCTTTATCCTGTCTGCGCCTCCGTTAGCTCCATTTCACCAAGACTGAACCTCGAAGTTCGACCCGATTTTGTAAACCAGATTCCTCGGGGAAAGGCAGAAGTGGCCTTGAGCACAAGGCTGATAAATACTTTTGGAGCGGCATTGAGAATGTTTTTTACATTGCCGAAAATTAGAATTATAAGAACCATTCTGAAAATGAAAAGGAGGTGAAATAATGGCAACCGCAGCAGAACAGATCTTAAAGACCATCTTAGACGAAGTCAGGAGCATTGCCAAGACCGAAACCATCATAGGCGAACCCATAAACATCGCCAACAACACCATCATCCCGGTCTGCAAGATATGGATGGGATTTGGTGGTGGGGGCGGTGAAGGGGAGATGCAGGAAAAGAAAGGGGGAGGAGCCGGTGGCGGGGGTGGTGGTGGGGTCAAGATAGACCCAGCTGCTTTTATCGTGGTGAAAGGCGAGGAGGTGACCGTGATGAGCACCAAACCAGGAAAGCTGGAATCACTATTTGAGAGCGTCCCCGGTCTGATCGAAAAGATCCAGGAAGCAAAAGAGGCCAGGAAAGCAAAGAGGAAAGAAGAGGAAGAGAAGAAATAATCCAGCGCCTAACTTGAGTTAGGTGGTGGGCTTATTGCTGACTCCCCTATGGCTCTCCCGGATACGAAGAGGGGATAGGGGAGAGGCATTTCAAAATGGCAACGTTGTATTGTCCTTGGAATTTTCGTTTTGTGAAGGACTCTGGCAACTGAATTCCAGAAGAACCAAATATCGTTTTATTATGAAACAAGGGCGGATCAAAAGATCCGCCCTTTTGTTTCTCCTGTAAGATTTTCAAAAAAGCCAGATTCATTAGGGTCTTTGTGGAGTGTCAAGCTTCAGCTTGACTGCTTGTTGGCAACGGACGCTGCGTCGGTTACCATTTCCGGATCGGACAGGGTTTGTTCCTGTCCTTGCTCCATGCGTCTTGAGCAGCAACCCCCGAGCTTGGACCACTTATCCGTATCAAACACTGCGAGCGCCCAAAGCAATCCAGAAACTGGTTGACAAGCTTGCCTGAAGGACTATAATACCCATTGACTATAATGCAAGATGTGACTCGCGGGCGACATGGTTGGGGTCTTTGGTTGGAGTCAATGTTCACACCAGTTTTTACGCCGAAAAGACATGATCAACAGTCGCCCTTATAATCTTAGTTAGGACGGGAGGGATATTATGAAACGGCTAACGCTTTTCGTTACGTTCGGAATTGTCTTAGTCATTGGTGTAGTAATAATCGTTTATCTTTTGAAATCAACTCCTTCCACGTCTCGCAAGCCCCACATGATTCGGTCGGAGGCCTCGGAAGGAACGGAAGAAGACCCACATGCCCGTGCAAGATACAAGGAGTTCATCCTCCGGGACCCAGCCACGAACGATATTCCCAGAAATATCGGCATAAGGGAATTGGAATTCGTCAAGAAACTCAGAAGCAGGACCATGGGGCAGCGTCTGGCGGTGACTACAGAATGGGACGCCAGAGGTCCATGCAATATCGGCGGCCGCACCAAAGCGCTGGCCCTGGACATAACGGATGAAAATACCATGCTCGCCGGGTGCGTTTCCAGCGGCATGTGGAAATCGACTGACGGCGGGGCTTCCTGGACAAAAACCACCGCGCCGGACCAGCTTCACAGTGTTTCATGCATCGCACAGAACAAGGCCCCGGGTAACGAAAATGTCTGGTATTATGGTACGGGCGAATGGTCTGGTGGCATGGGGGGTAGTGCTTCGGGTCCGTTGGGAACAGGCGCTACCTATAGGGGAGACGGGATATTCAAATCCACCGACTCCGGTGAAAGCTGGTTCCTTCTGCCCTCGACGGTTTCGGGAACTCCTACCGCAACCGATTCCTTTGACTTCATTCGGAAAATCGTAACGTTCGGCGAAGACGGAGTCTACGCCGCCACGTCGAACGGGCTGTTCAAGAGCACAAACGGTGGTGACTCCTGGCTGAATGTTCTCTATTTTGGAGAAGACTATCCAAACACGGACATAGCTCTTACCGGTCTGGATACATGCTATGCTACCGTTGGCGGAGATGGACCCGCCAACGGTATCTACAAGTCCGCAGACGGGGAGACCTGGGATAATATCACTCCCGTGGATTGGCCCGACACCACGACCCGAACGGTTATCGCAATCGCGCCCTCCAATGAGAATGTCATCTATTTTCTTGTCGAGGTGGCCTATTTGAAACAACAATTAAGAAAATACGAGGTGGGCGTTGGCTGGACAGACCTCTCGGCGAATCTGCCATTCGGAGGGGAGATGATAACCTATGGTGGGAAGATGCTGATCTTCTATGTTAAGCCTGACGACGAAAATACGCTGTTTGTCGGGACAGTTGGTCTCTACCGGAGCACCGACGGAGGAGCATCCTTCGAGCAGATTGGCGCCTATGATGATTTTCATGTTGACCAGCATTCTATTGCATTTTACCCATCAGACCCGAGTGCCATGATTGTGGGAAACGATGGCGGATTGTTCAAAACCAACGACAACGTCGCAGAGGTCGACTCTACGCCCAATGGAACCCGGATCGATTGGCAATCCCTGAACAATGGTTACGTGACAGCCCAATTCTATGCCATAGCCACGGATCACGGAACGCCGGGCAGTGAAACCATCTTAGGGGGTACGCAGGACAACTCGTGGCTGTTCACCACCTCATCTGATCCTCTGGTTCCCTGGACGTCAATATGGAAGGGAGCGACGGATGGCGGTTTTTCGTCGATCAGTGACGGAGGGGACTACTACTATACCAGTCAGGCGGCGACGTTTCATATTTGGCGACATTGGTACGTCGGCGAAACGCATCACTTCACAGAGGTTACGATGAGTGACACAGCAGGTGGAAGCCTGTGGCTTCCCCCACTCATCCTTGATCCTCATGATACCAAGATCATGTACCTGCCTTGGCGGACCCTGATGTGGCGCAACTCTGATCTGACCGAAATACCGGAGATAAATCCAGGGGTGCCGACGGATGTCAACTGGACTCAGCTCGACAGTGTAAAAGACTACTACATCTCGGCATTGGGAATGTCTAAAGCAGAGCCCAGGAGGTTGTATTACGCTTCGATACACGGTGATATGTTCAAGATGGACAATCCTCACCAGGGACAGCCAGTGCCGCAGAAGCTCTCCACCGACATTTTCCCCCCGGATGGATACCTTCATTGCATTGCCGTGGATCCTACAGACGTAAATAAGGTGATGGTTGCATTCCCCAATTATGGCGTCATCAGCATATGTTATTCTGAAGATGGGGGAAGCAGTTGGACGCCCGTCAGCGGCAACTTGGAGGAAAATCCCGATGGTACTGGCGACGGTCCTTCTGTGCGCTGGGTCTCCATCCTCTATGTTGAGGACAAGCCCATCTACTTTGCGGGTACCAGCGTGGGTCTGTTCTCCACAACCAACCTGGACGGAATGAACACCGTTTGGGTCCAGGAGGGTGCCTCGTCAATTGGAAATATCGTCATTGATATGATTGATGTTCGTCAATCAGATGGTTTTGTGGTCGTCGGAACGCATGGGAATGGCGCATACAGCACACATGTAACCGAGTATCCCACCGGCATCGAAGAAGAAGCAACCAGCAGCACTCCAATCGCGTCATTCGCACTGCATCCAGCTTATCCAAATCCTTTTAATGTGAGCACCAACATCCGTTTCAATCTGCCAAAGGCCGGAGTTGCCAAATTGAAAGTGTACAATGTGCTTGGAGAACAGGTGTCGACACTGGTTGACGGACACCTGCAGGGAGGAGAGCATAAAGTTCAATGGAAAGCTGATAAGGTGGCCAGCGGAACGTACCTCATTCGATTGTCCTTTGAGAATCATTCTGAAACACAAAAAGTGACTCTGGTCAAGTAGTAGCTCGGGAGCCCCCACTCCTGACACTATTTGCTTATTAAACCTCGCCCCTTAGTCCCCGTCTCCACATTTGTGGAGACGGGGAAAGAGGGGGAGAGGTAGTGTTGAGGTAATCATGGAATTCACAAATGTATATGATGATGCCCAGCGTGCAGAAGCCTATGCGAAATTAGAGTTTCCTGGCACGTACTATTTGGCGTATCGAGATTTGCCTGAAATCATCTTTAAACATGTCAAGGGACGAAAAGCGGTAGATTTTGGCTGCGGCACGGGACGCTCTACAAGATTTCTGCAAGAGATTGGATTTGATGCCATCGGGGTCGACATCGCACACGATATGATCACAAATGCACGAGAAATAGATCCAAATGGAGACTATTGTCTTATCAAGGGCGGCGACTTCAGTCTATTCGACCAGGGTGCCTACGATCTGGTGCTATCTGCATTCACTTTTGACAATATACCCACAATGAAAAGGAAGGTTGGGCTATTCGAAAGGCTGGGAGATTTACTGAACAGTGAGGGAAGGATAGTGAACCTGGTCTCTTCCCCGGAAATATACGTGAATGAATGGGCTTCATTCTCCACCAAAGACTTTCCCGAAAACAAACGTGCAAAATGCGGAGATAAAGTGAGAATAATCGTAACGTCCATAGATGATAAAAGACCGGTGGAAGATATTATCTGGACTGATACGGATTATCGAAAAACTTATAAGGAGGCCGGTTTAGAAATAGTTCAAACTCATAAACCACTAGCTACAAAGGATGAACCGTTTGAATGGGTCAGCGAAACAAAGATTGCACCCTGGGTCATTTACGTGTTGAGAAAATCGTAGCTCAGCAGTCTTGAGCTCCTGACACTGCCTCGAATTCGTATTATTGGAGTAGAAAATCCCCGTTTTCCAAAGGGCGACAAAGGGGGATTGAATCCCCTCAAGACCACATGAAGACAAGATCCTCATGGCATCCGCAATCAGCAATCCGGCAAAGGAGTGAATTGACGTGAATCAGTACAATCTCGATTTCAGTAGTAAGGTTGCGCTCGTCACAGGGGCATCACGTGGAATCGGACGAGCCACCGCACGGATGTTCGCGAGTCATGGCGCCCGGGTGGTTGTGCATTACCATACCGATCGATCATCCGCAGAAAAGACCTTACGCTTACTGGATTCCGATCATCACGTGCTGCTCTCCGCTGACCTTCGAGATCCGGATGACGTGGCAAGACTCGTAACCTCGGCAGTTGAGGCAACTGGCGCCATCGAGATCCTGGTGAACAACGCCGGCATGTACCAGGAACACCCTGTCCATGAAGTCAGCTATGAAAAGTGGCGGGATGCATGGGAGCGGATTCTCGACACTAACCTGATTGGCCCAGCAAACTTGATCCACCAAGTTGTCCCGGTTATGCGCAAGCGGGGCGGTGGGCGCATCGTGAACGTTTCTTCACGTGGTGCCTTCCGCGGCGAGCCAAAGGCACCAGCCTACGGAGCGAGCAAAGCCGGCTTGAATGCGCTCGGACAGTCATTGGCCAAGGCGCTCGGTGGAACAGGCATTTATGTGTTCACGGTCGCGCCGGGATTCGTTCAGACAGATATGGCTGCGGACGTGCTCCAGAGTCCCGAAGGGGAGTTCGTTCGTGAGCAGAGCCTGCTTGGCAGGGTCGCTCGTCCCGAGGAGGTGGCCTGGTCGATTCTGATGCTTGCAGCGCCCGGCTCGGAGTTCATGGCCGGCTGCATTCTGGATGTGAATGGAGCGTCGTACTTGCGGAGTTGAGGCTTGCAATCGGTAGGTCAAGAACCCCGTCCTCCTGACACTATTCATTCATCAGGTGCGCAGGGCACCTTGCCTACGAAGCTCGATCCTAAGGAAGGAGTCCACCCCGAAGGAAACGGGTTTCCTGGAGTGTCAAGCTTCAGCTTGACGGCCTGCTTCCCGTCGGTGTTCTTCACCAACGTAAGATCAGCGGGTACTCAAGAACGCACCCTACGGAGACCCCTTATCCAAATTAAACATTACCAGAGTCGTAGATCAGCAGCCCGGTGCTCCTAACACTGTCCTATGAAGAACCTGCGAACATACGGAAACGCGCCCTTTACCTTAGCCGTCATCCACGGTGGTCCAGGTGCGGCAGGAGAGATGGCTCCGGTAGCGCGTGAGCTCGCATCCGGCTGGGGCGTAGTGGAGCCGCTTCAAACTGCAAAATCCGTGCAGGGACAGGTCGAAGAGCTAAAGACTGTTCTGGAAAACAACGCAGATTTTCCTGTCACCTTGATTGGCTTTTCCTGGGGAGCCTGGCTCAGTTTCATATTTGCCACCAAGTATCCCGCATTCGCAAAAAAGCTCATACTCATCGGTAGTGGCCCATTTGAAGAGAAGTATGCTTCAACAATTCAACAGACCAGGTTAAGCCGACTCAGTGAGGAGGAGAGAACACAGGTCGAGTCTCTCCTTGAGATTCTAGATAATCCCTCGGCGGTGGACAAGAAAACAGCTCTTGCGCGCTTCGGAGCATTATTCTCAAAAGCCGATGCCTATGATCCAATACTTCAGGAATCCGACGTAACTGATTGTGACGTGGGCGCTTTTCAAGGCGTATGGAGGGAAGCTTCGGAATTGAGAAAAAGCGGGAAACTCTTGGAATTGGCCGGACGAATAAAATGTCCGGTGGCTGCTATCCACGGCGACTACGATCCGCATCCAGCTGAAGGAGTAAACAAACCGCTCTCTGCTACGCTAAAGAACTTTCGATTCATCTTGCTGGAAAACTGCGGACACAAGCCTTGGATCGAAAGGCAGGCCAAGGACGAATTCTACAGGATTCTAAAAGAAGAATTGTGCTAAGGCAAACAGGTGTGTAATCGGAGTTCTGGTCTCGTAGCGAATAGAGAGGCTGCCAACGGCGCTTTACAGCCGACGAATTTGGGATGTTATACCCAAACGATATGATCAATAGCTGTGAGACAAAAAGGTGGAATCATGAAGTCGTATTAACAGTATGAAACAAAATGCAAAAGAATCAGAAGAGAAAATGAAAGAATATTGACTGATTCTGAGAAATTGCTTTCAATAGTTATGCGCGTATAAAATGAAAATCAATGCGGAGTAATGAAAATGAAGGTATTGGCTATCAACGGAAGTCCCCACGCGCAAAAAGGCAACACAGCCTTAATACTTCAGCCGTTTCTTGATGGAATGAAGGAGGTTGGGGCAGAGGTTCATCTTTTCTATACCAAGGGAATGAAGATAAATCCGTGCCAGGGGGAACATACCTGCTGGTTTCACACGCCGGGGAAGTGCTTTCAAGAAGATGACATGCAGGAAGTTCTTCCGAAGCTGATCCAGGCTGACATATTGGTGCTGGCAACACCTCTCTATGTGGACGGGATGACGGGACCGATGAAAACCCTGTTGGACCGATTTATTTCTATTGGAGATCCGATCATGGAGCTTCGGGACGGACACTGCCGTCATCCCCGTCGGCCAGGAGTCAAGGACGGGAAGCTCGTCTTGGTTTCAAATTGCGGCTTTTGGGAACTGGATAATTTTGATCCCTTGATCGTGCATGCACAGGCGATCAGCAGAAATTTAGGGCGTGAATTCTCGGGAGCGCTCCTGCGACCTCACGGGCCAGCTTTGAAGGCAATGGTCAATCAGGGGATGCCGGTGAATGATGTTTTCGAGGCAGCGAAAGAAGCGGGACGACAACTGATACAGGATGGCCGGATGAACGCTGATACCCTTAAGATTATCAGCCGTCAGCTTGTGCCGCGACAACAGTATGTGGATATTGCGAACCAACATGTTCGGAAACTCTTATCGGCACTCGAGGATAAATAGAGAAGGTTGTCAACCACCCTCCGGGACGGTTGACCTACAAACTTTCGGTCCATCTTGCTAAGAAATTGCGGACACAAACCCCGGATCGAACGACAGGCGAGGGGCAACTTTTGCGAAACCATCAAAAAAGAATTGCGCTAATATGGATAGGCGGGGCATAGTGCGAAAGCCTGACCATTCCGTGCATACGGATTCGCCTGAGGCGGACCGGTGATGCATCACATTGGGCGAAAAATGGCGCCAACTCAGGTAGTGAAAAAATCCATGACTCCGATACAACCAACCACGGTCTTCAATGAAAGAGGCAGGCTATGCAAAAACTAATAGATAATTTTAAAACGAGGAACATTAACGGCTACCTCGTTTCAAGCAGGAACGAAGCTCTGAACAAAGCACTCAAGCTAATTCCTGAAAACTCATCCGTCGGTTTCGGAGGAAGTGTCACTTTGGAGCAGACAGGCATTTTGGATGTTTTGCGAGAAAGAAAAGACATCCAACTCCTGGATAGAACCAAATTAAAAGCTCCAGAGCAGCTTCATGAATTGTATCTTGAAATGTTTTCTTGCGATGTCTTTTTGACAAGTTCCAATGCTATTACTGAAAAGGGCCAAATAGTCAACGTCGATGGAAGAGGGAACAGAGTGGCCATGATAACGTTCGGCCCTAAAAAAGTGATTATTATTGTCGGAAAAATAAAATTACCAGTAACCTAGATGCGGCGTTAGATAGAATTAAGAAGATTGCGTGTCCGTTAAATGTTAAGAGACTAAGGGAATTGGCCAAGTCTTCACCCGTTGCCTCAACGATTGAAATAACCGAAGAAAGAATCTGGGGTCAAATATCAATCATCGAAAGACAAATGGATAAGGACAGAATTCATGTAATAATCGCGAATCAAAACTTGGGATATTGATGCTGCTCTACGGTGCTTTCGCTGTTGTCGCTTGGCATTTCCCTGCTCCCGTCCATCAGGATTTGGATGGGCTGAACGCAGACAAAGATATTTGTGCGGAAACCGTATCACGATAAATAAGCGGTTATAAACTCATGCCAAAAGAAGGGAGGTTGGCAATGAAAAAGAAAGCCAAAAAGCTGACTACAGCTTTTGGAATCCCCGTGCCTGACGACCAAAACAGCCTGACAGCCGGTGAGCGGGGTCCCGTCCTGATGCAGGACGTTCACTTACTGGAGAAGTTAGCCCACTTCGACCGTGAGCGGATTCCGGAACGAGTGGTGCATGCGAAAGGAGCGGGAGCGCATGGTTATTTTGAGGTTACTGCCGATGTCACCAAGTACACCAAAGCCAGGTTTCTATCGGAGGTGGGCAAACGCACTGAAGTCTTCCTTCGCTTTTCCACTGTCGGCGGCGAGCGGGGCTCAGCAGATGCGGCAAGAGATCCACGCGGCTTCGCAATCAAATTCTACACCGAAGAAGGCAATTATGATTTGACCGGCAACAACACGCCGGTGTTTTTTATCCGGGATCCGCTGAAGTTTCCCGACTTCATCCATACCCAGAAACGGCACCCTGCAACCAATCTGCCCGACCCGGACATGTTTTGGGACTTTCTGTCTCTTACACCCGAATCTATCCATCAAGTCACGGTCCTTTTCTCGGACCGGGGAACGCCGGCCACCTTTCGGCATATGAACGGTTACAGCAGCCACACCTTTAAATGGTACAATGACAAGGACGAGTACTTCTGGGTGCAGTACCATTTCAAAACGGATCAGGGCATCAAGAATCTGACCCGTCAGGAATCGACCCGGCTTTGTGGCGAAGATCCGAATCACGCCACCCGTGACCTGTATGAGGCCATCGATCGCGGCGATCATCCGTCCTGGACTCTTGAGATGCAGATTCTGACGCCGGAGAAAGCTAGGGATTTCCCCTGGGATATCTTTGACATCACCAAGGTCTGGCCGCACGGAGAGGTCCCGCCCATCAAAATCGGAAAGCTGGTCTTAAACCGCAACCCGGTCAACTATTTTGCGGAAGTGGAACAGGCCGCCTTCTGTCCCGGAAACGTGGTCCCCGGCATCACCATCTCGCCGGACAAGATGCTGCAGGCCAGGGTCTTCTCTTACCATGACACGCACCTTCACAGACTGGGGCCCAATTACCATCTCATTCCGGTCAATGCGCCCAAACATGCTCCTGAAACCAATTACCAGCGTGATGGGTATATGCGCGTTGACGATAACGCAGGTGGGGGACCCAATTACTGGCCAAATAGCTTCGGCGGACCGGAGGCGGACCCGAAGACTGGCGAGCCTCCTTTTAATCTTTCCGGAAAAGCAGATCGTTATCCTTTCAAACATCCCAATGATGACTTTGTGCAGGCGGGTACGCTATTCCGCAAGGTCATGTCGGACCAGGATCGGGATCACCTGGTCGGCAACATAGTGGGTCATCTGGGCAAGGCACAGAAGCGAATTCAATTGCGCCAGGCCGCTGTGTTCTATAAGGCAGACAAGGATTATGGCAGCCGCGTGGCCCAAGGAATGGGTTTGGATGTAAATGAAGTCAAGCGTCTTGCGGATATGTCTCAGGAGGAGAGGGCAAAAGCTACCGAACAGGGCACCTACTCCTAACCTGTCAGAGTGATTGTCAAAGGGAGCTGGGTTAGTGTGCCTCACCCTTGCGTCTTGCCAGTAGTCAGAACCACGTGCTCCTGACACTATTCACTTGCCAGGTGTGCAGGTCATCTGGCCTGCGACGAAATCGGTAGAACAGACATTCTTGTCTGTTCTATCATTGTCAGGCAGGAATGTCAGACTTGTCTTTTTATAATGTGCCTGACACGCTCGCACCAGCGATTATAATGAAGATTAACCATCTGACAACATGCAGCTCACGTGTTGTAGGGTTGGGTGTCTTTCCAGTTCTGCCAGGTTTTGCCCGCCTCTGGCGGGCGTGACCTGACAGCAGGCAGCAGCATTGTGAGTCAGTTGGTTTACAGTATTGTGTTGAATGTACTGCAAGAAAGGAGGTAGTCATGCCCGATTTTGGCACTTCGTTTTCTGGCCTTGCCAGCGGTCGCAAGCTTACGCATGAAGAATTGGTTCGAGCCATTCGCTTCATGATAGCCGCAGAGTATGAGGCCGTGCAGCTTTACATGCAGCTCGCAGAGTCTACGGATAATAAACTTGCCATCGAGGTTCTGAAGGATATAGCTGATGAGGAACGCGTCCATGCCGGCGAGTTCCTTCGCCTGTTAAAAGAACTGGCCCCTGATGAAGAAAAATACTATGCTGAAGGTGCCGAAGAGGTCGAGGAAGAGATAAAAAAGACAAAAAAATAGGCCATGAGCCTCGTTCTCCCCGCGCTGCTTCAATTTCATGTTGTTCGAACAGAAATCCCCCTTTCCCAAAGGGGGATTCAATTTTCCGCACCTGTAGCGGTTCGATTAATGTTGGGAGAGTCTTGGCATTCTGAGCGAAGTCGAAGGATCGAGCCCGCGCATTTCTATAATCCCCTTCTTCGTTCTGTCGGGTCTTGCCCCGCCAGGCGTGTGACCTGACAGTTGTAGCCGCTCGATTTGTGGTTCGACAAGGCCACTATCCTGAGTGTGTGCTTCGGCTTTGCCCAGCACCCTGAGTTTATCGAAGGGCCGAAGGATTGAGCACTTACCAACCGTCAAAAACCCCTAATGTCATTGCGAGGAGTCCTTCGGCACCGGCGCGGGACGACGAAGCAATCTCTTGCACCAGTGACGGGTCCGCCGATAACAGACAGTCGCCCGCCTCGACCACACGGTGCACGCCTCCGGGGTGCACCGAATGCTGTACCCGTGCGAACGCAGGCCTGAAAAAATGTTGCAACTATCCTTAAAAAGTGCTTGACAGAGTTGCATAAACGGCTATAATATCTATTGGTCACCAGTGAAAATGCAGCTTACGCGTGATGTGGTCGGTCGTCTTTGGCCGGCACCAGGCGAGACAAAGGTTCTGGTAATAAAACGACATAGCCAATAGTCGGATTCACAAGTTTGGTGACACTGAGAAAGATGAGGAAATCATGAAAGTGTGTGGTACCAACAGGCATGTTTCTAAAGGCAGGGCGTATCTCCTGCTGTTCTGTGTGTTGAGCTTGGGTCTCTTTATCGGGCTGAGTTGTGGCTCTGACAAGAGATCTGTACGCCCAACCGGACCAGACGTGCCGCGACTCGGACCAACGATCGAGCTGGATCTGGATGAAAATGGGTTGGCCGATTTTGTTTTTGAGTACACCCTAGATCAGGCAGACGATGTTTTTCCCTCGGCGGCCACCATCTACCTCTCTGTCCGGCCCCTGGGAGACAATGGGGTCCAGTACCAACCGCCCCAGGGTTGTGTCCCGTTGCCGGACAGCACGCTCATAGACAGCACGCTCGGATGGAATCGCTTGGGTGGGCCGTTGGCAAGAATAGATTGGCGGATTAACTCCGGTTGGGAGTCCCACTGGACCAGCTCGTGGGCCGGACCGTCTCCAATGAACCTGGGACTGAAACTGGTGCTCGGGGATTGGATCCATTTCGGCTGGGCCAAGCTTTCCGTGGACGCTGAGTCGGGCAGCCTTACTGTGCATGACTATGATAATGTCATCAATCCCCGGCAACCCGCTTTAGCGGGTGTTCACGAGGAGGACAGGTGTACGGAGATGGGATGTTCCGACTGGTACGTTCTGGGTCTCCAGCCAATCGACGGTCGATTCCCTGCGGGGCGATACGATGTGCACCTCAGCCCGGAGGGTGAGATCACGCGCTCCTGCTATTTTGTGGTATCCGACGACCTCGAGGAGTGCGCGTCTGGACATTGTGTGCCGACAGAGGACTGCAATGCTGTTTACATGATGGGTCTGGACCGGGACGGAGTCGCCATATTCTATTCGGTCACCGAAGGCCCAATTAGGGTTGAGGTTCAGCGGGATGGAACTGTTGTGGGGGCTGGGACTTTTGTGCCAGTTTATAGAACTGTCCAGCCCAATGGCCCCTACTGTGGACCAACGTGTCTGTTCGGCAGCAACCAGCTCGTCGTGGAGTGACCCCTCGCGTGCCATCGGGCAGTAATAAGTCAGGAGCCCGCCGCTCCTGACACAATTCTCAAGGTTCATTGGAGAAAAACTCTACCACCGACACGCAGCCAAGCTTTCTGTCTAGTCCCTAGTCTCTAGTCCCAAGTCCCAGCCCTCATTTCTCCCCGAGCTTTTTTCCCAGTCTTTCCACCACCTTGGCCAGGTCATCCAGCTTTTTGTGCAGCTTTGCCAGTTCCTCCTTTTCTTTACCTCTCACTTTGGTGGTCACCTTCTCCACACTCTCGTCGATTTTGGTTTTGAGCTTCTGCATCCTCTCGTCGTGCCCCTTCAAAAGCTCCTTAACCGCGTTGGCCTTGTCCGACTGAGACATCTCACCCCGCTTTATCATCTCATCCACCATCTTTTCAGCCTTCTCCTTGGTCAGGTCGAAAACCCCCAGTCCAAACAGCACTGATTTCTTGAAAAAATCCACCGTTATCTCACCTCCTCTGGCAATTAGCAGACGGATTACCTTCGACGTCTGCTTAATACTGCTCTTGTCCTCTGTCAGTGACTCCGATAGAACCTTAGTTAGAACAGATAATGTGACGTCCTTTTTCGTGCGGGTATCAACAACCTTGAAATCGACCTCTTCTTTGACCAACTCGACTAAGTCTTCCAACTTGATGCTCTTCTTCTCTTCTGTGTCATACAGCCTTCTATTCTTATACCTCTTTATTATCCTTGCCACCATGGTTTTTTAAACGTGTAAACTGTGGACCGTCGACTGTTGACCGTTATCCCCTCCAATATAGTGCACCGCACAATAAATGTCAACAAAATTTTGAACAATTTTCTGGCGCCCCCGAATCAGCGTAGCGTCGGGTCTTGTACCCGACGAACACTCCCTTGAAATACTATTCAGCCTTCCAAAACTCAATCGCAGTAGTTTGCGGAGATGCTAAGTTCATATATAACAACCGACTAACAGATTCCCGCCATTTGCCGAAAACTACTAACACCGCAGCTTATTGCGTTTGCTGAAGAAAGGAGAGCAAAAGGCGGTTGTGGTGGTGGGAGAGGGAAAGTCTACTCTTAAGTATTTCAACGACTTAACGTGAAAGAAAAAAGCCGCACTTTAATTCACACATCGGCACGGTTTTCTCTACAAAAAAATAGTGTTTCCTCCTTCTTCATTAAAATATATTCGGCTCGCGCCCGTGTCCCTGGTAAGGGGCACGGGCAGGGCCAAAGAATAACAGCTTAAATAGATTTTCCTCTTACCTCTCTGGTAGTCCTGGCTCGACTAGGATCGCCTTTTCCCTTTCCACCAAAGCTAATCCCGGTTTCGCCTTTCTCGGCTTCTTAACATATTTTGCCTGGGTGTAAATCACCGGAGCTTTTTTCTCTCCCCTCGCCTTGCTGAAATGAGCCGCCACCTGCGCCGCTTCCCTGATACCATTATGCGAAGGCTCTTTCTTCTTTTCTTTCCTTCTTAATACCACGTGTGATCCGGGGACATCCTGCGCGTGAAGCCACAGATCGTCAGGTCGGGCAAATCTGAAAGTCAGATAATCATTTTCCTTGTTATTTCTCCCCACCAGAATTTCAGAGCCATCTTTGGTCACGAATGTTCTTGGCGAAAACTCCTTTTTGTCCTTCCTTTTCTTGCCCGGTGTTCTTTTCTCTCTTAATAATCCCAGGCTAATAAGTTCTTTCTCAATCTCTTCTAATCTTAACTCCTTTGCTTCATCGCTTAACTTCTCTAAAATGTTCCCAAGCTGAGCTATCTCTTTCTCAGTCTCAGCCTTCCTTTTTCTCGTTACCACGAACGAGTCTTTTGCCTTCTTGTATTTCTTGAAATAGGCCTGCGCATTCTGAATAGGGGAGAGGTTCGCCTTCAAAGAGATCTCCACCAGACTTTGCTGAGGATCGAATATGTTGGTCAGTTTGACCGCTTCTTGCCCTCGTTTCATCCCATCTTTGCTCATCATTAGAAGATCGCCGAACCGTTTGTATTGCTCAAATTTTTCTGCCTGTTTTAAATCCTCTTCGATTTTTTCTTTTCTTCTCTCCAACCTCTTTTGTGCCCTACTAGCGACTTCAGAAAACCGACTCAGACTAGCCTGCCTTTGTTGATCTTCAAGTTTCTGAGAGAAGAAGCTTTTGATGGCACAGTTGAGACTTTCACAACTTATCTTCTGCTCGTCTGATAGAAATGGAAGACTCACACAAGAAATCGCTTTAGCTTTTCCCTCTTCGTTGGTGATGATTTGAAAACTGGATTTGCGCTGGCCTATCTCTTCAAACGTTCGATGAAAAGTTTTCCACAAACCTTCGATGTCTTCTTCATTCAAATCCTCTGTCTTTGCTGTCAGGGATATATTTGCTTCAAATATGATCTTCTCCACTAACAGCTCGTCAAGTCCGACAAAATGCGAAGCCAGAAATTCACTGAGTGAAAAATCGTGACTTCTGACCAATGTGACGAATTCCCCCTCTTCGATTTGAAAAGGATTTCTCTTCCTACGAGAAGGCGGAGGAACATATCTCTCTCCGGGGAGAACCTGCCGGAACCGGTTCTGGGTCGAATCGATCTTCCTGAGACAATCGATAATCAAACCGTCGTTTCGAACCAAGATCAAGTTGGCGTTCCTACCGGTCAGTTCAAAGACAAGATCGAATTCTATATTAGCACCAACCTGAGATTTTTTCAGGCAAGAGATTTTAATCACCCTATCGAAATCAACTTGCTCAACTTTCTCAATATATGCGCCAACCGCGTAAGAGAACAGATTTGTCTTTTCGTAATCGGCCTTTTTCGTTTTCGTCTCATCTCCATCCAGAATTTCAATCCGATAATCTTGCGCATGTGCGCAGAAGAAAAGCGAAGCTTCCTTTTTTCTGCCCCGGAGGAGCAGGAGCAGTTCTTTCCTGTCAGGAGATAGAAGAACTTGACTTATTTTGCTTCCCTTAAGCGTCTCTTCCAATTCGGGAACTAGACAAAAAACAAGAGTGGAGTCTATTATCATATAAGATTTCTATCTCCCCCTCTCCACTATGTGGAGAGGGGGATAAAGGGGGTGAGGTCAAAACCCT
>CAZPOP010000025.1:31685-39084 GCA_964588305.1 uncultured Ignavibacteria bacterium
AGTAGAGTAAGAAGAGAAGAGACTTGATCAAGTTTTTATAATTTAATTTTATTATCTCCCCCTACCCATGTTTTGGAGTGGGTTATAATGGGGTGGAGGTCAAAACCCTATCATCTGTTTTCTAAAAACCGCTCAAATTCTTCTACCGACTCAAATATCTTGGTCGACAAGAACTTCACCGACCAGTTTTCCTTCATCGGAGTGATGGTCCACACCGGTGTTTTCTTTTTGTGGCATTCCCACATCTCAACGGCAGTCCCCATGGACGCCTCCGGAAGATAAGCAACCAGACAATCGCATTCCGTAGCCTGTCCTATGGATTCATGAAATACCGATTCCCCGGTCTTGTGATCGTACTCCACCGAATCGGGATGCACGCCGACCGGATCGATGATCTTTGCCTCCGGAAAATACTTGTTCAGAATAGCCTTGATTCGCTGGCGATAATCCTGGTTATGTAGAACTTTACCCTTGTTTGAACCCTGAATTATTCCCGCTAAGAAAAACGATCTGATTTTCTTCATCTATCGACCTTCTGTCTTATTTACACCAAGAGCGAATAATTACAGCGAAATCGCTACAACCTTTGTGGTGAAACAGATGACTCCAGCGTTTATGAGAGAGTGTTAATGTTTGCGTTTCATCCTGTAATCTGTTGAGAATTGATCAGATGGCGATCCAAGAAATGAAACATTTTTGAAAATATACACACGAAAGGCACGAAACACATGAAACACGACACCCTTGTCCTTTGCATCTCTTGGTATCTCGTTGAAGAGCAATTGCCTGCACCTTCTTCATGCCAAGGTCATTGCAATTGCCACCACGTTGACGATGTCGTCCACGCTGCAACCCCGGGAAAGGTCATTCGCCGGCTTGGCCAGACCCTGAATTATCGGGCCGACGGCCTCCGCCTTGGCCATCCTCTGGACCAATTTGTAGGCGATGTTGCCCGCGTCCAGATCCGGAAAGATCAAGACGTTTGCATCTCCGTGAATGGCACAATCCGGACATTTCTTCTTCGCCACGTCCGGAATTATGGCCGAGTCAGCTTGCAGCTCTCCGTCAATTTTCAGGTCCGGTCTCAATTCCCTCGCAATCCTCGTCGCCTCTCTCACTTTGTCTATCATCTCATGCTCGGCACTTCCCTTGGTAGAAAAGGAAAGCATCGCCACCCTTGGCTCTTCGCCCACCAACTCCTGCATGGTCTTGGCAGAGGAAATAGCGATGGAAGCAAGCTGCGAAGGATCGGGATCTGGTATCACCGCGCAGTCACCGAACACGAATATCTTATCCTTTACTCCCAGGAATTCAGACAGAGCCATGATGAAGGAACTGGACACGGACGTGATTCCCGCCGCCAATCCGATTATCTGTATTGCCGCTCTCAATACGTCTCCGGTAGTGTTCACAGAGCCAGCCACCGATCCATCCACTTCGCCCTTCCGTACCATCATAGCCCCGTAGAACAGGGGATTGGCCATGATTCTCTTCGCTTCATCCGGTGTCATACCCTTTTTCTTGCGAAGCTGATAATACTCTTCTGTGTATTCCTCGAATTCCGATGAGGTAGAGGGATTGATTACTTTCACCTTGCCCGAATCCAGTTGATGTGATCTTGCTAATTCACCGATCTTGTTTTCATCCCCTAACAAAGTGACTTCGGCCAATCCTTCTGTCAGAATCTTCTTGGCGGCCAGTATCATCCTTTCCTCTGTGCCTTCCGGCAGGACCACCCTTTTCTTTTTCGATTTAGCTTTTTCCTTGATCTTTGTGATGACGTTCATGCTTACCTCGCTTTATTTTGATGCGTTGGGACTTTGTGAAGGTATTTTTCAAATCATTCCTCTTTCGTTTGTCACTTTCAGTCCGCACTAGTTTGCCATTCTGGGTCCGTACTATTTTGTCATTCTGAGCCCGACGGGCGAAGAATCTAAAGATTTAGATGCTTCGCTTCACTCAGCATGACACTTGTGTTTCTGAGCCTTCGAGGACTATTTAGGTAACAATCCATTTGTAATCCCGATGCTTCCACTCAATACCCCACCCTTATCCGAACTAACTTGCAATCATCCATGCTCAATGCTTCAATCCCGTCTCTTTAGCAAACTCCTCCATCAGTTTCTTTTGTTTCTCACTGATATTCTTAGGAACCTCCACAACCACTTCCACGTATTGATCCCCCCTCGCCCCGTTCGCCTTTATCCCTTTGCCTTTCAATCTGAACTTGGCGCCGCTCTGGGTTCCCGGAGGAATCTTAAGATCGACCTTCCCATCGATGGTCCTCACTCTGATTTTACTCCCCAGGATCGCTTGGGCGACGTTTATCGGAACCCTGCAGAAGATATCGCTTCCTTTCCGCTCGAAGAATCGATGTTCACCTATGTTAACCTTGACGATCAAATCACCGGCCGGACCACCAGCTATTCCAGGTTGTCCTTGATTTCTTAGCTTCAATTTTGCTCCATCACGTATTCCCGCTGGGATATTGATCGAAATCCTTTTTCGGCCAAAGGTCTGTCCTTTTCCCTCGCATTGAGGACACGGCTCAGTTATGATCTTTCCTCTTCCGTAGCACCGGGGACAAGGTCTATTCACGGCGAAGGCGCCCTGGGAAAAGGAGCGCATTCCGCTGCCTCCGCAGTCAGGACAGGTAGAAAGCTTGGTTCCCGGCTTTGCCCCCGAACCTCCGCAAACCGGGCAGGTCTCTTCCTTTCTAAGCTCGACTAAGGTCTTGCCTCCGGAGATAGCCTGATCAAAGGGAATCTCAATTTCTGCATACGCATCAGCGCCCTTCTGTGGTCCCCATCTTTGCTGTCTGTTTCTTTCACCGAAATCAAAGAAGGAGCTGAAGAGATCACCCAGATCACCCATTCCACCTAAATCTTCAGAGGTGTAAGTTCTGCCTCGACCGGTCCTTCCCCGGAACAGATCTTCGAATCCACCAGTCCCGGCAAATCCTTGTCTGCCCATCTGCCGGAGCTGATCATATTGTTTCTTCTTGTCTGGATTAGCCAAGACCTCGTGTGCCGAGGAGACCTCTTTGAATTTGTCCTCAGCCGCCTTATTCCCCGGATTTGCGTCAGGATGATATTTCTTGGCTAATTTCCGATAAGCCTTTTTGATCTGCTCCGGCGTTGCATTCTCTGATACGCCCAATACCTCGTAATAATCCTTCTGCGCCATAGAAACATTCCTTTTGCCACTATTATAGGTTCTCGAAAGCTACTTGTCAATTCAAACTTGGTTTTGCTCGAAACTATCTGACCGAGAAAATACTTGACTTTCGGAAGAAAATCGTGTAAGGTCTCCAAACGAATGATGTTGCTCTCGAGCAGTTTCGAAAAACGAGTGCAGGGGAAAAAACACTCAGGTGGACCTGTAGGAAAATCACTGCCGTCGTGTTCTGCTAAAAAGGTCGCTTTATGCATCTAAGGTACGGTACCTGGTTTGATCTCGCCATTATCGTTGTCTACCTTGGTTTTTGTGTTCTGGTTGGCATTTATTATAGGCGGCGGGCTGAAAAAAGCTTTGAGGAGTATTTTCTTGCTGGCCGGACCATTCCAACCGTGGTTTTAACCTCCTCGATCATGGCTACTTTCATCTCCACGGTTACCATTGTCGGAATCCCGGGGTTAGCTTATAAGATCGGGATTGCTGGCATGATATTCAATTCCATCAGCATGTACTTCCTCAGATATGGCGCCGTGTTCTATGGTCCTTATGTCCGAAAGATTCTGCCCACCACGATTATGACCTTACCAGAGATGGCGGAATATCTCTATAATTCCAAGGCCCATCTCGCCTCCACCATACTATCTATTATCTTCAATATCTCGCGCTTCGGCACCCAATTTCTGGCCGTGGGGTTCTTGCTGAATTTCCTGTTCGGGATAAGCATCTTCTGGGGTGCGGCTATATCTGCTCTCGTGGTCTTGAGTTATACCGTGCTCTCCGGATTCATCGCTGAGGCCATCACCGATGTCTTTCAAATGCTCTTTATGCTGATCGGCGTAGGCATCGCGACTATTCTGGGGCTTCAGCACTTTGGGGGTTGGGAAAATGTCATTGCGGCGCTGCCCAAAAGTCATTTTGTGTGGCACGGCAACGAGCCCTTGATGGCTTTGGTGGCTTATGCCATTATGGCCTTCTACATGTATCCTGACCCGTCGTTCTATCAACGTTATTCTGCCGGAAAATCACCCAAACAGGTTCAATTCGCCATGTCCTCGATGATTCTGTTGTCCTCTATGTTCGGTATTATCTGCTGCATTAATGCCATGATGGCCAGAGCCCTATTTCCGGACATGACCCCGGCGCTGGCGATATATTCCTTTATGGAGCGCTTCTTGCCGGCTGGCGTATTCGGGTTATGGCTGGCAGCCTTCGTCGCAGCCGGCATGTCCACTGGCGACACCTATATGCTGATTGGTGCGACCAATATATCAAGGGATATCTATAAACGCTGGATCAGACGTGATGCCACCGATGCCCAGGTTATTAAACTGACCCGCGTGCTGATGATATTCTTGGCCTTGGTTTCTACTTATGTGGTTATCCAGTTCAAGAGCGTTTGGAGTATCTGGTCTTGGGGGGCGATGATGTTTGCTTCAGCCATCTTCGTACCCTTGGTACCGGGAATCCTATGGCGCTGGCGAAAGCATCCCGATTCTGCCTGGATTTCCATAGCAAGTGCCCTGGCCATATTTATACCATTGTATCCTCCGCCTGGGATGGCACCCAAATATGTAGAGAATCTCGCTGGATTCATCGGAGTAAAACCATTTTCACCAGCCCATCAGGCCTATATCTTCCTGGGTGCCTGGCTTATCTCGACATTGGTTTATCTCGTCGTAAACTTGGGTTTCGGTAAGAAGCCGCCTGAAAGAGAGTATAGAAAACCAGAGGAACCCGTAAAAGAATTAACCGACCAGGCAAGATTCTATAATCGAAATAGCTTCTTAGTATCGCTATTATTTTGGTTACTTGCGCCAACCGCTATTGTTGTCTCAATCATCGGGGGCAGTATCGCTACCATTTTATGGTATTTCTTAGGTGGCTTAAATGTGGTTTTTGGGCTAATCATCTTCTGGCAGGTCATCCGGGCACGCAAAGAACTCCTTGCTTTCAGGTAGAGCCGAGGGGACCTGAGTTAGGGGGAGAGTCTCCGTAGGGACAGGGCTCGTCCCTGTCCGCAGCCCGTAGGCCGGGCGCCCCAGCCCGGCTATTCTGTATCTTCACAAACGTCTTGCAGTAACACCGGAGTGCAAACCTTTAGGTTTGCCGGGGGGGACCTGGGGTGGGGGGAGATTCTCCGTAGGGACAGGGCTAGTCCCTGTCCGCAACCCGCAGGCCGGGCGCCCCAGCGCGGCTATTCTGTATCTTCACAAACGTCTTGCGGTAATACTGGAGTGAAAACCTTTAGGTTTGCCGGGGAGGGGAAAACCCCCCAATGTCGTTGCGAGGAGTCACTCGCCATCGGCGGGGGGCGACGAAGCAATCTCTGCGCCCGCCTTGCGCAGGGTGGACCCGCACCCCACCTCAATCCTTTGTGCCCGCGTGCCTGACCGTCTGTCGAACAGGTTTTTGGAGTGCGAAAGCTTGCTTTCGCGATTTTTCGAAATCTGTTACACCGGAGTGCAAACCTTCAGGTTTGCCGGGGAGGACCTGGGGTGGGGCGAGAGTCTCCGTAGGGACAGGGCTAGTCCCTGTCCGCAACCCGCAGGCCGGACACCCCTGCCGGGCTATTCTATCCTGTATCTTCACAAATGCCTCGCAGTAACACTGGAGTGCAAACCTTTAGGTTTGCCAGTGGGGGGACCCAGGGTGGGGTCAACTCTGTCCGCGGTACTTGTAGCAATACTGGAGTGCGAACCTTTAGGTTTGCCGGGGTGGAGGCAGGGGGGCGAGAGTCTCCGTAGGGACAGGGCTAGTCCCTGTCCGCAACCCGTAAGCCGGGCGCCCCAGCCCGGCTATTCTATCCTGTATCTTCACAAGCGTCTTGGAGTAATACTGGAGTGCAAACCTTTAGGTTTGCCGGTGGGGGGACCCAGGGTGGGGTCAACTCTGTCCGCGGTACTTGTAGCAATACTGGAGTGCGAATCTCAAGATCAAAATTGACCTTTAGGTTTGCCGGGGAGGGGAAAACCCCCCAATGTCGTTGCGAGGAGTCCCTCGCCATCGGCGGGGGGCGACGAAGCAATCTCTGCGCCCACGATGCGTGGACTGAACTCCCACCCCACGTCAATCCTTTGTGCCCGCGTGCCTGACCGTCTGTCGAAAAGGTTTTTGGAGTGCGAAAGCTTGCTTTCGCGATTTTCTTTATTCCACATCCTCATAAATGTCTTGCAGCAACACCGGAGTGCGAACCTTTAGGTTTGCCGGAAGGGGGAAGAAGGGTAAAGCTGAAGCTTTACACTCCAGGAAAAATAGAAAAAGGCGAGAAAATCTCTCGCCTCTCATTTCAACATCCTTTCGCCCCAATAAACCTGAACCTACGCCCCTTGCTTTTTCTCCACCGGCTTTTTCTTCTCAGCCGTCTCCTTCCCTGTACCCGTCTCCGACTTCTTCTCGCTCGCGGTGCTCACGCCGCTTTCCTCTTTCTGCCTCTTTTTATATGACTCGCTCCGATGATCGGTGATATAAAACCCATTCCCCTTAAACAAGAAACCACCACCACCGGATATCAATCTCTTCACTTTCCCACCACAAACAGGGCACACCTTAACCGGCTCATCTGTTATGCTCTGAGACTTCTCAAACTGATGATGACACTTTTCACATTCATATTCATAAGTAGGCATATCTTAGCTCCCTAAATCCTTTCTACAATCTAACCATCGGCAAAAGGAGTGTCAATTGTTGTCTCCTCTTCCAGAACTTATTTCTACGCATCCGTTTGTTCACTGTTTGAATGGGGTTCTGTAACCGCAGGTCAGTTGACTTCTTATGGATCCAAATGGATAAATGAGCTTCAGCCTGTCCACCTTGGCGTGCTTAGGAAATCACAGAAGTTCTCTGAATTCATCAATGGTTAAACCAGCGTCTTTAATTATGGCTGAGAGGGTTCCTTTCTTAAGTGGCTTTGAGCCATGACACGGGACAGGAACAATATCGCCCCATCTTTCCAGAATTGCATGACTCCCATGCCAACGATTCAAAGCAAAACCAACTTTTCTTAATGCCTTCACAACGTGTTCACCTGTCACCTGAGGAAGTTTCCTCACAGCGACACTTCTTTTATCTCAGCTTTTTTACTGTCCACTTTTATCTTTTCATTTAGTGCCAGAAGATATCCTTCAATCGCTTCTTTGATGTTAGCCAAACATTCCTCTACTGTTTCACCTTGAGAGTGGCATCCCTTGAGAGCTGGGCAGTGAACAGAATAGCCTCCGTCTTC
>CAZPOP010000026.1:0-35666 GCA_964588305.1 uncultured Ignavibacteria bacterium
AGGTCAAGCTAAAGCTTGACACTCCAGAAAAACCTTTGCTGATTCGACTTTTTCAGACGTCTCTCTTTGAATTAGAAAAGGATGAATATGCGGTGCTTAGTGCACTCGGTAGGCCAGATGAGGCGGCCCGGATAATCGGAGCGCTTTGAGTGAACGCGCTTCAAGAAAACGAAACATCCGTCTCCTGCTTCTTTAACCAACCGTAACACACTAATATGCCGGTGATGTCACGATGAATTTAGGGAAACTTCACGGCGTACTTCTCAGACTAATCTGAACGATCTCTGGCGGTGCGCCCACTCTGACCGGAGGCCCCCAGGTGCCGACTCCATTGCTTACGTAGATTTGCATTTTCCCCACACGAGCATAACCCGAATGAACCTGATAAACGGCATTGGTGACGAAGTTCAAAGGAAAAAGCTGGCCTTTGTGCGTGTGTCCGCTTAACTGCAGGTCGATTCCCGCCGCTTCAGCCTCTTCCAGATTAATCGGCGTGTGATTCATCAGTAGGGTGGGAAGCGATTTGTCCATCCCTCGCACTATAGCCTCTAATGAAGGATTTCTGCTGCCGAATTGCCGTTGGCCGGTAATATCATCCACACCCACTAAATTCAGGATGCTGTCGATGGTCACGTAACGATTCCTAAGCACGATAACGCCCGCCTGTTCCATGAATCGTACTGCTTCCTCCACCCCAGCATAAAATTCGTGATTGCCTGTGACTGCAAAGACGCCTCGACGGCTTTTGATCCGGGAAAGCGGCTCAACCATATCTTCAAGTTTAGCCACATTCTCGTCCACCAAATCACCCGTGATGAGAACCAAATCTGGGTCCAGCGCATTAACCTTGTCCACAATCCCGACAAGTCTTTCTTTGCCAACCACAGTCCCCAGATGCACGTCCGAGACTTGAACTATGTTGAAAGCATTATTCTTAGGAGTCAACTTGTCCAAGGTAATATCTATTTGTGTTACCTCGACATTTCGAGCGCTGCGGTATCCCAAAACGAGAACTGCCGAGACTAAAGCCAAGACGCATATCGCAACAATTCTGCCGCTCGCAACCGCATTATATTTAACAATTTGCGGGAACAGGTTAAAGTAATGATTGATGAGTCTGAGAAAATCGATGAAGACCAACGTGAGAAAGAAATACAGCATGGCCCCCAGCCAGAATGATCCTAGCAGGGTTATGTAATAACTGGCTTCACACCGGCAGAATCGATCCATTAAACGTCCGACGGGAAAGGCAAGAATCAGGAGAAGCAGGAATAATTTCACCAGGAGCAGAAGGGGTCCGCCCGCGTGAAGTGCCTGCAGAGCTCTTTTGTAAATGTAGAAATTCCCCCCAAAGTAGACTCCCAGCACAATTGTGAAAAAAATGATGAATCCCATTGTCCCGCTCATAGTCTTTCGGAGTGCGGTTTTTCTGTTTTTGAAAAGGTGGCCGCAGGCTTCAGCCAGCCAGATTTCTTTAAGAAAGCATCAACAAGTCGATGCACTCTAACGGCACAACTCAGAGTATTTTCTCTGGAGCGCAAAAGCTTACTTTTGCTGTTTTCTTGTTTGCTCGCCAGGTCCCCTGACCTGGCGGGAGGTTTCCTGTCGGATCGGGGGACCCGACAGGCACATGAGTTTATTTTTTCAATTTCTCTTTCAGAGATGCGATGAACCAAGCTTCAATTTTACCAGTAGATACACATCCCTTATAGAAAGGGTTGTCGGTAATGAATCTATAGCGTGAATTAATTGCAACGCTATAGGTACTAGGTGAGATTTCTTTTACAAAGACATTGAAAGCCCCTAGCACTCCACTGGAACCGAATTTTATGCCTACTGGTGTAGCACCGCAGTCTGCATATTCAGCTGGAAATGTCATCTCTTCAGTAGCGACAAAACCAGAGGCTTTCTCAAGATTAGAGATCGGTATGCCTTTCTCAGCAAAAGTCTCAATTACAGCAGTCCATACTTCATCAAAAGAGTTATGATAAACCTGCTTGTTCTCGAATGTATATACTTTGGGTGCTATACCGGCACACCCTGATAGTAGCACTTGAGAGACAACGCCTACGACTATTCCAATTAGTATAGCATATCGTCCCATCATTGCCTCCTCATTCGATGTAAAAGGTTAAGCTCTACGGTGTATAGATATTTTTCCACGCCCGCCAGGTCCCCCGACCTTGCGGGAGGTTTCTGTCGGGTAGGGGGACGCGACAGGTACAGAAACTCTACGGTGGCCTCCATTGTCATGGCTTCAACGGTGCGGTTAAGTTGCGAGCGTCGGCCAGTCAGCTCGGAGCGCGCAGGCCGGTTTCGCGTTCCCAGCGGGCAATTACCTTAGGGCTAATCTCGCGAGTTACTAGGTCTGTAAGATCATGCGTGCAGCCTGGGAACGCATCATTGATCTGCTCAATGAACTCTTCACTACTCGAGCCCAGTCCTTTATGGAAATGATGAGCGACCACGTGCGCAGAAAGCAGCCCTCCGTCAGCTTCCTGCACGGTCGGATCATCACTCCAGCGGATCCGACGGGAATCTGCCGCAAATCCAAGCCGGTCCGACAGAAGGGATAGAACCGGATGCCCTGCGGCAACTGCCCTGACTTGCGTCTTGATCTGCCCCAACTGTGACGTAAGCAGATGCCGACTCTCTCTCGGCAGAGTTTTCTCATCGAGCACGACATCGGCAATGTCAATTGCTGCGCGCGCCGCAGCTCGTACGGCAGCCAGACCGATAGTCGTATGCATACACTCAACCCAGAGCTGGTTGCGCGGGGCCACACCACCAGCAGGATAGTAGGCACGATTGCTTCCATCAATGAGTCGTCGCACGCGGGCCATCGTGTCCGTTCGGCTGAGTCGTCTGCTGAGCCTTTCCCCGTATCCGACGTGGGGTTTAACAAAGGCGACAGACAGAATGGCCCGAGTCTTGGAAAGCTGCCTGAGAAGTTCACCTGGCTGACATTTCGACGAATTAATGGAAGGCTTGTCGTCTAGCCATGCCACGATCGCCGTCACAAACGGACTGTCGACGTCCGTGAGGGGCATGGTGCCTGATTCATCGCCAAATGCAAAGAGGGTTGCCATCTCTTGTCTCCGTCATCTGACTATTCTTATACAGTTCCATATAAGAACCTTAACATAGCTGAATCCGCTGTATAAAATACCTCGGAAAACAGCGTAGAAATCAGTAACTCCAATAAATTCAATGGTTTTTTAGGCATATACGCACTCTGTCTGGCGTCTTATACAGTCTGTATCAACTCCCAACCGACGACCTTCTCTACGGGCAGTCCGCCGGACTAGTTTCAGTATGGTCGGGGCACCCGACAGGCACATGGATATTTCTCTCGGGGTTTCGTTGATAAAGGTTTCGATTGTGGTTACATATTGTTTATCGTGGCCTGGCTGTCGTTTGTCGTTCCAAGACCGAACACGAGCCCGATATCCGAAACCGATACCTAGCCGAAACCCAGACCGATAAACGATAAACTGAGTTAGACAACAGCTCCGAAAATTAGCCTTTCAATGCTTTCTCGCTCAGAACGTCCTTCAATTGCGGGTGAATAAAGATTCCGTCCTTGCGGATGAGCTCTCCGTCGAAATAGATTTCCCCTCCGCCATATTCTTTGGTTTGAATCAAGACCAAATCCCAATGAATGGAAGATTTGTTTCCATTATCCGCTTCATCATATGCATTCCCCGGCGTGAGATGAATGCTGCCGAATATCTTTTCGTCGAACAGGGTATCCTTCATGGGATGCTTAATGCCGGGATGTATGCCGAAGGAGAACTCGCCTACGTATCTGGCGCCTTCATCGGTGTCCAGAAGCTTTATCATCTTTGCCTGATTTACCGTGGCTTTGGCATCGACTATCTTTCCGTCCTTAAACTCGAATCTAATTCCATCATACAAGAGTCCATCGTGGATGGAAGCCGTGTTGAAAGTTATATGCCCGTTTACCGACGTCTTCACCGGTGCGGTGAAGATCTCCCCGTCCGGAATATTCAGCTTTCCGTCGCATTTCTTGTTGGGTATCCCTTTGATGGAAAAGGTAATATCTGTATCTTTTCCCAGTATGCGCACCTTATCGGTTTTGCTCATCAACTCGGACAGAGGGTCCATGGCTTTGGACATTTTGGAATAGTCGAGATTGCACACGTCAAAATAAAAATCCTCAAAAGCCTCCTGAGAGGTTTGAGCCAATTGGGCGAACGAGTTGGTGGGATAGCGCAATACGCACCATTTCTTGTGTTTCACCCTCTCCTCTAAATGGACCGGCTTGTAGTAGAGGGTCATGTACTGCTTCATCTTCTCTTCCGGAACGTCACCTAAGTCGAAGGCGTTGTCCCCACCTCTGAAAGAGACGAAAGCATCTACCATCTTCATCATGGTTAGGTGAAACTCGGCAAACTTCTTCAGTTGCTGCTCGTTGCAATCCAGAAGCCATCTTCTGGTGAGGCTGTCGTCATTGTAATACCAGAACGGAACTGCCCCAACCTTGGTGCACTGGGTGATCATCTCTTTGGCCATCTCCAGGACCGGAAAACCTCTGGTTTCGATCCAGATTCTTTCGCCTGGCTTCAACTCCAGCGAATAGCTTACTAGGTTCTTGGCTAAGGTCTCCACCCTTTGATCCTTCATTGCCAGATCCTTTCCATTTGAGTTTGAACGGCATTTGGTTTCCTTCTTGCTCAATATATGAGATTAAGGTCCCAGAAGCAACGAAAAAACATGACCGAACTTTTCGTAAATCAGGCTCCTTTATAGTAGCAGGTTCTTCATGAGGTTAGCCAGGGTGGGAATGTTGAAGAATTCCATCAGCGGGGTTCAATGTCTTGGCCTATGAGAGATGAGTCACCCAAGCCCTTAGATGCGGGAATTTGTCCTGCCCGAAGTCAGTCAGGTTTTTTGAACATGTCGGTAATAGAAGGTCTTCAAGGGATTTTTCTATTGACTACGTTGTCGTCATTTAATATACTCCTGAATGCAAACAATAGGGGAGATTTGTATCAAGATTTGAGCGTACTAAACAATAACTGGAATACAGTGTGGATAAAACTCAAGCTTATTACCGTGTAAACTTGCGGGCCACTTCCTCATGCGAATTCCACTATTAAGAAGAGTGCGAACTCTTCCTCGTTACCGTAACATCGTTACCGTTCTTTTCAAATACGGTTTTGGTCAGCTCTTGGACCAGATGAAGATCTTCACCCTTCTCAGATTGAGGAAGAAGATTCTTGGAAAGACCGTGAGGCTGGAGGAGTTGACCTATGCCCAAAGGATAAGATTGGCTTTAGAGGAGCTTGGTCCCACTTTTGTCAAACTGGGACAGGTCCTCTCCATGCGCCCTTTTCTGATACCTTTGGAGTTGGTGCTGGAATTGACCAAACTCCAGGATGAGGTGACACCCTTTCCCTTTAAACAGGTCAAAGAGACGGTGGAGAGGGAATTGAAGGCTTCTCTGGAGGAGCACTTTGCGTCTTTCGACACCATACCGGTAGCCTCCGCCTCGCTTTCGCAGGTGCACGGGGCAGTCACCAAGGACGGAGAGAGGGTAGTGGTCAAGGTTCAGCGTCCCGGCATAAGAGAGGTGATCGATGCGGACCTGGATATCCTACGTGACCTGGTCAATCTGCTGGATAGGTATGTTCCCGAGTCAAGGCAATATGATCCGAAAGGAATAAGTGAGGAGTTGGCCAAGTCCATCCGCAAGGAGATCGATTTCAACAATGAGGCGAGAAACATAGAAGTTTTCAGGGAGAATTTCAAGGATGAAAAATCGGTATTTATTCCCAAGGTCTTCTGGGACGAGACCACTTCCAGGGTTTTGACCATGGGGCAGATCGATGGAATAAAAATATCGAATTTGGAGGAATTGCAGAAAAAAGGAATCGACAGGAAATTGATAGCCAAGATAGGGGGGAAGATGGTCTTGAAGCAGATATTTGAGGATGGTTTCTTCCATGCCGATCCGCACCCCGGAAATCTGTTCGTTCTGGAGGGGAACGTGATTGCTCCGGTCGACTACGGAATGATGGGGAGACTTTCCGAGACCACCATGGACGAGTTGGCAGATCTTCTGATCTCCGTGGTTACCTGGCATCCGGGTGGGATAGTCAAGGTATATCAGGACATTGGGGTGGTAGGGGAGGAGATTGATGTAAGAGCTTTGGAAGCCGATCTGGCGGATTTCCTTTACAAGTATCATAAGATTCCTTTGTCCCGTCTGGACATGAAGACCTTGATGGATGAGGCATTCGAAATAATCCACAGGTATGACATCCATATCCAGGCCGAGCTGATGCTTTTCTCCAAAGCCATGATCACCTATGAAGAAGTTGCCAAGATGCTCGATCCGGAGTATGATTTGGTTACCCAGGCCTTGCCTTACATAAAGAGTCTGGCATATCGCAAGCTCAAACCGAAGGCTCTCCTAAGAGATGCATCCACCTTGCTTCAGGATCTTCGATCGCTTTTTGTACTTCTTCCTTTCGAACTGAAAAGGATCATCAAGAAAATCGGTAAGGGGCAGCTTTCTTTTACTTTTCAGCATAAGGGATTGGAGAAGCTCATCTTGGAGTTAGATCGTTCCTCCAACCGAGTCTCCTTCAGTTTGATTATTGCTGCTATAATAGTGGGCTCGTCTTTGATCATGCGCTTGGAGACCAAGTACACCTTGTTTGGATATCCGTTGTTCGGAGTTCTAGGTTACATATTCGCAGGATTCTTGGGGGTGTGGCTGGTGATCGCCATCTTGAGATCGGGAAGGCTTTGACCTCCAAGTCCCCCTCTCCATGAGTATGGAGAGGGGGAAACAGGGGGTGAGGTTTTTATAACAATGAAAGAGACTAACCCCAAATGGCAACACGCCGGTGGCAAGCTACGGGAATTAGGTGCGGACAGACTATCCGATGCTGAGCTTTTGTCGATTCTGATTTCAACCGGGGTCAAAGGAAAATCAGCTGAGGAGATTGCCAACGAGATTCTGGAGAAGTTTGCTTCCTTCAAAGGAATGGCAAATCAGCCGTTAGACAAATTCTTGGATATAAAGGGATTGAGTGACGTGAAGATCATAAGGATCGCTGCTGCGTTCGAACTTGCGAGACGAATAGTGAAACAGGTGAGTGAACAACATGAGCAAACCCAAGATTAAAGGCAAGAAAACGAAAATACCAAGTCCTTTTGATTCCTCGGTAAGAAAAACCGAGAGGTCTGCTGTCGCGGTGGTGATGCATTGGATGAGGGAGATCATTCAAAAGAAAAATCTCGATTTAGGACTGCCTGACGTTGATACCGTAGGGACAGATAGAAAGTCTCCAGATACAGTTATCTATGAAAGCCTCCGGAGCAAAAACGCTTTATGTGTCATAGAGGCTAAACCTCCGTATTACGATCCGTTTGACCAAGACGAACTAAAGGAGCCAGCACGAAAGAAAGCCGTGAGGCGAAAAGCAAAATACTTCGCCACCACCAACTTTAGACGATTAATCTGGTTCAACACTGAAAGAGTAAACGCACAGGAATCTGAAGAAAGACAGGTAGTGGACAAATATGTTCTTTCCGGACTTGAAGACGTTGATTTAATTGACGAGGCCAGACACAGGGAAAGCATAAAAAGGGAATTAGAAAAATTTCTCCTGAAATTATATGCAGTTTACACTGGTAAAGAAGCGGAACCAAAACATGCCATTGATGAAATCTTAGTCTTTAGGCTCCAAGAAAAGATTGGTAAGCTTTCCCACTATTACCAATCCATCATATATGATCAATGTCACAAAGACCGCCGTTTTTCGAAAAAGTTAAGAAGATGGTTTAATGAACAAGGGTGGAATTTTGTCTGGCAACAACAGGATTTTGATAAAGCCTCTCGCCAGACCGCGTATCTGTTGGGTAACAAGATTCTGTTTTACGAAGCCCTTCGAGCTAAACGACCAACGGAACTTGATCCGTTGGAAATTCCAGCAAGTCTGACCAAAGGTTCAACTCTTAAAACGCAACTTCAAGGCTTTTTCCAAGAGGTTCTGAAGATCGATTATGAGAGCATCTACACCACGGATTTCATCGACAGTCTTGCCTTCCCGGATTCTAAAGAGGTGGTTAAGGAAATAAGAGAACTGGTTAATCTGGTACGAGAATATGATTTCTCCAAGCTGGGTTTCGAGATAATAGGCAGAATCTTTGAATCCTTGATTCCAGGGGACGAACGACACAATTTGGGTCAATATTTCACCAATCCGGATGTCGTGGATATTATCGTCCGGTTTTGCATGAAGCACGAAGAGGACAAGGTTTTGGATCCAGCCTGCGGCGCAGGAACGTTTCTGGTCAGAGCATATCAACACAAGAAATTGATGAATCAAACGCTTGCTCATGAGAGGATATTGGAAAAATTGTGGGGAACCGATATAGCCAAATTCCCTGCACATCTGTCCACGATCAATCTTGCCATAAATGATCTCGCCGTAGACAAGAATTATCCAAACATACTTCGATGGGATTTCTTCTCCCTTCTGTTACCCGGCAAAGATTCAGCCGTGGCAGAAGTTCGCCGAAGGGCACGAGTAAAGACGCTTGCCGATCAGGAAAGACAAGTATCGTTCCCACGTTGGGTTGACTGTATTGTGGGCAATCCGCCCTATACGCGCCAGGAGGAGATAAGCAAGATTGTTCCAAAAGAAGAGGAATACAAAAAGGATTTGATAAGAAATGCCCTTTTGGACCTGAATGGAAGGAAGACAGCCGAGATTTCCAAGAGAGCTGGCATCCACGCCTATTTCTTCGTGCATGGAACCAAATTCTTAAAAGAACATGGTTATTTCGGGTTCATCGTCTCCAATTCTTGGCTGGATGTGGATTATGGCAAAGGACTGCAGGAATTCTTTTTGAAGAATTACAGAATCACTGCAATAATAGAATCAAAGGTGGAGAGATGGTTTGAAGAGGCAGACATTAATACGTGTATCGTCATTCTCCAGAAATGTCGAGATCAAAAAGAACGGGAAGAAAACTTGGTTCGTTTCGTCTACCTCAAAAAGCCTTTGCGTCATTTTATCCCACCAGCTCAGGATATATGGGAAAAACAAATTGACAGGCTGAACGAAATAGACAAGCTGATCAAGACCATACTTGCCCATAACGAATTTTACGAAAATGAGGATTTAAGAATCTTCCCTAAGAGCCAGAAAGAACTCTGGGAAGAAGGCACCTCTCCACCGGATCCCCCTCTCCACAAGTGTGGAGAGGGGGAAACAGGGGGTGAGGTTTACACCGGCTCCAAATGGGGCAAGTACCTAAGAGCGCCCCAAGTCTTTTTCAGGATTTTAGAAAAGGGACAAGGCAGGCTTGTGCCTTTGAAACAGTTGGCAGACGTTCGTTTTGGAATTAAGACCGGTGCCAACGAATTTTTCTACCTCACTGAAGACGAGATAAAAAAGAAAGGAATTGAAAAGGAATTTTGGATGCACAAGGATGAAGAAGGCAATTGGATTCCCAATTATGTGATAAAAAGTCCACGTGAATGCAAATCTATTGTGGTCAAGCCGGAAGACTTGAAGTATCGAGTGATAATGATCCATGAAGACAAGAAAAAGCTCGGAAGGAAAAACGTACTAAGATACATAAATGAGGGGGAAAGAAAAGGATTTCACAAGAGACCAACATGTGCCGGCAGGGGCGAAAGATGGTATGATCTTGGGCACCAAAAGCCTGCGGATGGGATCTGGTTCAAAGCCTTTAACGATAGATTCTTGGCTCCTCAGAATATTGAGCGATCTTTTTCAAGCGATAGATTTTACGCTATTTACCTTAAGGACAAGACCATTAAGAACAGCCTGTTTCTCTATTTGAACTCAACATTACCTTCCCTAATCGTTGAGCTATTTGGCAGAGTAAATCTAGGTGAAGGCGCTCTTGATAATATGACTTATGAAGCCGCGACAATGTATGTCTTACACATAACACCAGACTCCTCTATAGATGTTGAACCGTTCAAAGAACTAACAGAACGCCCTATAGAAACGATTTTCCAAGAGTTGGGGGCCCGCTTCCCGGAAGATGTATCTCTCGACAAAGTCAAGCCAGATCGGAGAGAACTGGACAAAATCATAATGGGAGAAATTTTAGGGCTTACAGAAGAAGAGCAACGTGAAGTTTATCGGGCCGTCGTGGATTTAGTGAAGTCACGAATAGAAAGGGCAAGAAGCTTAAAGAAAAGGAAAAAAACCAAAGAAGGAATAGACATTGAACTGCTGGTAAAGACAGTAGTCGAAAAAGTTGGCGAACACACATTGGGTAAGTTTTACAGACAGAGGATATTGACTCAGAAGAAGCTAACCATGAGAAGGTTGGTTAGGACGCGGGGTAAAACCAAAATAGAAGCGGGTCTTTTTGGCTGGAGAGTTTATTCTGGCCGGCTTCACATCGACTGCTCTTCCGAAACTGAGGCTCGCTACCTTAGGGTCTGGACAGATGTTGGGTTGGACAAGGTTAAGATGCCCAAGGACGCTAACTACTTGGAACAGATCATTTCAGACTTGGAAAGTGTTTACAAGAAAAATCAAGCCACAATTGAGTCCTATCTGGAGTCAATCGTAGACGTTAGGACGCAGGATAAAATTAGAGATCTGATTTGGCAGGAGATGATGACTTCTTCCCCTTAGTCTCGCTTTACGACCTCTCCCCCTTTAATCCCCCTCTCCATAAGTATGGAGAGGGGGAAACAGGGGGTGAGGTATAAGGTCAGTCCCCTTCTCCACAATGCGTCGACGATCCCGCCGTACGTGGGAGAGAGAAGGAACACGGCGTGAGGCAAACTCATATGCCATACACCAGAATACCCGGTTATATTTTCGACCTCTCTCGAAGACTTCGAAAGACGCAAACTAAAGCAGAGGAAGTTCTGTGGGCGCACTTAAGGAGAAGACGTTTGAGCGGGCTAAAGTTCCGGCGACAGCACCCACTTGGCAGATATATAGCAGATTTCTATTGTCCAGAAGTTCGTTTGGTTATTGAATTAGACGGTGCTGTGCATGACCTGGAAGATCAGAAAGAGTATGATGAATTGCGCAAACAGATGATTGAAGTGCACGGGGTTCGGATGTTGCGCTTTCGGAATGACCAGATCGAGAAAGACATAGAAGGTGTGCTTAGCAAAATTTCGGATATAACCTCGTCCTCCAAGTCCCCCTCTCCATAAGTATGGAGAGGGGGATATAGGGGGTGAGGTATAAAACCAGTCCCCTTCTCCATAGGTGTGAAGAGGGGGAAGCAGGGGGTAAGGTAGGAGAATGAATTGACCAAGACCGAAGTCAAAAAACTGTTGAGAAAGTTCGTCGACGTGATGAAGAAGACATACGGCAAGAATCTGGTCTTCATCATCCACCACGGAAGCTGGGCCACAGGCGAAGCCAATTCGGATAGTGACATCGATAATCTGGTCATGCTGGAGAAAATTGCCAAGAGCGAGTTGGCTAAGCTAAGAAATATCTTGAATAAGAAGGAATTTGAGAAATTCACCGTGCTTCTGTTTTCAAGACTGGACATGAACAACTTTGTCCCGTTTAAGCGTCATCAGTTCCACTATGGAGCGAAGTTGCTTTATGGAACATGCCCTCTTCGTGAGCCAACCCGAGAGGAGATGATCCTCGAGATGAGAAAGATAGCAGACACCGTGGGCTATTGGAGCAAATTCCTGTTTACCCATCAAAAGCAGGCCCAGAATATAGTGCGCAAGATGTATTGGAGATTCAAAGAGGCAATCATAGGCTTGAAAGTGTTTGTTCACTGGAAAACGGGGGAATTCCCCGTAACCAGAAAAAGATTGAGAGAACTTCTGAATGACCCAAAAGATAAGGAGATTTTGACGATCATAGAAAATTGGGACAAAAACAAGGACAAGTATGAGAAGAATCCGGATTCTTTGTTGGTAACGGGACTGAGTTTTTCGCAAAGGCTTTTGCGGAAGATAGATAAGAAAACATAGTGTCGCCCAATCCGGTAAGTCTCGATCGTCTGGCGTAAGGTCTGACAACGCAAAAGGTGGGAAAAGATGACTAATGACTTGGAAGAGGAAAACAGAAAGCTAAAAAGGGCGGTGGAGGAGTTATCCATTCTCAATGAGATCGCCTCTGCCATCTCTTCGACCATGGAAGTAGAGGAGATCACCAAATTGATTTTGTCCAAATGCATAGACAGGATTGATGTTGAGCAGGGGACCATAACCTTGCTGAAAGGGAGCGTGACCGATCCTTTCAAAACCTTCGTCAGAGTCGAGGATTCGCCGGTGAAAGGCGTGCCCTACCGCCTGGGGGTCAGTTTAGCCGGATGGATGCTCAAAAACCAAAAACCGCTTTTGACCAACGATCTGGTAAGCGATCCCAGATTCAGGGGGGTGGATAGGGAAGAGGCGAAGATTCGATCGATGCTCTGCGTTCCCCTTAAGGTGAAAAACGAGATGATAGGTTTAATCAGCCTGTTCAACAAGAAAAAAGGAGCATTTACTCCCGACGATCAGAGGCTTCTGGCGATCATTGCCATGCAGTCTGCTCAGGTTATCGAGAGTGCACGGTTATACGAGGAGGAAAAGAAGCTTCAGCAGATGGAAGAAGATTTGAGGACTGCTCGTAATATTCAGCGTTCTCTTCTCCCCAAGCAAAACCCCAGTTTGCCAAACGCTGACATCGCCGGCTTAAACCTACAAGCCAGAGAGGTCGGCGGGGACTACTACGACTTCATCAGCCTTGATAAGGACCGCCTGGGAATCGTGATCGCTGACGTATCGGGCAAAGGTATGCCGGCGGCCCTTTTGATGGCCAATGTGCAGGCCACGTTGAGAGCACAAACCTCGCAGGATCACAGCCCCAAAGAATGCATAACCAGGTCCAATTCTCTTCTGTGCAATAGCGTGGAGAGGGGGCAATTTGTCAGCCTCTTTTGTGCAATCTTGAGCGTAAAAGAAAAAAGTCTTACTTACACGAATGCCGGGCACTGCTATCCTATGATCTTCAATCAGAAAGGTGAATTCAAGGAATTGGAAAAAGGTGGGCTGGTCTTGGGGGTATTGGATGGTTATCCTTACCAGGAGGAGAAAATAGTTCTGCAGCCTGGAGAAGTGCTTCTTCTTTACACCGATGGGATTACCGAAGCATTCAACAACAGAAACGAGCAGTTCGAGGAAGAGAGGTTAATCAAGGTGGTTCAAGAGAATCTAGGTCTCGACGCCGAAGAGATTTCACAGCAAATCGTAAATCGGGTGATCGATTTTCAGGGGGGTGTCCCGCAATCGGATGATCTGACTTTGGTGGTGGTGAAGGTTCGATAATCGGTGACTTGGCGGGATTCTGGAGGTCATAGGGCTGCCGGGGGAAGCTACCCAGTATTATTACGATGGATTTATTTGGGACCGGAAAGATACTGACCCCGAGATACACGAGGTGCAAGACGCGGAGGAGAGGTTAGCTCGATTGAAAAATAGCATATAGAGTTCCAAGCAGTTAGGTTAGGCTGGATTTTGTAATAACCCCTCGGATTTTTTCCCTTTCAAGTAGATGCTAAAAGTGCCGAAAAAGTATGTGAGGAAGCGTTAAATAGGTATGATTACGCATAACCAGATGAATAAAACAAAGAGTCAGTTATGAAATCACCTGAAGGTGATCCGGGAAATCTCGAAATCCCAGTTCGCAACAGTTCTGACACCCAACTTCCCAAGACGAGGGGAATTTCAGTTTCTACTACTGAGGTTCGTCAGAGATTGAAGGAGGAACTAACCGTCGGTTGCACCTTTGCGGGAAGGTACCAAATCATTGAGGAGCTGGGGCGGGGAGGCATGGGCAAGGTTTACAAGGTGTTGGATGGAGAGATAGAAGAGAAGGTAGCGTTGAAGCTTCTGAATCCCGAGGTTGCAGGAGATCGGAGGACCATCCAGCGCTTTCGTGATGAACTGAAACTTGCCCGCAAGATATCGCATAGAAACGTGTGCCGAATGTTTGACCTGAACAGAGAGGGACGAATCTACTACATCATCATGGAATATGTAGCGGGTGAAGACCTAAAAAGCTCTATCAAAAGGATGGGTCCATTAACCGCAGGAAAAGCCATACTCATAGCCAAGCAGGTGTGCGAAGGGCTGGCCGAAGCTCATAGGCTGGGAGTTGTGCATCGTGATCTAAAGCCGCAGAACATCATGATAGATCGAGAGGGAAATGCACGGATTATGGATTTTGGGATAGCCCGCTCACTCAAGACCAAAGGAATAACAGAAACAGGAGTAATAGTTGGGTCCCCCGAGTACATGTCAGTGGAGCAGGTGGAAGCAAGGGAAGTGGATCAGCGTTCTGATATTTACTCGTTGGGGATAATTCTCTATGAGATGTTGACCGGTAGAGTGCCCTTTGACGGAGACACCCCTTTGAGCATAGCTGTGAAGCACACCACTGAAACTCCCACAGACCCAAGAGAGATTAACGCTCAGATTCCCGAAGAACTCAGTCGAGTGATTCTCAAATGCATGAAAAAGGAAAGACAAAGGAGGTATCAATCAGCAGAGCAACTCCTTGCCGAGCTAACTGATTTGGAGAAGGATTTTCCCACTACGGAGAGGATTCTGCCAAAGGGAAGGCCTTCCACCTCCAAGGAGATCACCGTATCGTTTAACCTGAAAAAACCGCACCTGAAAGCCTTAGCTTTCGCCGCCATCCTGGTGGTCGCGGGGATGATTATCTTGCAGGTTGTTCCACAAGAGAGAGCTGTCTCAATGCCAACCGCCAAGCCTTCTCTCGCCGTTCTGCCCTTCCAAAACATTCCTGGGGACGGGAGTTTGGACACTTGGGTGAATGGCCTGTCTGGACTGTTGACTGCTGACCTCGGACAATCAAGGTATGTACGTGTATTGAGCTGCGGCAAGGTCTTTAGCATCTTGAAGGGATTAGGCCTGCTTGGAGCGCAGAAATACTCCCCTGAGGATTTGAAGGCAGTGGCGATTCAAGGACGACTAGATTACATCTTGAAGGGAAGTTTTTTCACCGCAGATAAGAGATTCATTATCATCGTGATGGTGCAGGATCCTCATACCGGTTCGGTTATTAGCACCAGAAGAGCGGAGTGCAGAGGAGAAGAGGAAATTTCCGGGGTCATAGATGAGTTGACAAAAAGAATCAAGTTGGATCTGAGTCTTTCCGGTGATCAGGTGTCCAGCGATATTGACAAGAACCTGGCAGAGATAAGCACCAGTTTTCCCGAAGCTTACAAGCGCTATATCAGGGGATGGGAAAACCACCTAAACGCCGGCGATTCTTATGAAACTATCGAATTCATGAGGAAGGCAGCAGCGGTGGATCCGGAATTCGCCATGGCTTACAGAGTTATGGCACAGGAGTATGGACAGATGGATTCAGTCGCCCAGATGTGGACGTGCCTGCAGAAAGCGCTTGAGTTAAAAGACCGACTGTCTCTCAGGGAATTCTATCTTACCCAGGGACAGCTCTACAGCATGTCGGAGGAAACCTACGACAAGGCGGTCAAGGCATACAACAAGTTGCTGAAGATTTACCCAGAGGACTGGGACGGCAATCTCAACTTAGGATTGTTGTGTCAAGATTTGGAACAATGGAATGAGGCTACAGAAAGACTTGAAGTGCTTATCGGGAACAATGAGGAAACCAGTGGGCCTTACACAAATCAAGCAGAAGCATATATGGCTCAAGGCATGTATGATAAGGCCAGGGAGGTCCTCCGGGATTATCTCTCCGGTTTTCCGGATGAGGTTTGGGTTAGGGCAAAGATATCCAATGTTTACTTATGTCAAGGGAGATTGGATCTTGCCCTGAGAGAGGCAGAGAAGGCTTTATTGGTTGATTCCACTTGCATTTATCCCTCTCTCATGGGTGATATCTACCACTGTAAGGGCGACCTGCGTAGAGCAAAAAAAGTATATCAGAAAATCTTGGAAAGAGAAGAGACCGCCAGTCAGTATTATGGCCGGTTCAGGCTGGCAGCCTTGTGCTTGTCACAAGGAGGATTTGAAAAGTCAAAAGAACAACTCAGGGAAGCAACTGCGCTGGCAGAAGAAGTCGGAGACACGGAGTGTCAGATGTGGTCGCATTCATACTCCGCACAGCTGCATCTGGCATCCGGAGACCCTGAGGAGGCCTTGCAGGAGTGGGGAAAGGCGCAGAACATGTCCGTCAGGGGAGGCCTGGATTGGCCGCTCGGTCTGCATCTCAAAGGGCTGATTTACCTTAAGATGAAATCAATGGACGAAGCACAACGAACCGCAGATGAGCTCAAGGCGGCGCTCCAAAAAAGAACGAACAAGAAACTTATGAGATATTACCACCATCTTGTAGGCATGATAGAGCTTGAGAAAGGCAACATATCCCAGGCCATCGTGTCTCTTGAGTTGGCTTTATCCTTGTTGCCTTTTCAACATTCGGAATTGGATGATGACGCATTGTTCCTTTATCCTTTAGCTACAGCCTTCCATGATGTCGGTGAATTGGAAGAAGCTCAAAAGTACTACAAGAGGATAACTTCGCTTACAACGGGCAGGCTGTTTTTTGGAGACATGTTTGCCAAGAGTTTGTACATGCTGGGTAAGATCTACGAGGAAAAAGGCTGGGGTGAAAAAGCCACAGAGCATTACGGTCGATTCATCGCACACTGGCAGGATGCCGATCCTGGAATACCTGAGGTTGACGATGCGGAGAAGAGATTGGCAAAGTTGAGAAAGCAGAGTTAAGAGTCCGATTCAATAGTCTATCTGAAGTTTCTCAACCTGTCATGCTGCGCGAGATGACGCTCCCGCTCGATAAGCGAAGCATCTCGCTCTTACATTCTCTCCCCGTCCGTTCCGGCAATAACAGAGGGTCCTTATCTTAACCCAAACAAAAAAGCCGAGCTTCGACAAGCTCGGCTTTCTCTCAGCAATCGCCTAGGTATTAATCATTCCCTTCCTTGTTCTCATTATCCTCTTCGGTTTTTGATCTTTCCAGGTCGATCATCTTCACCCCATCAGGGTAGTATTTCACGATGACCGGCTCCACCATCTTTAAGAGTTTGCGGGTGATATCTTTGATCTTCAAGCTACCTTGCTCTATCTTCTTAAGTTTCTCAATGGTATCCTCTCCCAACTCTTCCTTTCTGGTCAAAAGAAGTTGGGTGTATCCCAGGACAGCGGATAACGGGTTGTTGACCTCATGATTGACGGTGACAGCTGTCTCAATCATGGCTTTCAATCTTTCGGATTTGATTTGATCTTCCTGCAGTTCCGCTGTAATCTTGCTCTGCCAGCCAGAAGCCTTGGCAACTGCTAAGCCCAGTTGATTGCTCAAAGCTTCCAGGAATTCCTCTTCTTTGCTTAAGTTTCTGTGCCCGACGCTGACCCCGGTGATGGCGCCCACTATCTGTTTCTCGGCTCTGACCGGATAGGAGAAGATGCTGTGCGGTCCATTCATATCAAAGGTAACATAGATCGACTCGGCGGAAAATTTGTTTCTCATCAATCGAATCACCTGATGATCAAACTCGCGCAAGACGCTGTGCTTATCCAGCGACCCTGAGGCAACCTCGTTCTTGACTTTTTTGGTCTTTTCGTCCCACAATACTATGTAGGCGCAGACTAAGTCCACAATCTCCAGGCTGTTGTCCAATGCCTCCTGGAGGACTGAGTCCATCTTAAAGGGCGAGTTGATCTTTGCCGCCAGTCCTCTGAAAAGCAGAAACTTTAAACGATCTATATTCTTCTCCATAATCTCTGTCTCATCTCCGTTTTAAGTCCGCCCCTCAAAAGAGCAAAACGTATGCCACCTGAGATGGAATCCGGCTGAGGCAGATCATACGACTCCCGGAATCATGCCAGAAGCCCCTAATGACTTGACATATTGTACGTTATAGTTGCTGTCTCCGACTCTACCCGTGAATATTAACAACAAGCCCCTTAAATACGCAAGAAGACTTGTTATCCATTATGCAGAAATCTTCACAAAAACTGCAAGAGTTCTTCATGTTTGGCACAAGAAACCACAGAGACTCTCAGCCCCGAATTATTTAAGATGATCGTACCTTTGAAAAGTTGGGATGGAACTAAATTCAGTGGGGAGAAAAACAGCAGGGAGAAGGAAAAGTCGTCTAGCGTCTTTTGATATTCGATTCCCCTCTTGATTCCGCTTGCCTCCTCTCAAGAAGGCTGCCGAGCCCATCACTTCAATGTCTCAGACGTGAGCGTGTAATCTCTATAGAGGCTGAAACCTCTGAAGATGTTTTCAGGTAGCAGGGGTCTGCCCTTTGTGATTAAACTGACCAAATTCAAGGCAATACCAGGACCCAACATGAAACCCTGGCCGCAGAAACCCACTGCTACGTAAAAGCCATTTGTCCCTTTGATCTTATCTACTATGGGCACGCCATCCGGAGTCATAGGGTAAAGACCGCGCCACACACGCCTGACCTTGATGTTTCTAAACTTGGGAAAAAGGTTGATCATTCGTCGTGCGATCTGTGGCAAAAAGCCTGAGGTGGAATCGCGGTCAAACCCCGGTATTATGGGTTCGGGTGTCAAACAGAAGACTATGTGGCCATCTTTTTCTTGATAGAAATAGATATTCTTTGAACCAGGGACTTCCCGGGTGTCCACCACCAGAGGTTCAAGAAATGGCATGACCGGCTCAGTGACCCCGCCCTCATGGGAATCCGGGAGCACTGGAAGTTCCGCGCCCATCAGTTTCCCCACCTCACTGGCCTTAGTTCCCGCCGCGTTTATCACCGCTCCACCCAAATAGCTGCCCTTTTCGGTCTTGACCCTTGCACCTTGTCCCTCACCATTTTCTATTCCCACTATCTTTTCATTAAACTTAAAGGTGACCCCTAATCTTTTAGCATGGTCAAAGAAAGCTTTCGCTGTCAGGATAGGGGAGAGGTTCCCGTCTTCGGGAGAATAGGTTCCTCCCCTCAACTCATGCGGGTTTATGCCGGGGAGAAGCTTTCTTACCTCCTCTGCCTCCAACCAGTCTATGTTGAGACCATACTTCTTCTGGGTGATTAGAAGCTCTTTGAAGCTCTTCTCCTGGGTTTCGGTATAAGCCGGAAAGCAGTATCCTCCCATTTGAAAATGTAAGTCGTCTCCATATTCTTCCTTCCACTGCGAGAAAACTCTCAAACTCAGTTGGCATGTTTGTATCTTGGCCGGATCGGAATGAGTTGCCCTTACGCCTCCGATGGCGCTTTTATTCTGCCCTTGCCCGGCCGAAGGAAGCTCGTCTATCACCAATACTTTCAGTTTTTCCTTGGCCAGGAAGAAAGAAGTGGGAAGCCCGATGCTGCCCGCACCAATTATTATGACATCGTAGGTCTCCATATGGAAATAGAATCGGGGGAGAGCACAGAGTCGAAAGTCGAGAGCATATGATTTCAACACTCTTTGCTCTGAACTCTCCACTCTCAACCGGTGTCTTCTCCTGCCAATGTTCCCAGATTAACCTCAGCTATCAAAGGACGCTGGGTGAAAGGAATCACCTCACACAAGTCTATTCCCTCTTGCTGATAGAGCTTCAGAATCAATGACTGGCAGGTTTTCCCTCCGCAAGCACCCATTCCACATCTCAAAACCTTAAGTTGATTCATATCCTTTACTCCTTGTCGAATCAACTCCTTGATCTCTTTGGCTTTGACCCTTTCACATCGGCAGATAATCGTCTCGTCATCGATATAGGTTGGCTCCTCAACTTCGACCGGCTGGCTTATCTTTGGGTCCTGAATTTTGAATCCCGCCACCTTGGTTGTTTTTTCTTTGGGAACCTTCAAAGTCACCAGAATGGTTCGGTCATAAGCCTTCCTTTTTGTTACTTTTTCGACCTTGGCTCTACTTACGAATTTGCCGTCTGTGTCCACTGCTTCCACCTGGTCGCCGACTTTGACCTTAAGTTCCAACAGTTCGAAGGGAACGGTGACCAGACCTTCCGGTCCTTCCTTTCTAACATCCACCAGAGTTATGGCCAACCCTGGACAGGCCGCCACACACAGACTGCACCCGGTGCATTCGTCTCCGATCACCTCCGGAAGACCGAAAATCTCATCCTTCGGCATCTCTATCATATCCTTAGGGCAGATGTGGATGCACGGATCGCAAGGAATCTCCTGCACGCATCTTATCACCGGGAAAAGTCCTGATTTTGTGGGCCGGATTTCTAAAGGGATACTTCTTCCCGGTTTGCTTTTTAATATCTCCCATCTTCTGTACCAATCTGAAGGGATGGAGACATTCTTGCGCAGAGCTTTTGCCATCTCTCTTCCTGCGATTCGCCCGGAGAATATGGCGGCGGAAGCCTCCGCTATTTCCAGCGCATCACCGGCCGAATAGACGTCCATGCCGAGCTTCTTCGCCTGGTCGAAAAGCTCGTTCACCGGATTCAGTCCGACTGCGATTAACACCGTGTCTGCGATATAGGTTTTTTCCGTGCCCGGTATTGGATTGAACTTCTCATCGACCCTATGCACGGTGACCGATTCAACTTTGTCTTGACCATTGACACATTTGACCGTATGGGAGGTCCACACCGGTATTCCTAATCTTAATATCTTGTCCTGGTGAACCTTGTATCCACCCACTTGAGGCATGGCCTCGACCAATCCAACTACCTCGATTCCCGCCTGTATGGCGTGATAGGCAGCAATCAACCCTACGTTTCCGCCACCCACCACGAAAAGTCTTTGGGAGGGACGCACAAGATCACGATTCACCAAAGTTTGAAAAGCCCCGGCACCGTAAACTCCCGGCAGATCGCAGCCGGGAAAGGAAAGAGCTTTTTCTCTTGCGCCTGTGGCAATGAGGAGCTTGTTGGGATCAACCAGAGAGTATTTTCCCTCCTTTGCCACGCCGATTTTTTTATCACCGTAACAGGCGACGGCCGTGGTATTGAGCATGCACTGAACCGCAGGATGTTTCTCGATCTCCGAGGCTAAGTTTGTGGCGATGTCTATTCCTCGAGTTCCCGCATAGCAATCTGCCACCGTGCCAAAGAAGGAGTGAGTCTGCAACACCAACTTCCCGCCCAAACGATGTTTGTCGTCCACTATCAAAACGTTCACGTTGTGCTCGGCTAACTCCAAAGCGGCAGTGATTCCCGCAGGGCCCCCGCCGATGATCAAAACGTCTGTATCTATAGTCTGAATGGGCTCGAATTCTTCCGGCGCCTTATCGACTTCCGGCAGTTGCGGGATTCCCTCGCAGGGTGAGATTTGCATTCCTTCTTTGACCGGGATCATGCAGCCTTTCACCGCCACGCCATCAGCGATGACCATGCATTGGGCGCATTGACCGTTGGCGCAGAACATCCCCTGGGGGCTTCCGTCCTTGTGATGATGTCCGAAAGTCCTTATGCCGTTGGCAAAGAGAGCGGATGATATCACCTCACCTTCTCTGGCGAATATCCTTTTTCCGTCCAAATAGAAGGGAATCCTCGCCTTGCCTCTTGTTTCCAATATGGGATGTTCTTCTATTCTGTGCACTGGATCGATGCCAAAAACTATTAACGTAATCCTGGTACCGCCCGACCATCGTGTCGGGCGCAGAACAAACCATTCATTTCAGGATTGAAAACTTAGTTAAAAATTTCACAAAGTCAATCAATTTCTGCAGGCTATCTGAAGGGCTCGAATTAGAAAGTTTTTCCGGAGTGTCAAGCTTCAGCTTGACCAGTTATGACTGTGCTTCTTGTGGATGTAACCCCAGACAGATCTCATCTTCGGCAGACCGAAAGTTAGGTTGGCTCGGGAATTGGAATTCCCGAACCACACTCGCACGGGTCACCAGGATTCGGGGACGGGCAAAGCCAGATTCCCGCACCAACAAGGAGCGTTTTTCAACAGTCCCTTTTTTCTTGACCAATCGCAAATCTAAGCCTAATACGCTATTGGAGTTCCTTATAAACCCAATCCCAACTGGGTTTCGTCATCCACAAGGGGTAAGTTAGCAAGCGCGATAGAATCCGGTTGAGCAGGTCTTTAATCTATTGCTTTAGGTTGCCAAGTTAAGCGTAAGCACAACGGGCAGTTACGTGATGCCCATAGACTTCATCCCCTTTCGATCCTCTCCTTATACAACGGAAATCTCTCGCACAGTTCCAGGACTTTCTTCTTCACCTCGGAATAAACGTTCTCGTCCCCCAGGTTGGAGATGACCTTGTCGATCAAGGATGCAATCATCTCCATCTCCTTTTCTTTCATTCCTCTGGTGGTTAATGCCGGAGTCCCCATGCGGATGCCGGAGGTGACGAACGGTTTCTGCGGATCAAAGGGCACGGTGTTCTTGTTGACTGTGATTCCCGCTTTTTCCAATTCCTCCTCCACCACCTTTCCGGTGATATTCCTCTCGATGAAGCTGATCAGCATGAGATGGGTGTCGGTTCCTCCTGAAACCACGTGATAACCCAGGTCTACCATCTTCTTTGCCAGTGCCTTTGCGTTCTTCACTATCTGCTGCTGATATTCCTTGAAAGATGGTTTCATGGCTTCTTTGAAGGCTACCGCCTTGGCGGCAATTACGTGCATGAGAGGGCCCCCCTGAATTCCCGGCATGACCTCCCTATCCAGACCCTTGGCATATTTCTTTTTGCACATGATCATTCCGCCGCGGGGACCTCTTAGAGTCTTGTGGGTGGTAGTGGTGACGAAATCGGCATACGGAACAGGGGACTGGTGGATGCCCCCAACTATCAACCCTGCGATGTGAGCAATATCGACCATCAAATATGCTCCCACCTCATCTGCCGCTTCTTTGAATTTGGCAAAATCCAACTCCCTGGGATATGCCGAGGCACCCGCTATGATCATCTTGGGTTTGGCCTCCTTGGCAATCTTTGAAAGTTCATCATAGTCCAATACTTCCGTCTCCTTGTTGACCCCGTAGGGGACCACATTGAAAAACTTTCCCGAGAAATTTATCGGGTGCCCGTGAGTGAGGTGTCCGCCGTGAGAGAGATTCAAACCCAGGATGGTATCGCCCGGTTGTAAAACAGAAAAATATACCCCCATATTGGCTTGCGAGCCGGAGTGAGGCTGTACATTGGCATGATCGCACCCGAAAAGCTCCTTAGCTCTGTCCCTCGCCAAATTTTCCGCAATATCCATGAATTCACATCCACCATAATACCTCTTTCCCGGATAGCCTTCCGAGTATTTGTTCGTCATCACAGAACCCATGGCTTCCAGCACGGCTTCTGAAACAAAATTCTCAGACGCTATCAGCTCCAGACCTTGCGCCTGCCTTTTGGTCTCACCATAAATGGCCTGATAGATCTCCGGATCAACTTCTTTCAATTTGCTCATTGTTTCTCTCCTTTGCTGTTCACACCAGCACCTACCTTGAGAGGCTGTCGGAGAGTGTCATTCTGAGTCCCGCCAACGGCGGGACGAAGAATCTCAAAAAGCCAGTTGAAAATCCCGCCAGAGGCGGGGATGCTTCGCTTCGCTCAGCATGACAAGCCGACAAGCCAGGGCAGTCTGCTTACGGGTTTTGTCTTTTATTTGTCATCGATCACTCGTCATCCGTCATCGCTTTTTCGTAATCAATCGTTCGTGATTTGGTGCTGCTTTTCATCTGTTGGGAAACTCTCTCAATATTCCTCTTCACCATCTCCATATGTTCCTGACCGGCCAGTTTTTCGAAGACGAAAAGAGAATCATTATAACGTTTCAGAGCATTTGGCAAATCCCCCCTGGCCTCGTAAACCACTCCTTTGTTGATCAGATAAAGACCAGAACCTAACTTAAGTTAGGTTCTGGTCCTTAAGTTAGGTTCTGGTCTGCTCCGCTCCGCATGTCTTGGTCTTCTGCGTGATGCCTCTTTTGATTTTTAACGTAGTTTATCGCCGCCTGCAGATTCTTTTGGCTGACTGTTCTGATGTCGTATCCTCGTGTCCATTTAATGAAATCGTCTTGCTTTTTGTTTATTTCATGTGAAGAGAAACCTTTCAATTCTTTCACGACTTCGGGAATATAATGCGTGGGTTTCAAGCTGATGATATTATGAACATGTTCGGCGTTTATTCCTACTGCCAAAAGGTGAACGCCTAACTCTTTGCTTTTTTTCTTTAAAAGCAATTCGAGGTTTTCCATCATCGAGTCTGTGATCAACTGAAATCTGTTTTTCGCGCTCCAAACCAGATGAAAATATAAGGCATAGCTTGTATGTGTAATGGAGACATCCTTATCTTCTTCAATCTTTTTGCGATGTTGTTTTGACCGATAGGCTTTATTCATTTTTCACTTTCTAAACAATGTTTTCCGAATAACGTTTTAAAACCAGCGCCTAACTTAAGTTAGGTGCTGTCCTTCTTCTCTCATCCTTCATTCGTTATTGCTTATCATTTCTCATCTGTTCAATCTGTTCGGAAATCCTCTCAATATTCCCTTTCGCCATCCCAATCTCCTTCGGCATCCCTATTTTTCCAACCAATGTAGGGACAGCCCTTGTGGCTGTCCTCGTTCTGGTTATTTTTTCCGTCCTTTCTTCTTTTCCTCAACCATTTTAAGGTTTCTTAAAATTTGCTCCACCTCCGGTCGCATCCCTATCTCTTCAAATATCTTAAGAGCCTCCTTTAGATACTTCAAAGCTTGATCCAGATCACCTTTAAGATAATAAACATTACCGATGTTGCCCAATTGATTTGCTTCACCCTCCCTGAAACCTATCTCCTTATGAATCTTCAAAGCGTCCTGATGATACTTCAAAGCCTGATCCGGATCACCTTTAGCTTGATACATCAGACCGATGTTGCCCAAATCACTTGCCTCACCCTCTCTGAAACCTATATCCTTATGAATCTTCAAAGCCTCCTCATGATACTTCAAAGCCCGATCTAGATCACCTTTAAGATGATAGACATTACCGATGTTGCCCAATTGATTTGCCTCATACTGCCTGAGGCCTGTCTCCTTCTGAATCTTTAAGGCATCCTGTAGATACTTCAGCGCCTGATCCAGATCACCTCTATCTTGATAGATCAGACCCATGTTGCCCAAATGTTTTGCTTCTCCCTCCCTGTAACCTATCTCCTTATCAATCCTCAAAGCCTCCTGATGATACTTCAAAGCCTCATGCAGATCACCTTTATCCTGATAGATCAGACCGATGTTGCCTGAAGCGGCGGCTTTTCCCTCATCATCTTTTGCTCTCTCTGCAAAGCTAAGAGCTTGTTTATAACTACCCAAAGCTTCCTCAAGTTTGCTTTGACCATAGAACGAATTGCCAATTTGAAGGTGCAAAACGCCGGTTTCACTTTCCTTAATATCTTTTAGTCCTAAAGCACCGATGAAGGCTTTAATAGCCTTATCATATTCAAAATTCTTCTTATATTTTAGCCCTTTAGCAAAGAGAGTTGCCAAATTTATGTTCTTGGTTTGAGGTATGCCATCCACCCAGCTCGAAGCGCCTGTTGGCTCAATCCGCTTGTCCAATTCCTCTGCGATTACCTCTCTCAATTCCTGCTTGATCCCACTCGGTTTCAGAATCTCCAGTATGAGTTTAATCGCACCGAGGAATGTAATAAGAGCTATTGCCAACGCATATGTAGATTGCTCTTTGAAGCTGACATAACAACTAAAGCCCAAAATCAATAAGTCAACAATAAAAATGACAATAATCCAAGTTTTCTTACGCATCTCATCAAAGCCATTTGTGCCCGCTAGGGCCCGTGCCCTCACGGGAAACAGCGGTTTTTCCGTCAGCCAGTCCTACTCGTTGTAGCGGGGTACCCCTACCCCGCTACGTTTTTGAAGTTGGTTCGGGAATTGGAATTCCCGAACCACTTTCACCCGTTGGATCGGGGTAGGTACCCTTACCCCGATCCTCTCTAATCAGGTCAAGACCAGCGCCTAACTTAAGTTAGGTGCTGGCTTTCCTTCCAACTCCCTGATATTCCGTTTCACTGTCTCCATACGCTGGGGGTCGTCTAATCTCTCGAAAATCAAAAGAGAACCATTATAACATTTCAAAGCACTTTCCGAATCCCCACTGGCCTCATAAGTCAGCGCCAAGCTGTTCAGATCGATGGCTTCGCCGTTTGGGTAATTCAGTTCCCGGTCAAGTTCAATTGCCCTCCGATAATTGTTTATTGCCTGGTTGTATTCTCCGTTCGCGGCATAGACCAATCCCAAATTCACCAAACACGCCAACCTTCCTCTTTTTCCTCTTGAATCATCCAAAAGACCCAACGCTCTTTCGTAGTGGCTTTTTGCCGGGCCCAATTTATCTACCGCGAAATGACAATTCCCGATAGTCACCAACAGACCTGCTTTCTGGATTGGGGTCACAGCTTCATGCAGACATTTCTCACAGGTTCTGATCGCTTTGAGAAATCTCCTTTTCCGTCTAAAATGCATTGTCTGTTCAAAAAGCTCCTTTAATTTCCCGTTAGTCGCCTGCCCAAGATCAGCATAATACTCGGCAGCCTTGTTTGCAGAGAATACCAGTGTTTCATTTCCGCCCGGAGCCTGAGACTCGTCGGTTCCACCTGGCGCTTTTCTTCGCAGCCGTTTCAATAGACTGAATAGTGCGAACAGAACTGCAATGATGCTCGAAAAAATCAGCAGGAAAAAAACTACAAGAAAAACTGTTTTCATTCAATTGACCCAGTTGGAGTGCAAAGCTTCAGCTTTGCCCACGAATACAAGCCACTACTCGTCGTACGGGGTGCCCTTGGGCCTTCGGCCTCAGGGCAAGCCGTTACCCGGCCACTTCTTAGCTCTCAGTCATGTACCGTCGCAACCCTGTCTACCCTAAACATACCTCGTTGGTAACTGACGCCCCGTCCGTTACTATTCTCCTCAGATACTTTTGTTTCTCTCCCGCGTTTCCCCCTCTCCACAAGTGCGGTTCGACTTCGCTCCCTTCGACCTTGCTCAGGGACAGTGAGCCAAGCCGAACTGTCACCGTCCTGAGCCTGCCGAAGGATGGAGAGGGGGACTAAGGGGGTGAGGTTTCTGTTGAAAAACCGTTCATCAAAATCACTACAACTCCGATGGTGATTCAAATAGGGTGCCTGTATATGGGAGACCAAATTATGAACTTTAACCGTGGTGGAAGAAACCGAACCATTGAACACTTAGACTTTTGAACCTTTTAACCATGAAAAAAAAGATGAAAAAGACCATCAGAACCGTCAGAACCGTCAGAACCATCAGAAACGCCAGTCCTCAGTGATTCGTCATTTCCTCAAACGCCATGATTTTGTCTATTCGAGGTTTGTGTCTACCTCCTTCGAATTCTGTGGCCAGCCAGACGTCCACAATCTTTTTGGCTTGTTCTTCTGAGACGAATTTGGCGGCTAAGGCGAGCACGTTAGCGTTATTATGTGCTCTTGTCAATCTTGCCAGTTCTTCATTCAGGCATAGGGCCGATCTTATCCCTTTGACCTTATTGGCCACCATGTTCATGCCATTGCCGGTCCAGCAAAACGTGATTCCGAAATCAGATTGACCTTTGGCAACCGATTCGGCCACCTTGAAGCCGAAGTCAGGATAGTCAACCGATTGGGTCGAGTCGGTGCCGAAGTCGGTCACCTGATGCCCCAAATCCACAAGATACTTTTTTATCTTTTCTTTTAGTTCAAAACCTCTGTGGTCAGCTCCAAGTGAAATCCTCATTTTAACATCCTTTCATATGTTCTTAATTCTGATCTGCTAAGAGGTGGGGATCCAACGCTTGTGAAGCATCTTGACTATTGCGCCATGCCGAAATCTTCTTCACTCTTGCCCCATGAAATTTGATCCTAGCAAACGGCCGCTCCTAAGGCCATGGAATAAAGCTTCATAGCAGCCGTGTCGGAGCGGGAGAGCAGAACGATGGGCGCCCCTCCTCCCGTCACGATGCCGCCAACCTTAGCCTTTGCCAGATATATCAGGGCCTTGACGAATATGTTACCTGCAGAAATGTTGGGGACCAAGAATATGTCGGTATCTCCGGACACCGGGGAGACTATGCCTTTCATCCTCGCCGCTTGCGAGTCGATGGCAACATCAAAGGCCACCGGGCCGTCGATTGTTACGTTCTTGATGTCTCCTCTTTCAGCCATCTTGACTAAGACTGCGGCATCCAACGTTTCCTGCATCTCCGGATTCACAAGCTCGACAGCAGTCAGGCAGGAAACCTTTGGCTCCTCTATTCCCAATTTCTTTGCCACGTCGACTGCATTTTCCAAGATGCCGACTTTTTTGTTGACATCCGGGTTTATGTTCATTCCGCCGTCAGTGACCAGCATCAATTTGTGGTAGTTCTCAACCTCCACCACCGCCACATGGCTCAAGAGCCTTCCACTGCGTAAGCCTGTCTCCATGTCCAACACTGCCTTGAGCAGAGTCGAGGTGTCCACCTTGCCCTTCATCAGCATATCGGCCTTTTTGTGCTTTACTAATTCGACGGCAAGCTGGCTGGTGAGCTTCGGACCTTTGGCATCGATGATTTCCACTTTTCCCAAATCGAATTTCAACTTTTCACAAAGGCCTTTTATTTTTTCGCCATCCCCGACCAGCACAGCGTGGATAATATCCTCCTCGGTTGCTCGCTTGGCTGCTTCTACGATCTCCTCTCCTTCGGCAGAAGCAATCGCCAATCTCTTTTTCTCTTTGGACTTGACGAACGAGAATAATTGATCAAAGCTTTCAATTCTTTTTTCCACGGACATACCTTGGGTTTCCCTTCCTGAATCTTAATGTGGAGATTCGTTCTCCTACTTTAAGTAAGTCAGCCAGCCGTACTTGTCTTCCGCCTCACCCGATACGATCTCAAAGAATCTCTCCTGTAGTTTCTTGGTGATTGGTCCTCTGGTTCCGGTTCCTACTGGGATTCTGTCTATTGAGCTGATGGGGGTTATCTCCGCCGCACTGCCGGTGAAGAAAACCTCGTCAGCAATATACAGAGCTTCTCGAGGGATACTCTCCTCGATGACTTTTATCCCCATCTCCTGTGCCAGCACGATCACGGTATTTCTGACAATTCCCGGCAAGATGGAGGAACTGAAAGAGGGGGTGATCAAAGCTCCGTCTCTTACTATGAATACGTTCTCCCCGCTTCCCTCGCTGACATAGCCATAAACGTCCAGAGCTATTCCTTCCACGTAGCCGTGCTCTTTGGCCTCGAGCTTGATGAGTTGCGCATTCATATAATTGGCTCCAGACTTGGCCATGTCGGGCATGGTGTTGGGAGCCATCCTGTTCCACGAGGAGACACACACCGGCACCCCTTTTTCCAAAGCTCCTGGTCCCAGATACGCCCCCCATCTCCAAACCGCAATGCACACGTCCACCGGGCAACCGGTGGGATCCACGCCCAATTGGTCATATCCCCGATATACCACTGGCCTGATATAACATCCATCCAGCTTGTTGATCTTTATCAGGTCAATGATGGCCTGATTGATCTCTTCCTTGGTGTAAGGGATTTTCATTCGATAGATCTTGCAGGAGTTGAACAGTCTATCCGTATGCGCCTGCAACCTGAAGATGGCAGGCCCTTTCTTCGTCTGGTAACATCGCTCCCCCTCAAAAAGACTGGAACCATAATGGATAACATGTGAGAGCACATGGATCTTGGCATCATCCCAGTTAACCAACTTTCCGTTCATCCAGATTTTTTCAACCTTTTCGAAAGGCATAATTCCTCCTTAGCCAAATTCCAATCCAGTACCTAACTTGAGTTAGGTGTTGATCTTTGACCCTTGTAGCCTGACCCTATTCTTCACAACTTGCCACTCCAAGTGCTATGGACATCAATTTCGTATCATGGGAATCCGCACGGGACGTCAGGATCACCGGAACCTTGGTCCCGGCTACAATGGCCCCACACTTCGCCTGCGCGAACTCGATTAGGGTTTTGTAGATCACGTTGCCGGTCTCGATATCGGGACAGAGTATTATGTCTGCTTTTCCTGCAACCGGGCTTCTAACTCCCTTTATTTCAGCGCACTTTTGAGAGACCGCGTTGTCCAAACCCAAAGGACCATCCACGACGGCACCCTTGATCTGACCACGCTGTGCCATCTTGGAAAGACAGGCACAGTCCACCGTGGCCGGCATCTTTCCCGGATAGACTTTCTCCACCGCAGCTATGCATGCAACCAGGGGAGTCTCCACACCCAGAGAATGCGAGATGTCCACAGCGTTCTGGATTATTTGAGCTTTTTCCGTCAGGTTGGGAGAGATGTTTATGGCCGCATCCGTAATCATCAAAAGTTTGGGATATGCGGGAATTTCAAATGTTGCCACATGGCTCAAAAGCCTGCCCGTGCCCAACCCTGTTTCTTTGTCCAAGATTGCCTTCATGAAAGCAGCTGTCCCGACCAAACCCTTCATCAAAAGATCGGCTTTTCCTTTGTTTATCAGTTCGCAACATTTGAGGGAAGCTTGAAATTCGTCGGTTTCCTCTTCGACTTCAAATCTCTCCAAGTCGATTTTGTTTTTCACAGCCAGTTCTTCGATCTTCTCTTTAGCCCCCACCAAGACCCCTTCCGCGATCCCTTCTTTTCGGGCTTGTTCCAGAGCCAGGAGAACCTCTTCATCCTGCGCCGAAGCCACGGCCACCCTCTTGGGTCCGATCTCTTTTGCCCGCGTCAGAATGTCTGTTAATGATTTCATTTGCACGCAAACCGTCCGAAATAGATAAAGGATATCTCAGTTTCGTCCTTGACAGTCCGTCAAAGACTCGTATAATATAAAGGGAAAACGCGAACAGCGCAAGGGAATAAAGAGGGATGGACGATTCGCGGAGATTCAAATGAGCCGCTGTCCTTTTTGCAGAAAAGCTCTGGTTGAGGATAGCACCTTTTGTAAGGTTTGCGGATACTCATTCGTTCTAGCTCTACCCATGCCAGCCTCCCCCACCAGGGGGTTAAACTTGTTGCTGGCTTGCGCCAGCATCATGTTCGGAATCCTGGCTTGCGTTTTCACGTTCTTCCCCGCGCTTTATCTGGCCAGTTTCATTTTGGTCCTATTGACCATTGCGCTAGCAGGAATTACTTTGGAGAGTGTGTCCGGAAGGTTCAACGCCCTTTTGATCAGGATTTTGGCAATAGTCGGCCTTGCTTTTGGCACCTTGGGCTATATATGTTTCATGTTCCTTTGCTCCAATGTTCCTGGCATTCACGGGTAGGCCGTATAACAATCTCACAGGATCAAAACTCATCCCAGCCGTTTCTTTCTCCGCTTGATGCTTTCTTCTTTTGGAGCAAATACATGATACCGTTAACCACGTTTATTCCATCCGCTCTGTAGGAAAGCGCTCCCCAAAAAAGAAGCCCCGCTTGTTGCGGGGCTTCTTGCTGATCGTTCTTACCCTTGACTACTCGCTCTTATTTCGCACATCCCTCTTTAGGAGGGGACGTTCCCAAGAACAGGTAATTTATCAAATACAGGATGTCCGCTGTATCGACGTTGCAATCACCGTTGGCGTCTCCAGCCGCCAGGGGGTCGGGAGGAGACGTGCCCAAAAACAGATAATTTACCAACCAAAGCACGTCCGCTGCGTCCACCGTCCCATCGCCGCTGGCATCCCCGTAAACGTAGTTTACACCTTTAAGCCAGTCTATGACCCGTTCCATGACAAAGTGCGGCTTGGACAGCCACTGCCCTGAATAGAATTGCCCGGTGGGGTTCATTCCCTCAAACCCAAAGCCGAAAAAAACCACCCTATAGTCCCCCTGATACCTGATTGCCGCTATGGAGTCAGTGGGAGTGGACCACGTCTTCATGTATCTCAAAACGGAAACGGCCAAACTGTCTGGCTCAAGAACGTCCTTGGAACTCTGGTTCTGAGCGCTGGCTGCTCCGTAGGTCTGTATATACAGGGTGTCACCAACAGTATCTCCGGCCTCACCCATAATCAAACGCTGCGTGCAGTTTTCATAAACGAAACCACAATGCAGGTAGTCTGATAAAAAGTCCTGAAAAAGAGGTTCCGCTGAGCCGGAGAGAACTTGCGCCACATCCTGACCGGTCAAAAACAGTCTGCCCCCATCATCCAAATAGGTCATCAAGCTCTCAATGTCTGTATCCGAGAATATGGAATCCCGATGATCTCCAGTGAACCAGATTAAGACATTGTAATCTGAGAAATCATAAGTGCCATCGGGATCAGCCTTTTTGTCCCATGCGTCATAAACCGTGTTCAGGGAATCGAAAGCATCTATGTAGTAACCTTCCCAGTCGTTGTTCAGGCTGTCTACTCCTTGATCATCGTCGATCAAGAGTATGTCCCGACCAACAAATACCTCCACCGTCGTATCAGCGGAATAAATCACCCCACCTCCGGAATCACCCTCCACGTGGAAGGTAAAGTAGACCCTTCTGGGTGGAAAATCATCGGGCACGTAAAACTCCATGTGATCCGAGGAATTGTCCATAACATCCTTGGAGAGCATATCACCCAGATAAGTGTAATCATCATTCATCACTATGCCGTCGGTGTCCGGAGTGGCGGTTACCTCGACGTCGCCAAGGGGAGACCAAACATTCTTCAGGGTGAAGTCCAGACGAACCGTCTCCCCGGGTTCAGGCCTGCCATCACCATTCCCTCCCGCAGCGTCGTCCACACCATAATCCTCCAGAAGAACAAGTGGCCGGTGGAAGATGTAATTTATCTGAAAAACATAGGTGCCTATCCTCGAAGCCCCATACTCAATGTAGAAAAACCCATCCTCGCCCCAGTTTTCGCCCCAGCTGTTTTTGCATATCCAAGCTCCGTTACCATCACACATCCCATCATCCCAGCCCACGATCAGAACAGCGTGGTTAGTGCCTTGAGAAAGATCTACGCTATCCCAGCACCCACCGACATAATTGGAGAAAGGATCGAAAGCCGTCATGCTTGATTTCACTGGTCCGGTAAGAAGTGCGGTTTTGATGGAGTTCACGTTGTTGGACACTGCAGTGTAGTGGGAGATTTTTGCCCATTTCTGGCAGGTGTCATCAGCACAGACCACCCAGTGATCAGCTTCATAAGGCATACACTGTTCATCTACCGCACCCACCTCTTGGAAAAGCCCGTAAGCGGCCTGCGTGTACCATCCGTTGCACCCCTCACCGTACGTGCTGCACGACACCACCTGCTGTTCCGAAAGATCCATCTCCATCTCACCGTACATTTTAACATGCGACTCCAGCTGCGCCACACCCGCAAAAGCCCAACATGATCCGCAGTCCAGCTGATTGGTGACCGGGGTTACTCCGGTCGTTCCATAAGGTCCCTGATGCACCCGCCAGTCCAGAACGGAATCGAACTTCGCTCCCTCGGGCGCCTCCAGTTTTTCCAGTTGATCCCACCATTCCTGGTACCAATCGGGTGCAACGAACCCTAATCGTTTCTGTCTTTCCTCAGGAGAGAGATCGGAAAGTGAAGTCTTGCCAGCGGTCCAACTGCAGGATTTCTCCTTTGTCGCTCGAGTTGGCTCATCGCCGGCAGAGCCCGGGCCGGGCAGAAACACCACTGAAAGGGACAAAAGAAGAATCAGACCAAAGACTCTAAGACTTTTCATCGTCCATCCTCCTGAAACTGATTTAGTTAAGTTGTCTTTGCATTCCAGATAGGATATTTTGCCTTCTGAGACCACACTTTCATTTTCACCAGCCCCAAAGTCCACGCACCAAAAGACTCAATCCACGTTCTCTTCTCAGACAAGTAGATTCTCTTTTCTTTGCTCAATATAATATCATTTGTGGATAAGTCAAGGAGAATACCGTACGTGGAGGCGTACAATCCTGAATCTGCCCGGATTGACGTTGCATCGTGTCTGCGGACGAAACAACGATCTTTCAAGTCTAAGATTATGAACGAGTTGGCCAATGGCTCAAGCTGTCTGTTTTCGAGAGAGGAGGTTTTACCGGTCGTTTCTTGTGGCTTTCCAATGGGAAAACAAAGAGGTTTGCTTAAACCCTTCTCGGGCAGGGTGAGCCAAATAGCTCACATCTTGAGGGTTTGAAGCCATGAATCTGCGAAAAGGATGCCTTCCCTTCGGTGTTGGCTGAGATGATGTCGGAGAAGGATATATGATTTTTGGTCGGTAGCCATAAAGAAAGTTGATTTTTCTCTTGACAGGAGAAGAGTAGGTTTTTATGTTGGTATAAACAACTTTGAGACAATGAGCGTATAAGTGTTGTGGACAAGGGCAAAATTACAACAAGGAGGAAAAGGGAAAAACCATAAGCCAAAACGAAAAGCAAGGCTTGTTAGCAAGGAGGAGAATAAGGATTCTCTGAATTCACACCAGAATAAGGATCACCTCGTTTGACCGACCGTTTTACCTACCCAGGGATGCCACGGAGGCAGCAGGAAAAAGAAGACATTTCTTTGCGTCATTCAATCAGCAGAAGATAAAAAAGGGCAAATCAGCATGCTTTCTTAGCATGTTTTGGTCTGGCAGAAAGAAGACAAGAGTTTTCGTCATTTCTGATCATCATGCTCAGGCAAAGTGAGACCGGAAAGATGAGTCCGTTCCGTATATGATTTGCTAATTTCAGAGACAAGTACCTAACCTTGACTGTCTTTGGATGGTTGAGGGGTGATTGAAACTATAACCTTTAACCTGTCTTTGCGAAGTGCCCAAAAGGAGGTGGTGTAGAGAAAGTCAGGGGAAACAAACGAAAGGGAAGACAGGCCTTAAGCTAAAGCTTAAATCTTAAACGAAAGGAGGTTTGCAATGCTAAGAAAAATCTTAGCAGGGCTCGTGATCGCAACTTTTCTTGTGAGTTGTGCATTTACGCTCGCCTCGGGTTCGATGGATCCTTTGAGTTATCAACCCATTAATGTAAGAAGCCACCAAGCATCCCAGATTAAGGAACAACACGCGGTGAAGCTTTACCTTGAAAACACCGAACGGCTGGCAGCTGCCGGGGTGCCTCTGAGCTTCGGTAAACCGGGGTCGGATATTGTATGTACTGAGATCAGCTTCGAAGGCAGCAGGGTAGAGCACTTCCTTCACTATGTTCAGAAGGATAATGAGAACAAAAAGGTGCTCATCGGTGTAATTCGAGCTCTCGACCAGAATATTCTGGATGAGTTGCCACCTGGCGAAGGACTGTTTGCGACCCTTAAGTTCGAGTCGAACAAGGGATGCAAGCCCGATCTCAGCGTGATCAACTGGCAGCTGTCTGGAAGTGGTAAACTCTATTTCCACATGACCGATGCAAAAGCGAACACCTTCTACCGCGAAAAGGTAGACGAAGCGCAGACTTCTCGTCCGGTCCAGCTAAAGCCCGGATTCTCAGAGGATTTCGCAGCCCCCCGTCCTGCCGCGTTCGGGTTGGAGCAAAACTATCCCAACCCCTTCAATCCCGAGACGTCCATCAAGTTCTCGCTGTCTGAGGATTCTCGGGTGACCCTCAAGGTTTTCAACCTTTTGGGACAGGTGGTTAACACTTTGGTGGATGAGAATATGCCCGCAGGCGAGCATGCTATTCTGTGGAACGGGAAGAATGAGCGGAGCGAAGACGTGGCCAGCGGAGTTTACTTCTATCGAATTAAGGCTGGCGACTACGAGTCTGTCAGAAGAATGACTCTGCTAAGATAAAAGGAGAAAGACCATTAGCCCTGCCGAAGGCATCCGAACGTAGATCCCTCCGAGCAGGCTAACCATGTAACCAAAAAAGATAAAAAAGAGTCTCTGGTGGTTTGTCTCGAGGATAGACAG
>CAZPOP010000027.1:0-33082 GCA_964588305.1 uncultured Ignavibacteria bacterium
AACCCCCAAGAGCACACAGTTGTCATTCTGAGCGAAGCGAAGAATCTGACAACTACAATAAGTTACAAAATCGAGATTCTTCTCCCGCTAAAGGCGGGATCAGAATGACGTTATGACACAGTCTCTTCATAAAGGGGGGAGTGAGGGGGTGAGATAAAGGAATTAACTCCACACCTTTCCGATCCACACCATTTATTTGCTTGCTTTTTGGGTCTTCAATTTTTAGATTGTATTTTGATCGTTTATGCGATTTATGCGCAGCCAAGGCTTCAGGCCTTCGCGCCGACAGGGTGTGGCGCGCCGGTTTTAACACTTACGAAAGAAGAGGAGGATGTTATGGAATTCAGGGTTTATAAGCTGCCGATGCCGGAAAAAACCAACGTGATCGTGGGGCAGACCCATTTTATAAAGACAGTTGAGGATCTCCACGAAACTCTGGTCAGTTCCGTTCCCGGGATAAGATTCGGCGTAGCTTTCTGTGAGGCTTCAGGACCGTGTCTGGTAAGGTCTGAAGGAAACGATTCGGAGTTGAGGAAGCTGGCAACCCAAACCGCTTTCGACATAGGTGCGGGCCATAGCTTTGTGATATACATGAGAGGGGCCTATCCCATCAACGTGCTTAAAGCCGTTCAGAATTGTGCTGAGGTTTGCGGAATCTTCTGCGCCACCGCTAATCCGGTACAGGTTATCATCGGGGAAACCGAGCAAGGCAGAGGAATTCTGGGAGTGGTCGATGGGTTCATACCCAAAAGGGTAGAGACCGACGAGGAAGTCAAAGAAAGGAAAGGGTTTTTGAGAAGAATCGGATATAAGTTATAATAGGTTCGGAAGGTTCAAAAGTTAAAGGGTTTAAGAGGTTCAGAATTCATGATTGAGTGTCGAGATGGAATACACATTAGAGGGATGAACCTATGACTGGACGGGAAAAAGAGGGTCGATTTTTCCTTCGTCTCGCACGCCCATACCGATCATGCACTGAAACCTGGGGAGATTCTCTCCACCCAAGAAACGGCAGGACCATGTGAGCATTTGGGTCAAAACAAAGAATGATTCCCCGTTTTTCGATTTCATCGATCGGCATTTTCTCCATTGAGCACAGATAGCAGGCCATGTCGAACTTTTTTGGGAGATTAGAGAATGAGATACATTTTTCTTATATTTGGTTGCGTGGTGGTGAATTCATTCGGGCAATTGTCATTGAAAAAAGGGATGACGTCCGTTGGAAAGATCAGCTTCGACTTAAATCACCTCGTCCCGGCACTCCTTTCTGCCTTCAGCAATTCTTTCGTCCTTCTTGGTTTGTTTCTCTACGGGATAAGTGCGCTCTTGTGGATGGCGGTCTTGTCCCGGATGGATCTGAGCTTCGCCTATCCCTTCGTGAGTTTCAGCTACGTGATGGTGGTCGTGCTTTCCTGGCTTTTGCTGAAGGAGAACCTTCCCATGATCAGGATTTTAGGAGTCCTGGTGATCTGTTTAGGGGTGTATCTGGTTTCAAGAAGTTAGAGGGAAAATGAAGCTTTCGGTAATCATTCCGGTCTACAATGAGAAACAGACCATACTAAAGATAGTGCGGAAGGTGAAAGCGGTCGGTCTGGAAAAGGAGATATTGATAGTTGATGACGGTTCCACTGACGGGACCAAAGAGGAGCTTAAGTCCCTGGAGGGGGACGGGGAGATCAAGATATTATATCACGAGGCAAACCGGGGCAAGGGAAGGGCGATCAGAACTGCACTCGACCATGTAGAGGGGGATCTGGTCATAGTCCAGGATGCTGATTTAGAATACGATCCTGACGATTATGCCAAACTTATCGCTCCCATAATGGAGGGAAAGACAGAGGTGGTCTATGGATCCAGATACTTAAGCAAAGAGAATATTCTCCCCTTTACCAAATTCAAAATAGGCGTGCTCCTCCTCAATTGGTTGGTAAAGGTCCTTTATGGATTTCACATTACCGACGAGGCCACCTGCTACAAGGTCTTCAAGACAGAGCTACTGAAAAGTCTGTCCCTTAAATGTGAGAAATTCGAGTTTTGCCCGGAGGTCACGGCCAAGATTTTGAAGCGGGGACACAAGATAATTGAGATTCCAATTAGCTATCGATACAGAACCGTAGAGGAAGGTAAGAAAATCGGCTGGAAAGATGGCCTGAGCGCAGTGATGACCTTAATCCGGTACAGATTTTTCGATTAAAGTCTGTGAATATGCCTGGTTTTGAAAAGAGAGAGAAAAATGACATCTTTATGTTCCGCTGATACTTACGAATGGAGCCATCCTGCCAGAGTTAGGGCGCTTTGGGAGAGAGGTACTCCACTCATTCCCATCTTGACTTTCTGGAGAAAGGGAATATAGTATTTTATTATGAAATTGAAGAAGAGCAAACCCAAGCAAAAGAGTTCTACTCCGGAGAAGAGCATCCGTAGGGTGAGGAGAGGTACCTTTGCCAAGAGCTTTTGGGATTTGCCCACCGGCCGCTTCCTCCTTATAGTCCTAATCATGGGATTAGGAATTTTCATGCGGCTGGCGTTCCTATCAGCTGATCCCCCTTTGAACTTATCCTGGAGTATGGATGTCAACACCGATCCCGGACAGTACACCTCCTTCGCCCGCAGCAGGGTGCTGTGGGGTGAGTGGCAACCTTTCAAGAATCCATTTCTTACGGTTTGGCTGAATTCGGCCTACACTTTGATTTTCTTTTTCTTCTTCAGCCTCTTGGGTGTGGGGCGGTGGCAGGCCAACTTGATGGTAGGAGTGTTGAGTTCCCTCACCTTGCTCTTTTTCTATCTGGCCATCAGGAGGGGAATCAGCCAAAAGGCTGCCCTTCTGGCCACGTTTTTCCTGAGCATCAACTACATTTTGGTGATGTACAGCCGAAATACCTTTGCCGAGGTTCCGGTGATCTTCTTTTTCGTTCTGGGCACGTACTTTTTGGTGTTAGGTTCCAGAAGAGGCTGGTTCCTCCTATTTTCAGGAGTCTGTTTTGCCTCCTCCATTCTCTTCTGCAAAGTGTCGGCGTGGTTCATCGTCCCCGTATGTCTTGGCGTTTTGGCACTGACAGCAGGGGATCCTTCCTCAGAACAAAGCGGAAGGAAGAAGTGGTCAGCGATATGGCTTTTCATGCTCGGCCTTTTTGCGGTAACCCTTCTCTGGTTTGTAACGGTTTGCTCCGGTTCCGTTAAGACGGTGTACGACTTTGTCTTTGGAATGTCGGTGGGAATGTACGGTTCCCCCCAGGCCCTGGACTCAATCTCCGATTTCATCTATTCGCTTTTCTCCTTTGGCGAGGTAACTCGTGTCTTCGAAAACGAGCGATATTCGATGGGGACGGATCTCTTCTTCAGAATGCCTTTTCTTTTCGTATTGTCCCTGCTGTTTTTACTGAGCTACTTGGTCAAGGTATTCAAAGCCAAGCGCATTTTCGAGAATTTTAGGTCATACCCCCGATTGGAGCTCTTTTTTGGATTGTGGCTGGTAGTGGGTATTCTCGCTCTAATGCCCTGGAACTATCGCCCCTTGAGATACCAGATACTGTTGATTCCTCCCATGTGTGCCCTGGCAGCTTTTTATGTTTTCCATTTCTTGAATCGCGCTGACGCCGAAGAGAAGGCCAGAATCAGTGTATGGTTTTGGATATTCTCCATTCCCACAGCGTCATTCTTGATCTTTCATACCATCTCCTTTTTGCTCAAGTTCTTTCAGAAGCAGGCCAGGCTGGATTCTGTTGTAATGCTTTCGTTCGCCAGCTCTCTTGTGCTGCACGGAGTTTTCTATTTGGTGAAGAGCAGGACGGGCTTGGCGCCCAAGAAGCGACTCAGGGTAGGTGTGGTAACGGTGGTGATCCTGCTGGTTTTCCTTATCCACGGAGGGCAGTTTCTCGATTTCGCCCAGAATGTTCAGTACTCTTTTCTTCGTGCCTCCCAGGATTTGGGTCACATACTGAACTCTGAGGCCGTTATCTCCGGACCTTTTGCTCAAACTCTGACTCTGGACAATAAGCTCAGATTGATGCTCCGCATGTTTGCTGGATGGCCTGCGGACCCGGGACTATTCCAAAAATATCCCTTGACTCACCTGGCTCTGGAAGCACAGGGTGGACAAAGAGAACAAGCATCCAGGGATTATCCTCAGGTGATGATGAGTGCCAGGCTGGTGGCCACGTATTTTCTGAGGAATTTTCCGGTGCAAATTCTCAGGGTGGCAGAATCGAGTGGGAACCCTGAAGCGGGGAATTACCGACTATCAGATTTTGAGAGAGCGCAGCTGTTGAAGGAGGAAGGTCAGATTGACTCCGCTAGGGTTGTGCTCAATCGGTTTGTTGCCGAATATCCTCAGAATTTCAGCGGGTACGTAACATTAGCACAGATATATAACGACAGGCAGGATTTCGAGAATGCGGCTTTTTATCTGAAGAAGGCCTCAGAATTCGATCCGACCAATTCCTTGATTCATCAATTCCTGGGCAAGGTATATCTGAATCTGTACAGTCAACAAAGTGACGATGCTTTTAAGCTCATGGCAATCAAGGAGTGGGAAAGGGCTTCGATGCTGTTTCCGCAAAATACTGAACTGTTAGCTCGATTGAAAGCGATCAGAGGGGATTGAAGAATGCGAATCTCAAGATACAGAACTCGTGGGAGCGACGCAGGTGTCAAGGTTTCCGTCGTGGTCCCGGCTTACAACGAAGCTGAAAACGTAATTCCTTTGATGCAGGAATTTGACAGGATGTTCTCCGGCTCAAAGTTGAACGGAGAGGTGATCCTAGTAGATGATGGCTCCACTGATAGGACCTACCTGAAAGCCAAAGAGTGTCAGGAGAAATACCGTTTTCTGAAAGTGGTGGTTCACAAAAGGAATCGGGGGCTGACCGACGCCTTGATGACCGGTTTTTCAAAGGCTCGGGGAAGAATCTTCGTGTTTTGGCCCGCGGATTTGCAGTATCTTCCCGAGGAGATTCCCAAGCTTATTGAGAGAATCGACGATGGCTACGACGTCGTGTGCGGATGGAAGCGGGGACGCTATGGGATAAAAAGAGTCGTATCTTTTGTCTACAATTTCCTCTCCCGGCTTTTATTTGGGGTGGGAGTTCACGACTTAAATTCGGTCAAGGCCTTCAGGCGGGAGATTCTAAACGATATTCCTTTCCGCAAGGACTGGCATCGATATATGGTGGTGATGGCCGCGGAGAAGGGATACGAGATCGGAGAGGCAAGGGTGACCTTGCATCCCCGGAGGTTTGGTAAGTCAAAGTTCGGATTCTGGAGGATCCCCGTAGGCTTTCTGGATCTCCTCTCGGTGAAATTCCAACTCTCCTTCATGCGGAAGCCTCTGCTTTTGTTCGGCTCTTGCGGGATGGCTTTGACCCTTCTGGGAATCGCCAGCGGGGGGGTCGCCTTATATCTAAGAATCGTGAAACACGAGGGGTTTCGTCCCCTTTTGTATCTGGTGATCCTTTTGATGCTCATGGGAGTTTCTCTTTTTGCCCTGGGGTTTTTAGCCGAAGCAATTGCCGGGCTTAGGGAAAAGATAGAAAAACTGGAGCAGGGCATCTCCAAAGGAAAGCGATTTTGGTCAGGCCACCAGACTGAGAGAAAGAATGAAGAAGAGAATTAACTGGAAGGTATTGGTTACGGATGCGGATGCCCTTCATTCCCTGGTCGTCGTGAGATCACTGGGCAGCAAGGGAATGAGGGTTAGCATGGCCTCACACCGCAGGGTTTTCTCCCTCTCCTTTTATTCTAAGTTCTGCAGGGAGAGGATAATATATCCACCGCCGAACCGGGATGAGGAATTTATAGACTTCATGATCGACCTGGTGCGAAGCGAGAGATTCGATATTCTCCTTCCGGTGAGATCCACCGTCACCCCTCTGATAGCCGAGCATGCTCAGAGGTTCAAACCCTTTGTCAATTTCGTGCTTCCGTCTTTTGAATCCATGGCCACGGCCAACAACAAGGAGATGACCTTCAGGTTCGCTGAGAAAGTGGGCGTTCCGGTGCCCAGAACCATCTATCCTCGGAAGTTCTCCGATATCGAACAAGAGGCTAAAAGCTTTCACTTTCCCGTGGTGACCAAGTCGTCGGTGGGGAGCGGATCCAGAGGGATCGCATATTTGAATTCGCGGGACGAGCTTCTGCGCTTTGCGGAGAGGAGTCTGGTGAAGGAATCCGACCTGGTGCAGAAAAGGTGGATAGTCCAGGAATACATCCGGGGACCCGGCTGCGGCTTTTTTTCCATTTTTGACCGGGGAGAACCCAAGGCCATATTCATGCATCGTCGCATAAGAGAGTATCCCATCACCGGGGGACCCAGCACTGTGGCAGAGAGCATATACCATCCCAGGCTCAAGGAGCTGGGTTTGAAGCTGCTGAAGTCTCTCAATTGGCATGGGGTGGCCATGGTGGAGTTCAAATTAGACCAGGAGGACAATGAGTTCAAACTGATGGAGATCAATCCCAGGTTCTGGGGATCTTTGAACCTCCCGGTGGCCTCCGGGGTCGATTTCCCTTACCTTTTTTGCCTGTTAGCTATGGAACAGGATTTTGAGCCGGTCTTCAGGTATAAGGAGGGGATCAAATTCCGATGGCTGTTTCCGGGTGACTTCATGCACCTTCTGGCCAAATATGGTCTGTCCTCGGAGTTCTATAAAGATTTCTTTGACCCCATGGTGAGATACGACATCTCCTTGTCCGACATAAAACCTAACATCGTGGAGTTTTTTCTAATTGCGGGATATTTTATACAGAACCGGGGAAGGATTAGATATCCTCAAGGAAAACCGGTGAAACCTCCTTTGGAGACGTGAGGCACTCGCGTCTTACGCTCAGCCTTTGGAAAGGTTGAAAATTTTTGTTGAGATTCGATTTTCACATTCACTCTTCTTATTCTTTAGACTCCCTCATGAAACCGGCTAAGATCGTGGAGGTGAGTCGCAAAAGGGGCCTGGCTGGGATCGCGGTAGCGGATCACCATACCATCCAAGGTGGATTAAAGACCAAAGAGATTAATCGCTCCTCACTTATTGTCATTGTGGGAAGCGAGATAAAAACCGAATGGGGAGACGTGGTGTGTCTTTTTCTGGAAAGGGAGATAACCTCAAGGAGATTTCTTGACGTGGTGGAGCAGGTACGAGAGCAGGACGGATTGTTGATCCTGGCGCACCCCTTTTGGAAACATACGCTCTCGGAGGAGCTTCTGGCTCATGTGGACTTAGTGGAGGTTTTTAACAGCCGGATCAGTCCCCGCCGGAACCAGAAAGGCCAGGACCTGGCTGAAAAAACGGGGCTGCCCCAGGTGGCGGCAAGCGATGCGCACCTCCCCTGGGAGATAGGAAGGGGTGCAACCTGCTTCGAGCTTTCCGCTCCTCCCGGCGATCTGAAGCAGATGATATTGAAAGAGAAGAGGAGCCTTATCAAAGTTCAAAGCAATCCCTTTGATGTGGTGTTAACCCAGGGGATTAAGGTTCTGAGAAAGAAAGGCTTACTCTAAACCAAGGGGAATTAGACAGGTCCTCATCCATTAATGGATTATGAACATAAGTTTTTTTGCAAAAACCGAAAAGAGATATGAAAGCAAGATACGGTACATTGTGGACCTTTTCTTCTCCACATACGGGATAGAATACCGGCCAATGCATTCTCTTGATCAAATGCTTGAGGCGAAATCTCCCCGGACGGATCTGCTGTTGTTTTATGGAAGCTGGGAAAACTATCATGACTTAAAGGAGAAAATCTCACCGCATTGTCATCTCTTGTTTGTGTCTCAGCTTTTCCAGCAGACATTTGACCAAAAACCTCTTGAAGTCAAAAGACTTAGACGAGAGGGGGCAGATTCCTCGCTGCCCATTCTTTATGCCTCTCCCGGCCCGATGCAGAATAGCCTGTATCAAGTGGAGGAGAAGTCGGGGAGAGTTTACCCGGGAATTTGCGCTGAAAAAAGCGAAAGTCAGTGGAGGATAGTCTGCTCGGCCGATCTTTTTGCTTCCTCGTTCTATCTTCTGACACTTCAAGAGGAGAGGAGTGGTTCCGGTGAAAAGGGGGGAGAGAGATTCCTGGGCGAAAGTAGCTGGAGAGAAGAGGAGAATGCCCACCATATCCCTTTGGTGAATCACTATTTCAGAATCCTGTTTGAGCTTCTGCAGATAGTGGCAAGAGAAGAGGGAATCCCTCTAATATCAAAGAGAATGTGGCCTTCTGGTTCCAAGTTGGCCGTGGCCTTAACCCACGATGTGGATATTCTGGACAAATGGAGCCTCTACGTTCTTTTTCGGATCTGGGTTCTTCTAAAGAAGGGGAGCTTTGAGGCCCTGATTAGAATGTTCTTGAAATCGCCCGGATTCTTTCTCAAGGGCAATAAATCCTTGCGCGGAATAGAACTCTTATTGGAAAGAGAGAGGAAAAAAGGTTTTAATTCCACCTTCTTCTTTTTGGCAGGAAAACCAAGTCTGAAGACGATCTTGAAGTCTGATGTAACCTATCCGGTGAGGAAGGCCAAGCCGGCAGCGAACAGAATCCTGAACGCGCACGGAGAGGTGGGACTGCATGGCAGCATGAATTCTTACTTGAAGAGGGGAAATTTGGAAAAGGAGAAAGAGAACCTGGATGAATGTCTTCCTTCTCCCTGTGTGGGAATAAGGCAGCATTTCTTGCGCCTGAAGGTTCCCCAGACTTGGAGGTCTCAGAGCGAATCAGATTTTCTTTACGACTGCACCTTGGGATATTCCGACCGTTCCGGCTTCCGGGGGGGATTCGCCCTCCCCTTCCGGCCATATGATGTTGAAGCGGATCAGGAAATCGGAATCTGGGAGATGAATACTAATGTTATGGACCAGACCTACGATAAATATGATCGTAAGAACAAGCAAGAGATAAGGAGGGAAATAGAGAAGCTCATAGACCAACTGGAGAGCGCAAACGGAGGACTTCTCACCTTGCTCTGGCATACAAACGTGTTGGAGGAATTCGGCTTTCCTGGTTTTTTGAACCTGTATGGGGAGCTTCTGGAGGGGTTTGCCGGAAGAAAAGCTTTTGTCTCAACCGCCGAGAATATCATTAGATTCTGGATGGCCCGGAAGGATGTCAAGCTTCTGGAAAGCAAGACGGAGAGCGATCTGTGGCAGTGGAGATATCAAGTTGACTCCCCTATCGAGAATCTGACATTTCACCTGACTCTACCCCAAAAGGGCGAGTTCGGCCTAAAGGCGGACGGAGCTGAAGCCTTAATCAGAATGGAGCCCGGAGAAGCCTTGGTCACCTTCCCGCACCTGGATCGAAACCAGAGCGTCCATATAAATCTGGTAAGCGGGTAAGCTTGAATCTGAAGGGAGATGCTGTTCTGGTTTCAGTTTGATCATCCCTCTTTAGAAAAACGATGAAGCATAAGGCAACCCGTGTTCGGTCAAAGAATTGATAACAGGGGAAATTCTTATTATGCTTAGAAAAAAGATTTTGGTTATGACCCACAACTTCCCTCGAGCCAGAGAGGACTCGCCTGGATTGTACATCTTCACCTTGATGAGAGAATTAGTCGGGGATTTTGATATTTTTGTTCTGGCGCCTCACGAAAAGGGATTCCCCACCTATGAACAGATGAACGGAATCAAGATATACCGATTTCGTTACAATCTCGCCTCTCTGGAGAAGCTGGCCTACAAGGGTAACATGCACGAACAGATCTTGCGGAGTACCTGGGGCAAGATCTCCTTTCTGTTTTTTCTTTTATCCTGCTTCTTCTATGGGCTGTGGATCGTCAAAAAGAATAGAATCGATGTTGTGCACTGCCACTGGTGGGTGCCGGCTGGAATGGTGTGCTATCTGCTTTCTTTTTTTGTGCCCCTCCGGATGGTGATAACGACTCACGGCTCCGATGTTTTTATCCTTCGCCAGTTCAGATGGGCGCTGCCTTTTGCCAAGCTCATATTCAAGAGAGCTCACTTTGCCACCGCGGTCTCTACCTCCCTAAAACAGTTGATTTCAACAGAGTTAGGGGTAGATGAAAACAGGGTTTTCGTCTTCCCTATGCCCTTCGAGACTAGCAAATTCTATGCGCGGAAGGAAAAGAGAGTCAAGAAGGGAGCCATTCTGAGTATCGGGAGATTGATCCAGCGGAAAGGCTATAACTACCTGGTGAAAGCCGCGCAGATATTGAGAGATGAGGGGGTCGAATTTCAGGTAACCATCATCGGAAACGGTCCCGAGGAGGGGGTATTGAGGAAACTGATAGCCGATCTGAACCTGGAAAATCACGTCAGCATTGTTGACTGGCTTCCACAAAAGGAGTTGAATGCCTATTACAGCCAGAGTGAGATTTTCGTGTTGCCTTCCATCACTGACTGGAAAAAGGAGTCAGAGGGATTAGGATTGGTTCTCTTGGAGGCGATGGCCTGCAGGGTCCCAGTGGTGGCTACCAGGTCAGGAGGAATGGTAGATATAGTGCTTCATGAGAAGACAGGTCTTTTGGTGCCGGAAAGAGACGCAGAAGCCTTGGCCTCTGCCTTAAGACGCCTTTTGGAGAACAAAGATTTACAGGAGAGATTAGCTGGAGAGGGATACCGCTTCGTGCATGAGAATTTCACCACACAGGCCACCGCCAAGAAATTGAAAGCCATCTATCAGAAAATGAGCTAAACCCAAAAATCGGAGAATTTCAGCTTGTATGCTCGAAGGCAAATATGCAAAACAGACGATTAAATTCCTGATCGTCTCAATAATCCTGTTTTTCTTCATCCGATATATCTACATCCATTGGACCAGTGTATCCCAATACCAATGGAAGTTTAATTACCCACTTTTGTCTGTCTCTTTGATACTGGTGATAGCCAACTTTATCTTTTTGGTCTGGATTTGGAAGAAACTGATTTTAAGGATGGGATATTTTCTAAAGCTCAAGAAAGCTTTTAAGATCTTTTTTTATTCTACCATGGGGAAATATGTGCCTGGAAAGGTGTGGGCAATTTTAGGCGCAGTTTACCTGTGTGAGAAGGAGGGCATACCCCCGAAAGCAAGTGGGACTGCGGCTGTGCTGTTTCAAGCTCTGAATATGATCGCAGGTTTACTTTTGGTGCTACTTGTTTCCGGGACCAAATTCTTGGGCGGCGTTCCGAAAATTCTTTACCTTCCTTTAGTTTTGATTTTAGTTATTCTTATTTATCCTCCTTTGATGGAGAAGGTGTTAAATATACTGTTGAAACTTCTGAAAAGAGAACCCGTTAGGATTAACTTAAGTTTTCGACATAATCTGGGTTTTACTTTCCTTTTCTTGTTGAGCTGGTTTGTCTACGGAGTAGCTTTCAACGTCTTTATCAGGTCTTTGACTCCCTATTCCTGGGATCTTGTGCCGTTTATGGCTTCGGCTTTTGTGTTTTCCTATGTCATTGGATTTTTGAGCGTTTTTGTCCCGGGAGGGTTGGGGGTACGGGAGGGAATTCTGGTCTTCTATCTGTCACACTATTTGCCCCTCCCGGTGGCCACCTTAATCGCTCTGCTTTCCCGTCTATGGATGACGGCGGCAGAATTTTTGGGGCTGGCTGTATCATTCAGGCTTTAGATCAATATCCCATATGCCAGGTTGAGTTAATCTTAAACCTGTTTTCTAATGATGATGAGAGAGTTATATTACAACAGGTCTTGGCAGTTGAAGGGCCAAATGTCCAGTATATTCAAATGAAGGATTTCTTCAAACGTTGAGTGCTATCCTCGTTGCCCGTTCCCCTATCCATGCAATGGAGAGAGGAAGAATAATGGGTGAGGCAAAAGCACACGAAGCTTCTACTCCGAACGACAAAATGGGTTTCATTGACCATCTATTTGTCTTGGAAAAACTGAAAAGCTTGGGAATTCTAGGAACTAAGTGAAGAGAAGTGTGACCGAAGGCAAAAGAGAAAAACAAAAAAAGGTTGAAAAGCCGAAGGATTTGGCTTAGATTTGACGGAAAGGACAGGAGCCGAGTTGAAGCACAAATCAAAAAAGAAAAAGAAGGATGTCCCAAAGCCCAAAACAAGCGCCCAAAAGAGAATACTCGATCCCCGATTCCATGATCTTATTGTCATAGGGATCTTCGCCGTACTTACCATCATCCTTTTCAGGGGGGCGCTTTTCAATACCTCCCTGATGCTTTACGGCACCGATGCCATGAGCGCCCGGGTCTTTTGGGATACTTTCTATTCGAATTTCTGGAGGACTTATCATACCCTGCCTCTTTGGGACCCTTACATTCATGGAGGGATGCCTTTTGTGGACGGCATGCATGGTGACATCTTTTACCCGACAACGCTTTTGAAATTCTTGCTTCCGGTCACCTACGTTATGGGTCTGAAGCTGGTTCTCCACGTTTTTCTGGCCGGAGTATTCATGTTTTACTTCTTAAGAGGTTTAAATCTGAGGGTGGTTGTCTCCTTCTTAGGTGGATTGCTCTACATGTTTTCCCCCTGCCTTATCTCCTTGGTCTATCCAGGTCACGATGGCAAGATGTTTGTGATTGCGCTCACCCCTCTGGCTTTCTTGGCCCTTCATCGAGCCTGCAAGAGTGGACGGCTGCTCCACTTTCTCCTTTTCAGCCTGGCTTTGGGCCTGCTCATATTCTCGGCCCATGTGCAGATGGCCTATTTTGCCTGCTGGGGATTGGGTCTGTTCTTTCTGTTCCAGATATGGAACATTCACCGAAAGGGGAAGGAAAAAATCCCCAAGTATATAGTATATTTTCTGATTTCCATCATCCTGGGTCTCTCACTCTCCGTTGTACAGGTGCTCTCTCCTTATCTTTACATCAGAACCGATTCCATGCGCACCATGCACACAGGCGAGACGGGCGGATATGAGTATGCCGCCTCCTGGTCCATGCATTGGGAGGAATTAGCTTCGGAGATCGTTCCCGAATTCTCTGGAGATAACGTTCAGGCCCAGGGAAATCTCTACTGGGGGCGGAATCCTTTTAAACTGAACAGCGAGTATATCGGACTTCTGGCCCTTTTCCTTGCGGTGGTGACCGTCATTTATCGACGCAGCCGTCTGATCTGGTTCTTTGTAGGGCTAGGGGGATTAACCCTTATTTACGCTTTGGGAATGACGACTCCGCTTTTCAGAATCTTCTATCATTTAGTTCCCGGGGTGAAGAACTTCCGGGCACCGAGTATGATAAATTTCCTGTTCTGTTTCGCCACGGTAGCCATCGCCATGTTGGGTTTGGAGAAACTCTTTGCCTTGAAAGATCGACCAGATGGGGCTGAGAAATTTCTCAAGATAGCTCTCATCTTCGTTATTGCTTATTCCGCTGTCACCGTCCTGGTAAGTTTATTGGGGAGATCATTCTTCAGTCTCTGGATCGCCGTCTTTTACAGTGGAATCGAACCAGAGAAAATGACCGCTTTGGGGCTCAACGTTCCGCGGGTGATCGGTGGATTGTGGATCTCAACTTTGCTTCTGTGGTTGGGTTACGGGGTCTTACGTCTTCACTTAAGAGGAGCTTTAAAGGAGGGTGCGGTGGTGGGAGCCTTGGCGATTATCGCTTTGGTCGATCTTTTCCGCATCGACTCGCGCTTCATTCTGACCGTCGATCCTGACGAATACTACGGGAAATCCTCGGTAGTCGATTTTCTTAAAGAGAGACAAAAGGAGGAACCCTTCCGGGTTTTCCTGGCTCCCAAGAGTTACCCGGATAACTACCTGGCCTATTACCTAATTGAAGAGGTCTCGCTTACCGCCATGCACGGCAACCACCTGCGCTTATACGATGAATTCGTGGGACGGCACGAAAAGAATCCCAATCTGACCGTCCCCAACATCATGAACTTGCTTAACGTCAAATACCTCGTCAGCCGGACCCCTCTGGATGCCCCTTGGGCCAAAAAGGTTTTTGAAGGGGAAGGAATTTATGCCTATGAGAATCTTGACTATCTTCCCCGGGCGTTTCCGGTGTACTCCTGGGAGGTGGAGGAAGATCAAGGCAAGGTGCTTTCGGAGCTGAAAAACTCGCGATTTGACGTTCGGCAGAAGATCCTCTTGGCGGAGGCACCTCCCGATATTGAATCGCACGCCACAAATGCTTCACACCGCCCCGTGGTTCCAGCTAGGGTGCATGACTACAGGATAAACAGCTTTGAGGTGGACGTGGACATGCAGCAGGATGGTTTTCTCCTCTTAAGCGAAAACTACTATCCTGCCTGGAAAGCTTATGTGGATGGCAAGGAGACTGAAATCTATAAAGCAGATTATCTTTTCAGGGCAGTGTATCTGGACAAAGGGAAACACCAGGTGGAGTTTGTCTTCGATTCAGCTTGGTACGAAGCGGCAAAGACCTGGAGTTTGTTGACATGGTTGGGGTTGTTGATTATATTTGGAGTTTACTTGGTAAGGCGACATGTATCTAAAAAGGCTGTTGGGAGTTCAGTATCCACAAGATAGATATGAAAACTTTGGTCATCATCCCCACCTATAACGAGAGAGAAAACATCGAGCAGATCGTTGCCCAGGTGTTGGAAAAGCATTCCAGCATTGACGTGCTGATCGTGGACGATGGTTCACCGGACGGCACCGGCGAGATTGCGGATGCCATGTGCGAGGAAAACAGCCGTATTTTTGTGATCCACCGCAGGAACAAAAGAGGCCTGGGCACGGCCTATGTGGCCGGTTTCCGATTCGCCATTGCGAAGAAATATGACTATATCTTCGAGATGGATGCCGATTTCTCACACGATCCTAGATACATTGCAGAATTTCTGAATGCCATAAAGGAGGCGGATCTGGTTATAGGCTCAAGGTATATAAGTGGGGTGAACGTGATCAACTGGCCCATGTCTCGACTCCTTCTCTCGTACTATGCCAACGTGTACTCGCGCATAATCACCGGGCTTCCGGTCAGGGATGCCACGGGAGGATTCAAATGCTTCCGGCGCGAGGTCCTGGAAGCGATCGATCTGGATAAGGTTCAGTCCAACGGGTATTCCTTTCAGATAGAGATGAGCTTCAGGGCCTGGAGAAAACAATTTCGCATCAAGGAGATTCCCATCGTATTCGAGGACCGAAGGCTGGGACAATCCAAGATGTCTAAGAAGATCGTAAGAGAAGCCGTCTGGATGGTATGGAAATTGAGATTTATGAGTCTCTTGGGTAAGTTATGATTTTTCTTAACCGCCCGGAGAAACTGCTTTCCATCGTCATCGTCAACTACAATGTGAAAAACCTGCTCAAGAGATGTTTGGAATCGGTTTTCGAATATGAAAAGGATATCGAGCTTGAAGTGATGGTTGTCGACAATAACTCCAGCGATCATAGTCAGGAGATGCTCAAAAAAGACTTTCCTGAAGTGAGATTGACCGAGAACAGCCGAAACCTGGGTTTTTCTGCCGGATGCAATCAAGGTATCAGAGAAAGCCGGGGAAGATACATCCTGTTTTTGAACCCGGACGCGGAATTGACCCGGACCGGCATTAAGGATATGATCGATTTTATGAACTCAAAACCGGAGGCGGGCATCTGTGGCCCCAAGATGACGGATCAGAAAGGAAATCTTCAGTTTTCCTGCAGATCGTTTCCATCTTACCTGACCTCCATATCCTCCAGCCAGTCCATTCTGAATCGAATCTTCCCTGAGAATGTTCTTTCCCGGAAATACCTTTTGAAAGACCAGAATCGTTTTCAAATCAGGGAGGTAGATTGGGTCTCGGGCTCTTGCCTTTTGGCAAAAAGAGAGATGTTTGAGAAGGTGGGACTCCTGGACGAAAGATTCTACATGTATGTGGAGGACGTGGATGTATGTTATCGGGCTAAGCTGGCGGGTTTTTCCGTGTTTTACTTTCCCGAGGTGGTGGTGATTCATCATATTGGCAAAAGCACAAAGAAGAGAAAAATCGAGATGCTGGTGGAGCATCACAGGAGCATGTATCATTTTTACCGCAAGCATTATAACCCCAATTTTTTTGTAAAGGCAGTCGTTTTCCTTTTTGTATGTGTTCGTCTATGCTTTGTGATGGGATCAAGAGCTTTTTCTCTCTAGCAAGGCAATTCATTCCACTGGCTAATTCCGTCTATGGAAGCACCGACTGATGTCGAGAATTAAGGAATCCTGTCGCGGTGACGTATGAACGGGCCCTATTTGGATTTTGAAAAACCGATATACGAGTTGGAGAAAAGGATTAACGACCTGAAGGATCTGTCCAGCCGGAATCGGGATAATCCTGTGGAGAGTCTGGAGCTCTCGCATGAGATTGAGGCTCTGGAGATGAAGCTGGAAAAACTCTCCAGGGAGATTTACTCCAAGCTTTCCCGTTGGCAGAGGGTTCAGTTGGCTCGCCATCCTCGCCGTCCCTGCAGCTTGGATTATTTTTCACTTATGACCACCGATTTTGTTGAACTACACGGTGACAGAAATTTCGCGGACGATAAGGCCATTGTGGGGGGATTTGCCAAGCTGGATGGAAAGCCGGTTCTGGTGGTGGGACAGCAGAAAGGAAAAGACACCAAACAGAAGCTTTTCAGAAATTTCGGCATGCCGCATCCGGAAGGATACAGAAAGGCGCTGAGACTGATGCAGCTTGCCTCCCGCTTCGGCAAACCCATCGTTGTCTTGGTGGATACTCCCGGCGCTTTTCCCGGCATCGGTGCCGAGGAGAGAGGACAGGCCGAAGCCATAGCCCGGAACTTAAGGGAGATGACCCGCCTCCGGGTTCCCATCATCATAAATGTTATCGGAGAAGGTGCCAGCGGAGGAGCTCTGGGAATAGGGGTAGGAGACAAGGTCTTCATGCTGGAGAACTCCTGGTACTCGGTGATCTCGCCGGAAGGATGTGCCGCCATCCTGTGGAGAGACAGTGCCAAAGCTCCGGAAGCCGCCGAAGCCCTGAAATTGTCCGCAACGGATCTTCTTGAGCTCAAAGTCATAGACAAAATCATCTCTGAACCAGTTGGAGGAGCTCACAGACGTCCGGATAAGCAAGCTCAAATTCTAAAAGAGGAAATCCTTGATGCCTTAGATGAGCTGGAGAAGATGAATCAGGAGGAACTGATCGAAAGAAGAATTCGCAAGTTTCGCGTGATGGGAGAGTACCTTACCGGAAAGGAGAGTTGAATCTACAATCCGAAAGACAAGACTAATCCTTCCGACGGTGAGACGGCACAAAGTTCGAAATATGATTCCAGAATAGGATATACCTGCAAAATTCCGGAAACCCTGAGACAGAACAAGCGTAATTCTATTTTTGAGTTGCATTTTCAGATTTTTCTGTTTTAATTTGGCATTAGCTGGGTATCCTACGTGTGAAGATTTCAAAGGCCGAAGCTGTATCGACGGAAAGGAGAGGATATGATTGACCCGAAGCTCCTGGAGATTCTGGCCTGCCCATCCTGCAAGGGCAATCTGATCTATGATGAGGAAAACCAGAAACTCGTTTGTGAGAAATGCAGGCTCAAATACGCTATAAAGGACGACATACCGATCATGCTTTTGGATCAGGCAGAAAAATTCTAGCCCCAAGGGGCGCGATGCAAGAACAAAGTAGGAGGAAAGAGAGGATGAAACTCTCAAAGTTTTGCGGCGAGGATTTGATCTCCTTTGAACTAAAAGGAGAATCGAAAAACGAGGTGATAAGTGAATTGGTTGACCTGTCTTCCGGATCCAGGCTTGTCAGAGACGGAGGGGAGCTTCTAAAGGATATACTAGAGAGAGAAAAGCTGGTAACCACCGGCGTGGGATATGGGGTAGCCTTTCCCCATGCCAAGTCCAAGGCGGTTAAGGGAATTGTGATCGCCTTCGGGAGATCCAAGAAAGGGGTCGATTTCGATTCCATGGACAAAAAGCCGGTCTACCTTTTTTTTCTGATTGCGGCTCCCGAAGATGCCATCGGAGCTCATTTGAACGTGATGGCCAGGCTGTCTTATCTTATGAAAAGCGAGAAGAACCGAGACGCGCTGATGAAAATCAAAAGTCCAAAAGAGCTTCTGGAGGTGTTGGATTCGGTGGAATAAAAACTCTCTCCAGATGAGCTCAGACGCGCACTTAGGGGCGCGCATAAGGGTAGCGCTCTTCCAAAAAGGCTAACCTCATAGCTCGCAGCCTGAGAAGCCGAAGGCAGATGGCTATGAACAGAATTTCTTTTGCGTTCACCAGAAACAGAAATCTTCTTTACTTGGCCACGAGCGTTCTTTTGTCTTTGTTGCTCCTGGCCCTGCCCCTGAAAGTCAAATCGGGTCTCTCGGCTTTGATCCTCAGGTTCAGTTATGCCCCATTTTACGCTTTGAGCCACCAGATAGAGCAGTTAGAAGGAGTCTATCAAGAGAACCGAAAGTTGCGTCAAAAGGTCATGGAACTTACTTTGGATAATTCCAAGCTTAAAGAGGAACACCTGGAAAACTCTAGGTTGCGGGCACTTCTCGAGTTTCGCTCAGAGCTGAGATTTCAGGTCGTTCCAGCTGAGGTGTTTGCGGCCGAACCGAATCGTCCCCCGGGAACCGGGTCGGTAGTAATCAACAAAGGAAAAGAGAAGGGGATAAAACCAGACATGCCGGTTCTAAATCTCCACGGATTGGTGGGCAAAATCCAGGAGGTTTTTCCCCACCGTTCCACGGTTCAGCTCATGTTGGATCCGGATTTTCGAGTTTCAGCTTTAGATCAGAGAAGCCGAGTCTTTGGAATCATAAAACCCCATTCGGGCGCAGCTTCGGTCCTGAAGCTGGATAATGTTCCGACCGGAGAGGATGTTCGAGCGGGAGACGAGGTGGTTTCCTCAGGCTTAGGGGGGATTTTCCCCGCGGGGATAAGAATCGGCGTCGTCTCCATGGTCGATGGACAAGCCCTCAGGGGAGCAAGCCCATATTCTCCGATTTTCAAAGAGATACAGGTGAAACCCTCTGTTGATTTTAATAGCCTGGAGGAGCTTTTTGTATTGAACCTCGAGGAGGAAGAAAGATAAGGCATATCAATGCTTCGCAACGGACACCTGAAAAGAACGTAACAAAGGAGAGCGTTGTTGAGGCTATCTAGGATCAAAAAAACAACGAATCCGTCAACTTGGGAGGCATCTTAATAAACCGATCAGGGAGGAGAGACTGGCACATCAAGACGAGGGTCACCGAAACAGAAGTGTGAGCCTTTTTGCCGTCTGTAGAGGAGTTGGTCCGCTCTGGGATGTAGCGAAGAAGCCCTTTATTTGAATATCCTTTGAAAAGGGGATAATCCTCTAGGTTGAGGTTCTGGTTTGAGTGATTTCTGATCCCGTGGATCGGGAATGTGGACCGAAATTGACGTCTTCAGTCACTTGTCGACAAGAAGGTGCGAAGGGATCTTTAGATTATGTTTTGGGGAAGTGCGGTATTTTCCAAAATCCTATATGCTATACTGCTCCTGCTTATCCTGATAATCTTCCAAAGCTTCTTCTCTGAGGTGGTTGCCATAAGGGGGATCAGGCTGGATTTGGCCGTCCTCATTTTGGTGTATATAGCACTCACCAAAGGTCCGGTTCAAGGAGTGGTCTTCGGGTTTTTGATCGGAATTTTGTTAGATGTTTTTGCTCCCCAACGGTTGGGGTTGGGAGCGGTGATAAAATCTTTGATCGGCTTCACCGTGGGGAACTTCAAAGATAATCTGTTTCTGGAAAGTTCATATTCAAAAGGAGCCATAGTTTTCTTAAGCGTTGCTCTGAATGATCTTTTCTATCATGTTTTCTCAGAGGGAGTGACCCTCTTCACCTTCCACACCATATTATACTATTCCTTGCCTTCTGCCTTGTATACCTGTGCGGCGGGAATTGTTCTATTTGCGTTTCTGGAGAAAAGGTTTTTCCTGGATTTGACCTGACATGGAAAGATTGAAACATTCAAATGGGCCTTCCAAAGGATTCATTCCCAGAAAGCAGAGAGCCAGAATCTTGATAGGGTTTCTGGCAATTTCAACTCTGCTTTTGAGCGCGAGATTGTTTTTCCTGCAGGTAATCAAAGCCTCCTATTATCGCCGTATTTCAGAGGAGAATCGAATCCGTATGGTCCCTTTGCCCGCACCTCGGGGAATAATAACAGATCGAAATGGCGAAGTCATCACCTTCAATCGTCCCTCCTACACGGTTTTTCTCATTCCCTATGAAGTTAAGGAACTGAACATTTTGGCCGAAAGGCTTGCCCCGATTTTGGAGGTGGATCTTTCTATGCTAAAAGAGAAGCTTAGGGCCAACTGGTCAAAACGATTTGAGCCGGTCAAGCTGAAGAAACATGCAGATTTCAAAACCATCTGTATTATTGAGGAACAGAACCAAAGTCTGCCTGGCGTAATATATCAGGTAGAGCAGACCCGCAGGTACCCAGACTGTGGCTGGGCCGGACATTTACTGGGTTATGTCAAGGAATTGTCCAAGGAGGAGCTGTCCAAAGATTCCGCCTCGTCTGTTGGGGAGTCAGATTCGGGTGAGTCCTCCTCTCTTAAGCTAAGCCCAGCCGAAAAGAGAGGTTATCGATTGGGAGGATACATTGGCAGAGAGGGTGTGGAGAAGCAATACGATGATCTATTGAGGGGAAGAGAGGGGGTTACCTTTCTGGAGATAACCGCCGCTGGAAAAATCATAGGCCCTTTAGAGGATAGAGAACCAGATTTGCCAGTCAAGGGGGCAGATATAGAACTGACCGTAGATTTGAACCTGCAGGTGGAGGCAGAATCGGCTTTGGCCGCCTTCGAAAGTGGGGCCGTGGTCGCCATTGATCCGCGAAACGGAGAGATACTGGCCTTGGTGAGCAAACCCGGATTCGACGCCAATCTTTTGGCTGGAACCCTGAGTCCTGAAGAATGGAACGAAATCCTCAAGAATCCACTTCATCCCCTCCTTTCCAGAACCGTGCAGGCTGCTTATGCTCCCGGTTCCACCCTGAAGCTTTTGACCGCTGCGATCGCCCTGGAATCGAAAATCGCTCAGGAGAACACTTATCTTTCTCCGTGCTCTGGCTCTTATCGATTCGGAAGACGCGCCTTCGGGTGTTGGAGACCAGAAGGGCATGGGAGACTCAATCTGGTAGGCGCCATCATCCAGTCTTGTGACGTCTATTTTTACCAATTGGGATTGAAGGTGGGATTGGAGAGATGGAGTCAGTACGCCAAGTTATGTGGATTTGGGGAAAAGGTGGGAGTGGATTTGCCGGATGAGGTAAAAGGGCTTGTCCCCTCTCTGGAGTATTACCACAAAAGGTATGGGAAAGCAGAGTGGGTTAAAAATCTGGTGATCAACCTGTCCATCGGGCAAGGGGAGATTTTGGCCACGCCCCTGCAGCTGGCAAGCTTCTATTGTGGTTTGGTAACCGACGGGACTGTCTATCGGCCCCATATCGTGAAAGAGATAACCAGTCCGGACGGACGGGCAAGCATCACTCAGAGCGAGGTATTAAGGCGTCTTCCTTTTTCCCCCTCCACCCTGAGGGTGTTGAAAAAGGCCATGGTTGGAGCGGTCAACCATCAAGATGGCACCGGAACGTTGGCCCAAATTCGCAATGTTACCGTGGCGGGAAAAACCGGAACAGCTCAAAATCCTCACGGTGAAGACCATGCCTGGTTTGTGGGTTATGCGCCGGCCGAAAATCCAAGGATCGTAGTAGCAGTGCTGATTGAAAATATAGGTCACGGTGGAACCTTCGCCGCTCCCGTGGCCAAAAGAATCATAGAGAAGTATCTTGAAGGAGGGCTGTTGGCTAACGGTAAAGAAGCACTCTTAAGGTGATCTTTTCTTGTTTTTTCAAAAGTGATGCCAAAGCAATTGCCCGAAGGGAACCCTCCTCATGAGATTGGTGGCCAGAAATCCAGAATATCGGTTTAATTTGTCATGGTTCTATTGCATTGAGATGCCGACGCTCAAGCGACGGTCGGGTCAAACTCTGTTGAAGGTGACCGTAGTCTTTTAAAACCTGCTTTTTCCGAATGACGCTAAAATCTCGCTCTGAGGATCTGGACTGGGGATTGGTGATGGTGGCTTTGGTTTTGTCGCTTATGGGGATTCTCTTAATCTACAGCGCCAAGCACTCTTCCGCTAACCTGATGGAAAGAGGGATATATCTCAAACAGATGGTTTGGCTGTTTTTGGGTCTTTGTGCCTGCGCCGTGGTTTTCTTTCTTTCCTTGAGATTTTATGAGATTTTTTCCTACGTATTATATTTCGTCGCGGTGGGCGCGGTTCTGCTTATCCTGGTGGTTGGTTCTTCCAAAATGGGGGCGGCGCGCTGGTTCTCTCTGGGAGGGCTGAACTTTCAACCTTCCGAGTTTGCCAAGATCGCCACCATCTTTGCTCTCTCCAGATATTTGGCCTATTCCAAGCGCTCCATATACAGTTTCAAGTGGCTTGCGACGGTGACCGGTATTGCTTTGCTGCCTGCCCTTCTGATTTTGAAGCAGCCGGATTTAGGAACCTCCCTCGTCTTTTTGGCCATTTTGGTTTCCATGCTTTTTTGGGCAGGGGTTCCGGTATTCTATCTCTTCTTGATCGTTTCCCCATTCTTGAGTCTGGTCTGCGCCTTTCATTGGGCAGCGTGGGCGCTGTTCTTCCTGGCTCTGACATTTCTATTATATCATTTGAGGTTGAGCTTTTTCTTTTCGGTCGGTTTCCTTTTGTGTAACCTGGCGTTTGGCATGATCACGCCTCTCGTCTGGAACCGGCTGCATGACTATCAGAAGGACAGAATCATAGTATTCCTTGACCCGGGAAAGGATCCTCAGGGGGCAGGGTATCAAATCATCCAGTCCAAGATCGCCATCGGATCCGGTGCTCTTCTGGGAAAAGGTTATCTGCAGGGAACCCAGACCAAGTTGGCTTTTCTTCCTCATCAACACACCGATTTCGTGTTTTCAGTATTGGGCGAAGAATTCGGGATCGCAGGCGCGCTGGTTCTGTTGGGATTATTCAGCTTCCTCATAATTAAAGGGATCCTCATAGCTCAGAGAACCAGAAACGCATTTTCAAGCAATGTGGCTTTGGGCATCACCAGCATACTAGCCTTTCAGATGCTGGTGAATATCGGCATGACTGTCGGCTTTCTGCCGGTCACCGGTCTACCTATGCCTTTCGTAAGCTACGGAGGCTCCTCCATGGTCTTAAGCTGGACTATGGTAGGGCTTCTGTTGGCAATACACCATCGTTGGTATGAGTACTAGAGGGTCGAAGAGCCGAAGTACCATGGGCCAGGGCATCCGCAAATAGAATACCAGAATGGATGGTATAACCATAATAAGAAGCTGACACTCAACAGTCGAGGGAAACAAGTATGCACCCCACTTTATTCCATATAGGCCCGTTAGCGGTGAGAACGTACGGTTTTCTTTTAGCTTTAGCTTTTGTCCTGGGAATCTGGTTTGCAGGGAAAAGGGCTCGAAAACGGGGAATGAACATGGATTGGATTCCGGATTTATCCTTGATCATTTTGGTGACGGCCATTGTGGGGTCTAGGTTCTTCTACGTGATTCGCCATTTGGAAGAATTTGAAGGGCACCGCTGGGATATGATCAATCCCATTCAGAGTTCGGGAGAGATCGGCATCGGCGGCTTATCCATGTTCGGTGGGTTCGTACTGGCGATCATCTGCAGCATGTTTTATCTTCGTCTGAAAAGACTGAATGTGCAGAAAATCGCCGATATTTTGGCCCCCTCGGTCATGCTGGGCTTGGGCGTGGCTCGCATCGGATGCTTTCTTAATGGTTGCTGCTTCGGTTTGCCAACCCAGAGTTCCTTGGGCGTGATTTTTCCTCTCGACTCGCCCGCGGGGTACTTTTACCCGGACGTCTGCGTATTCCCCATTCAATTGGCCGCATCGGCCATGGGTTTTGCCATCTTTGCGATGCTTCTGTTCGTCGAAAGGTTCAAAAGCTTTGACGGTTTCACCTTCTGGTTGATGCTGATGCTCTACTCGGTGGGGAGATTCACCATAGATTTCTTCAGATATTATGAAGAGAGTATGGTCTTTGCCCGAGTCGGCGGGGTGGGCTTCTCCATGAATCAGGCTTTGACCGTCTTGATTTTCGTTATTTCCGTCTTCATGTGGAATAATTTGAGGCTGAAGGCCAAAAGGGTCTCAGGCAATTAAGTCGCAAGCGAAAAGCCTTTCGAACCTAAACCGTTCTCCTCAAACATGCCCTTGCCCAAACTCCTGAATTCCTTTTTGGAACTGAAGGATGACTTTCTGGATTTCGTCTATCCCCAGCATTGCGCAATCTGCAAGAAGCACTTGAACAGAGAGGAAAAGGATGTTTGTGACGCTTGCTGGAATAGCCTGGTGACACTTCCTGATCCTTTCTGCCCCTATTGCAGATCATTCTATGAACCGGGGACCACAGAATGCTGTTTCTGTCAGTCGGTCAACGGAACCATAGGGGATCGCAGGATCTTTATGGTCAGATCATTGGGCAGATTCGATGATTACTATAAAGAGCTTATTCATCGGTTCAAATACGCGAAAAAGATTCCTCTGGGAAGGAGATTAGGCCAGCGATTGGGAGAAACCATAAATGGTAATTCCGATTTCTTGGAGTCGGATTTCTTGATTCCGGTGCCCCTGCACAAATCAAGATACCGGGAGAGGGGATTCAACCAGAGCGAGGTTGTAGCAGAAGAAATCTCAAAGATAACCGGTGTTTCTGTTTTGAAAGACGTGCTGAAAAGAAAGAAGAATACGAAAGACCAGACCAACCTGTCTCCTCAGCAAAGGGAGGAGAACGTAAGAGGAGCGTTCGTGGTGACCGCGCCTGAAATGATAAATGCCAAGAGCATAATCCTGGTGGATGACGTGATTACCACCGGTGCGACTCTTTCCGAATGCGCCCGGATGCTAAAACAAGCTGGTGCAGAGAGAATCCTTGGAACGACCATTGCTGTGGTGACAGATTGAATCTGTAACCCTCTCCCCTCTGGGGAGAGGGCACAACAGCAGAGGGAGAATCAGGTTGTGGTGACAGATTGAATCAAGGTGGTCTCTCAAAACTGCGGCTGCTCGATTCATCGAGCTAAAGAGCCCAATGAATTGGGCAACTACGTGTATCTCGCCTTCCCCGAGGGCAATGTGCTGCGCCCGCTATCTTTCCCATTGGTGAAGAAGTTCATCCGGAGACAAGATTATCGTCAAGGACATTTGTCCGCGCGGGATTTGCAGACCGGTTCCCTTCACCAAATCGAGTTTCTCGCAAGAAAATTATCCTTCAGGTCTCCGGAACTCGTCAAATTTCAGTGGGGCTTCTTTAATTCGTTGGAAATATGGAGGTTAGCTCGGTCTCTTTTGACATATGGGTTCCCCAGTCGCCCTTAGGACGTAGATTACTGTTGACCAAAACGGATCTGGTGTTATATTAGAAATAGTAGGCATCGTGGGGCTGTCGAGGGTGTTCTGCCTAAGTGTGCACCCGATGGTGACATACCCTTTGAATTTGGCTGATTGTCATGTCTAACTGAAATGCTTGCTTAATGCATGAATAATCCAAAACCCTATTGGTGCCAATTCGTTATTCCTTGTCAGAGATATTATGTCGACCAAAACCCGGTCTTCGAAATTGAGTGTGAAGCCTCATGTGGATCGTAAGATGCTGTATTCTGGATGGCTTACCAGGCTGGCGATTCTGCTCACAATTATTGTCTTTTGTCCGACAGGTGAAGCATTCTCCTCCTGGCCGGATTTTTGGCTTTCGTCTGATTGCTTTTCCGGCCCTGCCCCCGGCCCCAAAACCGCAGCTTCGGTCGCCTTTGACGGGACCGATTTTCTGGTGGTATGGGAAGATGAGAGGAATACCCAAAAGGATATTTTTGGCGCAAGAGTTTCCCTGCAGGGGGAGATACTTGATCCGATAGGAATCCCCATCTGCACCTCCCAAAGCGTTCAATCCAATGTTAATGTGACCTGGGGAGGAGAGAATTATCTGGTGGTGTGGCAGGACTGGAGAAACGGAAACTGGGCTGTTGACGGCGCTCGGGTGGATCCGGAAGGCAATGTGTTGGATCCGGATGGATTCCCTATCGCAGGTGGTTCGGAATGGGCTGCCTATCCGGCTGTGGCGTCGGATGGAGCCAATTTCTTCGTGGTGTGGACACAGGATAAGCCGGAGACATTCTATGATGTATATGGAACCAGGATCACGCCTGACGGGGATGTGCTGGATCCCGGAGGAATTTTGATATGTGCAACCTATCAATATGAACTAAACCCAGCTATCGCCTATAACGGTTCCATTTATTTTGTGACCTGGGAGCACGATCAGGGGTGACCGAATCCGGCTTTTATCCGCGGTGCGCGGATAACCACCGAAGGGACACTTCTGGATTCGGGAGGTCTTGATATAGCCACCGATTTGCGAGGACAGAATTCTCCATCCTGCGCCTCGGATGGCGACGAGTTCCTGGTAAGTTTTAACAGCTACCGATGTGACAGCAGCTACGGTGACATTTTCGCCGCTCGCATCACTGCCGACGGAGAAGTGCTGGACACCAACGGGTTCTCTGTGTGCGGGGCAGCAGGAGATCAGAGCGAGTCGAAGGTCTCATACGGGAATGGCTATTTTCTGGCGCTATGGGAGTATGAGGGAGATTTTGACAGCACCGGATTTGATGTATATGGTTCGAGAATAAGTCCGTCGGGAATGGTTTTGGACCCGGACGGAAAAGAAATTGCCGCTCTTTCCGATCACGAAAAGGCCCCCCACCTGACCTGGGACGGAGAAAACTTTTTTGCTGTCTGGCAGGCAGGGGATTTTGACGGAAACTGGGACATACTGGGCGCCTTCATTGACACCTCAGGAACGAGGGTGGACTCAACCGTGGTCGTTTCGACCGGATGTGATGCCCAGCTTGCCGCCAGATCGTCCTGGAGCTGCGCTTCGTATCTGGCAATCTGGGAGGAGAACAGTGATTTGCACGGGAAAAGAATAGATCGTTTCGGCAATATCCTGGATTCCGCCACCATCCCCGTGTGTCTGGCTTCAGAGGATCAAAGGCGCCCCGCGATAACCTGGGCTGGGCAGAGTTTTCTTGCCGTCTGGGAGGATTTCCGTAACTTGGATTTCGACATCTACGGAACGCGGATCGATTCGAGCGGCGAGGTGCTGGACGTTTCGAGCTTCCCAATATGGGTCGACTCTGCCACCCACCAGAGATCTCCGGCCGTAGCTTCGGATGGCGAAAACTTCTTGGTGATATGGAGCGAGGATTCCAAGTATGAGGCCGAAACTTATGATATACAAGGTGTAAGACTCTCATCCCAGGGCGAACTCCTCGACACTCGACCATTTTCCGTATCTTCTGCCTGGAATGGAAGCGATCCGGCAGTGGCCTTTGGAGGGGGAAAGCATTTGGCCGTGTGGGTACATGTGGATAATTACGATATACGCGGAGCTTTCGTGGATACCAGCGGAACCGTAAGCTCACCTCTCTGGATAGGCGCGGCAAGCGGGATGCAAGTGAAACCGCAAGTGGCTTCTGATGGGACCGACTTTCTGGTGGTGTGGGAGGATTACGGAACTCACTGGCCCAATACGGATATCAACGGGACCAGGGTTACCTCGGAGGGAACCGTGCTAGATCCTTATGGCCTGTTCATTGCCAACACGCAGGATCCGGAAGAGCTTCCTTCGGTCAGCTTCGACGGCACAAACTACGTGGTGGTTTGGAAGAAATCAGAGATCGAGTCAGCTGATCTCCGCGTAAGTCGAATTACCCGGGATGGTGAAGTGCTGGAGTTGGATGGGATTCCTCTCTCGGATATCTCCCCCTATTCATCCCCCTCCGTTTCCTTCGGGCCTCCAGAGCAGTCTCTTATGCTTTACTCCAAATACCAAGGCGATCCTTATAATTCCCCTCGAATCTATGGAGCGTTTTTCTGGGGTGAGCCCGAGCCAAACCAGCCTCCTGATCCTTTCTCATTGCTTTTACCGGAGGATAAAGATACGGTGATAAGACCGGTATCTCTGGACTGGGAAGATGCCTCCGACCCCAATGCTTCCGATTGGGTAACTTATACTTTGTATGTCAGCACCTCGGATCAATTCATCCCGGAGTCGACCTTGGTCATTGACAGCCTTGCTTTGAGCCGAAGCGACGTCTCTTTAGAGAAAGATAGTCTGGTTTACTGGTGGAAGGTGAGGGCACAGGACAGGTGGGGAGAAAGCCGATGGTCAACTGAGGTTTGGAGCTTCGATCTAGAGAATTACGGAGACGCTAACGGGGACGGTCAAGTGGACATAAGCGATGTGATCATTCTGATTAACTATCTTTTCACAGGTGGATCACCGCCGGTACCTCTTTCCGCAGGTGATGCCAACGGAGATTGTGTGGTGGACGTTGCAGATGTGATCTATCTGACGAACTACCTTTTTGTAGGAGGATCGATACCTCGGCCAGGATGCGCATAGGTTGAACGGAGCAGCGAATCAGGCCGATGAATTGCCTAGAAGGGTTTCCGTATGAACGGACAAAAAGGAAAGAAACAAATTTCACGGGAGGATTGAGCATGAAAAAGACCCTAACTCTTATTCTGTCAGTGATGTTCATTCTGTCAATCGGCGGCAATCTCCTCGGACAGAGGGAGTTCGACTATACGCAGGTGACCCGTCTCCGCTGGATGGACCCTGTCAGGAAGCCGATCACTTTCCAGCAATACCTGGGAAGTCGTGACTTTGCCAAAGAGTTCGAAGCCGAGCTGGTTTATTCCAGTTCTCAAGGGATCCACCCCAGAGGAGAAACCCCCATTTGTATCGTTATAAACAGCGGCTTGAATATTCTGATTAAGACTGCTTTTTCAAGATTCGTTACTGATCTGGAAATGGAGGGGTACGACCTCAATGTCTACACGGCCACGAATGACGGGGAAGAGGCTGCACTCAAAAATCTACTTATCTCGGAGTGGAACACCCGGCAGATCGCCGGAGCTATACTAATCGGCGACTTAGCGGTTGCCTGGTACGAGATGGACGTATGGGATGTGGAGCAGTTCCCCATCGACCTCTACTGTATGGATTTGGATGGGGGATGGACAGATTCAGACAGCAATGGTTTATATGAGGAACACACCGATGGCGCAGGCGATATGGAAGCCGACATCTGGTTGGGAAGATTGTTCGCCCTGAATTTAACCCAACATGGCGCCACTGAAGTGGCAATGATTAACAACTATTTCGATAAGAATCACCGTTACCGTACCGGAGAACTCAGGTTAGATGATGAGGCTTTGGCTTATATCGATAATGATTGGTGTATGTATAGCTGGGAAGATGAGGTGGCTTTAGCCTATCCGGTCACGGATGCAGTGACCGACCCTTATGAGACCACTCGTGAGGATTACATGGAGAGGGTACGGGAATCCACCGACAATCGATATGAAAACCTGCTTATCTGCTCACACTCCTCGCCCTGGGCACATTACCTTTACTGGGGAACGGAACCCTACGATTATTCTCTGTTTCACAATCATGAGATAGAGACCATCGACGTTGAAGTGCATTTTTATAATCTCTTTGCCTGCTCCAATAGCAGATACGTCGAAGACGACGACATGGGAGATTGGTATATTTTTCAAAGCACTTACGGGCTCGTGTCGGTGGGTTCCACCAAGACCGGAAGCATGTTATGCTTTTATGACTATTATGACCCGTTGGGCGAAGGCGCAACATTCGGGGAAGCATTTCGTGACTGGTGTATCAATGATATCGAGACCTGCGCAGGGGGCGAGTCCAGACCGTGGTTTTACGGCATGACCTTGTTGGGAGACCCCACCCTGAGGATTTCCAGATATATGCAGAATCCCACCGGCGACGTGAACGAGGATGGCGTCGTCGACGTCGCCGACTTGATTTTCGTCATCAACTATCTCTTCATTGACGGCCCTGCGCCAGATCCGCTGGCACTGGGGGATCCCAATGGAGATTGCATAATAGATGCTGCTGATATCGTCTTTATAGTAAACCACCTGTTCGCTTATGGTCCTTCGCCCGAGTGGGGATGCCAATAGGCTGACGCTGCGAGCTATACGGTTCACTGGATGAATCTAGGATTCAGGGGAAGTCGGACGAACCCCTCGTGTACCCAGATCCCACTTGTTGGGGCACGCCCTGAAGGGTTGAACTCCCGCTCCTTCTACCATGTAATAGACTCGCTTGAGCCAGCCTTTTTTCCTCCTTGATTGTCTTTTCCCCTTTTCATATATTTAATCCGTTCTTGGCGAGTATTTTCACGTCAGAGAATTCCCCTTCCGGGGAGATTTTGTGAATAAAACGTATGGGAATTGAAACTCAAAGCCCCTGGTGAAGGTGACTGTTCTTCGGCTAGCAGGCTTCGCCCGTCGTTTGTTTCCCGTCCGTGAAGAATGCCAAGGGGAAGCAGAAGGGAGGATTATATGGCAAGAAAGTCATCCATTTCTGAGGACAAGATAAAACAAGCCATCTCAAAATCTGGCTACCTGGATGAACAGAAAGTAATTGTGGAATTTGAGAAACATGCTTTCTTCGGGGGTCCGAACTATGCCTTTGAAGACCAAGATGAGCACAAGTCACGCGAAATTGACTTCATAGCGACTAGGTTCACCGACTTTACGTTCGGCAAAACCGGGTTCTATTTCCTTGCTTACGGTGAAGTGAAGAAGACAAGAAATCCCTTGGTGTTCTTTGAACGAAAACCCTTGCACCGAGAGGCAGAAAATGTTGAGGTGTTTATCCCCGTAGTTGCCACAAAGGAATTGTTTCCATTTCTAAGGCCTGCTCGTAAGATCAAGAAAATTCTAAAACTCTCCGAGATTCATCACCAAGCAAAACATGATTTTGTCTCAACTCAATTCTGCGAAATAGATATCGATAAAGCCAAGGCAACTCATAATGACCTCTATGAAACCGTATTTGTACCTCTTCTGAAATGCGTAGACTCCGAAATCTCCGATCTTCGAAACTCGACTCGCCCTTTTCGCCCCGACGATCCGACGTACTTCCTATACCTTTTTCAACCTATCGTTATCATTTCTGGCCCTCTTTATTCATATGATGTAAATAGTGATTCGCTAACCAAAAAGGATTATATACTTTATAGGCGTCACTATGAATCTAGAACTGTAAAAAGGACATTGTTCATTGATATTGTTACCAGGGATTATTTGCCCGACTACATATCTAAGAAGCTAACCGAAACATATAAAGCGGTAGAGATCTCGTTAAAAGAAGGAATCGACAAGATTATTGGCTACTGCATCAAGGATCGAGAGTGGGAAGATCGGTTAAGAGGTCTCACAAAGTGAATAGGACTCTACGTTCGGAGTGCAAAAGCTTACTTTTGCGTCTTTTGAAATCCCTGTTGCAGGTGTTCTTCTCTCGCCGTTCGTTTCGCCTCGGGGAATAGCGCTGTAAGCCACCAGAAGATCCAAAACCATGAATATGTGAAAGGAATGCAGAATCTTGAACCTTTCTACCCTTCTTCACGATTCACATAAATTTCACCCAGATCATCTGATAAAATTCGGTCTGATCGTCTTTGCCGTTTTTTCCCCTTTCTCCATTGCTGGAGCGCAAACCGGTTTTTCGCTTGCGTTACTAGGTTGGGGATTGAAGTTTGTCTTGAACAAGAAATTCTTCTGGGTTAAGTCCTATCTGGATAGACCGGTTTTGATTTATCTGTTTGCCATCCTGATAGCTGCTTTTTTCACCCAAGACAGACTTCAAAGCATCATCTCCATAAGGGATGAATGGCTTTATCTCCTCTTTTTTCTTCTGGTCAACAACGTAGACGATAAGAGATTTGCCAGGAAACTTATCAACATCATAATTGGCATCTCGGCTTTGGTTGCCATCTACGCCATATGGCAGCACTATACCGGTTACGACTACTGGCATGGAAGAATCCTGGGTGAAATCTCCGGCACCGGCAAGTTCAGGGCTCTGGGCAACTTCAGCATTCCCTTAACCTATGGTTTCTATGCCATGTTGGTGAGCCTTTTAAGCTTCTCACTGGCTTTCTTGGAGGAAGACAGGGCCAAGCGAATATTCTACATTCTTTGTGCCTTTCTCTGCGTGACCGGGAATCTCTTCAGCGGGACCAGAAGCACCCAGATGGCCCAGATTTTCGGTTTTGGGATCTTCTTCTTTTTCAGCTCGAATAAAGACAGAAAGCAAGGAATACCTATGGTTCTGGTATATTTTATTCTGATGTTCTTCATAGACCCGGATCTGTTTGCCAGAGCACATCCCCTTACCCAAGCTAAGGACATTGCCTCCATGGATATCCGGACGGTGATCTGGTCCACCTCATTTAGGATCTTTATCGATCACCCCATTGCCGGAATTGGCTTCGGAAGTTTCAGCTACTTTTATGAGCTTTATCTTAAAGTCCCTTCCCAGATTTTCAGACACGCCCATAATGATCTTTTGAACGTCGCGGTTAACGCCGGAATCATCGGACTTCTCCCTTTTGTATACCTCTGGGTAACAATCTGGAGAAACCTGAAAAAGAAATTTGACCGGGCACGAGATCAATACGCTAAGTCTATGCTAAAAGCAGGATTAGTTGTCGCCTCCGCCTACTTGGTGGCCGCCTTATTCCAATGCTACTACTTTGACGCCATCGACTTTATGATTCTCTTTTTTGTTTTAGGTCAGGCGGAAGTATCCGATAAGATTTGGAGGAAAGGGGAGGCACAAGTTTTGCCTTGACTTTGGAAAAATTCGTATTAAATTGGACAAAGCGAAAGGTCGAGAAAAATGGCAAAAAAAGACAGATACAAAGGCAAACCCAAGGCAAAGCCGAAGCCCAAAATAGAAAGATATAAAGAGAAGTCGGTTCTGCCCTTCAGGAAGAAGAATTACATTCTGTTTGCCATTGGGATATTGGTCATAGTCATAGGCTACATCACCCTGGGGTACGGTTCGATCACCTTGGCTCCCATCCTCCTGGTCTTGGGTTACTGTGTGATCATTCCCATCGCTATTATAATCAACGGAGAAAAGGAAAGGCCCAAAGAGCCAGCCAAAAAAGAGATCAAGCCAGCAGCTCTCTCCGGTGGAGCCCCTGAGGTGAAAAAGTAGTTATAGGGTTTGTGAGTTTGAAGTTTGCTAGCCTGATAAGATTCCGCAAACTTCAAACTGACAAACTGTTTTTTTTGGGCGGTTAGCTCAGTTGGTTTAGAGTGT
>CAZPOP010000028.1:0-33017 GCA_964588305.1 uncultured Ignavibacteria bacterium
GACCTGTTTGTGCACTTCTCTGAAATACAGGGTGAAGGATTCAAAACTCTTCGAGAAGGTGACCAAGTTAGCTTCGATGAAGGACAGGGACAAAAAGGACCTCAGGCAACAAATGTCCAGAAGGTATAATTTAGCGAAATCAAATTCCTAAAATATATCGTTGGCTGTTCCGAGGCCTCCCTTGGCCTCGGGACTTTAGTGTGGCGGGGATAAAACCCCGCCACAACTATTATAAGTTAAGTCTGCTGTGGGCTTCTCTCCTGTTCTGTCGCGATTTGATCCGGACTTGTCCAGTTGGAACATTGTCTCCTATATCTGAATCCGAGCAACCACTTTTCCAATACATTCGAAAAAGGCAGAATCTGAGGATTCGATTGTGAGAAAAGTTCTACAATCATCCAATTGGGCACGCTTTTCCTACCCAAGGGCCCCGCAAAGAAGGTTCCTCCAAGCAACGAGAAGTTTGGCGAAAAAAACCAAAACCTCCAAACCGAAAGGAAAATGGCTTTTTCGGTTTGCTCTGACTTGTACATGGCGCAAATTGACGCGACACTCTCTGTGCGATTTCCCGGCGGTGCTCTGAAGATAACCTTTGCGTTTTCAGATCCGTTTGCATAGATTTGTCATCGGTGGCATCACGTGCGACTTTTGCAGAGTACTCTGAGCGGGCTCAATCTCAGAGAATTAAGACGTGCAGGATCATTCACAAAGAGGAGGTAAAACCTAATGCTTTTGGGGAATTTATCCTTGACCTTGGCCTTAGTCTTTGCTTTGACCTCTGCGGTTTTCTTTCTGAGGGGTGCCAAAGGAGATGAAAAGCTGTTGAACATTGGACGAAAGACATACTACGCTTTTTTGCTCTTTACCCTTCTGGCTTCTGCAAGCTTGATTTATCTATTTCTTGCCCACCGTTTTCAGGTGGAATATGTTTACAATCATAGCTCCCTAACAGAACCCTTTCATTATCTCATTTCCGCCTTCTGGGCGGGTCAGGAAGGAAGTTTTCTTCTGTGGCTTTTCTTTGGGAGTTTGCTTGGAATTTTCGTTATGTCTCGGAAAAGGAAGTCCGCGCTTCACCCGGAAGAATCTGGAGTCTATGAAGGATATGTTATGTTCTTTTACCTCCTAGTCCAGATACTGCTCTTGGTTTTGCTCTTGAAGAAAAGCCCCTTTTCGCTATTGCCGGACGTGCCCCCGGAGGGAAGGGGATTGAACCCTATGTTAAAGGACTTCTGGATGGTGATCCATCCTCCAGTGGTTTTCATCGGGTATTGCGCCGTAGCAGTTCCTTTTGCTTATGCCTTGTCAGTCCTGGTCAGAAACAGATACGAAGGCTGGACCAGAGTTGTCCTCCCCTGGGTGGGTTTCTCCTGTCTTTCCCTGGGAGCTGGGATTTTTCTCGGTTCGTATTGGGCTTATAAGGTTCTGGGATGGGGGGGATATTGGGGATGGGACCCGGTGGAAAACGCACCTCTGATCCCTTGGCTTCTGTGCATTGCGCTGATGCACGGCCTCCTCATGGAAAAGACCAGAGGATGTATGAGAAAAACCAATTTCCTTTTGGCTATCCTGCCATTTCTGTTAATCCTTTATGGCACCTTTCTGGTTCGAAGCGGGGTCTTGGGTGAATTCTCGGTTCACTCATACGCAGATCTGGGCATAAGTGCATATCTAATGTGGTTTATTATCATATTCACTTTGTTCTCCCTGGGGCTCTTCATCTTCAGATTTTCCCGTATCCCCAGCATAGAAACCACCAAAAACGTCTTATCCAGTGAATTCTCTATGTCTGTTGGCATGATATTTTTATCTTTTTCAGCGTTTTTGATTTTGTTGGGCACATCATCGCCTTTGATCACCAGCATCTTCGGTCCTGCTTCCAATGTAAGCATCCCTTATTATGTCCGCACTCAAATTCCTTTGGCTATTCTGGTGCTCCTGCTGGTAGGGACGGTGCCATTTTTGAGCTGGAGAGGGTCGAGCTTAGGCGAATTTACCAAGAGCATCCGAGTTCCTTTGATTGTAACCGTTATTCTGACCGTTTTGGCATTTGTGTTCAACGTCCGCTCTCCGGTCTATTTGCTCTGTATTTTTGCGGCTCTCTTGGCTTTCGTGGGCAATCTATTCGCGTTGGTCAAACGAAGCAAGGGAGGATTGAAATTCATAGGAGGATTCTGGACTCATCTGGGAGCGGGGCTTCTGCTGGTGGGAATCGTTGCCTCCTCGGGGTACAGCACATCAACTATGATTAACCTTCCCCGGAATGGAACTGAAGAAGCTTTCGGTTACCGGTTCACTTATCTGGGAATGGAGAGCAGCTCTTCAGGTGAGAATGACGTCTTGAGAATCGAGGTTCAAAAGGGACAGAAACGCTTTGTGGCGCGCCCCAAGTACTATTTCAGCGAGTATAATCAGGGGATGCTGAGAACCCCGCACATCGAGATCAATCTTCTTTATGATCTTTACTTAGCCCCTCTTCGCCTTTCTCAGGGTGAAGGCACGGAGGAGAACCCCTTTCAAATTCGAAAGGGGGAAACCGTGGAGAAAATGGGATACAGCATAAAATTCGTGGATTTCGACTTAGGCTCCCATGACCAAGCAGGTCAAGTGAGCGTGGGGGCTACCCTGGAAGTTGAGCGCAAGGGGGAGAAAACGACTCTGACGCCTTCTATGGCGATGGGAGGGATAGAGGAAAACCAGACCAGGAGTATGGTGGATCTCCCGGGGGGAGAGGATCATCTGGTCTTGGAGAAAATAGATGCCGATCGAGGAAGTGTAACCCTCAGATTGGTTCCGGAAAAGGAGAGGACCCCGGAGGATATTCTGCTCTTGAGTGTAAACAAAAAGCCCTTGATTAATCTCTTTTGGCTGGGGACTGTGCTGATTTTGCTGGGTTTGACGATCGCGACCATTCGACGCACCAGGGAGGCCAAAACACAATAGCTCCACCCTCTGCCCTCTGAGACGCAACTCAGGAGGGACAGGCCGGGTGGCCGGGTAGTCTGGAGCGTTGCTGTGCGATCGTTGGCTTGGGGTAATCAGGCTTCGTGACCGAGATCGGTGTTTGGGCAGGAGTTGCACTCCTTCGCGAAAAAGAAGGATAGGGGTGCAATCCCTATCCTAACAGAAGAGCAACACTAGATTCCTCCACGCGGGCATGTGACTGGATTTCAATAAAATCTGTTACGCCCGGAAGAAGTTCTTGAGGAAAAAGAATAAATTGGCAGGTCTTTCCGCTAAACGCCGCATGAAATAGGGATACCATTCCCGTCCAAAGGGAATATAGACCCGCACGTTGTAACCTTCCTTGACCAGCTTATGCCGAAGCTCCGTGCGAATCCCGTATAGTAGTTGAAACTCGAAGCTTTCTTTGGGGATGCTGTTTTTCTGGGCGAACTTTTTTGTCTTTTCGATTAGCTTTTCGTCGTGAGTGGCGATTCCGTGATAGATGCTACTTAAAAGCATCTTCTGTGTCAACTTCATGAAGCTCTCATCCACCTGCTCTATCTTGGGAAAGGCGATCTCCTTTGGTTCTTTGTAGGCGCCCTTGCAAAGCCTGATTCTGCCCCCTAATTTCAAAACTTCGTCAACATCTTTTTCACTTCGATAAAGATAACTCTGGATCACGATGCCCACATTATCGTATTTTTTCCTTAACCTCTCGAAAACCTCGAGCGTATCCTGGGTGCAGTCTGAACCTTCCATATCCATCCTGACGAAGTTATCATACTTGTTTGCCCTTTCGATGATTTTGGCAAAATTCTCCTCGCAAAGCCCTTTATCTATTTTCAGGCCAACCTGAGTGGGCTTGACCGAGACATTGGTATCGACACTATTATCTTTAATATGATCCAGGGCATTAAGGTAGACTTCCGTGGCAGCTTCCGCCTCGCCTGGTTCCGACACCTCCTCACCCAGGTGGTCTAAGGTGGCAATCGCGCCTTCGGAGTTCACCTTTCTTACTGCATTCAGGCCATCTTCCAGCTCCTCGCCAGATACAAAGCGATTTACCACTCTGCGGGTGACCCAGAAATTCACCATAAAATTCTGGATAAGTTTTTGTCTGGAAAGATAGAGAAAAATTGCTTTCAGCATGATTGACCTTCTTAGTTCACCATCCGACGTAAAACTAGCGAAAAATCGCCTCGAGTCAAGTCGTAATTTGTGAAATGTTAAGGACTATTCTATGACCGCGAGGCACCATCCCTCGTAGAATAGACTAACGCCAGAGGCATTTTTTTCTTGACTTTTGGCAAGCAATTACATTCCATAACCTAGACAAAAGTGAAAGGAATAATGGCAGGTGGGCATTGCTCGTCACGCGTCGCCCTGCGCGAGGCCGACATCGTCAAAGGGGTTCTTATGCGGAAAGAAACCCCGAGTTCGGGGTTTAATGCAGGACAAGACAATCCATGGTTGGGCGTTTGGATAACCTCTCTTCTCAGTCACAGAGTATAATAATGCAAGATAAGCTTAATGAAATATTGCAACGTATAGATAAATTAGACAATATATTTAACGCAAATTCATCTTGGTCTAGGAAATTCTTTCGATTTGCTGAAAAACTTCTAATTCCCATTGCTCTCGGCATTCTTGCCCTTGTAGCTAATCAAGCTTCGATCAAAATATCAAATGCGCAACTGGAATTGTCAAGAAAAGAAGACTATAGAAAAGAACTCGAATTTGAGGCAAATCTCCAGACAAAATATCTAGAGTTGTTTTATGAAGATATAAACAGCGATGATTCTAGAAAGCAATCTGCCGCACTCAAATTGCTTAACATAATGAGGCCAGAATTAGGAAAAGTGTTAGCAGATCTTGCCGAAGGTAACCCGAATTTATCAACTGAGTTGAAAGCCGAGGCTCGATCCATCAAGACGAATATTATAACTTTTGGAGCCTTGAATAAACATAAAATTGGTATATATGTTAGAGAAAGCAATCTAAGATTTTTGAAGTTGGCAGAGGATATAAGAAATAGAATGTTTCATAATGGCTTTAAAGGAATCATTCAGATATATAAAGAAAGTGATTCATTCTTTGATTACGTGGTTCCACCAGACTCTTATGAAATTCGTTATGAAGAGACCTACGAAGATGAGGCAGCTGATCAATTAGAGGCCGTCCTTAGAGAAATCTATCCTTCTATTCAATTCACCAAAACACCCGTTGGAAATAGATCACCGAATTTCATTTCAATTTTCCTCGGGCCGTAGTAGTCTCTGATGCTTGGGTGATAGGAATTGCCGAAGCTGAGTCGCCCTTCAGCATCGGTATTTCCTAATGCCGACGCGACGTAAAATTTCCGCACGATAACAAAAAAGGCTTCCCCAGAATCAGGAAGCCTTTTTCTGTTTCTATGTAATGGGAGACTAATACATATCACCGTACCCGCCGCCCGGAGGCATGGGTGGTCCGGCTTTCTTCTCTTCCGGTTTGTCTGCGACTAAAGCCTCGGTAGTAACCAGAAGTGAAGCGATGGAAGCTGCATTCTCCAAGGCGATTCTGGTAACCTTGGTGGGGTCTATCACTCCGGAAACCACCAAATCCTCATACTGCTCGGATTCGGCATTGAAACCAAAAGCACCCTTTTCCTCCTTGACCCGATTGACCACGATCGATCCTTCTACTCCAGCATTCTCGGCAATCAAGCGAATCGGAGCTTCCAGAGCCTTCTTTACTATCGAGACACCCACGGCTTCGTCTCCATCCAGTTTCAATTTATCCAGTGCCGGGATGGCTCTCAAGAAAGCTACTCCTCCGCCGGGAACGATTCCTTCCTCAACGGCAGCACGGGTGGCGTGTAAGGCATCCTCAACTCTGGCTTTCTTCTCTTTCATCTCGGTCTCGGTTGCTGCACCTACGTTGATGACTGCCACACCACCGGCCAGCTTGGCCAATCTCTCCTGTAGTTTTTCCTTGTCGTAATCGGAGGTGGTCTCGTCGATCTGCCTCTTTATCTGACCAACCCTGCCCTTGATGTCTTCGGTTTTTCCTCCACCTTCAACTATGGTGGTGTTCTCCTTATCAATGGTGATTCTCTTGGCTTTGCCCAGATCGGTGATTTGGGCATTCTCCAGCTTGAAGCCAACCTCCTCAGAGATGACTCTCCCGCTGGTAAGGACGGCGATATCATCCAGCATGGCCTTTCTTCTATCCCCGAATCCGGGAGCTTTCACGGCACAGGCTTTCAAAGTCCCTCTCAGCTTGTTCACCACCAGAGTGGCCAATGCTTCGCCTTCCACCTCCTCTGCTATGATAAGAAAAGGCTTCCCCATCTGCGCAATCTTCTCCAGGATGGGCAAAAGATCTTTCATTACTGAGATTTTCTTGTCGTGAATCAAAATCAAAGGGTCCTCTAGGACTACTTCCATGCTGTCCGGGTTGGTGACGAAGTAGGGAGAAAGATAGCCGCGATCGAATTGCATACCCTCAACTACCTCCAGATTGGTCTCGGTGGTCTTGGCCTCCTCAACGGTAATGACTCCGTCCTTCCCAACCTTCTCCATCGCTTCAGCGATCAGATCTCCAATGGATTTGTCATTGTTGGCGGAGATGGTGCCAACCTGAGCTATCTCCGTCTTTCCGGGAACTGGTTTGGAAAGTTTTTTGAGTTCTTCCACCACAGTGCCTACTGCCTTTTCCATCCCTCTCTTCAAAGCCATGGGATTGGAGCCGGCCGTCACGTTTTTCAGTCCTTCCCGATAAATGGCTTGAGCCAGAACCGTGCCAGTTGTGGTGCCGTCCCCGGCAACGTCGGAGGTTTTTGAAGCAACCTCCTTAACCATCTGCGCTCCCATGTTCTCAAAGGGATCCTCCAGTTCAATCTCCTTGGCTACGGTCACCCCGTCCTTGGTTATCGTTGGAGAACCAAACTTCCTGTCCAAAATCACGTTCCTTCCTTTTGGCCCCAAGGTGACCTTAACCGCGTCGGCCATTTTGTCCACACCTCTTTTCAATTTTTCTCGGCCAGCGGTATCAAATTCAATTATTTTAGGCATATTGATCAACCTCCAATAACTATAGTTTGCTGTTCACAGTTAACAGTCCACGGACCCCTCACCACTCCCTGGAAGAGGTTATCCTACGATTGCAAGGATATCCGATTCTCGTACCACCAGATACTCCACGTCATCGACGGTGACTTCGGTCCCGGAATATTTGCCGTACAGAACCTTGTCACCTTTCTTGACTTCCATGGCAATCTGCTTACCGTCGTCTGTCATCCTGCCGGGACCGACCTCTATCACTTCTCCTTGCTGAGGCTTCTCCTTAGCCGTGTCGGGGATGATTATTCCACCTTTCTTAACCTCCTCGGCCTCGGACGCCTTTATTAACACCCTGTCAGCCAAAGGCTTAACCTTCATAGCAAATCCTCCTTTTAAGATGTTTAGACTTACTTAAGCTCGTGAAAACATTCTACGAAGATTCCTCCAAGCTGTTAGCACTCGCCTCAAGAGAGTGCTAATGAATCAACAATTATAAACTTCTCGCAGTCTCAACGCAAGTCCGGAAATTCGGCAAGCTTGAGGAACTTCGGGCCTATCCAGGCAGAATAAGCTCAAAAATGCGCGATATCGTCACTTTTCTTTATATTTTTGATTATTGCTTTCCTTTTCTAACCCTAAGGTATATCCTTCTCAACCCTTCCAAAGTCAATGTCGGATTCACTTCTTGAATGACCTTCGATTCCTTCGCTATCAAGGTTGCCAATCCGCCTGTGGCGATCACCTTTGGTTCTCGTTCTGAGGGGCTGCTCTGGCTCAATTCTTCTTTGATTCTTTTGACTATTCCGTCTGTCTGTTCGATGGCGCCGAAGATAATCCCCGATCTCAAGCTCTCTTCGGTATTCTTCCCGATCGCTTTTCTGGGTTTTTCCAGGCTGACTTTGAATAACTGCGAGGCTTTCCGGAAGAGGTTAAGCGAGGAGGTCTCGATCCCGGGCGCTATCGCGCCTCCCAAGTATTCCCCGTTTTCTGATATCACGTCGAAGGTGGTGGCAGTGCCGAAATCAACCACTATGATTGGTCCCCCCCAAATTTCATAAGCAGCCACTGCATTGGCGATTCTATCTGCTCCCACGGTCTTGGGATCGTCGTAGAGTATCTTTATCCCCAGGGGAAGATCGGAGTTCACAACCACGGGATCTACTCTCAACAGGTTCCGGCTCATCTCCTCATAAATGGGTGTCAAGGGAGGAACCACCGAGCAAATGATTACATCCTTTATCCTGTTTGGGTTCGCGAAAAGCTGCTTCACCAGGATTCCGCACTCATCGGCGGTCAAGGTATGATTGGAATCCACCCGATAATGCTCCGTCAATTCTTCCTCGTCGTATACACCTATCACCGTGTGCGTATTTCCTATATCAATAGCCAAAAGCATGCTTCTGTCTCCCTGGGTTTTGCCCTCTCCTTCTCAAGGAGAGGGCTGGGTTGAGGTTGCCAAGCTAGAGCACGGTCACCTCACCAGCCGTTACCACCCTCTGCCCCCTTTTGGTCTTTATCAACAAGGAACCACTCTCATCGATCTCTTGCGCCGTCCCTTCGATTCTCTCCTTGCCAAACTTTACCGTCACCTTTTTCCCCAAAAGGGAGGAGAGGTTTTGTATGGTTTCCTTTTGGGAGCAAAGCCCGTTTTTCTTGAAATCCAGATAGATTTTTTCAAACTTCTCTAAAAACAGATTCGAAAGGGCTAATCTGGAAACCGGCTTGCCCAACTGGATTCTGATCGAGGTAGCCGTGTGCGCTAAATGCTTAGGCAAGTCGTTAGCGGAATGATTCACATTCACCCCTATTCCTACAATCACAAAATCTATCCTATCCAACTCTGCCGACAGCTCCAGGAGTATTCCGCCCACTTTCTTCCCGTCGATCAGGCAGTCGTTAGGCCATTTTATCTTGGCTTCGATTCCGGTCATTTCCCTGATTGCCTGAGCCAAAGCTAAGCCAGCACAGATTGAGAGCCCCGGAGCTTTGAAGGGCGGTATGTCCGGCCGCAGAATCAAGCTCATCCATAATCCAAGCCCGGGAGGGGAATACCAGCTTCTCCCCATCCTCCCTTTTCCCTTAGTCTGTTCCTCTGCCACAATAAGGGTTCCTTCCTCTGCGTTTGTCTCTGCCAGCCTTAAACCAAGCAGGTTGGTGGAACCGACCTTTCTGTAAGAATAGACCTTTTTGCCAAAAACCTTGGTTCTCAGGTTTTTCTTTATTTTGGCAGGAAGAATAAGGTCCGGACTCTCCACCAATCTATAGCCCTTTCCCCTTTCGCTTTGGATGTGGAATCCCCATCTTCTCAGTTCTCGTACTGCCTGGTAGACCACATACGGATGAACCCTCAATTTCAAGGAGACATCTTTAGTGGTCAGGAACCTGCGGCTGTTTTTCTCCAGTACCGCCACCAATTCTTCTTCCACTGTCTGAAGAGTTCTCTTCATTAAATCAGTTCAAGGTCTGAAGGTTCAAAAGTTCAAACATTGAAGAGTTCGGGAGTCAGAGGTTCAATTCCACCAGAAGGAGACTGAAATCGAGAACCGGAGCTGAGTGAGTTAAAGCTCCTATGGATATGAAGTCGACCCCGGTCAAGGCGATTTCCCTTACATTATTCAGATCGATCCTGCCGGATGCCTCTATTTTACTATCTCTTTTCGACGAGCGAATCACTTTCACCGCTTTTCTTGTCTCCTCGACGGACATATTATCCAGCATTATCCAATCGGCTCCCGAGTCCGCTGCCTCCTTTACCTCATTCAGATTCCTCGTCTCCACCTCCATTCTCTCATCGGGATACCTGGCTTTTGCTTTCCGGATCGCTCCGGAAATGCTCCCCACAGCTTTGATATGGTTCTCTTTGATCAGAATCATGTCAAAGAGTCCCATTCTATGATTCTCCCCCCCCCCCATTCTGACTGCGTATTTCTCCAACGCTCTAAGCCCCGGAGTGGTTTTTCTGGTGTCTAGGATTTTGACATCCGTATCTTTTATTCTCTCAGCGTATCGTGAGGTCAGGGTCGCAATTCCAGAAAGCCTCTGCAAGAAATTCAAAGCGGTTCTCTCTCCCGAGAGTATACTTTTCACTCTGCCTTTTAGGGTTGCAACCTCCCCACCTTTCATCACCTTATCCGAGTCGTTGAAAGACATCTCAAAAACAAGATCTGCATCCAGCTGACTGAATACCATCCTGGCGATTTCAAGTCCGGCTATCACTCCCTCCTCTTTGGCCACGATCAGCCCCTTGGCCGAAATGTCGTCATCGATAATGGCTTCAGAGGTTCGATCCCCCTTACCAAGGTCCTCGGACAATGATAACTTTATCAACTGTCTGATTCTTTTGTCTGTTTTGAGCATGCGGACAAATTAGCGAAAAATCGGAGCTTGTCAACACAAAAATCCGTTGACCACGAATCTGTGTCCTGCTTCATTGTGATACCTAAGCCTCCCTCAACAGTTAAGTTTATTCCTTCGTGTTAGCTTTGGAACGGATTTGTCGTTCTCACAGGCGGATGACGAATCCGGCCTCTTGGAACAAAAGCGAAGAAAGCTGGAGGACGAAGCGCTTTAGGTCACAACTGCCACCAATAGCGATTAGACCAAAGATGTCACAAAAACGGTTCTAACGGGTCTGTAGGTCTCAGAAATAAAGATCAGTAGCCTGTGCTTGGGCTTCAAGTCGTGACGGAAATAAATGGCTGCGACGACGAAATCGGGGTCATAGTCGACTCCGCTATACGTTGTCTTGAGGGCACATCCCTCCGATTCGATGGCAGACGCTTACGTTGCGAAGTCATTCAATCCTACAGAACTCGAGCGAGGTATAAAGAGAATCTTGCATTCAAACTGACGATGGTTCCGAGGACTAGATTATGGGTACGGTATAGTACGTATGCAATGATCAGAATTCCTGTATTTTGTCAGTTTTGCCACAAAAAGACAAAAAACAACTTGACAACTCGCGTGCACACCCCAATATTATGGGCGAGTGGGGAGAGGGGTTTTTTCTCTCTGGACCATGCCCCAATCGCCCACGCACGAAGTAAGGTGAGGTTTTTGTCGTCCCTTCTGTGCAAGATTTGCGCAGGGTGACAACGCGATGATGTTACTGTTTTCATAACGAAGGAGGTGAGTTCTATGGAACTGAAGGAATTGGTGTTAGAGGTCGAGGAACTGGAGGAAAGGATCGCTCCGGCCATGGGCTCAGTAGGTGGCCATTAATGATTCTTTGACCAGCACCTCCTTTTCGAAAGGCTATTCTGCCATCGGCGGGGTAGCCTTTCCCCTTTTCTTGAGTCAAGCAAAGAGGATTAGACTTCAAGATCTCCGACCAGAACCTTGGCCGCATTCTTTAGCTCCGAAAGCAGGTCTCTTTTTCTTGGGTCCTCCAGATAACTGGTCTTCAGTTCTTCATCTTTTATCTTTCCGCTCAGGCTCTTTAGTATCCTTCCTCCCTTTTCTAAGTCACTATAAGCCCTTTCAAAATCACGTCTAGACAAGAAAAGTTTACCCAGAAGATAATGGATCTGCCACAGAAGCTCTGGCTTATTCAACTCTTCTGCTTTCTGCAGGGCAATCTCGAAATCCCTTTGCGCCTGGCTCAGATCTCCACTAAGCCACTCCACCCTTCCTGAGTTCATATAGAATTTGGGTTCCCACGAGAGTAAACTGGGTACTCTGCCGCAAGACACGGATTTGTCCCGCATAAAACGGGATGCCGCTTTCAAGTATTCCTTTGCCTTGTCATGTTCTTTCAAAGCCAGAAAAACCTCGCAGAAATCCAGATTCGAGTAGAACAAATCCTCCTGAGAGTCGATATTCTTCGTCAATTCACAGGCCCGCTTCAAAAGCTTGAACGATTCTCTGAACTCTCCCTCTTTGTTCTTCAACCAGCCTTTTAGCTGGTATACGATGGCCAATGATCTATCATCATTTACGGTATTTATAAGTCTTGCCGCCTCCTCTAAGGACGAACTCGCCTTCGCTTCAGCGTTAAGAGTAACGTAGAACTTGCTGAAATCGAGTAAAACGGCGATCTGTAATTCCTTGTCGAGTATTTTTTCAGAGATCTCCCGGGCCTGTTTGAAGTATTCATAAGCTTTTTGATATTCTCCTAATTCAAAATTGGCCACTCCCAAGTTTCTTGCAGTGTGGCCTTGGGCCTGAGTAAAATCGATATCTCCCGCTAATCCCCATGCCTTCTGGCTGTATCTCAGAGCATTGGAGAGGTTTCCCGCCTTCTGATAGACTTCTCCCAGGTTGACCAAATTATAGACTATTTCCTTTTTGTTCTTTATCTCTTCATTTAATTTTAGCGATTCGTGGTAATTCGGAATCGCCATCTCACATCTTCCTAACTCCACATACACTATTCCGATATTATTTAGACTTCGGGCTATCTCTTCCTTGCTACCCAATTCCTTTTTTATCTTCAAGGATTCCTGGAACAATTCCATGGCTTGTTGGTGGCGGTGACAGATTCGGTGGAGGTCTCCCATGCCATTCAGGGTCGAAGCAATGTAAAACTTGTTACCCAGCCTCTTGTAGATGCTCAAGGCTCGCTGGTAGGCCACAAGAGCTTTTTGATACTGACTGTCTATCCCGTAGATGATTCCCATATTGTGGAGGGTGTTGGCCACCTGAAGGGAGTCACCCAGCTTTTGACGGACCTGCAAGGCTTTTTGAAGGCAGGACAAACCCTTCTTGTAATCATGTTTTAAGCGGTAAGTATCTCCTAGATCGTTGTATACTTCTGCCATCATTTTTAGGCTGGTGGAGTTTCTGGGCAGTCTCAAAATGGCCTTGTAGTCTTGTAAGGCTTGGTTTAGCTCTCCGATCTGCTTGTGAAAGTCCGCTCGCTTCATTAAGGCCTCCACCTTTCTTCTTGCACCCTCTTCTTTGTCCTTGAGTTTTGAGGTGGCCCCTATGGCCCGACCCAGGTATTCCAGGACCTCCTGATTGGCAAATCTCTGGGCCATCTTCTCGGCAGATAAGAGTGCATACTGGTAAGCCTTTTCATGGTGGCGGCTTTTCAGAAAATGGTGTTCCAACTCAAAGACGATCTCCTCGTCTTCCTCACAACCTCTTTCTTCCAGCAGCTCCGCAATCCTTCCGTGCAACTTGACCTTCTCCTCCTCATCCAATCTCTGATAGAGCAAACTCTGCAAACTCTGATTGGCGAATTCATAATGGACCCTCCCCTTCAGCGGCCCCTCTTTCTTGATCAGAACCTGATCTTTCTCCAGGACGAAGAATATCCTGGACAATTCCTTTTCACCAAGCAGATTCAATCTCCTGATAAGCTCCGGATCAAACCTCTTTCCTGCCACCGCCACCGCGTTCAGGATGCTGCAGGTTCCCTCATCATATCTCTCCAGGTTCCCCAGCAGAACTGACTCTACGGAATCGGGCACGGATATCTCCTCCAATTTCTCCGAGCCGACCTCCCAACCACAGTCTTTCAGAAAGATGATCTTCTTTTCCAAAAGATATTTGAGCACCTCGGTTAAGAAAAAGGGATTGCCTGAGGTATTCTGATGTAAGTATGGGAAAAAACCCTCTGGGAATCTTCCCGCCTTTAACTTGGAGCGGACGAAATTCTCAGTCTCTTGTAAATCAAATCGATCGAGTTTTAAGTATTTGCACCATGCTTTCCCCGACCAGCTGTCTGTCAATTTCCTCAGGGCGGTTTTCTCTTTTAGCTCTTCCGGTCGGAGGGCGCAAGCCAGAAGAACTCTGCCTTGCTCTAATCTTTGTCCGAATTGTGACAGGAATCTGAGGGTCTGAGGATCTGCCCACTGGAGGTTATCAATCACCAAGACCATAGGAACGACCTGAGAGACGCAGATCAGGGATTCTGTGATCTCTTGGTGAGCGGAAGATTGCTCCTGGGTAGGAGAGAAGACTTCATCTTCAGGTTTTTGCAGAATAGACCTTAAAGCCTGATTGAATTTATCCTTCAGGGACGGATCGCGCTCCTCCAGATAGGGTCTAATCTTGCGCAGAATCTCGATTAAAGGCTGATAAGCTTTGGTTTGACCTTCCAGACAATTGTAGTCCACGTACAGTATGTCTTCCAGCTGGCATTTTATTCTTACACCTCTTAAGAAGAAACTCTTGCCCGCCCCCTGCTCCCCAACCAAGAGAAGCACCCTTCCTCTCGAAGAGACGATCTCCCTTAGAAGTTGCCCTACTTGAGCTTCTTCATTTCCTCTCGCCACCAGCTCTCCGCTATACAGGTGAGCCAAGAGGGTTTTTCTTTCAGCAATTTCGGACTTTCCTTCCAGTTGCCCAATGGCAATTTCTTTCACCCGGGACGCACTTTGCGGGCGCCTTCCGGGGGATTTCTCCAACAAGTTAAGTATGAGCCCATTTAGTGACTCTTCCACCTGAGGATTCAAACTTCTGGGAGGAGCAGGTGGTTGCTCCAGATGTCCGGAAACTATCTTCATGGGATCATCTGAGAAGAAGGGAAGCCTTGAGGTGACCAACTCATAAAGGATTACCCCCAATGAATAAAGATCGGTCCTCCCATCCAGGGGCTTGTCCGAAAATATCTCAGGAGCCATGTAAGGAAGAGTCCCCTTTGCCGTTTTCTGTCTTCTGCCCCCCATCGCTTCTGATAACCCAAAATCCAGTAGCTTGGGACTGAAAATCCTGTCGGTAACCTTGATGTTATCTGGCTTTAGATCACAATGGACTATCCCCCGCAGATGAATGTATTCTAAGATATCGCAAATCTGCCAGATGAAATGATAAAGCTTTTCAGACTGGGGTAAGCTGGGGTCTTTGAAACTTACAAGATCCAAATTCTGATGAAGGGTCGCACCCTCCACGAATTCCATGGTGAAATAAGGGACCTCACCACGAGGATGACTACCTTGAACTGGGCCGTTGGTCGGCTCCGTCGACCCGGAGGGTTCCGTATATCCGAAGTCGAAAACTTCTACCACACCGGGATGTCGAAGCTGGGTCAAAAGAAGAAATTCGCTTTTGAAGCTCTCCCAAATTAGCGGGTCTTCTTTTCCGGCGGCAAGGACTTTTAACGCGATCTCCTTTCCCTTCCAGAGATCGTAAGCTTTGTATACTTTCCCTATTCCGCCTTCCCCTAAATCTTTGATCATCTTGTAACGAGCAGAAAATCTGAAGGACTCAGTTTGGAAATCCCGCCAGGTAAGATCCTGGGACTTCTGCAAAAATCCTGTGGGCTGAGGGAGGATTTTCTCTTTTGACATTTCTATGAAGAAGAAGCCGTCCTAAAGGAAGGTTGCTTTTCCTACGGGTTTCGAATTCGGACTTGCGCAAGAACCAAAGTATTAGGAACCATCTTTTTTCGCGTCCCCCTGTTCCTCTGTTCGGGACTGATCGGACTTTGCCGGTGGGAAAGTGATGGTAAAGATGGTCCCCTGCCCGGGTGTGCTCTGTGCCGTGATTTTGCCGTTGTGGTTTCTGATGATCCTCTCGCAGGTGAACAAGCCAAGTCCATGTCCGTCCTTTTTGGTGGTAAAATGGGGCTCAAATATCTTTTCCAAAACTTCCTTGGGCACTCCAGGTCCCGTATCCTTTACCTTGATTTCTACCCTTTCTTCTCTTTCCAGATAACGAGCGACAATGGTGATGGTTCCTTTGGCTTCCGGCAACGCGTTTATGGCTTCTGCCGCATTATTGAAGAGGTTCAGAAAAACCTGTTTTATTTGTCCCACATCTATAGGCAGGAGGGGGAGTTCGGGATCAAAACGGGTAACGAATTTTACGGAGGAAAACTGTTTGTGAGGCCTCAAAGACAACGCCAGCTCCTGAATGACGGTTTGTATGTCGTAGTCGGCCATCTGGCTCTCCAGTTTGGAAAAATCCATGAGGCCATCTGTAAATCTCTTCATGTTCTCCACGCTCTCCTGAATGGCTTTGGTATTCCTCTCCACCTTGTCAAGATTTCCTTTCTTTAAATTCAACGGCAAAAGCTCGGCGTTGTTCAAGATGATGGTCAGATAGTTGTTGAGTTCGTGTCCGATGGACGCTGCCGTCTCTCCTTTCGCCACCAGCTTCTCCGAAAGAACCCTGTATCTCTCTGCAATCACCTTCTCGGTTGTGTCCTCGATCACTATGATCAATCCCATGATTCGATTATCCAGGCTGTTTAGAGGACTTATCTTCAAAGACAAGGCCAGCTCGTCGGGATCTGATTCGTAGTAGGATTTGACTTCCTCAAAAGCTTCTCCGGTGTAAAGCGCCTGGTAACAGACCTTCTTCCACCTGCTTTTCTCCTCCGCCGGGACCAGATCCAAGAGGGAAAGGTCTTTCAATGAAGAGTCTGCGTGCCCGTTTTTCCATCCGGACTTCCTGAATATTTCCCGTGAGGCCTTGTTGGCGATGGTTATCCGAAGGTTATTGTCCACCACCACTATCCCAATGGGAGTTTTGTTCACCACGTTCTCGTTATAGACCTTCATGGACAGGAGGTTCCCGTAGAGCTGAGCATTCTCAATGGCTATGGCGGCTTGGCCGGCAAAAAGCTCAAATAGATAAAGATCCGACTGCAAAAAGATGTTGCTCTTGGAGCTGTTATCCAAGTACAGCACGCCGATGATCTTCTCCTTACTCTTGAGGGGAACGCACATGATAGACTTTAGATCCAGCTCCAAAATGCTTTTGTGCCGGGAGTATCTTTCGTCGTGCTGAGCGTCTGAGGTATAAATTGATCTTCCGGTCTTAGCCACGCTGGTGGCGATCGACATGGATATCTTGAAATCCTCCTTGGATAGAGAATCCTTGCAGATGTTGTATGCGGTCTTTACCTGAAGATTGTCTTCGTCATCCAAAAGCATCAAAAAACCACGTTCTGCCCGCAACAGCTTGATCGCTCGCCTCATCACCATCTGAAGAATGTCATCCAAAACCAAAGTGGAGTTGACGGCCTTGCTTATGTCCAACAGGGCTTCCAGATCGTCTCTTCGAACTCGGGCAGACTCCTCCGGCGATACCCCGTCCCTCCCCGGTTCAAGTCTGGGCTGCGCCGATTGGACCTGCTCAAAGATGGATTCCATATCTGCCAGAATGTCGTTACTTCCGTGTGCTTCCTTCTTGTCCTTGCTCCCCTCTTCAAGCTGAAGCTGGGAAATCTGTGTCCCTTCCAGGGAGCTTTCTTCCTGGGCTTGTTTGCCTTCGCCTTTACCCGGACTTGACATGCCTTTTTTCACCTCGTTTAAGTTAACTGACATCACCTCGATAAGCTTAAGCTCTTTTATGTTTATCGGTTAAGAGAAAACATTGCTTAACTCCAAAAGCTTTTGAAATTGCCAAAAACTGTCCGACCTCAAACTGTGCCAAGTCTTCCCCCTGGGCCATAGTTCAAACTTGAACTTAGGGAGAATATCTATGCCTAAGACGGGAGTCGTCGCGGTGTGACAACAGGCAGACATTCTCGAAAAAGCTTCGCAGCTTCGCTCTTGCACCTTAGGCCAAGTGGTGTACTTTCAAAGGGAATCAAAAAGAATGTGGTGAAATCGCACAAATTCTTCCGCACCACCCCTGCGCCCTGGGGCTGGATGGCCGATACTCTGTAATGTCGGGCTACTTGCTCTCTCCAGAGTTGTCAGATTGGGGAATTCGGTCCATTCTTAGATACAAAGTTTTATTGGAATTCTTCAAAAAAGTCCTTGACAGGAACTCTGGTGAATATTATAATACGAATACGAGAAACAAGATTCGATACTTGTCTCCATTCTTATGACCCTTTGCTAAAGGTTTTTGAAAACTAAAATCTTTAACCTTTAAGTGCGGAGGGTGTTTATGTCTTCTCAACAACCAAAGCCAGTGATGTCCCGCACCGCCGTTGTCATTTGCCTCTGGCTGGGGTTATTGATGCTGACTCCAGCTTTCGTCAAAGGGGAGGCAAGTTTCGGTCTGGCTGATCCAGAACTTGTGGGAGAGGACCCCCTGGCCTCTGTCAAGATCGGTTCCGACAGTGCCTTCAGCCCCGGGCGACTGGTCGAGATCCCGATATTGATCCGAAACAGTGTTGCGCTGGGTGGGTTTACATTGGAAGTGGATTTTTGCTTTCATAACCTTACCTGTTACGGAGCCCAGAGAGGGGAAGCTTTGTCTGACACGACCAACCACCAGTATGACTGGGAGTATTTGTCCTACAGCATTGTGCCTTACAACGACACCCTTTACAGGTTGGTGCTTTACGGACAGTACGATTTGCCTGACGGGCATCAGGGGGTTCCGCTTGCTCCAAACCCTGACTATGTCAGCCTGGTGGTGATGAAATTCCAAACTCCAGCCGAATGCGGTTCCTTGCAGACCTTTTTCCCCATCGTGTTTGAGTGGGAGTGGGACGATTGCTCAGAGAATTCTTTTTCCGATTCGTTCGGCAACGTCTTATATGTAAGCCAGGACCCCGACCAGTACGACACCACCTACTGTCCTCATGGACCCTCTATAGTTCGTTCCTTGGAGTTTTCAGATGGAGGAATATACGCAATATATCCCTCCCGCTGCCGGGGAGACGTTAATGTCAACCAGATTCCCTACGAGATAGCGGACTTGGTGCTCTTCTATAATTACCTTTTGTACGGAGATACCATTCTGATTGACCCCCAGCAACAATCTGCCAATTCCGACGTGAACTGGGATGATTTCCTCTGGAGCATCGCCGATTTTGTTCACCTGGGGCGAGTAATAGAACACGACGCAGCACCGATCCAGGAACCTACCGACATTCTAAACGGAACCTGTCGACTCTGGATAGGCAAGGAACAAGCTTTTCCCTTTGATACCGTAGCTCTTCCCTTTGGATATTATTCGACCGGGCCAGAGGGGTGGAAGTCAATTCATGGAATGGCTCTTCGAATAGGTTACAATCCGGATGAACTGACCGCGCTGGAGTTGGATCTCTCCGGCACCGAGTTGGGGGATTGGGAAGCGGTTGACTACAACATCAAACCGGGCGAGATCAGATTCTCTGCCACCCCTGAGTTTGCCACCACCTCCCTCTCAGATTCTTTGACGTTTCCCGGAAGCGATTCGCTTCTTCTGGGCAGGATCGTTTTTGAAATAGGAAATGTAGACAGCCCGGCTTTCCTGCCGGTCGGCTTGACTCCGGACACCGGCATTCATCTGCGATGCAATAACGTGGCCGGCATAGACCAGGAAATCACTCGAATGGATTACTTTTTTGACGTCAGCGGGGGGCTAGAGATCGGTTTCGTGCTCCGTGGTGATGCCAATGGCGATGGAGCAATCGACGTAGCTGATGTCACATACCTAATCAACTACCTCTTCCTGCAAGGATCTGCACCCGACCCTATGGCACTTGGTGATGCCAACTGTGACGGGATGGTCGATGTGGCTGATTTAATGCATCTGATCAACTATCTGTTTTTAGGCGGCCAGCCGCCAGGCTGTTAGCCTGGTCCTGGGCCAGCCGACTATTTCGCCGCAGACGCAAAAAGCCGGGCTCTGACAGAGCCGGGGTTTTGTTTGGCATGTAGCGGTTCGATTGATCTAACCCGCTGGCGGACCGCACGTCCGCCACAAGCGCCCTCTCCTGCCAGGCAGCCTGCGAATTCTAGACTTGACAGAAGGCCACGAAGGTGATGAGGGGTTCTCACCCCGGCGCTGCGCGAGCACAAGCCCGGTCACGATTTTGGTTGACAAGAGGGTTATTACGGTTTATATTATATTAGGGTTATTGCTAAGCTGACCAAAGCGGCATCTTGCATCATTTTTGCTTCGCAACTCTTTCCTCAGGAGGTAAAAAATGAGTCGGTCATTCCTGCTTTTTCTCGGACTTATCTCCCTTGCCATGTTCCTCTTCTCGGCATTCGCGTTCGGCTCGGAGGAGGTCTTCAATCTGAATTTCGACCCACAAGATCTGGTCTTCGACACGGTGAAGGGCTACGATCGGGTCAAGATGGTGGGCGCAATATCGTTTGCAGAACCAGGGACTCCCTGGCTGCCCGCAAGGTTTGTGCAGATAGCTATCCCGTTTGACCTGGAGGTTCAGGAAGTGGAAGTAGTCTCATTTGAGCGTGAGAACTTGCCCGGAACATATAGAGTCTATCCGGCTCAGCCTTTCTATCCTCTCTCCGATTTTCCCACTAAGGAAGAGGAGATACAGTTCGTGGAGCCTGACCCTTCCGTGTATGAGTCATCCTCTGAATATCCAGGGAAACTGGCCCAGGTGACCAACAACGGTTTTCTGGGCGGCCAGCATATTGCCGGAGTCGCTCTTTATCCCCTCCAGTATATTCCCGCTGAGGGAAAACTGGTTTTTTATACCGAAATCGAATTCAAATTGATTCTCCAGCCATCGTCGCACTCTCCAGCGCCGGTAAACGGGCGATCAGAAAGAGGGGCTCGCTTTTATTCCAACCTGGCCAAGAGCACGGTCATAAATCCAGAAGCGGTTCAACCGGAAGCAAAAGGATCTTTATCTCAAGAGGATGAGGTGGATTATCTTATCATCACCGATGGTTCTTTTGTCTCTGCCTTTCAGGAGCTAGCCGACTGGAAGATACAAAAAGGGATTTCCACCGAGATAATCGACGTCTCCTGGGTGTTCTCCAATTATTCAGGATACGACGATCCGGAGAAGATAAGAAACTGTATCAAGGACTTCTATTCCAATCATGGCACCAAGTGGGTGCTTCTGGGCGGAGATACGTCGATCCTGCCCCACCGCGTAGCCCTGGTCATCCTTGAAAATATACCGTGTGACCTTTACTTCTCCGATCTGGACGGAGACTGGGATGCAAATGGAGATCATGTATACGGAGAAGTTGCGGACAGCGTCGACATGTACCCGGACGTCTTTGTGGGCAGGGCTCCCTGCAACGATGTCTCCCAGGCTCAGACCTTCGTAAGCAAGTCCCTCACCTATGAGATCAACCCACCAACGGACTATCAGACCAGAATACTTTATGCCGCCGAGGTGCTATGGCCGGGGACCGATGCGGCGGTGTTGAAGAATTATATCGACAGCAGTTTCGTTCCCGACCATTTTCAGGCCACCAAGTTATATGAGACCTCCGGCAACCTAGACCACACCACCTTCCGGGATTCTCTCAACCAGGGGCAGAATATAATAAACCACTGTGGACATGCGAATTATGACAAGCTGAGCCTCGGCTCCGACACATGGTTCAGCTCGGACATGGATGATTTGACCAATGCTCCGCGTTTCTCTCTGTTTTACACCTACGGCTGCATCACCGCTGCCATCGACATGGATTGTATTGCTGAACACTTTATCAATAATCCTGCGGGAGGAGGCTTCGCCTATTGCGGCAATACCCGTTACGGGTGGGGAGTACAGGGTGCACCGCTGGAGGGACCTGGCGCAGAGTTTGATATAGAATTTTTCCGTGCCCTCTTCGACAGTGCACACTATCAGGTAGGAAAAACCCTGGCCGCTTCGAAGATACCCTTCGTTCCCATATCCCACGAAATATATTATTACCGCTGGACCACTTACACTTTGCTGCTTTTGGGTGACCCCACCCTGGAGTTATGGACAGATGTACCGTCAGAGCTGACCGTAAGCCATGAGCCGGTTTTCTTTGCAGGCATGGGTTACTTTGAGGTAAATGTGCTCCAGGATGATGCCCTGGTTTCGTGCGTCAAGGATGGCCAGATTCTGGGCACCGCTTACTCGGATGGAGGAAGCGCCACGGTATATTTTGATTCTCCGCTAAGCACCCTGGGGGATATGTACGTGACCGTCACCAAACATGACCACATGCCTTATGCTGATACGGTTTTCGTCATATCTCCGGATGGGCCCCACGTCATATACCACTCTCATCAGACAGATGATTCCCAAGGCAACAACAATGGTGTGGTAAACCCGGACGAAACCATTTTAATGTCCACTGTCGTTAAAAATATTGGAGTAGAGACCGCCTACGGCGTCAGTGCCACTTTACGGGAGGAGGATGATTATGTGGAGGTGACTGACAGCGTGAAAAGCTTTGGGGACATTGATCCGGAAATGACTGCCCAAAGCCTGGGGAATTATGTGTTTGAGGTCGACGCCTCCTGTCCGGACAGCCACCTGGTAAAATTCACCCTGGAGGCTACCGACGGCGAAAGCTCATGGGTTACCCACTTCTTCCACATGGTGGTGGAACCCGATTTTGTTATAACCGCCCTCCCGGATACGACAGCAGTACAACCGGGAGATTCAACCACATTTGGCCTTGTTTTCACCTCTCTGGGTGGGTTCAACTGGCAGGTGGATCTGACTCACTCATCTTTGCCCCCGGGGGTCAGCGGATTTCTGGATCCTGGTCAACTGGTTCCCCCGGATACCTCCGTTTTCAGAATATATACGGCATCAGATGCTTATCCCGGTGCCTATCCCATAATCATCACCGCCACAGGAGGTGAGATCACGCGAGAGAAGCAGGTGGTGCTGGGGATCCCGGCACCTCCTTATTATGGACCGCTGTGGCATGTATCCAATGCCGGCAGCGATTTGGCGGGCAACGGCACTGAGGAGTTTCCGTTCGGCTCAATCCAAAAGGGCATAGAGAGTGCCAGCACAGGAGATACCGTTCTGGCGGAAAAGGGCCTATATGTGGAGAACATCGACTTTCTTGGCAAACCCATTCTGGTGGCAAGTCAGTTTATCTTCGACGGTCTGGAATCTACGGTAGACTCAACCATTATCCATGGAAACGGACAGGGAAGCGTGGTGACCTTTGATTCAGGTGAGGATTCTAACTCTGTCATTAGCGGATTCACCTTGACCGGAGGCTATGCTCGTTACGGGGGAGGAATCTATTGTTTCACCTCTTCACCTACCATAGCCACGAACCTCATAGTCGGAAACGCGTGTGGCGAGAACAATGGAGGATCCGGTATTTACTGTGGCTATCAATCCCATGCGAAAATATCCAGAAATGTGGTAGCCCACTGCTCAGGCCCGGCGGCGATTTTCCTGCATGTTATGTGCAACGCGGAGGTAATCAACAATACCGTTTGCGATAACACCTGGGGCGGAATCTCAATTCAACACAGTTCTCATCCTTGCGTCAAGAACAACATCTTCAGCAATAATGCTGCGTACGGGATCCATGCATCGGAGAGCTCCTCGACTATTACGTACAATGATGTTTACGGACATGATGAGGATTACTGGGGAATTCCGGATCAGACCGGAGAAAACGGCAATATTTCAGCCGATCCTCTTCTGGTGAATCCCTCCGCCGGTGATTATCATCTCAGCACAGGCTCTCCCTGCATTGATGCTGGTGATCCGGCTGACTGGGTTCCTCCGGGAGGCGGTGCTGGAATCGACATGGGTGCATTTGAATCTCAGGTCGAGGGGCCTTGGATAATCTACCTCTCCCACCAAATTGACGATTCCGGGGAAAACAACAACGGTGTGGTGAATCCGGGTGAGGCTATTAACATGTCTATCACAGCAAGGAATACCGGCGTCCAGACAGCTTACGGCGTAAGCGGAACACTAGGAGAAGAAGACGATTTTATTACCGTAACCGAAAGCGTCCAGGGTTTCGGGGATATCGAGCCGGAAATGACTGGGGTGAGCATGGGAGGGTACTCTTTTGAGGTTGATCCTTCCTGTCCGGACAGCCACCAGGTCACCTTCACGTTGGAGTTTACCGACGGTAGCTCGACCTGGACCAGTCACTTCGTTGAAATGGTGGCAGACACCGATTTTGTGCTGACAGTAGTTCCAGAAACTGCCGCGGTTGCCCTCAATGATTTCGGCTCCTTTACCTTGACTCTCACTTCCCTGGGAGGATTTGCATCACAGGTGGACTTGAGTCATTCGGAATTGCCTTCTGGGGTAAGTGGTGTATTGGATCCAGATCACCTCATCCCAACGGACAGCTCGATTTTCAACATATACGCCACTTCTGAGGCTGCCATGGGAATTCACCCTGTCACCATCACCGCCAACGGAGGCGGGATTGCCTGCCAGAGTGAATATTGGTATCTTGTATTCTTAAGAGGGAATGCCAATGGAGATGCAACTGTCGATATCGGGGATGTGATCTACTTGATAAACTGGCTGTTTGCAGGCGGATCGATACCTTACCCACCGGAAGCAGGGGACGCCAACTGTAGCAACCGGGTCGATATCGCCGACGTAGTCTATCTAATAAACTATCTGTTCCTCGACGGACCACCGCCTGGCTGTTAGCTTTTCATGTGCAAAATGTCTTTCTCCATATAAGAGAGCCCCAGCTGTAGGCAAGCTGGAGTTCTGACCAACTTGTAGGCTGGATTCATCCAGCCCGACATCTCTGCTATAAATGTCGTTCTGACCTTGCTGGAACAAAGAGGGCGAATCGTCGGATTCGCCCTTTCAGAAAGCACTTACTGCAGTCCCTACATCTTCCTCTTCCACTTGACTCCCTGAGGGGTATCCTCCAGGATGATACCCTTAGCTTCCAAATCCTTTCTTATCTGGTCTGCTAATTCGAAATTCTTTTCTTTCCTTGCTTTCGATCTCTCTTCTATTGATTTCTCGATCTCTTCATCCAGAATCAACTCTTCCCTTTTGAGAATTCCCAAAACCGAGTCGAATTTATTCATCAACTCCAAAACTCTTTCTCCATCGGATTTTGAGATCTTCTTCTCATCCATCAACTTATTCACATCTTTCACCAGATTGAAGATCACTCCCAAGACCTCGGAAACGTTTAGATCATCGTCCAATGCATCCTCGAATTCCTGCTTTGCCTTCGCCAGAATTTCCTTCAACCGAGAATAGTCCCCCTCTCCTTCGACCATCTTCAAATTGTCCACAAAGTCGTAAAGCCTCTGCAGGGCATTCTTGGAAGCCTCCAGTCCGTCGAAAGTGAAATTCAGTTGCTGTCTGTAATGAGTTGCCATAAGAAGATACCTGATGGCGATGGGATTATATCCCTTGTTTATGAGATCACGCAGGGTATAGTAGTTGCCCAACGACTTCGCCATCTTCTTTCCGTCAACCATGAGATGTTCGTTGTGCAGCCAGAAGTTGACGAATTTCTCCCCGTTGGCCGCTTCCGACTGGGCGATTTCGTTTTCATGATGCGGAAAGATCAAATCCACTCCTCCGGTGTGAATGTCGAAATGCTTGCCCAGATATTTCATGCTCATCACCGAGCACTCTATGTGCCATCCGGGCCGACCTTTGCCGACTTCCGTCTCCCAGAAAATGTCTCCGTCCTTCTCATCCCAGGCCTTCCATAAAGCGAAGTCAGCTACTTGCTCCTTCTCGTATTCGTCTGAAGACACTCTTGCGCCGGCCTTCAAGCCTTGCAGGTCCATGTGTGAAAGCTTACCGTACGAGGGGAAACTGGCTATTTTGAAATATGTGGATCCCTCGCTCTGGTAAGCATGCCCTTTTTGCAGCAGGATTTTGACGAAACCCACCATGTCGCTTATGTGCGAGGTTGCCTCAGGATAGACGTCCGCAGGCTCTATGTTTGAACTCTTCATATCTTCAAAGAAAGCTTCCCTGTGTTTTTTGGTATAGTCTTTCAGAGTAATTTTTCCCTTCTGCGATCCGGCAATGGTTTTATCATCTACGTCCGTTATGTTAATCACATAGGTCACCTTGTAGCCCTTGTATTTTAAATACTTATGTAAGAGATCGCCGAATATGTAAGCTCTCAGGTTTCCGATGGTAGGAAAGTCATACACTGTAGGTCCGCAGGTATACATCCTCACCTCGCCCGGATGAACAGTGTGAAATTCTTCTTTTGTTCGAGTCAGCGTGTTATAAAATTGAAGCGCCATAAACACCTCTATGGAAATTTAGGATTCAAAATGAAAAATTCAAAACTACAATGCAAAATTCAAAATCACTGGACAGGTTTTGGACTATTGAGGAGAGAAGAAATCTTTAGATTTTGAATTGCAATTCTGCATTTTGATTTTTTAACTTTGAATTGTGCCTCTCAAAAAAACATGAAGGACTGCTTCTGGCAAATCCTTTAATTCCTTCACTTGGGCATCGGGCGTAATGGGGAAGGTGTAGTCTCTTCCCTGGTGATACTTCAAAATCCCCTTCATTCCCACATCCTGAGCTCCGCCCACATCTTCCTTCAATCTATCTCCGATAAAGACCGCCTCGGATGGATCGATCTCAAGCTTATCCAAAGCTAGTTGAAATATCTTAGGATGAGGCTTTCTCACACCGACGTCGGACGAAAAGAAATGTGCGTCCAGATAAGGATAAAGCCCAAATCTTTTCAGCTCTCTTAAGTGATACTTCCCCGGGAAAATGGTATTGGAAACCAGCCCGATCTTGAGGTTTTTCTGTTTGAAATGCTTCAGAACGTCTTCTGCTCCATCGATCAGGGTGAGTTGGTCCGTGATGGGTTTATAATACACGTCCAGAAAACTGCCGTAAATTCCATCCGAGGTGCTCAGATTTAACCGCGTGAAGAAATCGAAGATCACCTTTTCGAATTCCAACTCGTTGAAGTTTTCTTCGATTTCCGCTCTCGCCTTTGCAAATTCTTCGTAAAGGACCTTTGAGAACTCGTCGAAATCCGGCACGATTGCGTTTTTCTCTTTCAGGAATCCGTATCCTTTTTCCGTGGACAACCTGGCCAGCACATCCCAGGTGGCATTCTCAAACTCAATGAGTGTGCTGCCCATATCAAATAGAACTGCTTTCAACTTCTTATTCATCAAACTCCTTTGTGATTTCTAAGCAGGTGCAGCGCGACACAAGTGTCGCTACTCCGAATTCAAAATTACTCTAAATACGATTTCGATACGCGATTGTTTACTTTTTTCCACTGGCGTATACCCCGCCCTATCTATTTCATTGATTAGGCGCGTAGCAGAGGCTTTATGCCTCTGCACCGTCAATGTCCCGTGATGACAAGCATCCGCAAAGAAACAAGGAACCATGAAGGCTCCGCTACGCGACCGTGCTGCAACTACAAAACTAAATTTCATTCATATCCCTTTTTCCCTAAAGCCAGCCTGGCGATTTTCTCCACCAATTCCGGAAAGTCGATGCCCACGGGTTTGGCAGCTTTTGGAACCAGGCTGTGGGCGGTCATTCCAGGGAGAGTATTCACCTCCAAACAATAGAATCGGCCATCTTCGCCGAATCTGAAATCCACCCGTGCATATCCTTCGCAGTCCAAGGCTTTGAAAGCCTTCAAACCGATCGCCTGAATCTCCTTGGCTCTATCCTCCGGAATCTCCGCCGGAGCAATGTACTTGCTTTTTCCCGACGTGTATTTGCATTCATAATCATAAACCCCATGCTCAGGGACGATCTCGACCACCGGCAAAGCCTGATTCCCCAAAACACCCACGGTCAGTTCCCTTCCCGGAATATATTTCTCAACCAAGGTTTGTCTGGAGTATTTTTTGGCCAAATCAAACGCTTTCTTCAACTCACCTTTTTCGTTTACAATAGAAAGCCCCACGGTTGACCCTTGATCGTTGGGCTTGACCACGCAGGGGAAACCCAAATCATTCTGTATTCTATTCGTTATAGCTGATAAATCGGAAAGGTCGGAGCCTTCGACCAAAAACCAATCCGGCGTTAAAATGCCGTCTCTTTCAAAGATCTTTTTGGACATGGCTTTGTTCATGGCCAGGGCGCTGGCCAACACGCCTGATCCAGTGTAAGACTTTCCGGTCATATCCAGTAGAGCCTGGATGGTTCCATCCTCGCCTTGCCCGCCATGAAGAGCGACAAAGATCACGTCCACTTCGGAAAAGTCGAATGAGTCAATGGCTTTTAGCGCGAGCTCTTTCCCTTTCTTCTCAAGCTGAGCTGTGTCCGGTGGCTTCGTTTTCACTCCTTCCGGAATGTATTTCCCCGTGTCGGGTAAGAGGTTCTGTCCCTTTGCTGTATCTAACGCGATCACCTTATGCCCGGCAGACTTCAAAGCCTTGACGATCGCCTCACCAGATGCCAAGGACACATCCCTCTCGGCTGAAATGCCACCCATTAGGACCAATACCTTCAATCTATCTCCTTTCTTGATTAATCAAGCAGTCTTTCCCTTGTTCGTCCGGGAATTGTCCTCAAGATCCCGCTTCGCGGGAGAATTTTCCGCCTCTGGCGGAATCCTGGTGACCCGCATGGGCGTGGTTCGGGAATTCCAATTCCCGAACCAACCAAGCTCGACCTAAGAAAAATCAACCATTGATACCGCCGTAGGCTTGAAGGAGACGAACTGGAGTGTTCACCTTTAGGTGAACCAGATGAGGTTTTTGTCTTTCAATAAGTCTCAGGTCAAGCTAAAGCTTGACACTCCAAAAAACCTCTCCCAGTTTGACTTCCTCCGAGCGCGCTCAAAACAAACCTAACTACTCGAATCTTATTCTGCTGCCTCCTCATATCGCCCGCCCAGATGCTTGGCTAAGAACTTTTCTGCTGCGGCATAGAACTTCAGGCGGTTCTCCGGCTTGGCAAATCCGTGTCCTTCATCTTCGAAGAGCAGGTATTCGTAATCGATTCCCTTCTCCTTCATGGCATCAACGATCTGCTCGGCTTCTTCCTGCGGAACGCGCGGATCATTGGCGCCCTGTGCCACCAGTATGGGGATCTTTATCTGGTCGACCTTGAAGAGCGGGGAACGGGAATTGAGGAATTCCTCTTCGGTGTGCGGGTTGCCCACTCTCTTGTGAAAGGTCGCCTGCATAGCGGTCCAGTAAGGTGGGATCGATTTAAGCAAAGTTACCAAGTTGCTGGGACCGACCGCATCCACGGCACAGCAGAAGACGTCCGGCGTAAAGGTAGCTCCGGCTAACGCAGCGTAGCCACCATAAGAACCTCCGTATATAGCAACCTTTTCGGGATCAGCAATGCCTTCCTCAACAGCCCAGTTAACGCCGTCTATAAGATCGTCATGCATCTTGGCGCCCCACTGTTTGTCGCCTGCGTTTATGAAATCCTTGCCATATCCGGAAGAACCCCGGAAATTCACCTGCAAGCACGCATAACCCCGGTTGGCGAACCACTGAACTTCAGGGCTATAACCCCAGCTATCACGGCCCCAGGGACCACCGTGAACGTTCAGCACCATAGGCAGATTGGTTCTGTCTTTGCCAACCGGATAGGTAATGTAGCCATGAATGGTCAATCCGTCCCGTGATTTGAAGGATATTGGCTCGATCCGGGCTAAGGTATAGTCGTTTAAGGCTGGTCGATTATTAAAAAGGAAGGTCCCTTTCTTGGTCTTCCGGTCAAAAGCATAATATGACACCGGCCCGTTATCCTTGCTGAACACGACTAACCAGCTATCGTCTGCATTGTCCCGGTCGGAGACGGAAAAGTCTCCGTAGTCAAGTTTCGCTATGGCCTCGAAATCATCCTTTATCGATTCATCCAACACCCTCCATTCGGTTCGGGCTTTCTCGAAGGCAATGGCCTGAAGCTCATAGCTATCCGGATGAATCATCTGGTCGCTGACCTCATATTGCGGGTCTTCGGCGATCACCTTGATGTTTCCCGTGGCAATCTCCATTTTCACCATACGGCCGGTGTTCGCGTCCCGGGAATCGATCATATAAAGTGACTTGCCGTCCCTGGTGAAGCTAACGAAATAGCTGGTCATGTTGTTTTGTGAATCCCAGGTAAGCAGTTTCTCCCAACTAGCCTCTGCATTCTCCCTATGCAAAAGATCGAAGCCCCCTTCAGGTGTTGCCGCAGTGGCCGCCCGAACCTTCATATCCGCATCAGCCATCCAGGAAAGAACGTTGCCGGGGTTCCTGGCTACAAGCTCCAGTTCGCCGGAGGTTAAATCAAGGTGATAGACGTCGTGCAGTTGCGGGTTTTCCTTGTTCATGGCAATGAGCAGTTCATTGGGAAAATGCTTGTTGCGATCAACAATCTGCACCTGCACATCCCCAAAGGGGGTCAGATCCCTGATCTCATCCGTATCTAAGTTCACGCCATACAGGCGCCAGTTCTCATTCCCGCCAACGTCCTGAAGATACATGATGTGCTTGGAGTCACCTGCCCAGAAATAACGTCGTATCCCGCGGTCGTCGTCCTTGCTGACGGCCTTGTCATCCTCAGCGCCGATAGTCCTCACCCAAACGTTCAGCACGTTGTCTACCGGAGCCAGGTAAGCCAGCATAGTTCCGTCCGGTGAAATTTGAGGGCCGGCTTTCACCGGATTCCCGAAAATCACCTCTCTGGGGATGAGTTTGGTCTCGGAAACACCGCAGGAAGAGATGAAAAGTGCAACAGCGCAGCAAAGCAAAAACCCGGCAGAAATCCACATCGACTTTGAATGTTTCACGCTCACTCCTCCTCTTTGTTTTTGGTGATAGGTTCCTTGGATCTTTTGGTCTGAATCATATTACTTGTATTTCTCATTCCCCATGAAACCGCCTCAGCCGCTTTCCATGTTGACCATGAATATACTTTCGCCTATTTATAACGAATACCTTCCCAGAAATCAAGCCTGAAGTTCCTGAAATTTGGAGGGTCTCCGCTTTCGGCTCTAAAGAGACAAAACTCCGTGGGTCGGCCCTGCCTGAACAGTTGCTGGCTGCATCCCTCATTTCCCCCAAAAAGGAAGCGGCTCTCCAACAAAGAAGAGCCGCATTTCTATTTCTATTTAATGCTCCGGCTGGATGTTATCCCAAATGGGTCTCCGTCATCCAGCCGGAAGGGAAGACGGATGATAACATCCGTCTAAGAGCGAATTTGTTTACTCTGCGCTGCAAACCGAATCTTATTCTGCTGCTTCCTCCTCATATCGTCCGCCCAAATGCTTGGCCAAAAACTTTTCTGCTGCGGCATAAAATTCCAGGCGGTTCTCCGGCTTGGCAAATCCGTGGCCCTCATCTTCGAAGAGCATATATTCGTGTTCGATCCCCTTCTCTTTGAGCGCTTCCACGATCTGTTCTGATTCCGGCTGCGGGACGCGCGGATCATTGGCGCCCTGCGCGATCAACATCGGAATCTTTATCTGATCCGCCTTAAACAGCGGGGAACGCGACTTCAAAAACTCCTCCTCCGTGTCCGGGTTGCCGATTCTTTTATACAACAAGGCCCTGGCAGCAGACCAATAAGGCGGAACTGAGGTAATCCAGGTCGAAAGGTTGCTGGGGCCGACGATGTCCACGGCACAGCAAAAGAGGTCGGGTGTAAAGGCAGCCCCCACCAAAGCGGCATAGCCACCATAAGAACCACCATATATGGCGACTTTCTCAGGGTTGGCGATACCCTTCTCGATTGCCCAGTTGACACCGTCCACCAGATCGTCATGCATCTTGCCTCCCCACTCCCTATCTCCTGCGTTTATAAAATCTTTGCCATATCCCGAAGAACCGCGGAAATTCACCTGCAGGCACACGTAACCCCGGTTGGCAAACCACTGGGCTTCGGGATTATAACCCCAGGTATCCCGGTACCAGGGACCACCGTGGACGTTCAGCACCAGGGGCAAGTTGCTCCGGCCCTTTCCCGGCGGATATGTGATGTAGCCATAAACGGTCAATCCATCGCGAGACTTGAAGGATATCGGTTCTATCGATGCCAAGGTGTACATCTTCAAATCCGGCCGATTGTCAAAAAGGAACGCCCCTTTTTGGGTCTGCCGGTCAAAAGCATAATAGGACAACGGGCCGTTATCCTTGGTGAAACCCACCAGCCAGGTATCGTCAGCGTTGTCCCGATCGTAAATGAAATAGTCTCCGTGATCGAGCCTTGCTATTGCCTCGAAATCGCCTCTTATCGATTCATCCAGCACGATCCACTCTTTTCGAGCTTTGGTGAAGCTGACAGCCTGAATTTCGTACGTATCGGGATTGATCACCGCGTCACTGACATCGTACTGTGGATCCTCGGCCATCACCTCCACATTTCCGGTGGCAATCTCGAACGTGACCAGACGACCGGCATTAACGTCACGGGAATCGATCAAATACAGATACTTCCCATCCTTAGAAAAGCAAATCGGGCCACTGGTCATTGAGTTTTCCGAATCCCAGGTGAGAAGTTTCTTCCAGTCCGCTTTCTCATTATCCCGGATCATCAGGTCGAAGCCGCCGTCAGGCGTTGCCGCCATGTTGGCGCGCACCTTCAGATTCGCATCAGTGACCCAACCCAAAACGTTACCCGGGTTCTTGGCCACAAGCTTAAGCTCGCCGGACGTTAAATCCAGATGATAGACGTCATGAACCTGCGGGTTCTCTTTGTTCATCGCAATCAGCAGTTCATTGGGAAAATGCTTGTTGCGATCCACGATCTGCACCTGCACGTCCTCGAAGGGGGTCAGATCCTTGATCTCATCCGTGTCCAAGTTCACTCCATACAGGCGCCAGTTCTCATTCCCGCCAACGTCCTGAAGATACATGATGTGTTTGGAGTCGGCTGCCCAGAAATAGCGGCGTATTCCGCGGTCGTCATCTTTGGTCACGGCTTTGTCATCCTCAGCCCCGATGGTTTTGACCCACACATTCAACACATCGTTTACCGGAGCCAGGTAAGCCATCATGGTCCCGTCAGGCGATATCTGGGGACTGGTCCGAACCGGATTCCCCAGAAGCACCTTTCTCGGAATCAACTCAGGCTCAGAGGTAGCAGCGCACGAGAAAATAAAGAGCGCCAGTGCGCTACAAAGCATAAGCGCTGCCGACACCCACACCAACTTTGAGCGTTGCATACTCGTTCCTCCTTTGGGTTTTAGGTTAACGGTCTTTTCCATCTATCAGTGAAACTCCTTATCAATTACGGCACCCTTCACTCTAAAGACTTGACTTCTAAACTCGTTGGGTTGCCGGCCAAACTTCCTCATCGGTTAATACCAAATCCGGTCCGGAAAGTCAAGTTCTAAGTTGTTAGATCCTGGAATTTCGTGATTTGGGATCAGAGAGGAGGGGAATTCATTTCTCTTGACATTATCTCCGCGCTCCCGCATTGCTCCTCACAAATTTGCCTTTAAAGGTTTTTATGAGCCAGATGACAGCACTTAATACGACCACCGTCAATACAACCTTGTTGTAAAGCTGGATCATCTTCAAGATTTCCCGCCAACTCTCCTGAATCTTGAAGGCGGAAAACAAAAT
>CAZPOP010000029.1:0-27050 GCA_964588305.1 uncultured Ignavibacteria bacterium
CCATGTAAATGCCATCATCCCCGATGTTGTCCAGATAAATTCCATCGTCTGTAATATCGGTTATTTCAATCGCCCGCTGGTGTCCGTCATCTATTTTAATCGCGTCGTCGCCGGTATCCGTGATATAAATCCCCATGTCCCCCGCGGTGTCGATTACAATCCCATCTGCACTCGATCCGTAGGTGTAAACATAGATACCATGGCCTGCGCCGGTATTTCTCACACGGAACAAAGCGCTGCTGTAACTTCCTCTAATCGAATCGGGTCCGATGACATTAACATAGTAGGCGTCATGGTTGTGGCTGTAGCTCCCGCCGGAGATGGCGTAAAGGGCAGTATCTGATTTCTGCGCCCGGTAGGCAAAAGCCACGCTGGCGAAATTCACCCGGCTGGGCATGTGCTCACCTTCCACAGTGATGTCCAGCCAGTATTGGTCTACTTCATAGAAACTCAAAAGTATGGGGGTCACGCTTCCCAGAGCCACGCTGAACAGACCATTGTCGACGGAGACCCCGGTCTGGGTCTCGGACCACTGCATGCTGCCGGATGATGGATGATTGTAAATCTTGAACAGGATGTCATAGCTGCCGTTCAAAGGATTGTCTTCATCGTCGGTCAACATCCCCTGGTAGTTGATCTCATGAGGAATTTCCGCCGGAACCGTTACGGAAACAACCACCGCTGAAGTAAAAATCGCACCCAACACCAAAAAGACTAAAAGCTTTTTCATCTCTCCCTCTCGCTTCTTCATAAGGTAAAAGGTTAAGGGTTACAGGTTATAGGTTAGAAGTCTCTGCCTCATCTTCCTCTGCGGATCGTACCACCCCACACAGAGATATGATCCCGCCGAAGGCGGGATACTCCAAAGCCTTTTGGTCAAACCAAAGCCCTAGGTCTTGCCAAGGCGGGGCTTGACACTCCAAACTTATCGTAGGTCAAGCATGGCGAAGCCTGCTTGACCAGAAGTTCAACTCCTCCACGTGAGAAAATCCGTTCTCTCCCTCTAATCCGTTGACTGCTCTTCTCTCTCCTCCTGTATTCTCTCCGCTTCTTTCTCGGCTTGCTTCTGCAGCACTTGCTGGCGATGAAGTGCGTCTCGCTCAAGCTCCTCCTGGTGTTCTAGCTCCTCGGCCCTCAGTGCCTCCTCTCGACTTATCTGATCAGCCACCGCTCCCTCCCCCTCCATGACAACTTCGGGCCTTTGCTCATATCCTTTCTCCCGCGCAATCGCAATCCAGTCAAAGGCTATGTCATCTGATTTCATTGCCAGATCAGGAATCTCTAAACGCTCTACGGAGAAGCCCTGATTTGACTTGGATGCCACGTAAAGCAGACCTGAGGGTGCACCCTGAGCAGTGAGCACCACCTTTACCGGGATTTCGGTAGATATGGCCTCTTGGAACTCCTGCTCGAAGGTTATTTGAGCTTCGCCGCCCACCAAGGTCCCGGTGCCGGAAACGATCAGTTCCACATCTGGACTGCAGATGCTGAAAGCGGGTACGTCGCCGGAAGCGCCTGCCATAGATTTGCTGAATCCTCCAGTGGCGGTAGCGTAACCATGAACAACCAATCCAACGTGGGCCGAAGAGCCATCGTAGGAGTAAGCCCCCACCCCAGCCCAACTTAAGGAACCACCTTGGAACACGCCACCTCTTCGGGCTCCGTGCGCCTCGATTCCATGCCCGTCCGCGCTTGCAACCTGAATGCCATTGCTGTCTGAGTCATAGATGTAGAGCCCGAAGCGGTCCGCGTGATATACGTAAACACCATCGCCGCCTGCATCACTCACATATAAACCGGCATCGTCCGCATGACTCACATAGAAGCCGTCATCTTCCGCATACCCCACCCAAACACCGTCGTAGCCTGCCCTGGTTGAATCTACATACACCGCGTAGTCAGCCGTCTCGATGTAGAGGCCGTAATCGGCGGCGTCGTTTATATGGATCCCGTCGCCCTCGATGTCGTTCAGCCAGATGCCGTCGCCCGCCACATCCTCCATGTAAATACCATCATCCCCGATGTTGTCCAGATAAATTCCATCGTCTGTGATGTCAGTCATATCAATCCCGCGCTGGTGACCATCGTCTATCTTCAATGCGTCATCACCGGTATCAGTAATATAAATTCCATAGTTCCCAGCGGAGTCAATGTAAATTCCATCTCCTGAAGTAGATGTGGGAGTGTAGACGTAGATTCCATCTGTGCCATAATTCTTCACCCGGAACATGTAGCCGGAATAGCTTCCTCTTACCGAATCCGGTCCGTTGACATTGACGTAGTCGGCGTCATGGTTGTGGCTGTAACTCCCTCCGGAAATGGCGTAAAGGGCAGTATCTGATTTCTGGGCCCGGTAGGCAAACGCCACGCTGGCGAAATTCACTCGGCTGGGCATGTGCTCACCTTCCACAGTGATGTCCAGCCAGTATTGGTCTACTTCGTAGAAACTCAATACGATGGGATCCACACTCCCCAAAACCACGTTGAACAAGCCCTCCTCGACCGAAACGTCCTCCTGGAGTTCGTCCCAGAGCATGCTGCCGGATGATGGATGATTGTAAATCTTGAAGAGGATATCGTAGCTGCCGTTCAAAGGATTGTCTTCATCGTCGGTCAACATGCCCTGGTAGTTGATCTCGTGAGGAATTTCCGGCGGGGCGGGTGCGGAGAAAACCACTGCGCAAGTAAAAAATACACCCAGCACCAAAAAGATCAAAAGCTTTTTCATCTCTCCCTCCCATTTCTTTATAAGGTAAAAGGTTAAGGGTTATAGGTTATAGGTTAGAAGTCTCTGCCTCATCTTCCTCTGCGGATCGGACCACCCCACACAGAGATCTAATCCCGCCGAAGGCGGGATACTCCAAAGCCTTTTGGTCAAACCAAAGCCCTAGGTCTTGCCAAGGCGGGGCTTGACACTCCAAAGTTATCGTAGGTCAAGCATGGCGAAGCCTACTCGACCAGAAGTTCAACTCCTCCACGTCAGAAAATCCGTTCTATCCGCTTAATCCGTTGACTGCTCTTCTTTCTCCCTCTCTCTTCTCTCCGCCTCCTTTCGGGCTTGTTTCTCCGCCATTTCCTGACGGTAGGCTGCCTCTCGCTCGAGCTCCTCTTGATGTTTTAGTTCCTCTGCCCTCATCTCCTCCTCTCGGTTCAGTTCCTCAGCCCTCGACTCCTCCTCCGAGAGAATAAGAACCTCAGGTCTTTGTTCGTATCCTTTCTGTCGGGCAATGGCGATCCAGTCAAAGCTGACGTTATCAGTCTTCAAAGAGAGTTCCGGAATCTCCAAAGGCTTGACGGTGAATCCCTGTGTAGATTTGCCGGTCACGTAAAGCAGGGCGGAAGGCGCATCCTGAGCAGTCACCACCACTCTGAGAGGAACCTCCGGCGAGATGGCTTCTTGAAACTCCAGCTCAAAGCTTATTTGAGCTTGCCCAGCGACCAGAGTCCCAGTGCCGGAGGCGATCAGTTCTATATCCCGGCTGCAGATGGTAAAAGCGGGCACATCCCCAGAAGACCCTGACACCGACTTGCTAAAGCCCCCGCTTGCGTAACCATAACCGTACACATACAATCCCGGACGGGTATTAAGGTTCTGGTATGAGTGAGCTACCAGTCCAAAACAACCTGAAGAGCCACTGAAGAACTGACCACCTTGACAGCTTGAGTGCGCCTCGATTCCATCCCCATCAGCGCTTTGAACACGAATGCCATCATTATCGGAATCGTAGATATAAAGCCCATAGCGGTCCGCATGATACACATACACACCATCATTGCCTGCATCACTCACATATAGACCCGCGTCATCCGCATGGCTTACATAGAAGCCGTCATCTTCCGCATACCTCACCCAAAAACCGTCGTAGTTTGCCCTGGTTGAATCTACATACACCGCGTAGTCAGCCGTATTTATGTAGAGACCGTAATCGGCGGCGTCGTTTATGTAGATTCCGTCACCCTCGATATCGTGCATGTAAATGCCATCGTCTGCGACGTCATCCATGTAAATGCCAACGTTTCCAATGTTATCCATGGAAATGCCATCATCTCCAATATTATACATCTGAATTCCATCGTCGTCGGTGTCCGTCATGTAAATCCCATCTTGGTGAATGTCGTTTAAATAAATTCCATCATCGCCGGTGTCCTCGATATAAATTCCATAGTCCCCGGCAGTATCGATCACAATTCCAGTTCCACTAGCTCCGTAAGTGTGGACATAGATCCCATGCCCTGTGCCGGTATTTCTCACGCGGAACAAAGTGCTAGATGAGCTTCCTCTTATCGAGTCCGGCCCGATGACGTTCACGTAGCGAGCATCCAGATCGCCTTCAGGCACTGCGACGGCATAGGCAGCAGTGTCCGCCTTCTGCGCCCGGTAGGCAAACGCCACGCTGGCGAAATTCACCCGGCTGGGCATGTGCTCACCTTCCACAGTAATGTCCAGCCAGTATTGGTCTACTTCGTAGAAACTCAATACGATGGGATCCACACTCCCCAAAACCACGTTGAACAAGCCCTCCTCGACCGAAACGTCCTCCTGGAGTTCGTCCCAGAGCATGCTGCCGGATGATGGATGATTGTAAATCTTGAAGAGGATATCGTAGCTGCCGTTCAAAGGATTGTCTTCATCGTCGGTCAACATGCCCTGGTAGTTGATCTCATGAGGAATTTCCGCCGGAACCGTTACGGAAACAACCGCCGCTGAAGTAAAGACCGCACCCAACGCCAAAAAGACCAAAACCTTTTTCATCTCTCCCTCCAACTTCTTCATAAGGTAAAAGGTTATAGGTTAAGCGCTTTTAGAGTGTCTCCCTTTCTGCCATAGGCAGATCCGCCTTCAGCGCATAGGCAGGCCTTTGACGAAACTGAAATCAGAAAACATGGTGGCTGGCTGGTCAAGCCAGGGTCATATATCCCCTTTTGGCGAGGCTTGACACTTCAGATTTGGTTACTTCAACAGGGTCATCTTCTTACACTTGACGAAATCTTCGCTACCGTTAACCGTGTGGGCAACTATCCGATAGAAGTAGATTCCGGAGCTTACGTCCATTCCGTTCTGATCCTTGCCGTTCCAATGAATCGTCTTGTATCCCGGCTCCTGCCGTTCATCCAGCAGGTTCCTAACCTTCTGGCCCAGGATGTTATAGATTTCAATCTTAACCTCCGAGGCTCTGGGCAGGGCATACTCGATGACGGTGGCTGGATTGAAGGGGTTGGGAAAGTTCTGGCTCAAACCGAATTCCTTGGGGAGTTGAGCCTCCTCTATCTCCTCCCACTCCACCGGGGTCATCTGGACCACCCAGCTATTCCAGAATCCAGTGTACAGTTTCTTGCTTGGCGCCTCCTGAAACCCGGTAATCGACTGTCCCAGAGATGAGGAGAGCTTGTAGCTGGCAGTCTCCAGCCACATGGCTCCTCCCCCGTCCAGAACATCACGCGCCATCTTAATGGCCGAAGCCTGGCTCGGAGTCAGGCTAAAGGCAAAAACAAGAATCAAACCCAGCATTGCGAAAACCTTAGCTGTCTTTCTCATTCTTCACCTCCTTTCGTCACAAAATGTGGTCAACGTTTTGATAACGGTTACAGATCGATCATAGTCCATTCCGCTTGAAACAAAAAGCTGTCAGCCGATCTTGGGCATGATTGATCTACTATTTTCTCACTTTGAATTTGCCATCCAGTTTTTTCATCTTCTCCACTATTCCGCCATATTCCAACTCGGAATAAGGAAGCATGGCGCAGCCGGAGAAACCTTGCCTTCTTATCTCCTGTGCTTTTTGTGAAACCTGATCGCGAACCCAATCCCAGAAGGGCTGATCGAAGGCATCGGCCGGCTCGGTCAATTTCCCATTCTTCATGGAAAAAGCTTGAGCCGAGACCACCGGCGGCCCATCGAAATATGAAATGGGAGAATTAGCCTTGACCGGCATCAAGGGTCCGGTGTGGCTCCCACGCATGAAGCCTGCCACATAGTGACCAATGGAAAACGGACCTAGCACCTCACCGGTGGCCGGAAATGATCCTTGCACCCTCACCAGCGCAACCGGATCATCTTTGCCGGTGTACTTGCCGGCTATATTGTGTAAGCGAGTGGTGGAGACCGAAGCGGCGATCTCGCCGGTGCTGCTGGAGTATATGTGCTCTATAACGAACCTCTGGTTGTCCCGCAGAAGCGAAGCGATGTCGTACAAATCCCGAGGGGAAGAAAGCTCAATCACTCTGTCTCCTTCAGTATGCGCCACGTCCATGATCGCGAACTTGAATCCCTCGGCCATTTTGGGGGAAAGAATCAGTCCAGCGCAATACATGGGATCGGCAAAGGCCAAGTAGAAGGGCAAATTGTAGGCCCCGGGGTCGGTCTTGTCTGCAGCAAAATGAATGAAGCATTCATTTGGCCTTTCTTCAATCTCCATTTCAGCCACTGCAGGCCCCATGCCTTTGATATTGCCGGAGAATGCGTCTTTCAAGAGATCCTGTCCTGCACCATAAAGCCCCTGCTCCTTTGCCACCTCGGTGGCCGCCACAAAAGCGTCCCAGGCCAATTTGTGAATTCTCTCGTTCAGAGTACCCTTTTCATGGGTCATGAGTATGGCAATGTCGTCCCCGGTGCTGGAGATTCGATAATCGATTAACTCCTTAGTTTTAACTCCATGTCGCTCAATGTGACTCGACACCGTTTCTTTGAGCTTCTGACTTGGCTTTATGTGTCCGCCAATGCTCCCCACATCCGCTTTGATTACGCTTACCGTGATCCTCATTTCTTCACCTCCACAAAGAATGAAATTCTCTTCAGGCCAACGATGTCTAATTTAAGGAAAAAAAACGAAAAGTCAAACAATTATAGTCAAGGTTTTTTTCATGCAGAGAATTAACAAATATCGCTCGAGCCGAAGGCACTGATGAAAGAGCGTTTTTGGGGTGTGAAAGCCTGGCTGAAGCTCCCCTTTCTGCCGACGTCGGCCCGCCTTGCGGCGTTTTGACAAGTCTCCGAAATCCGACTTGTACCACCATATACAGATTGAGAAAAATCGGCCAGACGCGCACCCCAGTTTGAGTTTTTCCACAAACTCGTTTGGCTCACACTGGCAGATAAGGTTTTGCGTTCTCCAAGAAAATGTCCCGGCCTCGATTTTTCAAAGCCGGGACAAGAAGAACTTCGGCAACCATCCCTCCCCAGAGGACAATCAACGAGTATTAGCAAATCTACAATATGGCTTCTACGGCGAATATCACCACCACCGTAGCGTCAAACACCCTTATATCAAACGGAACATTGGTGGCAATTGCATACAAGTGGAATTTCCCTTCCATTACTAGATCCCTGATATGGTCAATTCTCACCATGTGGATGAGGGGAACTTCGAGGGTGGAGTCTGAAGGCAGGGCCAATCCGTCTAAGACCAGGATTGCTTTCGATTGAACCTCCGCGACGGTGCTCAACGAACCATCCTTGTATACGTATAGCTGTCCCGTCGCCGGAGTACTCTCGTAGTTTGTAATATACCCGTAGAAAAGCATACTGTAGATCTCGTCAAGCTTATCCTGATTGTCCTTCCAATCCTGCTCTTCGGTCAAGTCTATTGCCACGCTGTTGAACACCGTATCAGTGGATACAATCTCGTCGTCTATGTCATAATGTAGCACCAGAGTGATACCAAAAAGCCAACAACCGCTCAAAAACAAAGTGGCAAAAAGCGCCGCTGCAAATATGGTCCAGCTTCTTCTTTTCATTTTCATCAGGTTCTCCTCCGCTTTTTATTCGCTGCCGAAATAATAATTCAGACCGCCGGAAAACTCGAGATGAGCTTTTCCCCCGTCTCCCACCTTGATGGCATGATACTTAGCTCTGATCTCCAAGCTCAGCATCTCCTGGGGGAGAAATTCAAACCCGGTTCCAAACGCCAACCCCACTCCGCTTTCGTCCTCAAGCTTTTCGCGCTTGTAGGTATTGGAGTTTAATCCGGCCAGCCCATAGATTTTGACCTTGCCCATGGCGGATAACGAACCAAGAACCAGATCCGCGCCGAACGAAGTGATATCCCCGCCCTCCTGAGCAAACGATTTTTCCTGAACCTTCAAATCTTTGCCTCCATATTTGGAGAAAGTGAAATAAGGCTCGAGTCCCATGAACGGGAGAATCAGGATTCTACCTTTTGCTCCAAAAAGAGCTCCGCTACTCGCATCGTCTTGTGCTACGGGAAGATTCAATCCGGCAAAGCCACCTATGCTAAATCTCACAGCGGCTGCGGAACTAACCATCGTCAAGAGAAACAAGATCACACCAACCCCCAAAATCAGTTTTTTCATGATTTTTTCCCTTTCTGGATTTGAATGAATGAGACATTCACCTTCGTTTTCATATCCACTGTATTTTGCCGTTCCTCCTTTCCATTTATTGATGGTGATAACACCTTCATATCTTACGAAAATAAAATCTGATTAGATTTATTGTCAAGCGAAATTTGTCAATATTCAAAAAATGTGTCAAAAACTTGGTTTGCTTCTAGTCAAGAGCAACGTTATCGCATCAAGATGCAATTGAAAAGGATGCAATTCGCTCCTTAGGTTCATATCATTTCTTTGAGGATCAGTTTCACCTCTTCAGTTTCCGTCCCTCTTTTCAGCCTCAATTCGATTTTGGTTCCCTCCTCTTGGTTTAGGAGCTCTCTGAGCCTCTGCAAGGAGCAAGAGGAAACGGGGACATGGTTGACGGATAGAAGCTCGTCGCCTTCCTCTATTTTGGCCTTTTGGGCCGGAGAATCTTTTATCACATGAAAGACCAAGATCTTCTTGCCTCGTTGAATGAGTTGGATTCCGCTGCTATTGTATCTGTCCCACAGATGATAATCTACATTCTTCTCCAGAATCATGTGATAATGCGGATAGTCAAGGATTACTTCAAATCTCCTCAGTATCCCTCCTCCTATCTTTCCTGCAGTTTTGGCAAAACCTGAGAGAGCTTTGTCTTCTAAATAGAATCCGGTCACCGGGGAATTGATGAGGAAACTTCCCAATTGAAAACTTTTGATGCGCCCCACCACCCCTTTAGCAGGTTCGGTTATCCCAAAACCGACGTGCGTCTCCAGAAAGTTCGGATATTCCTCGAGGAATTTGTGTGCCTTGACGAACGAAGCGTGCAAATCCAGGTGATTTCTGCTTCCGGTGTCTATCATGAATGTCCCTTCATATTCACCGTCAACCACGGCCTTGATAGTAGGTATATACGACTCCATGTTGATCCCGATCATCTCCCCATCCCCGGTGTACCTGAAATTCTTGGCTTCATACAAGGTCAAAACCCGGTTGAGGTAATCTATCTCCACTACAAATCTGTGCAGAAAGTCGTAACCCAAGATCCCATCTGATCTCTTGCCGTCAAATTTCTCCACCTGGCTCAAAGAAATTCCTCCCACGATTTGATTGAACAGGGTTAGATTCTCGTTTTGTGCAAAACCCGATCCATCTGAGGAGACATCTGTCAGACCAATCTTTATGGAATCGAGTTGAAAGAATGACAGGTCATCACAGGCGCCAATTCTTCTTATCTCCTTTCTGTCTGTCTTTCGGATCTTCAACTCGTCAGCTCTGGACAAATCCAAGTAGCTAAATTGAGCGCCGGTGTCAAGCAAAAAACTCAGTGGAGGAGAGTCGTTGACTTTTGCCTTGAAATAGATGTGATTGCTGACCAGTTCAAAAGGAACCGCGATACGCCCGGTACCGGACACAAACCTGTAATCTTTGCCTACAGCCTCAGGTTCAATGAATAGCGTTTCTGGCAAAGGCAGGTTTACCACTATTTCGACAAACTCCACAAAAGTATCGGATTGAGGAGCTCCCGCAGTTCGGTGCATTCGGAAAGGAAACATCACCCCACCCACCTCCCGATAGTCGCTCAAGCGGACAGTCACACTCTCCTGACTGGTGATGATGTGATATTCGTCGATCAGATAACTGGAGTCATCTATGAAAACTCTCGTTAATCCACCTTCTTGAGAGATGAGGTCCACAATCAAATGAGCGGGTTTATCCTCACTCGTTTCCATTCCAGTTCTCCCCATCTCTTTCCTCGTTTCCGAAAAGAGATACTGGTGATTTTCGAGAAACAACTGATCCAGAAGCTCCATCCATTTGCCCTCACCTAGTCTCCTGGTTCCACCGTTCTGATCCTCTATCCAGAAGCTTTCTCCATCTGACACAATGAGCGGTCCGAACACTGGGAAAAAAAACTCTTGTCTCACTTTGTCCGGTTTGCTCCACCAAGCCTTCATTCGCCCCTCAATGCCAGCCATGCTGATCTTGCCCCTGGCGAAGAGAGTCTTAATATTCGTGATATTCTCGTCACCGCCTAAAGCATCCATATGCTTCTTTAGCACTTCCTCTGGTCCTTGAGGAAAAGATAAGTGTGCGCACAGGAGAAAGAACAGCAGAGTGGCAAATGAATAAAGGAAACGCTTTTTCATTTCTCTCTTTTTGCTAAGCCAACAATTCCCACTATGAGCACATGTCTTTTCTGGTCAGCCAAGATTGGGAAATCGCCAAAAGGCTTATCTGTCTAATCCAATTTATGCCCGTCCCTTCCTTTTGTCAATAATTTAAGCGGAGGATGCACTAGTGTTTTATTTCAAGGCGGAAGTTTTTTGTTTGTTGAGCAAGCGAAGTTTGCTATATTTGTGGGACGAACGATTTGCAGAAACCTGATAACCGAAGATCAAAAGGACATGGGCACACCAAGAACGGATCATAAACTTTCGCAAGGATGTTTTCTCTCGGCCGCGCTCGTTGTGCTTACCATTTGTGTGCTTTTACTTGGTCCAATCTCCTCTTGTGCCTGGGAAAAGATCGAACTCAAGAATACTCCGACGCAAGACATGTTTCCTGAATCGGATGCGGTGGTGATCAAAAACGACGGACATATGGAGATCAATAAGAATGGAGAAGCACTTTTTACCAAACGTGGGATCATCAAGATTTTTTCAGACACCGACCAGAGATACAGCAAGCAAAGTTTGCCCTTTAACAACAGCGTAGAGATTGTAAGCATAAAAGCCCGCACCATAAATGAAAAGGGTGAGCAATTCGTCCTGGACAAAGGACAGATTACGGAAAGATCCATCTTTTCCGAATGTGCTCTTTACTCCGATGCCAAGGTCAAAGAATTCAACTTCCCCAGAGTTGAAAAGAATTCGATAGTGGAGTATGAATACAGGTTTTTTCTAAAGACCCTTCTTTACTGGCACGACTGGTTTTTTCAAGATGAGATTCCGGTGATTAATTCAAGGTACGTTCTGGAGGTTCCGAGAGATTTTGGATTCAAATCCAGGGTGGTCAACGGCAAGATAGAGCCCCAAATCAGACCTGGCGACGATGACCAGGAATTGATTTTCCTTTGGGAAGCCAAAGACAAGAAAGCCCTAAGAAAAGAGGTTTTTATGCCACCTTTATCAGACGTGGCATTGAGACTTGCCTTTTCTCCTCCTCTATTTACCATGGAAGGAAGAGTCTATTCATCGAAAACGTGGGACGACGTTGCCGCGTGGTACGTCGAACTATCCTCAGAAAGCACCATTGCGGATGAGAAAACTTCAGATCTGGCTTTTACGCTGACCTCAAATTCAGACTCAAAAAGAGAGAAGGCAAAACTCATTTTCCGGTGGGTGCAGGAGCACGTCAGATACGTATCCATAGCCATAGGTAGCGGTGCTTTCAGGCCGCACAACTGCCAGCAGGTCTTAGATCACAATTACGGAGACTGCAAGGACATGTCCTCTCTTCTGATTACCCTACTGACAGCGGTTGAAATCGAGGCTTTTCCCGCCTTGATCTCTACCAGGGGAAATCGTAGGATATTGGCAGATATGGCCAAACCACTGCAGTTTGACAATGTAATAGTAGTCGTCCCTTTGGGTGGTGAGTATCTCTGGCTGGATCCAGCCTGTCGAAACTGCAGGTTCGGCGAGCTTCCTTTTGAGGATCAAGGAGCAACCGCTCTCATCGTGAAAAGAGATCAGGGTGAGTTGACCACTTCTCCGGAAAGTTCATTCGACCAAAACCGGAACGAGAGTTACTGGGAGATAAAACTGAATCCTGACCGATCCGTCACGGGAAAATTCATGATTCGGGCAGAAGGCCAAGAGGATCTGGCATTCAGGAACTCCCTGTTAGAGCTTAAACCGACGAAGAGGAAAGAGGCTTTGCTGGATTTTGTCTCTTTCTGGTTTGCTAACGTCGATCTAAACGGATACGAATTCAGAAACCTCGAAGAAGAGGACTCAAACGTCTGTATAATAGGAGATTTCGCCGCTGAAAGTTTCGGAATAGAAACCGGAGCAAAGTTATTCCTGCCCGTCAATTTCACTGTCCAGAGAAATATAAGCCAGACCTTTCCCCAAGAGCGAAGGGATTATCCTGTTTTTCTCGATTACAGGTTTAGTAATAAAGATGAAGTCAGCATACATATACCAGAGGGATTTGAAATCGAGTTTCTGCCCCCCAATGTCACCTTGGATGAGGATTTTGGCTTATTTGAATCGAGCTGGGAGGTAAGGGAAAATGAAATCCATCGCAGAAGAGTTTTTGAGAGAAAGAAACTTCTCATTCCGGTCGAGAAGTATGACCGGTTGAAAAGCTTTTATGATGAAGTGGCAAAGGAGGACAACCAAAAGATTATACTCAAGAGGAAATCCCGCGAACAATAACACTGGTCTCACTGTACACATTTGTTTTATGAGAAACTCGAGATATGCTTAACAAAGCACTCCTGTGTCTTTTAGCCGCTTTCTTTATTTGTGAGGCTAAAGCTGTCCCCTCCGATGAGAATTGGGTGGAGAATTTGCCTCAAGAATGGATAAGGTCATTCCCGGAGGAGAATCAAATTCCTTCGTCCGGGAAATATCCAAATGCGGGAGCCATTTATCTTTTGGACGAGGACATCTTCTATTTTGCGGACAAAACTCAGGTGAAGGTGGTGATTATGAAGATCCTTAACCGCAGGGGATATGAATATGCCGAAATCACCACACCGGTCTATCAGGAGGATGAGTCCATCCAAGTCAGGGGCAGAACCAGTAGGAAGGACGGTTCGGTCGTGGAATTGAGAGAGGAGGACATCCACGAAGTCTCTCTTTATCAGGATTTAAGAAAGAAGAAATTCACCCTTCCCGCCGTAGAAGATGATTGCCTGATACATTATGAAATAGTATATCATTGTAATAACTATCCTCTGGTCGGTATTCGGTGCTTCCAAAATGATGAACCTACCCTATTGTCAAGATTCAATCTAATTCTACCGAGAGCGCTCGAGCTCATATACCACGATAATCCTCCTGGAATACTCGATACCACGAGAGATGTGATAACTCCCAAGTCCTCTCCGGTCACTCTGCGCACCTTTGCCAAAAGAGATTTACCTGCGCTAGAGACAGAGCCGTTTATGCCCCCTTCCTTTGACTATCTGCCGAGTCTGGCATATTGTGTGTCTGCCTCTCAAGCCAATGAAGAACCTAGAGCTTCATGGGAGAGCACTTCCGGATGGTATTTCGAAATGGTAGAAGAAAAACTGAAGCCCGGTGGTAACATCAAGAAGGTGGCTAAGAACCTTACCAAAGAATGTGAGAGTGCTAAGGAAAAGCTTGAAAAGATATTCTATTTCGTGGAAGAGAACTTCAGAATCAATTTCCCTTCTCGCTTTGTCTTCAATGAAGCTCAGACAATCTTTGACCGGAGAAACGGAACCAGCGCGGAAGTGAGTGGAGTCTTGTACGCCATGCTGAAAGCAATTGAGATACAAACCACGCCTGTCTTGGTGCCGGACAGACAAAAAGCATGGAAGATTCCAGACGTTCCCATGCTGGACTGGTTCGACCATCTGATGGTGAAGGTAGATTTGGATAACCAAGAGATATGGCTTGATCCATCGTACGAGACCAATAGGATCGGACACGTGGCAGAAAGATATCAAGGGATGGACGGCTTACTGATCCAGAAATCCGATGGAAAGCTGGTAAAAACGCCATCCTCAGATTATATGGAAAATCTGAGAACTTGCGTCGCGGATGTGAAACTTTCAGAAGGCGGAGAGATCAATTGCAGCGTCCTTGAAATTTATTCCCTGCCCCGAAGTGCGCGTGTCAAAAGTCATTTTAAGCGCAAGAATGTCATGGAGCGAAAAGACGAACTGGCCCAGGAAATTTCAGAATATTGCCCCGGGGCCTTGCTCGATACAAGTCGGTTTGCCGACCTGTATGATTTTGATTCTGACTTCAGAATATTCTATAAATACCATTCGCCTTACTATGTCAATCAGGCAAACGAAATGTTATACATAAATCCCAACATCTTGCATCGAGAGGAAACCGCCAGAGAATTCTCCCAACCCACACGGATTTTCCCCATCATGTTCGATCAAGTTAAGGTAGACATTGATAGCGTGAATCTGGTGATTCCCTCAGGACATGAGATCGTCAGCCTTCCTGAACCCGTGCATCTGGACAGCGAGTTCGGGGAGTTTTCCACGCAATACCAGGTTGAGGACGGTTTGATAATCTGTACAAGAAAGCTAGCCATCAAAGAACTGTTAGTTCCTTCAAATTCCTACAGAGAGATAAAAGACTTCTTCAATCAGGTTTTCGAGGAGAATCAGAAGGATGTCGTCCTGAAGAAGAGCCGATGACGTTAGAGGCGTGAAAACAGGGGTTCTGACACCTTAGGTTCCGCTATCACATTGGGATTCTCTTGGGTCGGGCACAGGGCCGGACGGTGCATTCAAAAACAGCTGAGTACAGAATTCACTTCTCAATCCGATATTCTTTCATCTTTAGGCGAAGGGTATTTCGGTGGATTCCGAGCATATCAGCGGTCTTGCCTAAGTTCCAATCAGTTTTTTCCAAAGCATTCAAAATATGGCTCTTCTCCATGTCCTTCAGGGTTAGACTAGTAGATGGAAGAGTTTCCTTAGACTTGACCAGGCCGAAATATGGTAGGTCGGTTTTATCTATAACCTCAGTGCGGGACAGCACCACCCCCCTTTCTATGGTGTTCTCCAACTCTCTTACATTGCCGGGCCAATCATAATTCAGAATTATGTCCTTAACCTCCGTGGTTATACCCTTGATGGACTTGCCGCACTTTTGATTTGCCTTTTTTATGAAATGATCAACCAAAAGCATAAGGTCTTCTTTTCTCTCTCTCAAAGGAGGAATGAAGATGGAAATGACGTTAAGCCTATAATATAGATCTTCCCGAAAGGTTCCTTCATTTATCTTTTTTTCCAAATCCTGATTGGTGGCCGAGATTATCCTCACGTCCACTTTAAGAGTCTCTTTCGCCCCTAACCTTTCGAACTCCTCGGATTCTATTGCTCGCAAAATCTTGACCTGGGTCTCCAAAGAAATGTCACCAACCTCATCCAAAAACAGCGTGCCACCATCGGCTAATTCAAATCTCCCTTCTTTTCTTCGGACCGCACCGGTAAAGGCGCCTTTTTCATGTCCGAACAGTTCGGATTCCAAGAGAGTCTCAGGTAAGGCGGCGCACGAAACAGGGATGATTCTTTTCTCTGCTCTATCACTCAGGGCATGAATAGCTCTTGCCACCAACTCCTTTCCGGTGCCACTTTCACCTCTGATCAGGATCGTTGATTTCGATTTTGCCACTCTGGAGACGGTGCTCAAGACATCCTTGATCGCCTTACTCTCTCCTATTATGTGAACGTCCCTGTATTTATCTTCCAGCTCTCCCTTCAAGTATTTGTTCTCTGCCAAGAGGTGATGATTCTCCAAAGCCTTTGTAATGTTCAACTTTAACTCATCCAAGTTAATTGGTTTATTTACATAATGATAAGCACCCACCCTCATTGCCTCGACTGCTGTTTCAACGGACCCGTGAGCAGTTATCATGATGACCTGAATTTCCGGATTCAGCTCCTTCAATTTCTGCAATAGCTCGATCCCATCCATCCCCGGCATCTTGAGATCGATCAGAGCAACCTCGAAGTATTTGTTCTCACAGAGTTCAATCGTCTTAAAACCGGATTCGGCTGTCGCAACGCTGTAGCCTTCTTTTTCCAGTGATCCGGCTAACATGTCTCTTTGCGATCTTTCATCATCTACTATTAATATGCGATACGAGAGCATTTGTCTCCTCACGAACGTAACGTCGTACGTCCCGGTGCTACGGTTTTCCTTTTCGTCGGGAACAAACCCCGACGCTACGTTTTTCGCAGGGATGAACCATGCGCCACGCAATTATCCTTTTTCGGCTCAATTCATCCCCTTGTTAATTCATTGACCAAATCATATCGGCAATTTCACCGTAAAGACCGTGCCTTTGCCCAATTCGCTTTCCACTTCGATTTTTCCTTTGTGGTCAGATATGATTCGGTAAGCTATAGAAAGCCCAATTCCGGTTCCTCTCACTTTAGTGGAGAAGTAAGGTTGAAAAATGTTAGAAAGGTTTTCCCTGGGTATGCCGGTCCCCGAATCCCTTATTCTTATCAAAATGTTTCTTTGTGAATCATCCAGACAAGCACGAACACCCAGCGTGCCTCTGGATGGAATTGCCTGAATTCCGTTCAGCATTATGTTTAAAAAGGCTTTTTTCAATTCATTCGGGTCGATTCTCGTTTCCGGAAGATCGGTAATTTCTCGAGTCAGCCGGATATTCTTCTGCTTCGCTTCGATCTCCACCAGGTCGACAACCTCGTTTAGGAAACTGCCCATATCTGTGGGGACGAAATCCAGCTTCTGGGCTTTGGCCAAGCTCAAGAACTGGTTTATGATGCTGTCCAGCCTTTCGATTTCGTCCAGAATGGTTTTGACAAAAGAGGCGTATTCTTCCTTTTCTTTCTCAGGGACAAATTCGGATTTCAACCTTTGGGCAGTTATGGAAATAGCATTCAAAGGGTTTCTTATCTCGTGGGCTACTCCGGCCGCAAGGTTTCCCAAAGCCGAAAGCCTCTCTGATCTTTTCGCCTCCTCCTCGTACTTCTTCAGTTCGGTCACGTCGTGAATAACCGATACTGCACCATTGAACTTTTTTTCTTCATCAAAAAGACACGAGGTCCCGATTATCAAAAACTTTTCCTCACCCGAGAAGGTGCGAAACTCCCTCTCCACATCTCTGGTGGTTCTTTTCTTCTCCAGAGTCTGCTTCAACAGACACTCATCTTTTGGAAAGACAACCTGGTAAGGATGATTCAGAGCGCTCTCCTTGTTGACCGAGAATATCTCTTCGGCCAGCGGATTGAACATGATGATCTTCCCGTTCCTGTCCACTGCCACCACGGCGCTGTGCATGTCCTCCAGAATGTTTCCGGTGAGAGTCTTAATTTGCCTGTAGGATCTGTCCAGAACAAAATAATTCTGATTGACGATCACAATTCCTATGATCAAAAACCCCAGGACGAAAAGGACTATGGAGAACAGTATCATCTGCCTTTGATAACTCGATGCTACCTTCCTGTAATCTTCTAAAGACAGGCCAATTCTGAGAATTCCCGAGGGAATCTCTTCGGAGATGAACGGTTTTACCACCTCCAGAACGTCGCCTCCTTCGAACGGAGCGATCCTGCTTTTGGCCTCGTTTTCCGAAAGCGCCTCTTGCAGAAAAGGGTCCTCCTCTATTTTTAACATCCTCTCTACTCTCTTGGAGGCCAATACGATCCCCTCCACCGACTGCAGCACTATGTACTCAACACCGCTTTCCTGGCTGATCTTCTGAATTAAGTATCCGATTCCGATTTCCTTTTTGAAACTCTCCAGGTACGCCGCCGACGTGACCACCACCACCATCCCTTTTCCCTCCGATCTTCGGATGGCGGCCGCGTAGCTTTTTTCAGCCAAAAGTGTCTTGGCTTCAATTCCAAAAGCGACCTCGCTTTCTTCTTCATTCAGGATACTCTGAAGCATGGGAATGACCAGGGTAGCAGTATCCTGATAAATCTCCATGTCCTGCGGGTCGCTGCTGTGAATAGGGTTCATCGCATGATCAAGAATGTCGATTCTCAACAGATTGCTGGTCTCGACTATCTCCCGCAGCTTTGAATCATCGACCTTGCCTTCCTTTTCGGTTCGATCCACAAGGTGAGCGATATTCAAAAGCCTCTCCCCTACTATCTCCTCCACCAGAGCGTTTGCCCTGATGGTGTTCTGGCTGGAAAGGATCAAGCTGCCCAGTAGTGCAATTCCCTCCTTCTCCATCACCCTGAGCATGTTGGCTTTGCTCTTCTGGATTCCAAAACGAGCGATCAAGAATAGAATCAGAGCCAAAAGCAAAGTGATGACTATGACATATCTCAATCTTATGTTGATCAGAAACCTCGAACCTAGAAAAGATGCCATCGTCCTCCTTATAACAATAACAATCTACACTGGGATTGAAGAGGTGTCAAGACATAGCGGCAAGACCTCTGAAGAAGCACTCAAGGTTGACAGTTTGGAGGGTTCACCTCAAGGTGAACCGGAAGATTCCTTCACATCCTGAGGACTAATAAGGGCAGGCAGCGCTCACGACCCGGGAGAGACAGTTCTCGCGTGTCATGGTAACGATGCTCCGTAGATATTTCTTCAGCGGTTGTCTTTATTGAGATTATGTTCCCTTCTCCAAAGATTTTGGTAAGGGCTAAAGAGAAGGCTACCCATTCGGGCGGCTTGGTGATTATGTGAACGTGCTTTTGCGTGACCCGAAACCTGATCTGCCGCAGGTACGGGCAGATCATTCCGTCAGATCTCCCGGCAAGGAATCGCTCTCCATCAACTTTAACATGAATCTGGCATCATCGGCAAGATCACAATCGGGATACTTCTCTATGACCTTTTCGTAGACTTCTTTGGCTCGGTCAGGTTTTTTCAGATTCTCAGAATATACGAATCCGATTAAGAATTGCGCCCTGCAGGCATGTGGGCTTTCCGGATAAAGTTTTAGAATCTGCTCATACGTTTTTATGGCGGAAGTGAAATCTCCCTGTTCCGAAAAGTTCTGCGCCTCATTATAAAGCAATTCCTCCCCGTCAGGATACTTATCCGAGAATTTTCTGAACACCGTCTCGGCACTTTTCTCATCCTTCAGGTCCTTGGCATAGGCAAGACCCATCAAGAACAGGGCGCGGTACGAGGTGGGGCTTTTGGGATAAAGCCTCAGTATCTTTTTATAGGTCTCTATTGCGTCATTGAAATTACCTTTTAGCGAGTTTGTATGGGCTTCGGCATAAAGCTGCTCTTCGCTTTTTTTCTCCGCTGAACAAGAAACCAGTAAGCCCATCATGGTCACAATAACCGCAATTTTCGACAAGCTCTTCAATTTATTTTACCTCCTTTTCCGGTGAGCATAAGGGTAAGATTTTGTTGTTCGCTCGCATTTCATCAGACAAAGATTAATTTGTCATCTTTCACATCGATTTTGATCTCGGCCTTTGACCTGAATTTTCCTTTTAGGATCTCATTAGCCAAGGGTTGGGAAACGTCTTTCTGTATCACCCTTTTCAAGGGTCTTGCTCCAAAAGCCGGATCAAAGCCGATCTTTGCCAGATGTTCCCTGGCTTTCTTGGTCAAGCTCGCGTTCATTCCCTGTTCCGCTAATCTTCGCCTTACCTCTTCAAACTGCAGAGTCACGATCTCCTTGATCTCTTCGAATGACAGCGAATGGAAGACTATTGTTTCGTCTATTCGATTCAGAAATTCAGGCCGCAAAGATTGCCTGAGAAGATTCAGAATCTGATCTCTCATCTTTTGATAAATCTCCTGCTCATTTTGCGGAGTTATGTCCTTCGACATGTCAGCAATCAGAGATGCTCCAATGTTGGAGGTCATGATCAGGATCGCATTCCTGAAGCTTATGGTCCTGCCCTGATTATCCGTGAGCCGGCCGTCATCCAGAACCTGGAGCAGGATATTGAAAACTTCAGTGTGAGCTTTTTCGATCTCGTCAAATAGAATAACACAATAGGGTCTGCGCCTGACGGCTTCGGTCAGCTGTCCGCCTTCCTCATATCCTACGTAACCGGGTGGCGCCCCAATCAACCGGGATACAGAAAACTTCTCCATATATTCGGACATGTCGATTCTGATCAAGGCACTTTCATCCCCATATAGCGACTCAGCCAAAGCCTTGGCCAATTCGGTTTTTCCCACTCCGGTGGGACCCAGGAATATAAATGATCCGATGGGCCTTTTGGGATCAGAGAGCCCCGTTCTGGCACTTCTTACCACGTTGGCAACGGTATCCACAGCCAAGTTCTGCCCCACCACCCTTTTGTGCAGCTGCTCCTCCAGTTTTATCAGTTTTTCCGTCTCGGTTTCGGTCAGCTTGGTAACCGGAATGCCGGTCCATTTGGAGACTACGTCAGCAATGTCATCCTCGTCTACCTCCTCCTTCAGCATTTTCTTGTCCTTTTGAATCTTTGCCAGAAGCTCGTTCTGATCGGCCAATTCTTTTTGCAGATGACCCGTTTCACCATATCTTAGCCGACCTGCTTTTTCGTAATCAGCTTCCCTTTCCGCCTTGTCTGCCTCGATTTTATTTTGTTCCAGCTTCTCCTTCAGCTCCCGGATGTGACCGACGATCGCCTTTTCCCTCAGCCAATGCTCCTTAAGAGAGCTCTCCTCTTTTTTCAAAGCAGCTAGCTCCTCCTCAATGGGCTTTAGTCTCTGCTTTGCATCTTTTTCTTTTTTGACTCCCTCCTTCTCAATCTCCAGCTGTCTGATCTTCTTCACCACCGTATCCAATTCCTCCGGCATGCTGTCAATCTGCATCCTCAGATCAGCCGCCGCCTCATCCACCAGATCAATGGCCTTGTCCGGAAGAAACCTATCGGTGATGTATCTTTCCGAAAGCTTGGCTGCCGCTATTAAGGCGGAATCTTGAATCCTGACTCCGTGATGAACCTCGTACCTCTCTTTAAGACCTCTGAGGATGGAAATTGTGTCCTCTACAGAAGGTTCTCCGATTAATACCGGCGCGAATCGTCTTTCCAAAGCAGCATCCTTTTTGATGTTCTTTCTGTATTCATCCAAAGTGGTGGCGCCGATACAGCGCAGATCGCCGCGGGCCAAAGCGGGCTTGAGCATGTTGGAAGCATCCATGGCGCCGCTCACCGCCCCAGCTCCCACTATGGTGTGAAGCTCGTCGATAAAAAGAACGACGTTCCCTTCTGATCTTTCAATCTCCTTCAAAATCGCCTTCAGTCTTTCCTCAAACTCTCCCCTGAATTTGGAGCCTGCCACCAGGGAGCCCAAATCCAGGGCGACCACTTTTCGCCCTTTTAAGGATTCGGGAACGTCTTCCTGTGCTATCTTTATTGCCAGGCCTTCTGCGATGGCGGTCTTCCCCACTCCCGGTTCACCTATCAAAACCGGATTATTCTTGGTGCGCCGGGAGAGCACCTTAATCACCCTTCTTATCTCCTCTTCCCTGCCGATTACCGGATCCAATCTTCCCTTTTTAGCCAGTTCCGTCAAATCCCGGCTGTACTTTTCCAGAACCTGATATTTCGATTCGGGAGATTGATCTGTCACCCTTTGTGTTCCTCTGATTTTGGTTAGGACCTGATAGATTTTGTCTTTGGAAACCCCCAGTCCCTGAAGCATCTTCCCTGCTTTGGATTCTTTGGATTCGGCGATGGCGATCAGAAGATGCTCCACGCTGATATATTCGTCTTTCAGAGCCTGCGCCTCTTTCCCGGCAGAGTCCAGAACTTTGCGAAGAGCAGGCGATATGTAAATCTGGGGAGCCTGATCCGTTGCATACATCTTGGGCAAAAGGGAAATTTCATCCCTTACTTTCTCCTTGAGCAAGCCGACTTCCACTCCCATCTCCCTCAAAATGATTTCGCCTAAACTCTCCTCCTGCACTAACAAAGCCAGAAGCGCATGCTCCACCTCTATCTGGGAGTTGTTGTTGCTCTCCGCCAATTCGCGCGCGTACTGCAGCGCATCCTGCGACCGTTCCGTCAATTTATCCAATCTAACCATATTAGCGGCGAATCCCAAATCAACCTACATCTCTGAAAGACCCTGAACAGGGAAGACTCACTGGATTTTCAAGCATCGCCTTGGCGGGATCTTCGACTTCACCTCGACAATCGGTTCGCCTGAAGTTGCCGTGGTGGGGATAACCTTCATGGCTGTCCGCCCTCACCGTTCGGAATTCACAGACTCGTTGGTTTCCTCTCGTTAATCCTTGAAAAGCGAATCCCATTTGTTCTTTTGATCGTCCTTCTTCAGAGGTTTTTCCACCACTCTGAAGAACTTCCGTCTGGGTCTAAAAAAGTCGCAGAAGTTTCCCTTCTCCTTGTATCTGACCCATTCCGCTTGCGGCTCACCGCAGTGATGATATGCCTGCTTGTCGTAGAAATGGCAATTATAGCAGCACCGCAGATCCGACCCGCATTGCGAACAAACATCCTTCCTCTGAATCTTGTCTTTTACGTCCACGCTTTGTCCGCATTTCCAGCACTTCATAAAATTTCTCTCTCCTCTATGATTCTCTTCAATGTCTCATGAACTTGATCGTGCCCATCGCCCTTTTCCCGCTTAATGAACTTCTTTTCTTTGGCTTAGGAAAGCCTGAATAAATTCGTCGATCTCACCATCCATCACCGCCTGAGCATTTCCGGTTTCCACGTTGGTGCGATGATCCTTGACCATATTATAAGGATGAAAAACGTACGACCTGATCTGGCTTCCCCATTCGATCTTCTTTTTCTGACTCTCCAATTTCTCGTGCTTTTCTTCCTCCTTCTCCTTATAAACCTGGTAAAGTCTCGACTTCAGGACTTTCAGCGCATTCTCCTTGTTTCTAAACTGTGATCTTTCGGACTGACACTGAACCACTATGCCGGTTGGCATGTGCGTCATGCGAACGGCGGAACTTACCTTATTCACGTGCTGTCCGCCCGCACCCGAGGCGCGAAACGTTTCAACCCGCAGATCGTCATCCTTTATCTCCACCGTAATATTATCCTCAATTTCGGGATAGACAAATATGGAAGCGAAAGAGGTGTGTCTCCTTTTGTTGGCATCGAAAGGCGAGATGCGTACCAGCCGGTGCACTCCGCTTTCCCCTTTCAAGAATCCATAGGCATAATCGCCGGTCACCTCAATGGTGGCATTCTTGATCCCGGCCTCCTCGCCGGCCTGAAAGTCAATCACCTCATGTTGGCAACCTCTCCTTTCAACCCATCTCAAATACATGCGCAGAAGCATCTGCGCCCAATCCTGTGACTCTGTCCCCCCCGCTCCCGGGTGGATGGTGAGAATTGCGTTCTTGGCATCATCCTCTCCGGAAAGCAAAGTCTGAAACTCGAAATCATTCAACTCCTTTTTCAGATCGGCCAGACTTTTCTCCACCTCTTTTGTAGCTTGAGGATCATCCTCCTGCGCGGCAAGCTGGTTCAGTATGGAAACGTCCTCTAACTTGTTGGATAGGTCTCGCCATCCTTCGGACCACCTCTTCAGCGAGTTGACCTCTTTTAACACCGCCTGTGCCTTCTGATTGTCATTCCAGAAGTCAGCCTCTAAAGAGACTTTTTCCAACTGGGCTATTCTTTTCTCTCTTTCCTCCAGGTCAAAGATACTCCCTTAGTTTCCCTAATCTCTTTCTTATATCTTCAATGGTCAAATCAAGTTCTGCTCCCATCAAGATTCTCCCTTCTGCTCAAAGTGATGCCATAATATAAACAATACTCCCTTAAAGTCAAATTTTTTCTAAGCTGGAAAGATTCAAACTTCCAATGATTGAAGTCTATGGGTCTTGCCTGTGCCCTTATTAGACTACGAGACCTTTTTGCTGGGGTTAACCCTTGGGCAGGTAAAAAATTCAAGCACAGCCTGACTTTTTGTTTGACAAGCGAATTAGCCACTGATATTTTGGTCTGAAACTAACAAAGGACTGAAAGGAGATGCATGTGTCCAAATCCGACCGCCACGATAGAGGGCAAAAAGTATTTTGGGGAATAGTTCTGGTGTTAGTCGGGCTTTTGATTCTTTTTCACAATCTGGGATTTGTGGGCGGAGATCTGATCCGCTTTTGGCCCATACTTCTCATCCTCTGGGGGATCAAGAAATTGGTGGATTGATATTACTCGCTGGGGCAATCCGACGTTAAGACCATTTTTCTGGATTCAGTACCCCGGACTATTAACTTAGAATGACATGGAAGAGAATGCCTTAAAGATGTTCGTTTTCCTCTCGGAGATTCTGAACCGCCGGGTGATTGATTCGGAAGGGAGAATTGTTGGCAAGGTGGTGGACCTGAGAGCCAAGTTAGGGGAACTTTTTCCTGGTGTGATCTCGGTTCGTGTCAGGCAAAAGAGAACCAAGAGACTTTGGGCTTTTCCCTGGCAGAGTGTGGAGACCATAAACGGAAACGTGATCAAGCTGAAGCAGGGTGCCGAAGGGCAATGCACGGATTTAGAGATAAAGGAGGGGGAGATGCTCTTAAAAGGCGAAATTCTGGATAAACAGGTGGTGGACACTTACGGGGCAAAGATAGAGAGGGCCAACGACCTTCATCTCCTGTTAGCCGAAGGTCGGCTCAGCCTGGTTCACGTCGATTATGGCATCAGAGGAATATTCCGAAGGTTAGGATGGACGAAATATGTGGATGCTCTGACCAACTGGTTTTTCGCCTACCAGATTCGCAACAAACTCCTATCCTGGAAATACATCCAACCTCTTTCCCATGATCCTCGTAAGAAGACGTTAAAACTTAATCTCACCCACCGCAAGCTTTCTGAAATTCACCCCTCGGATTTGGCTGATATTCTGGAGGAACTGGACAAGCATGAGAGATCCTATGTCTTTCACGCGTTGGACGTGGAGACGCAGGCGGACGCTTTGGAGGAGGTAGATTCCGAGACCAAGGTTTCATTGATCGAGGATTTAAGCGATGAGATTGCATCGGATGTAATTGAAGAAATGGAACCGGACGAGGCTGTGGATCTTCTCCTGGATTTGCCGGAAGAAAAAAAGCGGGAATTGATCCAGGAGATGGAACAGGAGAAAAGGGCGGAATTGGAAGAACTTCTGAAGTTCAAGGAAGGGACCGCGGGCAGCATCATGACCCCGGATTTCATGGCCTGTGTACAGACTGACACGGCAGGAAAAGCGATGGACATATTCAAACAGTCGACCGACCCTCTGGATACCATCTCATATATATACGTGAAGGACCACCAGCAAAAACTGGTGGGCGTGGTGACCTTGCGTGAGCTGATCCTAAATCAGCCCGAGATTCCAGTAAGCAGCTTCATGAACCGCCACCTGGTCAAGCTGAAGGCAGAAGACTCAGTGAAAGAGGTTGCCGAAACGTTCAAGAAATACAAGTTCTTAGCTCTTCCGGTGGTGGATGAGCAGGACCGTGTAAAAGGAATAATCACCCTGAGGGACGGAGTCGAGGCGATCTTTCCGGAGTTTGCGGAATAGCGTAAGCAGCGTAGTCATCACGGATAGAATTTATGGAAATGGATCGGAGTTCATAAGACTTTTGGAAGGGGTTTTGGGTAGCGTTTTGATCACCCAACCTATAGCAAACGTATTGGTTATTTTTACACGTCACAGCGAGGTACATTTAAGTTTAGAATCCCCGTTACTGCCCCTTTTCCAAAGGCGGAAGTCCCGTTTTCCCTTCTTTGGAAAAGAGTGATTAGGGGAGATTTTGCTGAACTTGAATTGACACCTTTGTTTTAGTTGAAGTTTTTCTTGGTCTTTTAAAATGAAAAGAGGTTTATCATTTAAATCACGCCTGAGAGGGCTTGTCATCTTTTTGGCTGTGATAGGCCCTGGAATCATAACGTCCAACGTGGACAATGATGCTGCGGGCATCGCCACTTATTCCATCGCCGGGGCCCACCACGGCTATTCCTTAATATGGTCGCTCATTCCCATCACCGTGGCGCTGATCCTCATCCAGGAGATGATTGCCCGAATGGGGGTGGTTACCGGAAAAGGTCTGTCCGACCTAATAAGAGAGAATTTCGGAGTAAAGATAACCTTCTATCTTTTAGTAACTTTAATCTTTGCCAACTTGGGCACAACGATTGCGGAATTTGCGGGGATAGCGGCAAGCCTGGAGATATTTCACGTCTCCAAATACATCTCTGTGCCTTTGGGTGCTTTTTTGGTGTGGACACTAGTATTGAGGGCAACCTACAAATCAGTGGAGAAAATTTTTCTGGTGGCCTGTTTAGTTTATGCCACCTATATCGTATCCGGTTTCATGGCTAAACCAGACTGGATTGCGGTGAAGGACAGCGTACTGACACCGGAGCTGGAATTGTCTTCCGGTGGTTTCGCCATGCTTATGGCATTGATCGGGACCACCATCTCCCCCTGGATGCTGTTCTATCTGCAGTCCACGGTGGTGGAAAAACAGATTAAGTTGGAGAATTACAAATACTCCAGGGCAGACATCATCTCCGGCAGTTTCATGGTCAATGTGGTTGCATTGTTCATAATAGTGGCCTGTGCTGCTACGCTTTTCGAAGGAGGTATTAGAATCGAAACCGCCAGGGATGCGGCTCTGGCATTAGCGCCTCTTGCGGGGAAGTATGCATCAGTTCTTTTTGCCTTTGGCCTTTTGAATGCCTCGCTTTTTGCTGCCTCCATCCTTCCTTTGTCCACTGCCTATGTGGTGTGCGAAGGCATGGGTTGGGAGGATGGAGTAAATAAGAAATTCTCTGAAGCTCCACAATTCTACGGTCTTTACTCGCTTCTGATATTCCTAGGAGCTGGGGTGGTACTTTGGCCCAATATTCCGCTGATCCCCATAATGTTCATCTCGCAGGTGATTAATGGGATTGCTCTTCCCGTGGTTCTGGTTTTCATCCTGCTATTGATCAACAATAAAGAGACGATGGGGGATTACACCAACAAAATGACTTTCAACCTAATTGCCTGGCTTGTAGTGACCATCCTAATCCTTCTAAGCTTTCTGTTACTGGCCTCGATGCTGGGAATACTATAGGGTTACTCTAGCGTTGCTCAGAACAGGCGCTTCTGCTGGAAGACTCCCGCCAGCCGCACCCGACTCTATTACTTCACATTGCTACGGATCGT
>CAZPOP010000029.1:27150-32903 GCA_964588305.1 uncultured Ignavibacteria bacterium
GGAAGACTCCCGCCAGCCGCACCCGACTCTATTACTTCACATTGCTACGGATCGTCCTGTAGGAATTCCTCTGTCTATTGCCTTTGCTCTGATTTCCATTGACCAGCTGACGATCCACTTGCCGTCTGTTTCGCTCAAGGCAGGCAATTCCCTGCCCTTTTTTCTGTTGACAATCGAAAAACGATTTGCTAGTTTCTTGACAGGAATTGCGGAGAGAGAAATGAGAGTAGTTCTGCAACGGGTTAAAGAGGCTAAGGTTACGGTTGAAGACAAGGTGGTGGGGCAGATAGAAAAGGGAATCGTGCTCCTGGTTGGTGCTAAGTCTGGAGATAGCGATCAGGACGTAGAATACCTGGCGGACAAGTGCCTCAACTTGAGGATTTTTGAAGATCAAAATCACAAGATGAATCTCTCAGCTAAAGACGTCGGAGCAGAGGTCTTGGTCGTATCTCAATTCACCTTGTATGCAGATACCAGGAAGGGAAGGCGGCCCAGCTTCGCCGACGCATTGGAGCCGGCCCTTGCGGAAAAGCTCTACCTGAAGTTTATCGATGAAATGGAATCAAAAGGATTGAAAACGGAAAAGGGAATCTTTGGTGCAAAGATGCTGGTGGAAATTCAGAACTGGGGGCCGGTAACCCTTATCTTAGATAGCAAATAAGGTAGCCCTCACTGGAGTGTCAGAGTTTGGCTTCACTCCAATGGAGCCGAACGCTAACACTCCGAAAGGGTGTCCGCATTTTGGCTTGTCATGCCTGAAAAGAGAAGCATTGCTGATCTATTGGACAAAAGGAAGCTCATCTTAGCCTCCAGTTCACCTCGAAGAGCTCAGATATTGACCAGGGAACGAGTCAGGTTCCAGATCAAGATACCGGTCGGTTACAACGAAGACAGAATCTTTCCTGATCCGATCACACATGTTTTGGAGGTGTCCAGAAGAAAGGCCCGAAGCGTGGCAGATCAGGTGGAAGATGGAATCATCCTGGGGGCCGATACTACAGTAGTCTTGGACGGGGAGATTTTAGGAAAGCCCAAAGACGAGGATGATGCTTTGCGTTTTCTGAAAAAGCTAAGCGGAAGAGTGCATCGAGTATATACCGGCATCACTTTGATGGATAAATCTACCGGGAAAGTGATCTCCGATTATGACATGACTAAGGTCCAGTTCAACCAATTAGATGAACCCGAAATCCGAGATTATATTGCCACGGGCGAGCCGATGGACAAAGCTGGCGCTTACGGAATACAGGGGATGGGAAACCTTCTGGTGGATCATATAGAAGGGAGCTTGGATAACGTCATTGGCTTACCCACAGAAAAACTCCGGAATATGTTAGATTAGATCGTGTAAAGCCTGAATCGGATCACAAAACGCAGGAAATCAGGACTAGCTATGTTTCAATACGATGATGAAGAAGCCCAGGAGAGCATAGGCTCAATACTACGTCGACAAAGAGAAAGAAAGAAGCTGAAGTTAGAAGATATCTCAGAGGAGCTGAAAATTCGACCGCAACACTTGAAAGCCCTGGAGCATGACCAGATTCAGCTGATACCCGGGAGATTATATCAAAGGTCCTTTCTGAAAACTTACACCCAATATCTGGATTTGGACCAAAGCCGTATTCTGAAGATGTTCGATCGGCATGAGAAATCACAGGCGTCAGTCAGAAAGGAACTCGATGGAATAAGATCGGTGGAGGAATCCACAGAAGAGAGACCACCTTTGTCCTCGCAAGTGCAATCCGTCGCAGGTGCTGCCGGTTACTGGTTCGCCGTACTTGCAGGTCTGGTCTTGGGGATACTCTGCCTAATATACCTGGCAAAACCAGGGATCAGGAAAACAGATAATATTGTCTCTCGGCTCTCTGCAGCAACAGCAGAGAGTCTGGCCAGAGAACCAGAACCTGTAGATACAACCTCTTTTGCCTGGCACCTGGATAATCTGCTGGTCAACTCACCGCAGATGCTTTTACGCGTGGAGGCAAAGGGAGACAGTTGGGTAAAAGTGATCGCCGATAAGAAGATCTTGTTTTCAGGAATCATAGCTGCCGGAATGGCAGTTGAGTTTAAGGCCAACGACTACTTTTCCGTACATTTGGGCAGGAACGACGGAATAGATTTCTTCCTAAACGGGATGAAGATGAGACCCCTGGAGAAAGAAATCCATGTTCTAGATAAGGAAAATTACAAAAGTTTCTTTTCCGCAGGATCCGTCGGACAAGATTTCCAAACTGAATGGTAGGTTCTTTCAAGAAAGCTCTAATCCCCTCGGAATGACGAGACTAATTCCAGAGAAACTTTTCGTGGTGCCACCGGCACGCGTCGTGACCACCCTCGACCTGTGTAACCTCTCCAGGCCGACTTCTCGTGAGCATACACCCCCACCCCGTCCGTCCGGGACACCGGCCCCCTACCCTTTCTCGCCGTTTCATCGTTGCCTGAAAGCTACCTGAAGTGTGGGGCACTTATCTGTGAGCTGGTTGAAGCCTATCAATTACCTACTTAGACTTGCTTTTCCCTATGATCTCTTCAGCCAGAGAAAGAGCCACACCGGAGAGCATAACCTCCACCCCGAATTTCGTAAAATCTCCCGAGATCAACTCCCGTATAGCATTGGCATAGAGCGAGCACGCGGCTTGCCTCTCCACGACCAACCCGGAAATCTTTCCAGCTGACTCCCCTACGAAGGTGACCTCCCCCAATTCCTCGCTTGTGACATAGCCGGAGCAGGCGTGAAGCTGAAGATGAGAATTAGGGGTATACACCACCACCAAAGCCCCTTTCCCTCTGCCCAGTGTAACCTGGGGATAAATCTCTAAAATTACAGTCCTGTGACCTTCATCCGAGACGATTTTCATTCGGAAGTGATCCTTCTCCTTGTGCACACTTTCAGCTCTCAGACATTCAGAGATCTTATCTATATCCCTCTTGCTAAAAATTGACATGTTTCAGTTCCCCTTTTAGGATTGATTCCCTTCTTATGTCGTATTCTCTCTCACCAACCGTCCTAGAACATTGAGTTCGGGCACAGACTTGCCGGTGTAAGCAGGACGAGGTGCAAAGGCACGGCTATGCCATTTGACTTGACTACTATTTGTTCTCACCGGTATTGGGCTTCTTTGCTTCGTCTTCCCTCTTCTTCTCCGGGGCCTCCGGCTTGGTTAGTTCATCCTGTGTTTCCTTCATGGCTTTTCGGAATTCTTTCATCCCTTTACCCAACCCTTGAGCGATCTCAGGTATTTTGCGTGCTCCAAACAGAAGCAGCACCACCAGAAAAATCAAGATCAGTTCTTGTGCTCCGATTCCTCCCAACATAGTCGCCTCCTCTGATAAGAAGCAATCCTCCTGATAATACGTTCGGAATTATGAATAGTTCTGAGTTCTTAACTCCCGACTCTCTTATCTTAGCTCTTATATTCTATAAAAACCACCATCGGAAATATATCACCACCAAGATAATAAAAAGGATGCTGACGAAGTTTATTTTGACCAGCAGTCCGATGGTGAAGCTGACAGCATACAGTTCAACTGTGGTTGGTTTCAATCCGATGTTTATGCTCTCTGTAAAGAGCGTCTTTACAGCGCCCTCAGGAAAAAGGGAACCGATGATATCGCCCACCAGCCCACCCACCACTGCTCCCAACACCAAAGCTATTATCAAAAAGGTTATCTCTCGTTCTTTCAAGTCTTTCGCTCCTCGACCTGGTCTGAAACCACCCGGAGTGTCAAGCCCCGCTCAACCGATGCACGCTCAAAGCCAACCACTTCCAACTATCGTTGTTCGGTCAAACTGACTTTCCTTTTTCAAAAAAGTCGACTATGGACTGAAATATGTATTTCCCGTCTTCCGAGCCCAGGACCTCCTCCGAAGCCCTTTCCGGATGAGGCATCATTCCCAAAACGTTTCGTTTCTCATTGCATATTCCAGCGATGTTGTATAATGAACCGTTGGGGTTTGCCTCTTTGGTTATCTTTCCCTGCTCGTCACAATATCTGAAGACTATCTGTTGGTTTTGCTCTAGTCTCTTTAGTCCCTCATCCGAGATGAAGTAATTCCCATCGGTGTGAGCAATCGGAATCTTGAGCACCTGATCTTTCCGACACATCTTAGTGAAAGGCGTGTTTTCATTCTCCACCTCAATATGGACGAATTTACAGATGAACCGTAAGGAAGTATTTCGCAACATGGCACCTGGAAGAAGTCCAGACTCCAAGAGTATCTGAAAACCATTGCATATGCCCACCACCAATCCCCCATCCCGAGCAAAATCTACCACCTTTTTCATAATTGACGAAAATCTGGCGATCGCACCGGTCCTTAAATAGTCACCGTAGGAAAAGCCGCCGGGTAAAATCACACAGTCACAATCAGCCAGTAAGGCGTCCTGATGCCACAGAAACTCAACGTCTCGTTTAATTATGTCCTTGACCACCGTGTATGCGTCGTAATCGCAGTTTGATCCGGGAAAGATGATCACTCCAAATTTCATTTTAAGATCTCGAAGTTATATTTCTCGATTACTGGATTGGTTAGAAGCTTTCTGCATATCTCGTCGACCAAATCTTCAGGCTTTTTGCCCTGGTTTTGCTGGAAGACTATCTCAAAAGTTTTGCCCGAACGAACGTCCTTTATCCCCTCATACCCCATGTTTTCCAAAGCTCTTTGTATGGTCGAGCCTTGAGGGTCCAGGACACCATCCTTCAGTTTTACGTAAACCACTGCGCGCGACGATTGGCTTTCTTTATCCATGGTTTGAATTACTCCTTTTTCGCTTTTACATTAAGAAACGAATATCTTTCGGCACCAGAGAATTTCCGCTGGGGGGAGTAGCCGAGAATTCTCCCCACCTGCTGCCAAACTCTCAACTTACGTAGGACCGAAAACGTATTGGTCTGGTTTTCTTAGGCTATCTTCTCCTGCTTTTCCGCGTGAAATAGACTATACCCCCCCTTGACTACCCCGGATAAAACGTATAGTAAGCCAAAAGGGAACAAAATCAATCGGGGATTGATCAAAAGGGCAATTATGAAAACGAAAACATAAATTAATTTCATTTTATTCTTTTTGTCACCTAAATAGAACTTGGGAAGTGTCTCATATTCGATTCCACTCACCATCAAGCCGGAGAAAGCGATAATCATGGTAACTAAGGCCTTGGGGAATCTGAGTGCTCCCCAAATCTCGTAGCAGAACAAAGGATAGCTTATCAAGGTCACCGCGGCCGATGGAATGGGGAGGCCCATGTAAGGGTGTTTTTCGTTCAATTTCGTTTGTCCCAGATTGAACCGAGCCAATCTAAAGGCTCCACACATGACGAAAACAAAACCCAGGATCCATCCCCACTTTCCCAAAGGGTACAGCTTCAGACTATAAAACATCACCGCCGGAGCGATGCCAAAAGACAGTAGGTCAGCGAAAGAATCGAATTCCACTCCAAAGCGGGAGGTCGCCTTGGAGAACCTTGCCACCATTCCGTCCAAAGCGTCGAAGAATGCGGCCAGAATTATCATCCAGGCGGCAAATACGATCTCTCCATCGAAACTCGACAGCACGGAGAGGAACCCGCAGAACATGTTTCCCGCGGTGAAAACCCCGGGAAAGATTCCTTTGATATTTCTCACGTTCGGAAAATTCCTATAATCGATTCTCCAGCTTTGACCTTGTGGTTCAACTTGACTTTGACTTCAACGTTTTCAGGCAAGAACAGATCCAATCTGGAGCCGAATCTTATCATTCCGAATCTTTCTCCTGC
>CAZPOP010000030.1:0-30786 GCA_964588305.1 uncultured Ignavibacteria bacterium
CTGTCATTCTGAGGGAGCCCCGCCAGAGGCGGGGTAAACTCCGCGACCGAAGAATCTAATTGGTGTGTATGGAGATTCTTCCCCCGCCATAGGCGGGGTCAGAATGACAATTCTGTCAGTTTTAGGTTTTTTAACAGCTCCTTCAGACAGACTCTCATGTTGGTTCTGATGGAGCGGAACACTCCAAAGGAGAATCCAATGAGAAAACTGGCATTTATATTAGGATTTTTTGTTTGTTCGCTTGTCCCGTTACAGACTTTTGCCATCACCGGTCTAGGAATCGGCGTACGAGGAGGACTGATCCAGAATTACAAGAACCCCAATTTGAATTCTTTACCGACGCAAAAGGATTTTCTTAAAGAAATGCCCTTTGCGGGAATTCATCTCAAAATTGGGACTTTGCCCATAATAGATCTGGAAGCTTCCCTGGAGTATGCCTGGAAGAAAAAAGAGATAATCTTGGAAGACAAAATTAAAATTAATGCGGATTTGACCGTAAACGATTTCTCTTTCAACGCCACGGCAAAGTATGTCTTTTCTGTACCTACGCTCAAGCCCTATGTCGGGCTGGGGGCGGGATATCACAGGATGGTATACAAGATTTCTGTGGAGAATTATGAAGGGTACTTTCCGGATGATGAGAACACGCTGGGATTCCACGGCGTGGGAGGGCTTTTGCTCAAATTCCCCGTGCTGCCTTTTGAGTTTTTCGGCGAAGCGAGATACACCATCGTTCAAACTGCAAACGAAGCTACCAAATATACCACCATTTTGGCTGGTCTTACTTTTAACCTTCCTTAAGAGACCTCAAAACAAACATTGACAAACAATGGGGAGAGTATTATAATCCGAAAGTCGAAATAGTTTAAGGAGATGGATGATGAGGATTATTCGTTCACTCGTGGTTACAGGATTCATAATCGCGTTTTCGGCCTTGCCCGCCTCCGCCCAGTTCTTGGGGCAGCTCTCCACGGCTCAGACTCTGAATAAGCAAGAGACCATGTTGGGGGCTTATTTGGGGGTCTACGAAGATGCCTTTTCTCTTTTCGGTCAGTTTCGTTACGGACTGGTCAGATATCTGGATTTCGGCTTCAAAATGGGAATGCTCAATTTGGATCCCGGATACGGAGAGAGCAACACCGGGCTGATCTTCGGCGGTGACGTGAAATACTGGTTCTTGGAACGAGAATCCGATGACCCCTTAGATCTCTCCCTGGGGGGTGGGATGGAATTCTTGAAGATTACGGACTATAGTTTGTTTACCTTAGGTGGTAATGTTATCGCCTCCTATGAAGTCGAGTACGGTCCACAAAAAAGCGTGACGCCGTATGGGCGGCTGAATCTGCGTTGGGAAAAAGCGAGCTTTAGAAACTCAGAGAGCTGGATGTTGGGGACGGAGAATGGAGATTGGACTGACAACGATATGGGCGTCGCACTATCTTTGGGGGCGGATTTAAAGCTCCTGCAGGATTTGAATCTGGTCGGAGAATTGCAGATTGACGACAATGTGGGCTTCGCCGCTGGCGTGAATTACAAAATCTTTTAACTTTCTCAAAAGAGAAATTCAAAGGAGCTCTGGGCTTACCAGAGCTTTTTTCTTACCGAGAGAAAAGACTTGAGCTGGTTGGAATCTGCAGCCTTAGGAATCCTTCAGGGTCTGACCGAGTTTTTGCCCGTCTCCAGTTCAGGACATCTGGTGCTGGGCGAAAATCTGCTGAGGGTGAAATTTGACGACATCAGCTTCGAGGTTTTTCTGCATTTCGGAACCTTTCTCTCGGTAGTGATACTTTTCCGAAGGACTATTTGGGGAATGATAAAAGCGGTGGCAAGTAAGGGAAGAGCACTTTGTTGCGGCTGCAGCCGGGTCAACTCCCTACAATATGATCAAACACGCCTAAGCCAAGACTGGAGGCTGTTCTGGCTGATTCTGGCGGGTTCGGTCCCGGCAGGAGTATTGGGAATTCTGTTCAAGGAAGCCGTGGAAAAGAGTTTCTCCTCTCCTCTTTTTGCCTCCATCATGCTATTGATCACCGGGTCGGTTTTATTGTTGACCAAACTTTTTAGAGAAGCGAAAGGAAAGATAAAATTCCCCGATGCTTTCTTGATTGGCGTTGCTCAGGCCATCGCCATGCTTCCGGGCATTTCCCGTTCAGGACTCACCATCAGCGCCGGGATTTTCAGGGGAATCGAAAGAGAGAAGGCTGCGGAGTTCTCCTTCTTGCTGTCACTTCCCGCCATCTTAGGGGCATCCGCCCTGAAGCTGAACGACGTACTAAATGAGAGCAATCCCTCTTCTGAATTATGGGTTTACCTGATCGGTATGATTCTCGCCTTTATGTCTGGTTGTCTGGCCATCAAGTTCCTTCTCAAGGTGATCAGAAAGGGGAAGTTTGAATATTTCGGGTATTATTGTTTTCTGATCGGGTCTCTTTCTTTGATATTTCTCAGATGAGTGAAAATCGAAAATGCTCGCTGAAGCTTTGATGGAGCATTCTTTAATTTTTCGGGAGCCTCGGTCACCTGGTTTTATTTATGTTCCGCAGGTAAATGAGAAAGATAGAAAAAATCCTGATCATTCGCTTAAGCTCCTTAGGCGATATTGTGCTCACCACTCCGGTTGTCAGGTCTTTGAAACAAACATTCCCCCAATCCCAAATCATCTTCTTGACCAAAATCCAGTACCTGGATCTTTTGAAGAACGATCCCAATATCTCCTGCCTGATCGGGCTTGATGCCCGAAACAAACATAGGGGGATTTCAGGATTTCTCAAATTGATCAGGGAATTGAAGGCTTTCGAGTTTGATCTTCTGGTAGACCTGCACGCCAATCTAAGGAGTTTTTTTTTCCGCCATCTCCTGAAGGCCGGGACCAATATAAAATATAATAAACGTTGGCTGGCTCGCTTCCTTCTGGTCCATTTTAAGTTTCTAGGGGCAAAATCAAATCCCACCGTGGATTCGTATCTGGAAGCATTAAAGAAGATTGGCATAAACTCGTCTGAAAGATGTCCCCAGATTTTTCTGGACTGGAAAGGCGAGGGCTTTCTAAAAGGTTTTTTGATTGAGAAAAGAATTGAAAAACATGATATTGTGGTGGGAATACATCCGGGTGCCAGATGGGAGACCAAGAGATGGAATGAGGAGAAACTCGCCAAGGTGTGCCAGATTCTACTACGGCAGCCAAAGCTTAAGATCGCCTTATTTGGAGATCAAAAAGATCAGGAAGCAATTGAGGGGGTAAATCTCCCCGCTGAGGATCAAAAACTCTTCAAGGTGATGAATTTACCTTTGGCAGAATTTATGAGTTTAATCAAAAGGTGTGATTGTTTTGTGACCAACGATTCCGGTCCCATGCATATGGCCTCTGCTTTGGGGGTGCCGGTGGTAGCCATATTTGGTCCCACCCACCCGCAATTGGGTTTTTCTCCTATTGGATCTGAGAGTATCGTTCTGACCGCCAATGTCAAATGCAGCCCCTGCAGCCTGCACGGGGAAAAAAAGTGTCACGAAAAATCGAGATACTGCATGGATTTGATCGAACCGGAGATGGTAACGGATGCGGTGGAGAAGCTCCTGCAGACGAAACTCTCTTCTCAGAAAGGTACTTGATTGAAAAAACTCGTTCTCATCCTTTTGGCGTTGAAATTCCTTGCCGGACATCCCGCCTTCGGCGGGACGCTCGGCGCTGACAGGGACAGCCTTGCACAAGTTTCCGACTCACTTCAAAAAGGAATCGTTTCGGACAGTTCGCTAAAGATTTCAGAAGAAAAGCTTATTGAAGATGACGAATTCAAAAAGGAAGTATTGAAGCACTTCTCCAACAGGGATGAAATCTCTTTTCAGGATATCGACGACTCCTTTGTGAGGGATTTAGGAGATATTCTGAAGACGAGAAGTCTGCTGAGCGTAATCAAAGTCGGTCCTCCGGGCCAACTTGAAGCCGTTTCCTGGGGAGTAGGCCCGGGTTTAAGAGTTTTTATAGACGGAATCCTATACGAGCAGCAAAGCCTGTATATTCCTCAGAAGGGAATGCTGGATTTGAATTCAATACCTATGGAGAATATAGAGAGGATTGAAATATTGTCTTCAAGTACGGCAAATCTATGGGGAAGAGGTTCGGGTTTTGGAGGAATAAATATAATCACCAAAGACTACAAGGGTGGCCAGCCTTACTCCAGGGCAAAGGTGGACCGGGGACCCGCCAGGTACCACGGAACTCAGGTGGAATTAGGAAGGGGAGTAACGTCAACAGGCAAAATCTATGTTACCGCAGGGCTCAAAGAGTCGAACGGCTATCTGACAAACAGCGATTACGACGCCACCACGCTTTCAGGGAAAGCTACTCTCGGATTGAGAAAAAATCTTAATCTGAGATTTTTCGCCTATCGATTCAAAACAAAGATGGGGCTGCCCTTGTTTCCTGATGCCGGCATCCAAGATGTCAGGAAGAAAGAAGACGATTGGGGAATAACCAGCAATCTTTTCTCCAGGCAAAATAGAAATTCTCTCCTTAGATTGGATTTTTCCTATAATAAAGGAGAGCAAGAAGTGAAAAGTAGTGCCTCTGGATTTGAAACAAAGAAGATCACCAGGCTTCTCAGTTTGAGAGCGGCTCAGACTATTCGATGGCCACGGAGGCATCATTTGAAAATCGAGGCTTACGCCGACAGGCAGGAATACGAAGCATCAGATCACCGGCGCACCGGATACACAGAGTATCTTTCTCTCACAGATATCATTAACTTGAATGAAAAGGTGAATTTTCTTGCGTTTTCCAAAGTAGAAAAGGAGGCTGACTTCAAGGTGAATCTTTCCGGCTCAGCCGGCATCTCTTACATGATGACTCCGGACATAAACTTGTTCTCAACAATCGGAAGGTTTGCTGCTTATCCTTCATCCATGGACTTGTATTGGGAGCCTCTCTCCTTAAATCTGGGCGACACGATTGCTGATTACACGGAGGAAGGAAGCCCCGATTTGAAGTCACAGAAATCGGTCATTTTTGATTTCGGTGCTGACCTGAGAAAAGAAAACTACAGACTCAGTTGCCTGTTGTCCAAAAACAAGATAGATGATTTGTTTTATTGGTCCAATGTTGACACCTCAATTGCTTATGGATACTGGAAGCCGATTAATACTGGGGCAGACATTTGGGGTGTCAGCTTGAACTGGGTTCTTCATTTCCCGAATCATTTCAGATCCTCCGTCTCCTATTGCTTCAAAGAAAGCAAAGATGTAGACAAAAAACTGGTCATTCCTTATTCCCCCAAACACTCTCTCTTTGGCTATCTTCAATATGAGAATGAATTTCTGAAAAGGGAAATCGGATTGAAATTGAGATTGGAAACGAATGTCTTATCCGAACGTTTCTTGGACGAGTATGAGAAGGACAAAGAATCAGGAGTGGCCTTGGTTAACGCCAAAGTCACTATAAGATTCCTGGATCTTCACTTATACTATGTGGCGGAAAACATAACTGATCGAGTCTATCGTCTGACTCGATATCACCCCATGCCTCAGAGAAGCTGGTGGTGGGGGTTCTATTGGGAGTTTTTCGACTGAGTTTGTCCGCGGTCACCAGACTGCTGCACTCAAGATTTGTTAGCGGCGGACTGCGGAAGGCTGTCGGCGGACGAAAATGGAAGAAAGGCGGTGTAAATGAATAGAGAAGAGGCTTTAAATCTGGTCAAGTCAAAAGTGAAGGGAAAGAATTTGATCAAGCACATGCTGGCGGTTGAGGCCATAATGAGGAGAGTGGCTCAACACTTCGGTGAAGACGTGGAGATGTGGGGCCTTACCGGCTTGCTGCACGATCTGGATTATGATGAAACGGTGAACGATTTCGATCGTCATTCGCTTCTAACCTGCGAATGGCTAAAGGAGTATGATCTGGACGAGAGAATACTTTACGCCATCAAGGCCCACCCCAAAAAGGTTGAGCCACAATCCAAAATGGATTGGGCGCTTTTTGCCACGGATCCGTTGAGCGGGCTGATCGTTGCAGCCGCCCTGATGCATCCCACCAAAAAGCTTAAGAACGTGACTGTGGAATTCGTGCTGAACAGATTCAAGGAAAAGAGATTCGCCGCCGGAGCCAATCGGGAAGACATCAAAGCCTGTGAGACGATCGAATTATCGCTGGAAGAATTCGTCAGACTGGCTTTAGAGGGAATGCAGAGCATCGATGAAGAATTGGGGTTATGATTAGGTGTTTCCATGGTCGAAATGGCGTAGATGAATCTTGCAGCCTCTTTGATCTCCCATCAATCAGCCCTTATGGTAACGGACTTCGCATCGCTTTTAACAGAGTTCAGGTAACAAGGAAGAACATGACTTATCCGAACAAGAGCATTGTCATTTGCTGTTTGTGTCTTTTCCTTTTTCTATGTCAAATTCCTCACGCGGAAGATAGATCTGAAACATCACCGCTAAATGAGGATAATGAATCGGACAGCTTGAGGATATCCGACAGATGGCTGGCCTGGGACAAGCTCGAACATTTTGGAGTGAGCGCCTTTCTATCTGGACTTTCCTATGAAGTCTATCACGACTTTTACAATAATGGTGAAAAGTCCTCTTTATGTTTTTCCTGCGGCTTAACCTTCAGCTTGGGTCTGGGAAAAGAGGTATATGATGAGAAGAGATCGGATGGAAGATTCAGCTATAAGGATCTGGTGGCGGACGCTCTGGGCATTGCCACAGGCGTATGGATAGCGACGAGATAAGATACTTGTCCACTGTCCGCAGACGGCCGTCCACCGTTCTGTAATTCCGCTTTGCCGTGGACGGTGGACCGTGGACAATGACGTGAATCACGAATGCACAATTTTGCAGGAAAAAACAGACTCTCCACGGCAAGCTGGGCAATTTACGACTTTGCCAACACCATCTTCTCCATGAACATCGTCACCATGTATTTCGCCCAATGGATCATTGTGGACAACAAAAAGGAGGATATTTACTATAGCGTCAGCTATGCCCTCTCCATGTTCCTGGTGGCCGTGACCATGCCCCTTCTAGGGGCAATCTCCGATGCCAAAGGAAAGAGGAAGCCCTTTCTCCTTACTTTGACTCTGGGCTGTATCTTCTCGACCATCCTGATAGGAATGATCAGCAACACCGTGGTGGACGCAAATGCGAAAATTCTCCTGGCCTTAGCTTTTTTTGTCGTGGCCAATTTCTGCTACGAGGGAGGACTGGTCTTTTACAATGCCCTTCTTCCGGAGGTGAGCACAAAACACAATATCGGAAAAGTCTCAGGCTTGGGTGTCTCCTTGGGATACGTTGGGGCCATTCTGGGCTTACTGTTGGTCAGGCCTTTCGTGGAGGGAAGTCTCTTTGGAATGAAGATGCCTTTCATCGACCACGGCGGAAGACAGAAAGCGTTCATTCCCACCGCTTTGCTTTTTCTTTTGTTCAGCCTTCCAACGTTCTTGTGGGTAAAGGAGAGAGTGCAGGGAGGGTTGGATAAGGAAAAACTGAAGATCAAGCTAACCTTTCTGAGGGTGTGGGAGGGGATTTCCAACACACAGAAATATCCCGGAGTCTTGAGGTTTCTGATAGCCAATTTCTTTGTAGCGGATGCCATTGCCACGGTGACCATCTTCATGGCCGTTTATGCTCAACTGGTGATGGGTTTTCCCGATTCGGTCAAAATATGGTTCTTCATCCTTTCCACCACCTCTGCTGTGATCGGCTCGTTGCTGTGCGGATACGTTACCGATTTCATTGGCCCCAAAAAGACCTTGTTTTTTGTGATAATCGGATGGATATTATCTCTGTCGGTTGTGATCTTTATTGCCGATGAAACCATCTTCTGGATCATGGGCTCTTTGGTGGGAATTCTCTTAGGTTCAACCTGGACTGCCTCTCGACCGCTTCTGACCAGCCTGGCGCCAAGGGAGGTCCTGGGGCAGTTTTTCGGATTATATTCATTATCCGGAAAAGTTGCCGCCATACTGGGGCCAATCGTCTGGGGTCTCGTGATCCTCTACTTCAAAGCCGATACGGCGATAGTCCAAAAAGTGATTTCTTTTTTGGGAGAGCTGGGGGTGACCTTTACCGATCGAGTGATCTTGACCATCCAGTATCGCTTTGCCCTGGGGGCCCTGGTGCTGATGATGATTACGGGTCTAATAATATTCGTAAAGGTTCCTGATAGATTCAGAAAAGAGTGATAGGTCGGGTTTTCCGCCGACGGCGGAACACCCGACATAAAAATCTGCATCAGGAGAAGAGTTGGCCTGGCATGAATACGTGGGTGTCTCCCACATACATACCACAGATTCGGATGGATCAAAGTCCGTTCCCGAGGTAATCAAGATCGGGCAGACGGTGGGGCTGGACTTTCTTCTTTTCTCCGACCACATGACCTTAAGATCGCTGCATCTTGGACTGGAGGGCTGGCACGGTAAAACTTTTGTTCTTATTGGATATGAGATACACGACAAAACCAACATAAATCACTATTTAGCTTTCAATGTCGGTCAGGTTCTATCTGGAGAACTCTCTCCACAAGAGTACGTCAGGGAGATAAAAAGGCAAGGCGGTCTGGGAATCATTGCTCATCCGGATGAGAGCAGAGTGTTGCCTCAGTTTCCCCCCTATCCGTGGACTGCCTGGGACGCAGAAGGATTCGACGGCATCGAAATCTGGAATCAGATGTCCGAATGGATGGAGGGAATAAATAAACTTAACCTGCTCAAAATGTTCGTTTCCCCCAGAAGGTATCTTACCGGCCCCACGCCGAGGATTTTGAAAATATGGGACGAGTTAAACAAGCAGAGAAGAGTTTGTGGAATCAGCGGAGTGGATGTGCACGCTCATCCTTACAAAATGGGTCCTTTTACTTTTTTAATCTTTCCTTATAAGGTTCAATTTCAATCCCTGAGGGTGCATTTGGTTTTGAAGGAGCCGCTATCTTCAGAGAGTCAGACCGCCAAACGACAGGTGATGGACGCCATAAGAGGGTGTAATCTCTTCATCTCCAACTACCGCTGGGGGGATGCCAGAGGCTTTTCCTTCTGTGCGGAAGCCCAAGGCCAGCTATACCGTGTTGGTGACGGTATCTCCTCGCCAGGGAAAACCTCCTTGTTGGTTCGCACTCCTCAAAAATGCGATATAAGGCTTCTATGTGACGGGAGCATTGTCAAAGAGAAAAAAGGAAATGCTTTGGAATATTCCGCTGACGGGCGGGGCATTTACCGCGTGGAGGCATACATGGGCAAGAAAGGGTGGATTTTTTCGAACCACATAAGAGTGGAATAGAATATGATGCCTTCTCTCTTGCGGGTGTTTGGACCGGGGAGGGTTAGAGTGAAGGGCAATTTAGACTTATGTGTCGACCACGGCGTTCAGACGACCCCATAGGATAGCTTGGTGGACGAAAGACCCGTAGCGGTTTGATTTATCAAACGCAAGTTACTGAAGTGGCATAAACGCGACCACTACATCTAAACCAACAAATGATGATAATCCAAGATTGTAGTTGCTCGATTTATCGAGCTTAATGAATTGGGCTACTTGTAGGTCGACCATGGCGAAGCCGGGTCGACAAAACATCTACGTTTTTATTTTCTGAGTAAGTCTGTCAAGCCAGCTAATTACAAGCTTGAACCCGGGGGAGTAGCTCTTTGCCTGCTGGTTTATTTTTTTGATGCTCAGTTTTGAGCGAATTGCTTTTGCCAATTCTTCAAGAAAGAGAAACAGCCTACATAGATAGAATGCACTGTATAACTGAAAATCAACTACGTTCTTGTTGTGCATTACTATTTCATTTCTTATAAGCGGTTTTAACGAATTTCCTAATGATTGGAATAGAATTCCTTCTTCAGGATCTAGGAAGACGAGAGTAAATGCACCCTTGTGAATCATGGAATCTCTCAAGTTTTGAATATCTGGAAACCAATCCACAGATTCCACAACCTCCGCAAGTTCTTCTCCAACTCGGGCACGGTTTCCTGGATTCTTATTCAACCATTGTTGAAGTTCGCGAAATGAGTCCGGTATTTGTCCGGGTTTGTTTCCAGTGTCCCTAATGATTTGAGCTACGTAATCAAAAATGGAACGAAACTCAACGTGAAAGTAATCGATGTCGGCAGTGGCAAATTGGAACCAAAGTGGTTTGAATGAATCATTATTCTGAGCGTGTGAACGGATCCATTCTAGCTTGAAAAGAACCATTCCCAGATTCCACAAGTCCTACAAGATGTATCTGTGTTTTTGATGAATTTGGGTTAATATCTGGTCTTTGTGGCGCGCAGACGCAACCACTAAATCCCCAAGAAGCGACATAAATTCGCCACTCCAAAAACACCCCTCTTCATCCATACCGAACTGTGACCGAACACTTTGAACATCTTTCAAATCAATCATTTTAGTTTTCTTCCAAGTGCATCTAAGTCTTCATAGAAGCGTATAGTTGCCCACAGGCGGCTTGGATATCTTCGCCTTTGCTTTTCCGCAAGGTAACTGTAGGACAACGGGGAAACAGATAGTCCCTGAACCCAACAATCTTCTCCTGAGAGGGCTTCTCGAAGGGCAAATCGGGGACGGGATTATAAGGTATCAAATTGATCTTGCAGGGAATCCCCCTCACCAGTTTGGATAACTCCAGAGCATCCTTTTGGGAATCGTTGAAGTCTTTTATCAAGACGTATTCAAAGGTAATTCTTCTTTTTGTCTTCTCCGTGTAATACTTGACAGCTTCCAGCAGAGTCTTCAAAGGGTACTTCTTGTTTATGGGCATCAACTCGTTTCTTTTCTCGTCAGTGGGGGCGTTGAGCGAAATGGCCAATTTTATCTTCGAGGTTAGGCTGGCCAAGTTCCTTATGCCGTCGGGGATGCCCGCGGTGGATACGGTAATTCTCTTGGCGGCAAATGAGAGACCCAACTCCGAATTAATGATTCTTAGGGCTCTGACCGTGTTGTCGTAATTCAGAAGAGGTTCCCCCATGCCCATGAGAACCACATGCGTGGGTCTGCGATCTCTCAGCGCGATGATCTGATCCACGATCTCTCCGGCGGTCAGGTTCCTTTTAAAACCCATCTTTCCGGTGGCGCAAAAGGTGCAGCCCAGGGGACATCCCACCTGGGTGGACACACAAACGGTAATGCGGTCCTTTTCAAGCATCAAAACCGCTTCAATCCTTTCACCATCCTTGAGTTCAAGAAGAAGCTTTTCGGAAAAGTCGATTTCAGAAGTCTGTGCTTTCACCAACTTTATGCTGTCTATACATGCGAGGGAGTCCAATTTTTCCCGAAGGGTCTTGGAGAGATCAGTCATCTGACTGAATTCGGTGACTCCCTTATCGTAAATCCACAGGGCCAGCTGGTTAGCTTTGTATCTTCTCTCTCCAAGTTCGGTGAGCAGTTTCTCCAACTCCTGTGTCCACAGCCCTTTCAGATTTGTCTTTTTTTTCATATGGTTCTCCAGGCGAGTTTGATATGATCCATACCCTGATCCCCATTTTAAGGATCAACGACTTTTATAAAATGTGATTCGATATTGCGGCGGTGTGCGCCAGACGGTGCAGGTTGGCGGTCCCCGGACCCTGTCACCTCATCCGCTGGCCAATTCTATGAATTCGCTGGGAATGAATTCACCCAGCACCACGACTCCCATATCATGGAATTCTATTCCCTTTTTTGATGCTTCCTTCGCTTTTATGGTAAAGACTGCCGGGCTTTTGGATTTTCTGCTGCCCACCTGAAAGGCTTCTTCTTTGCTTTTACTCAAGTGAACATATCTTCTTTTCATTGGTTTCAAGCCTTCAGCCAAAATGGTATTCTTCATCGCCGGACTGGTCCCGTGGTAGAGATACTCCGGAGGCTCCGAGGGGTCGGTATCGAGCTGGACCTCGACGGAATGTCCGTATCGTGCCCGAATTTTCTCCCCTCTTATTTCGAATCTTCCTTTGGGGCAGTCTCTCACCACGTTTTCAATGTCAGATGATTGAACTCTGCCGTACCTGTTTTGAAGCACGAGAAGCAGGTCTCTGGTGTTGACAAAACCAAAAGGATCCAGCCTCAGTCCAAAATTCTCGGGTTTGTGTCTCAGCACGAAGCTCATGAATTTTGACAATCCGAGCGATCTGTGCATGGTCGTCCCCATGTCAGTGAGTTTCCCTGGATGCTTTTAGATAGAACCCTCTCGCCGGGAATAATATCAGATTTTGTTTTCTCCGTCAACTAGAAAAGACAAAAAATCGTGCCGGGCGTTCTCTGAAAAAAGGTTTGGTTTCAAATCGAACTCCAAATTACCTGGTGTGGAATTCAAAATACCTTCTGGTTGCAAGCATGGGATGCTTGGAATTGCTCTTTTAATCTGGATTTCCCTTTTGTTTTGGTTTTGAGAATTCCCGTCTTGATGTCAGGCGAGAAGAACACACTTGATACGAACCGATTACCGTAAAGTTAGAGTAAGTTTACGAAGTTCTACCCCCATTTTTCTGCGGCTGATTGGCTGCACGAAAGAGAGTAATATTGAAAAATCTAATTCTGAAGTCCGGCCAGAATACTGTTGTCGGATTGAGGTTCTCGTTGAAGGGGTTTGACTGCCGGCCATTTGATGCGGAAATTAAAAAGGCGTCTCGCTGCCCTGATGAGACGCCTTCTGCGATTGCTTTCCTCTAATTCTACCAAGGATCCCCGGGTAAGGGATCGGCGCCGTTCTGGTAAAGATAGGTTATCAGATAGATAATGTCCTCCACATCGATCGTGTGGTCTGGTTCATTTACGTCCGCGGTTATGGGATGAGCAGGGACTGGGCCGTCGAGGTATATGTAATTGAGAAGGAAGACTATGTCCCCGATGTCGACGTGTCCATCAAAATTGGCGTCTCCGGGCCAATACTCGATTACAGGAAAATCTCCCAGGGCGAACTGAGGAGTATAGCCTTCCGGTTCGGCGGTCGTGAATGTGAAACGATTCACCGGAGGAAAGAAGCTGCTGTCCACCGTAACCAAACCGGTGTTGCTGGTCAAAGTGAAGCATAAGGTGGTAAAAAGCCCCCGAGTAGGGGGAATGGGAGGTTCCGAAAACGGAATTGCTCCTATTAACACTTTACTTGCCATGATGTCCGGGTTGACCGTCTGGTACTCCAACTCATCAAAAACGCTCTCCCTGAATGTGACGGAGTCATAAGCAACAGGACCGGACCAGATAAAAGGCAGGATCATGGCCCCGAGGGGATTATCGTTTGTCACCTGCATGTGAGCGTAAAACAGTCCGGGTCCGCTGGGCAAGGGATAATAGGCATAGTCAGGATAGAATGAAACCGAGTCCGGAACTGCAGGGTCATTGGGATCCTGCTCGGAGACCAAATGAAACTCCCCTTCCAGGAACTGGGGAGTGTAAGTTACAGAATCTTCTCGGGTGAACAAAAGATGTTCCTCCGGCAGGGGGGAGTTGGCGGTAGTGTCGACGAACAAGGTGCCGACATCGGTTGTCGAAAAATAGAATTTAACCAGCATGCCTCTGCCGTCAGGGATAGACGGCTGGGTTTTGACGTCCCCAGTGACCAAAACTTTCTTGTTGCCGTTGTCTATGGCTACGTTTTTGGTTATCACGTAGTTAATCCTGCTTCCGAAGAAACTGGCAGAGTCGATGGTGGCTGGGCCTGTCCAGGTCAAGGGAACCTGCAAGGCGATAACAAAATCGTCGTTTCTAAAGTATACCGGTATGGCTACTTTCCCCACCTCGGGAGGCTCGGGAACCAAAAAGCCCCTGGATCTGAAAAACACCGAGTCCGGTCCGTAAAGATCATTGGGATCCTGCTCAGCAAAACTCGACTCGAAAAGGGAAACCGATAAGACAATGGCTGCCAAGAATAAAACCCCAAAAAACTTTTTCATCTTTTCCTCCTCAAATCTGATCTTCAGAGATAAAGCCTACTTGCCTAGAGTGTTTACCTGCTGAAAAATGCGTCCTCTCAAGTGAACTTTCCAGCCCTAAATAAAGCCTACGCATAATATAACCAAACACAACACATAGTCAAGAGAAATCTTCACAATTTTTCGATCAATTTGCTTCAAATCCGTTATCTTTTCCCCGGAACGTTGCCAGTAGCTGACAAACCACGAAAAGGCCACATCCTTTTGTTGCTACACCTGCAGAAGAAAAAAGAAGGCGAATCTGGCGAAAAAAATCATTGACAGACTCAACAAAAATCTTAAATTATATAAGATTATAGATGTTAAAGGCTTATAGGTCGAATCGGATATGTTGCACAGAAACGTTCTGGTCTTGAATCAAAATTATGAACCGCTCTCAGTCTGCACGGTGAAGAGAGCCATAATATTAGTCTATCTGGGCAAGGCAGAGGTCATAGAAAAGCACGATGGATACACGATTCACTCCGTCTCCTTGAGTTTCCCGGTTCCCAGCGTGGTGAGGTTGGCGTTTTACATAAAGGTCCCAAATAAGAGAATACTCTTAACCCGAAAGAACATTGTAAAAAGGGATGGACACAGGTGTCAGTATTGCGGCGTCAATCACGGTTCCATGACCGTCGACCACGTGATTCCAAAAATCTATGGGGGCAATGACACTTGGGAGAATTTGGTCTGCGCATGCCTCAAGTGCAATAACGTCAAAGGCGACCGCACTCCGGAACAGGCGGGATTTAAACTTCTGCGCCGTCCCAAAAGACCCAATCATATTACCTTCATTCAGCAGTTTATCGGCATCTCAGATCAGAGATGGAAACAGTATCTGTTTTTGGATTAACAACAGTTGTCAGTTATTCAGTGACTAGTAGTCGCTCTTTGTCAAGTCTGCAACCTCAAAAACTCTCTCGGAGTGGCCAATGAAAAAGGAAATAATCTTAAGCGGGATGCAGCCCACCGGCAAATTGCATCTGGGCAACTTGGAAGGTGCGTTAAGACACTGGGTCCAGCTTCAGAACGATTATGAGATGTACTCCTGTATCGTCGACTGGCATGCCTTGACCTCCGACTATGATCAGACTTCGGATCTGGGCGACAGAATCATCCAGGCCACCATCGATTATCTTTCCGCCGGGCTCGATCCGGAGAAATGCGCCATCTTCGTTCAGTCCCAGGTAAAGGAACATGCCGAATTGCATCTTCTTTTTTCCATGATCATCCCCATACCCTGGCTGGAGCGAGTGCCCTCCTATAAGGAAAAGAGCGTGGAATTGAATTTGGATAGTTATGGCTTTTTGGGCTATCCCTTGCTTCAGGCGGCAGACATTTTGATCTACAAGGCTAACTGGGTGCCGGTGGGGCAGGATCAGCTTCCCCATATTGAGCTCACCCGGGAGGTGGCACGGAGGTTTAACGGTTTGTACGGAGAGGTTTTTCCTGAGCCGCAAGCCAAACTGAGCCAGTTTGCAGGAATCCTGGGGACGGACAACAGGAAGATGAGCAAGTCTTACAATAACGACATAAGCATGGGGGAGTCGGAAGAGTCGACTGCCAAGAAGATTTCCATAATGTATACCGATCCCACCAAAATACATCTGGGAGATCCCGGACATCCCGACGAGTGCCCGGTTTATCTTTTGCACAAGGTCTATAATCCGGATCATAAAACCATTCACCAGCGCTGTTCAACTGGAAAATTGGGATGTGTGGAATGCAAGAAGATATGCGCTGAGATGACTAACAGAACATTGAAACCCATCCGCGACAAAAGAGCTGAGTTGGAAAAGAATCTGCCTTATGTGGAGAAAGTATTAACGTCAGGTGCAGAAAAAGCGAGAACCACAGCCCAAAAGACAATGCGAGATGTAAGAAAGGCGATGAAGTTGAAATAACAATACCCTGACGCAGCGGCCCCGTCGTTGCGAGGGCGTAAGCCCGAAGCAATCTCACATAGAAAGAGATTGCCGCGCCCTTCGGGCTCGCAATGACAATCGTTGCACCTGACGCAATCGGCGCAGAAAATGCATGGCAAATCGAGTGACTGGTCAGCTTGAGAATTGCAAACGAAAACCCTTGAGGGGGAAAATGGAATCAATTGAGACAAAACCGCAAGAGGAAAGTTCCGCATATTCGGTTAAACTGGATGTTTTTGAAGGCCCCTTAGACTTGCTTTTGTTCTCTCGTTGGCATCGGAGATGTCGTCCATTGCCACAGAGGCATCCGGGACGGGTGAAAGAAATGTTTATTAAATACCCGACATAAGGAGATAATATGAAACAACTAAGCTATAGAATTCTGCTTAGGAAAGAACCTGAGGGTGGTTATACCGTAACAGTTCCTTCGCTTCCCGGTTGCGTCACATACGGCGATACCATAGAACAAGCGATCAAAATGGCAAGGGAAGCTATTGAGTTATACATAGAGAGCTTAAAAGAGCATGGTCAGGAGGTCCCCACGGAGGAAGGAACTTTCGAATACACCCTAACAGTAAAATCTTATGCCTAAACTCCCATCCTTTACTCCTCAGAAAATTATCAAGATGCTCGAAAAGAAAGGGTTTGTTTTGGATAGGATTAAAGGAAGCCATCATATTTACCACAATCCGGAGACAAAAAGAAGAGTTGTTGTCCCTCTTTACAAAACGGATTTACCCAGGGGAACGCTGCTTGAAATTTTAAAACAAGCGGGTATGAGTAAAGAGGAGTTAAGAAATTTACTATAAGGGAAAAACTTTGCCCAGCGCGGTATAAGCGAAGCTAAGGGGGAATTGATCGGGAATAATCGAGAGAAAGAAAATGGAATCAGCCGAAACAAAACCACAAGAAGAAAGCTCCGCATATTCAGTCAAACTGGACGTTTTTGAAGGTCCATTAGATCTGCTTTTGTTCCTCATCAAAAGGGACGAGGTGGATATCTACGATATTCCCATCGCCCATATCACCAGGCAATATTTGGAATATGTTGAGTTGATGAAGGTTCTTGACCTGGAGATTGCCGGGGAGTTCATCGTGATGGCGGCAACGCTTATCCGAATCAAGGCCAGGATGCTTCTGCCCAGGACTGTGGATGAGGAAGAAGAGAAAGATCCCAGAGAGGAATTAGTTCAAGCCTTGATAGAGTATAGAAAGTACAAAGAGGCGGCTGGAGTTTTAAAGGGAAGAGAGGAAGAACAGTCCCGTCAGTTTCCCCGTACTGATTTTTCTTTTCTGGAAAAGCTGCCCAAAGAAGAGATTCTGGTGGAGGCAAACCTGTACGACCTGATGTCTGCTTTCAAAGACATTCTTGATTCTCATCCCCAAGAGAGGTTCCACACCGTGAATTATCCCAAGGTCACCGTAGAGGAAAGAATCGAATATGTGTTGAGCTGCTTGGCCCAAAAAGACGGCGTGGTTTTCACCGAGCTCTTCTTGGATACTCCGGTCAAATTGGTGATGGTGGTTACCTTCATGGCGATTTTGGAATTGATCCGGTTGCAGAAAATCTATATCAGGCAAACCAAGCACTTTTCAGAGATCTGGGTTTTTAGGAACGAAAAATAGAAACCAGCGCCTAACTTAAGTTCGGCGCTGGCAATTGAGTGGAAGGTATAAGGAGCATGATTTCCTGCAGCGTCCCGGCTTTGTACGGGGCGTTGTTTTTTTGTCAAAAAATTAAAAAATTCCTTTGTTTTTTCCCCGGAAGCATGTTATATTTTTCACAAGCTCTTTGGGCTCGGAATAAAACCAAGAGTGAATTATCAAGTTTAATCTCAAATAAGAACTGTGGAGGTTAGTCTATGAATTTCGATGAGAGACTCAGGAACGTGTCGGTGGTTGGGGCAGCCGGAAAGATGGGCAGTGGCATTTCTCTTCTTTTGGCTCAGGAGATGGCAAAGCAGAAGCTGAAGTCGGAGAATCAGGATGTCCCTTATCGCCTGAATCTGATTGATGTCAACGAGCTGGCTTTGGATGGTCTTCTCAAGTATCTCAGATCTCAACTGACAAAAGCGGGAGAGAAAACAACCGTTTTATTGAGAAGTCTTTACAAGAACCGCGAAGATCTGGTGGAGAATTACGACATAATAGACGCATTTGTGGATGATGCCATTTCCGTCGTGAGATTGGGGACAGATCTGAATATGGTAAAAGACTCTCATATTATTTTTGAGGCGATAGTGGAAGACAAGGACGTGAAAGTGGGTCTGCTCAAAAAGGTGGATCAGCTCTCCAACAAAGACACAGTCTATTTCACCAACACTTCCTCCATTCCCATACATGTTCTCAATCAAGACGCAAATCTGGGAGGAAGGATAATCGGCTTTCACTTTTACAATCCACCGGCGGTTCAAAGGTTAGCTGAGCTAATTGCCGCAGACCAGACCAAGCCCGAATTAAAGGAAATGTCTTTGGAGCTCGCCAAAAGGTTGCGCAAGACCATCGTTCCGTCCAACGACATTGCAGGTTTTATAGGTAATGGTCATTTCCTAAGGGACGGTTTGTACGCCATAGGAGAAGCCAAGAAATTGGCTTCTGAACATAGCTTGCCGGGAGCCATTTACATCATGAACAAGGTCAGCCAGGATCTTTTGGTCAGGCCTATGGGCATCTTTCAGCTGATTGATTATGTGGGAGTGGATGTCTACCAGTGCATATCGGAGACGGTGGCCGGTTACATCAAAGGTGAGAACCTTCAGGATGACCTGCTTTCCAAGATGGTTGAGAAAAAGGTCTTGGGTGGTCAGCGCGCAGATGGAAGTCAGAAGGATGGTTTTTTGAAATATGAAAAAGGACGGCCTGCCGGCGTATACGATCTGGATAAAGGCGAGTACAAGATGTTCGATTCAAAAGGCTGGAGTGGAGAGATAGACAAAAAGTTGGGAGCCTATCCTGAAGGTACCATTCCCTGGAGAGTGCTTTTGATGGATCCCAAAAAGAACGAGAAGCTCTCCGCATACTTCAAGAATCTGAACGCCTCGAATATGGCTGGAGCAAAACTGGCAAAAGCCTATCTGAGCAAATCCAAGGAGATTGGGAACTTCTTGGTCAAAAGCGGCGTGGCAAAATCAGCCGACGATGTGAACAGCGTTTTGCTCAACGGATTTTATCACCTTTACGGACCGATCAATGATTACATCTGATGCACATTTGAAGCTGGTTTGACGGTGTCGATGCTCGTCTTGAAGCTCGAGGTTGGTAAGTCGAAGTTCGTGTTTTTCCAGCTTTGAGCATCCGCGAGCGAGCGTCGATACGAGCTTCGCAAACGATAAACGGAATACGAGAATACTTAGCTCAAGGAGGTAAAAAATGAAGAAACTAAGAAAGCCTGTTTATGCCGCCGCAGGCTATAACACAGTATCCTTTGGTTCGGGCAGAAGGGAATTTCATCCCAAGAAACCGCGTCCGGGTTTGGAAGAGTATATATCCGAGGCAGGTAAGGGAGTAATTGCCCAGATCAACGATGTGGATAGCATTGATGAGGGAGTCATAGGCAATTTCATGGCGGCCAGATTTAACCGCCAGGGCAATTTGCCAGGCTTTATCCCCTTCATCGATCCCACACTGGAGTACAAGCCCTGCACCAGAGTGGAAGGTGCTTGCGGGTCAGGCGGATTGGCTCTCTATACCGCAATCAAAACCATTTGCTCCGATTTGGCAGATGTGGTTTTGACCATGGGGGTGGAGGTGCAGAATACGGTAAAAGCCATCTATGGGGCAGATATTTTGGGTGGAGCCGGACACTATAAGTCCCAGCGCAAGAACGGTCATGCGTACTTTTTTCCAGGGCAGTTTTCCGACCGGGCCGGAACCTGCTATGAGAAATTCGGGTACGATTACGTGAGAAAGGGAATGGCACACTGGTATGCCCGCGCTGTAACCAATGCTCGGAAGAACCCCAAAGCTCAGGAGTACCATAACCGCATCGAGGATCTGGTAGCCACCGGGATGACACCCCCAAACCCTAAGGTATTCTGTGATCATCTAAACGTGTATGATTGCTCAAAGGTCTCTGACGGCTGTTCTGGTTTGATCTTCGCGTCTGAGGAAGGGTTGAACAGGGCGGGAATTGACAAGAAAGATGCCGTCGAGGTCATCGGTTTAGGTCAGTCTCAGGCGGATGTGACGAAACTGCCAGAAGATCGTACCAGGCTCGCCACCACCCGTAAGTCTGTGGAGAAAGCATACGAGATGAGTGGTCTGGGTCCCAAGGACCTCGGCGTTCTAGAAGTGCATGATTGTTTTACCATCGGCGGACTTCTTCATATGGAAGCAACCGGTGTGGTTGGGTATGGTGAAGGGGCGGGCTTCGTGGCGGAAGGCAAAACCGCCATGGACGGAGAGATGCCCACCAATGCCACCGGCGGACTTGTCGGCTTCGGGCACTACACCGGAGGAACCGGAGTCAGGCAGGCTGTGGATTTGCTCCATCAACTGACGGGCAAGGCAGGAGACTGTCAGGTTGCGATAAAACCCAACAGACCCTACGGCATGCTGATTAGCATGGGCGGAAATGACAGGACCGTCACCGCCATGATATTCAATAGGGCGGCGTAGAAGAATAGCATACATGTTTTGTAACGAAGGTTATCACCCACCTGCCGAGGCAGACGCACGTTTGTGGGACATGGGGGGATGATAGCATTCTGCAAAAAGCAGAGTATTTTTGTTTGCGCGACACAAGTGTCGCTACTCCAGATCGTCCCGCCCACACAGAGCAGCAGAGCTTGCAGAGGTGAGGCCCCGATAAATCGGGATAAACTTCGATCCCCCGCCTTTGGCGGCGGAATCTGCGTCTTGACAGTTAAGAAACACAAAATAAGGAGCGGTTATGGATTTCGAACTTACCGAAGAACAGAGAATGGTGAAGGAGGCAGCTGCCGATTTTGCCAAAAATACACTGGCGCCCCGGGCTGAGGAATTCGATCAAAATGAGGAGATCCCGAAGGATATCTACCAGGAGCTTGCCAGCTTGGGCTATATGGCCATCATGATTCCCGAGGAATTTGGCGGATCCAATTTCGATTTCATCAGCTACATCCTGATAATGGAGGAATTCGCCAAGGCCTGCGCAGCTTTGGAGATTTCGATCTCAGTGCATAACTCATTAGTAGGTGATGCTATCCTGAGATTTGGGACCCCTGAGCAGAAGAAAAAATATCTCCCTATTTTGGCAAAGGGCGAAAAGCTAGGAGCATATTCCCTGACCGAGCCGGGATCGGGCACCGATGCCGGCAGCCTCAGAACCAGTGCCGTGCCCAAAGATGATTTCTATTTACTGAATGGGACGAAGACATTCGTCACCAATGCCGGAATCGCCGATCTTTTCGTGGTCTTCGTCTCCACCAAACCGGAGCTTAAGTCCAAGGGGATTTCTTGCCTGTTGGTGGAAAAAGGAACCGAAGGATTCTCCATCGGGGTCAGCGAGAAAAAAATGGGGCTGAAGGCTTCCGATACCCGGGAGCTTTCTTTCTCGGACTGCAAGATTCCCAAGGAGAATCTCCTGGGAAAGGAAAATGAAGGATTCAAGATCGCCCTTTCACTTTTGGATCCCAGCAGAATCGCAGTGGGAGCGCAATCAATCGGAATAGCTCAAGCCGCGCTCGATGAATCCTTAAAATACTCCAAAGAAAGAGTTCAATTTGGCCAACCCCTCTGCAATTTTCAGGCGATTCAATTCAAGTTAGCGGACATGGCTACCCAGATAGATGCGGCCAGGCTTTTGGTTCATCGTGCTGCTTACATTCACAGCCAGGGCGTCAGATGCAGCCGGGAGGCCGCCATGGCTAAGCTTTATGCCTCGGAGGCGGCAAATCGGATAGTCAATGAAGCGGTACAGATTCATGGCGGATACGGCTACATGAAAGAATATGCCGTGGAGAGATACTTCCGGGACGCGCGGGTGACAGAAATCTACGAGGGCACCTCGGAAGCCCAAAGAATCGTTATCTCCCGTCATCTTTTGAAGGACTAATCACAGGAGATCGATATGAAGCTTAGTCAAAAACATGAAGAGTTCCGCCAAAAGATACGAGAATTCGCAGAAGCAGAAATCGAACCCAAGGCCTCCTCCCTCGACGAGAAAGCGGAGTTCTCCTTTGACACCGTGAGGAAGCTGGGGGAGATGGGAATTTTGGGGATGGTGGCCCCCAAAGAATACGGTGGAACCGGACATGACACCGTCAGCTATTCCATAGCGGTGGAGGAAATATCCCGGGTTTGCGGTTCCACCGGCATTACTGTGGCGGCTCACAACTCCTTAGGGGTTTATCCCATCTATCTTTTCGGCAATGAGGAGCAGAAAAGAAAATACATTCCTCCCTTAGCCCGAGGGGAAAAGTTAGGATCATTTGGTTTAACCGAACCGGGCGCCGGCTCAGATGCGGCTGGCACCAAAACTACTGCGGTTTTGGATGGTGACTCATATGTGGTCAACGGCACCAAGACTTTTATCACCAACGCCAGCGTGGGAGAGACTTTTGTAATTACCGCGGTAACCGACAAAACCAAAAGATATAAGGGAATAAGCTCCTTCATCGTGGAAAAGGGAATGAAAGGTTTTACCATTGGGAAGAAAGAGAACAAAATGGGCTTAAGGGGTTCGGATACTGCTACTCTGATTTTTGAAGATTTGCAGATTCCCAAAGAAAATCTTTTGGGCAAAGAGGGAGAAGGATTCAAGCAGTTTATGATAACTCTGGATGGGGGGAGGATCAGTATAGGAGCCATGGCCTTGGGAATTGCCCAGGGAGCGTTTGATAAGGCTTTGAAATACGCCAAAGAAAGGGAGCAATTCGGGCAGCCCATAGCCAACTTTCAGGCCATCCAGTGGAAGTTGGCTGACATGGCTACACAACTTGAAGCGGCAAGGCATATGATATATCATTCCTCTGAACTAAAGGATAAAGGAGAAAGGTTCATCAAGGAATCTGCCATGGCAAAGCTCTACGCTTCAGAGGTGGGAACATTCGTCACCTATCAGGCCATTCAGATCTTTGGTGGTTATGGATATATGTCTGAGTATCCGGTGGAAAGATATCTGCGGGACATCAAGCTTTGTGAGATCGGCGAGGGAACCTCAGAAATTCAAAGAATAGTCATAGCGCGAGAACTTTTGAGATGATATTCTAATTGTAGCGAAAGCAGACCAGCACCTAACTTAAGTTAGGTGCTGGATTACAAATTCTATGGCAGAACCGAACCGCAAACAATACATAGAAATTCTTCAGAGGATGACGGGAGAGGAGCGTGTGCGGATTGCATTTGAGTTATTTGAGATGGCAAAGAGCATCATGATTGAAGGAATGAAGGCTCAGAATCCCGACATTAAGGCGGAAGAGATTCAAAAGGAGGTTGTTCGGAGGATGATGCTATGTCACAGGATGAATTCTTTGGGACGGTCATACAAATTCTTAATCGATTGAAGATCTCGTATATGCTCACTGGTTCGGTTGCTTCCAGCTTTCACGGTTTACCCCGATCCACTCATGATATTGATTTTGTCGCAATTGTTCTTTCGCATGATGCCAAGAAGTTTGCAGAAAGTTTTGATCCGAATCGGTATTACATTTCCGAAGAGACCATTCAAGAAGCTATAGCACAGGGAACCCCTTTTAATTTGATAGACTCACATACGGGACTGAAGGCTGATTTCTGGCCTCTTAAGTCTGATCCTTATCATCAAACTTGCTTTAATAGACGCAAGAAACAGAAAATCTTTGAAAATGATACGTATATAGCGACTCCTGAAGATCTGATCCTGACGAAATTAGAGTGGTACAAGTTAAGTGGGGGAAGTGAAGTGCAATTCAAGGATGCTTTGGGCATATATGAAGTCCAAAAAGAGAATTTAGATTTAGATTACATCTATAAGTGGTCTGAACGTCTTGAGATCAAGAACCTGGTGGATAAACTTGTCGAAGAATCGGCTTTGTGAAGATGAAATTCCGGCAGCTAACCCAAGTTAGGTGCTGGAAGAAAATCGTCATAATAGAACTTTTAATATCTTTGTAAAAATCGTATCGGAAGGAGGAGGGATGGAATTTAAGAATATTATTGTAGAAACAAAGGACAAAGTCGGAATTATCAGAATGAATCGCCCGAATGCTCTGAATGCTCTCAACACTGAGACCCTGCAGGAGCTTTCCAAAGCCATTTCCGATCTTAATGAATCTGACCAGGTGAGAGTGGTCATTATCACCGGTGAGGGAAAAGCTTTTGTGGCAGGGGCGGATATAGCCGAGATGAAGGATATGTCCCGGGATGAAGCCCAAGCGTTTTCCCAGAAGGGTCAAAAAGTGTTTGATCTTATCGCTAAAACAGAGAAGCCGGTCATTGCTGGTATCAATGGTTTCGCCTTAGGAGGGGGGTGTGAGCTGGCGCTTGCCTGTGACATAAGAATAGCCTCAGACAAAGCCAAGTTTGGTCAACCAGAGGTTAATCTGGGAGTCATTCCCGGCTTTGCCGGCACACAAAGGTTATCCAGATTGGTAGGGTTGGCGAAAGCGAAGGAGATGATCTTCACCGGCGATATGGTCGATGCCCAGGCAGCCCACTCTATGGGCTTGGTCAATCAGGTGGTTCCGGGAGATCAAGTCATGAATGTCTCTATGGAGTTGGCAAATAAGATCGCCTCTAAAGGACCCACCGCGGTCAAGCTCTCAAAAAAGGTGATAGACCAGGGGATTCAAAGAAGTCTTGATGACGGCAGCGCCTTGGAGCGCAACTGGTTCGCGGAGTGCTTTGCCAGCGGAGAAGCCAAAGAGGGTATGACAGCTTTTTTGGAAAAGAGAAAACCGAATTGGTAAACTCCTCTGGAGTGTCAAGCTTCAGCTTGACCCAAGAAAAAATAGATTTGCGGCACGGCTGAATCCGTGCACTCCAATCTGTTCAATTTGTTGGGAATCGTCTCTAATGCAGATATTTAGTTCGTTAGCAGAAGGCGAGCACGAGCAGGTAGTGTTCTGGTCGGATGCGGTCGCCCATCTTAGATCGATTATCGCCATCCACGACACCACCCTAGGTCCTGCCATTGGCGGCGTGCGGATGTTTCCCTACAAATCCGAAGAAGAAGCGTTAAAAGACGTTCTCTTGCTGTCCCGAAGCATGACTTACAAGGCAGCGGCAGCGGGCATCAATCTGGGTGGTGGTCAGGGGGTGATCATTGGGGACCCAAGTGAGGACAAGAATGAATTGGCTTTAAGATCGTTTGGCCGGTTTGTTCAAAGCCTAAATGGTCGGTTTGTCACCGCCGAGGATGCCGGAACCACGGTGGAAGACATGGAGATCGTTCGATATGAGACAGAATACGTCACAGGCCTGTCGGCTGCTTTAGGGGGAGGTGGAGATCCGGGACCGGTAACGGCCATCGGTCTGATGCACGGGCTTCTAGCCTGCGTGGAGAAGGCCTTTCGTAAGAAAACGCTGGAGGGGGTCTCGGTGGCCATCCAGGGATTGGGAAATGTGGGATTCAATCTGGCAGATATGCTGTGTAAGCAAAAATGCAAACTGTTTGTAGCCGACACTGACCGCAAGAAAGTCAAAGAAGCAAAGGAGAGGTTCTCTGCCGAGACCATTCTTTCTGAAGAAGTTTACGATGCCGAAGTGGATGTTTTCTCTCCGAACGCTTTGGGAGGCATCCTTAACGATGATACCATCGACAGGCTGAAAGTGAAGATAGTGGCGGGCGCTGCTAATAATCAACTGGAGGATGACAGGCATGGAGATGCCTTGCATAAGAGAGGCATCCTCTACGCCCCGGATTTCGTCATCGGCGCTGGTGGGTTAATCAACGTGGTAAACGAGCTGAAGGGATACCACCGCAATAGAGCCATAGAGCAGGCAAAAGGAATCTACCAGATTCTATCCAGAGTGTTGGATAGATCCGAAAAGGAAGACATTCCCACCTATAAAGCGGCCAATCTTCTGGCGGAGGAAAGAATCACTCAGGTTAAAAAGTTTAAGCAGAGGCATGAGTAAGTATCCAGTAGGCAGTACTCCGCAGGCAGACTGAACATTGCTCAAACCGGTAAGCATTTTCATCGTTTTGGAGTGTGCTCAATTTAAATGTTAGACTGTTATGAGTTCTCTGACTTCGCGTAGCCAAGCCTTCATGGCTTGGCGATTTTGACCCTTCTTGCCGATCGGTGTGCAACCCTTCAAGACGAGCCGTTGTCCAAACTGAAAGAAATCTTCTATGATTCACAAAATCCTAAGCATCAACCCAGGTGCCACCTCGACCAGGGTGGCTTTGTATCAGGGTGCAAAACCGATAAAGGTCGAAGCAATTAGACATTCAGCTGATGACCTTTCCGACTTCAAGCATACCCTGGATCAGCTTGAATACAGACTAGGATTGATTCTTGAATTTCTGCAGAGGAATCATGTGAAGGTAGGTGATCTCTCCGCCGTGGTGGGCAGGGGAGGGCCTTTCAAACCTTTGGAAAGTGGCACTTACACCGTCAGCGAGAAAATGCTCTCCGACATAAAAGCAGGCAAGGTTCAGGCGGATCATCCTTCCAATTTGGGTGCTTTGATCGCTCATGAAATCACCAAAGATACAGACGTTCCCGCATTCATAGTCGATCCCGTCTCGGTGGATGAGTTCCCTCCGGTTGCTCGAATCTCCGGTCTGCCTGAACTGGAAAGAAGAAGCCTTTCTCACGCTTTGAATATCAAAATGGTTGCCAGAAAGGCCGCCTCCCAATTAGGAAAGAAGTACGAAGAGTTGAATTTGATCATAGTCCACCTGGGTTCGGGGATAAGCGTCAGCTCGCATCTTAAGGGAAGGATGATTGACGTAAATAATGCCAACGACATGGGGCCTTTTTCTCCACAGCGAGCCGGAGCTTTGCCGGCTACCGGTCTTGCCAAGCTTTGTTTCTCCGGAAAATACACTCAGCCCGAGATGTATAGTCTCCTGACCAAAAAGGGAGGTCTTCTGGCTTATCTGGGAACGGACAACGTGGAAGAGGTGGAGAAAAGAATCGATCAGGGTGACCAGAAAGCGAAACTAGTTTATGAAGCCATGGTCTATCAGATTGCCAAGGAGATCGGGGCCATGGCCACGACTCTGGATGGAAAGGTGGACGCCGTAGTTCTCACCGGCGGAATAGCCAATTCCAAGAGATTGGTCGATCTCATCACCGATAAGGTGAAGTTCATCGCCGAGATAATGGTCTTTCCCGGTGAGGATGAGATGGAAGCTTTGAGCTTAGGCGCTTTGAGAGTTATTTCAGGCGAAGAATCAGCCAAAGAATATTAACTTTTCCTTCATATAACTCCCGCAACTTTCTTCTCTCCATAGCCTTACCGACCACCAAACTGAGAGCCAGATTTTCTTGGTGTTTCTCTCTTTTTATCTTGATTTTTTCGGGTGTTTAGCCTATAATAGTATTGTAATCACATTGAACAGAGAGGAACACCCCGGATTTTGTCTGACTGAAACGGTTTCTGTGTTCCGCAACCGGATGGTTCTGACATTAAGATTCCTCCTGGTTTGCCACGGATGTGATCGCCGGGGGGGCGATATATGGTAGCTAGCAGGAAATACGCTATCAACGAGAGGCGATGCAGCGTTCACTGAAAACCGTTAACCAGTTTTCTGGTCGCCCGAACCATGCGGTTCAGGCCAAGGAGGGAGAGATGAAAACCAGAACATTTATAGTTTTGGTGTTGGCTATGCTTGTGCTGGCAATCTCGTCTGGCGATGTATACGCGGCAGAGGGGCAATCCGGCAAGAGGGTTGCCGCTTCAGGTAAAAAAACCTACCAGAGTGCTTGTGAGGGCATTAATCCCGATCCGCAGGTTACAGTTATCCAGCACGATTCGTGGGGCATGACCTATTATGATGAACAGCAGGTGGGGTCGATGGGTCGGGTGATTGCAGTAGGTCCGGGTGGCCACAGGCATATGGTTTTTCAGGATACGAGAGGGTCTTATGGCGAAGACAGTGCCAGGTACGTCGCATACAATTGCAAGGACCCACTGAATGAGTGGATAGGTGCAGCCTGGGTGGACGGAGACACAATCCGCAAATCAGGATATGCCCAGATCTTGACTATGCACGATGGCAGGGAGGTCATCCTTTATCATTGTGCTGATCAGGATTATTATCCGTACTGGCATACAACTTTAGCCCTGGCGGATTCCGGCTACATATGCTCAGGCTATTTCAGCAATCTTTACGATCTGCCGGATAGGCATTATGACACACCTCTTGAGGACAGGGGCTGGTGGCCCAAGGGATGCGTTGTGTACGTTGATTCCGTCGATACGGATTATATCCATGTCGTGACGACGGACAATAAGCTTGGGTATAATAAGGACTTGACCATAGGTTATCAGCGCTGTGCGTTTCAGGGTGAGAACCTGGTCTGCCGTTCCCCAGATGGATGGATTTTCATCAGGATTCCCAACACGCCGTACCCCGCACCTCTGGATTTAATAATGGTGATTGACACCGTTAAGGCCGTTTCCGCGGTGGCTGTTAGCTCCCCGGTCTCGCACAAAGTTGCAGTTATCTACGCCAAACACCGTGAAGACGGTATCTGGAACAACGATGTCTTCTATATCGAGTCGACGAACAATGGGGAGGATTGGCTGGATGGAAGTCAATGGCCGCCGGTAAAACACAACGTTAGCGACTATGCCTCCGATGACCGAGAGCGCGCCTACACTGATCTGGCAGCCTGTTATGACTACAACGACAGTTTGCACATCGTCTGGAATGCACACTATTACGATTCTGCCGCCGGGCAGGTTAGCTTTGGTGCAGATCTGTATCACTGGAGCAAGGCTTCAGGAATATCCCTTGTTGCTACTGCCTACCCGCAGGGTACCGACCTTCCCCCGAAGGAACACGGCTGGTCCTATGCAGTTCCGCCTCCGTATTATGACACCAAGCCGGGTTTTTGGCATAGGAGCGTGTGCAAACCCAGCATCTCTGCTCAAGACCCCATCCATCACCCGGGAGGTGATCCGGATTCGGTTTATCTCTTCTGCACCTGGACCCAGTTTGTTCCGGGAGACACATCTGCACAGGGATGGGGCAATGGAGATGTCTATGCTACCGTCTCCCATGACGGCGGGATGCTTTGGGGGTTGGGCTACAATCTGACCAATACGCAGACTCCAGGCTGTGCTGCGGGCGAGTGTTTGAGCGAACATTGGTCATCCCTGGCAGAGAACCTGTATGATGGGGATTTACACCTGGCCTATGTTTGCGATCGGGATGGTGGGGCAGCAGTTCAGGGTGAAGGAGACTGGACTGACAATGATATGATGTATCTACACGCCGAGCAGTTGCCGCTTGAGACTCACTGCGGGATATCTTACACCCTGGTCGATCCCGTATCTCTTACCGTACCTCCGATCAAGGTTTCGCCAGACAAGGACGTGAGGCTGATCACTTTTGACATTCATGGGCTGTATAATCTGGGAGGAAACTTCACCGTCACCAGCAATCATGGAAGCGTCCAAATCACGGGCAACGCCAGCGGCTACCTCTCGCCGGGTGAAGCCAAGACGGTGGAGGCGGTCATACTCTGCTCGGCTGAGGGGTTCATCAACGCCACCGTAACCATCACCGGATGCATAGGGACCGAAGATGAAACAACTATTGACATACCTCTATATGCGGTGTGCAGCAATGATTACTATGAGTGTCCCCGCGATGAAGCCACCTTCCTTCTGAAGAACAACGGTAAGCTTGGGCTGTGGGTCTGCTCCAACTCCGGACAGCAGGTATGGCATAGGTGGATTCAACCTGAGGAGAACCAACAGGTGATCTTCGCTGGCGGTACGTTTGTGGCCACCATTCCAGCAGACGACCCCAGCGATACCGTGATCGGGAGGCAGGATTACTCCGATGTTTACACCGGAGCAAGAGACACCATCAACCGTTATTGTGGCGAGTGGAATAGATTCGAGCCCGGCTGTCTTGTCCAGAAGATTCACGTTGAGAACACCTACATCTGGAAGACCCGCTTTCCGGATGCCCTCAGGTGGTACTGGATTGATATCTACAAGCAGATCTTCATATTCCACGACGATCCGGAGGGCGGCAGTTGTCCTGATTGGAGGAAGGACATAATCGTCAAGTATATCTGGATAAAGTTCAGTCGCCCGCCTTTATGGTGGCCTGATCCGGGAGAATATCTAGGACACGGCGACATCTATTTGGGGCATTATGCCGACGTTGATGCTCCCTTTGATGAAGGCTGTGTTGGCTGTAACACGGCGGGATATGATGAGGTCCGCGAGATGGTATGGCTGCATGGTTTCTACAACGATACCTTACCTGAGGGACACCCCGAATACGAGGACTTCTACGTTGGATTGGCTTTCACCGATCCATCGGGAGTAGTGGTGGAACCATTAGGAATGCAATGCGTGCGCAACGACAGCTTCCTCTATCCGCAGGAAGGCTGGGGCTGGAAGACGGATCAATTCTACGATCTGATAACCACTCCGGGTGAGAACATCCATGATCCGGATTCAGTGGTAGACCGCACTGTGGTCTTGACCTCCGGAATGATTCTAGCGGACCCTGATAGCACCTTCGAGGCCGAATACATCCTGATTGAAACCGCTGTTCAGGGCGCTTCTGGGGCTGGTCTGCAAGAGCTGCAGGCTGAAGCCGACCTGGCCAGAAGCACCATGATACCTGAGCTGGATGGTTACGGGTTGTTCAACAAGTACTGGATACCTCCGATCTGTGGAGACATCAACTTGGATGGCGAGGTGTGCTTCGCAGGAGGAGATATCATCGCGCTGATCAACTATCTGTTCTTGGGTTGCTACCCACTTCCCTGGCCCATGGAATGCCGGGCAGACGTCACCGGGAATGGTGTTATAGACTCCGGGGACATCGTTAAGCTGATCGGCTATTGTTTCCTGGGCGAGTCGGCTCTCCAGTGCCCGGATCA
>CAZPOP010000031.1:0-29237 GCA_964588305.1 uncultured Ignavibacteria bacterium
GTCTCGTAGGTCAAGCATGGCGTAGCCTGCTTGACAAATCCTCTAACTTTCCCACCTCCACACCAGGAAAGCAAAATCGCCCCACCTTTGATTTATGGTGAGGGACTTGTCCTGAGCGAAGCCGAAGGACTTGTCCTGCCTGTCCTGAGGTACCGAAGGAAGCGACTCGTCCTGAGCGGAGTCGAAGGAAGTCGAACCGTAAAATAACTTGACATTGGAGAGTGTTAGCTATAAATTCACTTCTTGATTCACATATTCAAGGCAGAGAAATTAGACAAGATTTACGTTGGAGTATTATCTGGAAGCGAATCCAAAAAGTGGGTTTATGTGGAAACCATATAAACAGTAGTTGCGCAGCCAATCGCATGATGAGGATTCAGGCGCATAAATGACCCGTCCTACAAAATCACCTGCTACTCGATCCGAGCCATCGAATTTCAATGGAGTTTCCCCAGTTATGGCATCTGAAGCGCTCGGCCACATTGAAGAGTTGAATCGCAAAGCCGAAGCACATTGGGCAGACAGGCTTCAGGTTGACAACTCTCTCACTCGCTCGCTGGTGAGCTTTCAAGCCAACAAAGGCAGGGCCGTTTATCGTTGGTTCAAATACAAAGAAGCATTTTCTGCCGGCCTAGTTGAGCATTTGTTGCACAAATATCGAATCACAAGAGGAACATTGCTCGACCCATTCGCGGGCACCGGGACGGCTTTGTTTGTGGCGGGTGGAATCGGGATGAAGGCCGAAGGTATCGAACTCCTTCCGCTCGGCCAAACCGTCATCGCAACCAAGCAACTTATTGATTGGAACTTGAAGGATGCGGATGTCGCACGGCTTGCGTCTTGGGGTAATGAGCGTCCGTGGCGAAGTTGCAAGGACGTGAAGCCTATAAAGGAACTCAGGATTACACGCGGAGCGTATCCGGCAGAGACGCTTGCGGCCATGGAGCGATTTCTCGCAGCGTCAGAACAAGAGGGAGAACGAGTGAAGACCGTCCTGCTCTTTGCCTTGCTGTGCATTCTCGAGAGCATCAGCCACACGCGAAAGGACGGACAGTATTTGCGATGGGACTATCGCTCTGGCCGACGCCAAGGGAAGAAGATTTTCGACAAGGGTAAGATTTTGACTTTCGACAAAGCCATTACTGACAAGCTGCACGAGATAGTAACCGACTTGCGTTCTGCCGATATTCCCGAAGATTTGTTTGCCACGATTCGCTCGAAGGCTACTGTCAAATTGCACGCCGGTTCATGTTTTGCCATCCTGCAAAACCTCAAAGCTGAGTCCTACGACGGCGTGATAACCTCCCCACCGTACTGCAATCGCTACGACTATACGCGCACCTACGCCCTGGAACTCGCTCTCCTCGGGGTTGACGAAGAAGGATTGCTCACACTAAGACAAGGAATGTTGAGTTGCACGGTGGAAAACCGAGCCAAGGACCTTCTGGCACTAAATCCACAATGGAAACCAGCCATTGCCGCCGCCGCCGCGCAATCGCTTTTGCAAAGCATCCTTGCCTACTTGGATTCCCAGAAGGAACTCAACTTGCTCAACAATAACGGAATCCCTCGGATGGTGCGCGGATACTTCTACGAAATGGCGTGCGTCATTTTCGAGTTAGCGCGAGTGCTAAAGCGAGGAGCGCCGCTTATCATGGTCAACGACAATGTACGATACGCTGGAGCAAGCATCTCCGTGGATCTCCTCCTCTCGGAAATTGCCGAGCAATTGGGCTTCAAAGCAGAGGAGATTCTTGTTCTGCCGAATGGGAAGGGGAACAGCAGTCAGCAAATGGGAGCACATGGTCGCCAAGTGCTACGTAAATGTGTGTATATCTGGAGAAAGAAATAGCAAATGGCGAAGCCATATCTCCGACACCTCAAATCCAGTAAAAGCCTCGAGACAACCTATGAGGCGGTTCGGGCTGGTTTTGTCGCTCTTGCCCTGGAAAAGAATCGGCGCGCGACCCCGTTTGTCGCTCAGGCGCGAGCATTGAAGGCGGCAGCCAGCAAAGCCAAATCGCCCTCAGCCTTGCGTAGGATTCCAGAGATTCAGCCTGCCTTGCTTGCAGCGGCTGGGGTATCCGATAAAGCCACAAACCATTTGCAGATTTCGGACAAGCGCGAGACCGTTGACGGTCTCATCAAGAACTATCTCGAACCGGCGGGTGTGAACTTCGTCGAGGAGCTTGTCTTTCGCTTTCTCTTGACTCGCGGCGACACGCTTGGCGGTTCGATGAGGAACATCGGCGGCTTCATGGCGGAGAAGAAACTCACGCGAGCCATCGTTGCCTATCTCAAACTTGCCAAGCAAAAGTGCCGGTGGCTTCGCCGGGACACCAACACCTGGGCTGAACTGCCGGAGGATGACGCCGATGTGGAGTTGTCTTTGCGCGGCCTCTGCTGGGATACCGGTAAAGGTCCGAGAACACTTCTTTACAACGTGACCGTCCCGTTGTTCCGAAATAACGTGGACTTATCGCTGTTCACCTGTGCTGCAGAAGACGTGACGCGCGAAATAATCAAAACCCCGTCCGCTTACATAGCGCTTGGCGAACTCAAAGGGGGCATTGATCCAGCGGGAGCTGATGAACACTGGAAGACGGCTCGTACCGCGCTCAACCGAATTCACGAGGCATTTTCAAAGAAGAAACTCAGGCCTCACACTTTCTTTATCGGAGCAGCCATTGAAACCAAGATGGCTGCGGAGATTTGGCAAATGCTCAAGCGAGGCTATCTGGAGAACGCCGCAAACCTCACCGACGAAGATCAAATTGCGTCCATTACGAGTTGGATTTGCTCATTATGAGTCACGATAGGGACACATGCCATGCCCAATAACCGGTTGCAGCGGACGGCGTTCCGCCGCCACTGATCTGAAACGTTATCTCGCGAAAACGGAGGCAACTAAAATGACAGAAGTAAGAGGAAGCGGGATCAAGAAGAGGTGGGGATGCTTCTGGATCGTGCTATTCATTTTGTTATTTTTGGGTACCGTTCTAGCAGTCAAAATGGGCATCATCAATCCCAGTGAGATTTTTCATCCATGAGGGTGCTGACCTTCATCCCATAGAACGACAGGACTACGCGTCTCGAAGTCTCGTTCCTTAAACCAGATCGTAGGTCAAGCATGGCGTAGCCTACTTGACAAATCCTCTTATTTCCCACCTCCACGCCAGGAAAGCAAAATCACCCCACTTTTGATGGTGATTGTGATAGCGCGCATGTATATGGGAGACCAAACACGAGGTCACCCCATCACCCCGGTTGGCCCGGTCTGCCCTCCATAGGCGGGTAAACTTGCCGGACCGGGTATATACCATTTTGCCGGAAAGGATATTCGATATGAACGGTCTGATTGATGCTAACCCTGAGTCTGATCGAAGCAATGTGGGTCGGGCTCTCCCGCCAAAGGCGGGGCTGCCCGACAACCGAACTCCTTAAACGTCCGACAGAAGCGTCGGACGTTACAGTTTCTGTAGCGCCCGACCTTTGTTTACCCTGAGCATAGTCGAAGGGTGTCGGGCGTAGATCTCTTTTCTTACCCATTTTCAATAGGTCCGTGTTTTCTGTATCACATACTTTTCGGACGAACCCAAAAATTAAAAAAATAAACACAAGAAAGGCAAGAAACGCATATAGCTTTCTTTCATATTCATTTGTGCTGTTTCAACTTAAGAAAAAGAATAGATGACTGAAGAAATTTTTCGAGAGACACAAGAAAGGCAAGAAACACAAGAAACGCAGCCTGTCAATCCCAGCGTTGGTGAAAGTGGGGCTTTTTTACTTCTTACTTTTCACTCTTCGCTGTAAACTCTCAAGTCTTAATAAATGTATCTGGCGATGTCTAAGTTGTACTGGTGAGGGTCGATGGTTTTGAGGATAGTTCGTTTGTGTTTTCCGGTACTCTCGTCCATTCCGGTCAAATCTACCAGCTCGATTCTGTCTCTTTTTCCGGCCTTGTCGGCGATTATCGCCACCTCGGGGCGGGAAAGCTCATCCGGATTGGATTTCATCACCACTCCCACTTCCCCGCTGTCGAGCAACACTACCGAGCCTACCGGATATATCCCCAGCATATTTACGAAGACTTTCAAAAGGACCGGGTCGAAGCTCTTTCCCGACTGATCCATCATGTTTTTCAAAGCCACATCCGCAGTCAATGGTATCTTGGCGTACACTCTTCCGGAGGTCATGGAGTCGTAAACGTCCGCAATGGTGACGATTCGCGTGTAGAGATTCAAATCCTTCTTAAGGGAAAGATGGGGATAACCGGACAAATCCTGTTTTAAATGATGCTCGAATGCCACTACCATGGCCCGAAGAGAAAACTTGTCCAGGGCCCGTCTGGACAGAAGTGCCTTCACTCCCAGGACCGGATGTTTTCGCATCTGTTTCCACTCATCATCATCCAGTTCCTTGGGCTTGTTGAGTATCTCTAATGGAATTCTCACCTTTCCGATGTCGTGAAAGAGTGCCGCATAACCCAGTTCGCTTAAGTTCTTCTTCGAAAGTCCCAGCCTACCTCCTAACGCCACCGATAGAATGCAGACGTTCACCGAGTGCGCAAAGGTATACTCGTCAAAGCTCTTTATGGCGGTCAGGCTCATGAGGTTGGTATCGTCGTGAATAAGTTGATCGATCAGAAACTGAATAGCCCTCTTGCTCTTTACCGTGTTAATGCTTCTTCCGGTTTTGGCCGACTCCACCGTCTCCTGGGCTACGGAGATGGTCTTAAAGAATCTCTTCTTGGCAACCTTCTTTCTGTTTTCCACGGAGGCCTGATCCCCCGTGTCCCACTCTTCGGCAAACTTTTCCAGTTTGATATGTCGGACGCCCAAATCCGCTATTCTCCTCTCCAGCCTCCCGAAAACGTCCTCGCAATCGTGGTTAGCGTGCGCAAGCAGAAAGACGGTCTCGTCCAATTCCTCCTTGGTCACCTCAGAGTCCACGGTCAACCCTTCAAATTGAAACTTTCTAAAAACCTCCAGGATGAACCTGCTGGACAGATACCCTTCAAAGCTGAACTTCAATCTGGTCTCATTCAAGAACAAGTAACCTTCCTTGGAGTTCAAAATGATTCTCTCTTCCTTTTCCAAGAAGCTCTTGACCAGATCGAACAAGTTCTCGCTTTGTTTCACATAGGTTAGGTTGGACCGCTCATATAACTGTGCGGTTTTTATGGAGGCATAGAGTTGATAGGCTAAGTCTCGCCCCTGCTCCAAGAGATAAAGCTGGGAACCCTTGGATGAACCTTTCTGGGCGGGACCTCCCGATGACTTTGCTGTGGTCACGTCTGGGAATGCCAAATTGCCTCCTTTAGGCTGAACCCTTAAGTTATGTGGTTCCTCCCTCTTCCTTTTCTCGAATGGGCCTGGAATCGAGCCTCCGTAAAGCACGCTGGCCCGCTTGTCTGACTACCTTGTTTCTCTTCCGGGACAATTCCTTAAGGGCTTGGTCTGCTTTTTGGGTCTCTATCAGGGCCAAAGCTCTTATGGCAAATATCCGAGTCTCGTTGTGTTTATCTCTTTTCAGCCACCTCCGTGTATTGATTAGCTCTCTCAACAAAGGAACGACGTCATCCTCTCCCACTATGGCCAAGGATTCAAGCAACTGCTTTTTCTCCTCTGAGGTTGTGTCTATGAACTCGTCGGATTCGATGATTTCACTTAGAGCTGGAAGGCTTCCTTTTTCCTTTCTTTGAGCCAATCCCCGGCAAGCCAAGATGCGAATTCCTTTGTCCGGGTCATCCAGGGCTGAGGCCAAAAGAGCTCCCGCTTCTTTTCCCTGAATTTTGGTCAGGGAAACCATGACCTCTCTTCTCACCCTCAAGTCGGAATGATTTACGATTTTCTTCAGAAACCTCACCCCCTCTTCCTTTCCGATTCTTCCCAGCACCAAGGCCACGTTTCTGGCCACGTACCAGAGCAAATCGGTCACCCCTTCTCCCACAATCGCAACATGATCTTTTCCCGCCTCCTCCAGAACCTCGCAGACCATTCCGCGGGCAGAAGAATCCTTCAGATCCCTCAGCATATGAAGGATAGGAGAAATGGAATTCCAGTGTAAGGAGAGCAGATACTCCTTGGCTTGGGAAAGATCAAGGGTCTCCTTTTCATTCAACACCGACCCCACTCTTTTGATCTTCTCCTCCTCCCCGGCTTGATCTATTGCTCTTTTGATCCGCTGCGCCTTCCTTTGGCTCTCGCGACCCGCCTGCACAAAAGTGCCCAGATGAGTATCCTGAAATTCTTTCAGCCGCTGGATTATCTTAGCCGCAGAGTCGAACGCCCCCACATTTACCAGCGAGTCCAGGACGCTTTCGATCCTTTCCACAAGCTCATCGAATTCCAGAAGATTCTTTTCCGTGATCAAGATTTCGCCAAGAATGCCAAAAAAATCATCCACCAATCCAGAGGTTTCATCTGTTTTGAGGAGCTTATGAATCACCTCTATGTCCTGAGGGGAGAATTCTTTCAGCTTTTCCAGAAGTCTCCTTGTCTGATCCTCCTTTTCACGGGCTTTTTGTTCCGGCAGGAGTTCTACGGCATCGGAAAAGGCTATCTCCGAATGAAAGAGTCGGTCGAAATCCCAATTGTCCGGCACATCCTCGGCATTGGGAACGTCCACATCCAAAAGATCGTCCACCACTAAATACTTAATATGATCTATATCTTTCTCCCAAAGCAGGGTGACCAGATCGTCCTCTAAGTCAGGGGATTTGAGAGAAAGCTCGATCGTCTCCAAAAACTGGTTAAGCTCTTCCTGGTCAACTCCCTTGATAAAAATAAGCTCCCTGACCCCATCCTTATGCAAAGCATAGGCCATTCCCTCTTCTCTATCGTGATCCTCATAAACCATCGTCTCTCGGTAAAGAAGCTGCGAGTGCCTGACCTCCAATCTCAACTCCTCATAGGAATCGAGGAAGTCACGAAAACTCTGGTGCAGCTTTTTTTTGAATTCTTTGGGGATGGGGTTGTTTTTAGGATAGAGAAGAAGGGACTTTAAGGTCTTGACCAAAACCTGAACCAATATCTTGGCCGAATCAAATTCCTTTTGATCAAAGTCCTCGATCTCAGGCAGAAACTCCGCTTCGGACACAGTTCACCCCACGAGACGTAATCCTTTATTCTTATATTCTTATCGACGTGCCGGAGGCAAACATTACTTTTGGGCAACCAGAGCGGTCGGAGGAAATGGGGAGGAGGTATGTTGGACTTCCGGACTACGAAGCTTCAGATTTGTCACAATCACATTATCCGAAAACAGCCCGAGTTTGTGGGACGATGTGGGATCAGGCTTTTCAGAATTCACACCTTTTTTCTCGAGACGGCGATCTGGACCTGCAAGAATCTGTCAAATATGATCCAGCATTTCGTCTGCGATCTGTTCTGTTCTTTCCAAATCCTCTTGTGGAACCCAGATGGTCACCTCCACTGGAGAGGTGGTGCTATAACTTCCTAAAGTTATGGCTATATCATCCCCCTTGATAATGGAGGGTATCCCTTCCTTCTCCAAAGCCCCCTGAAGCATCTCCGCATAGAGTCTGGAGGGCAGGCTCCTGAAGGGAACATATTTTATTTCCTCGAAGGTTTCCTTCTCCAATTTATCAACCAGCTTAGCTCCACAATCCGGGCACTGCTTGATGTCATCTTTGTATTCATATTTGCAGTTAGGACAATAAGGCATGAAATCTCCTTCTTTTATTCTTCCGCAAGAATGAAATCCTGGCGCCCCGCCAAAGGGGGGGGGCTCACGGTTGTCATGCTGAGCGAAGCGAAGCATCTAATCTTAGATTCTTCGTCCTTCGGGCTCGGAATGACCCAGCGCGTATGCCAATCTTTATGCCTTGGCAAACCCTGAAGGTTTGCCTACGTGAACACTGATAGCTTTGGCTACGAATCCTCCTGCTCGTTTTAATCTTTTTTCCGCACTCCTTTTATCCACATTGGCTAAGATCATCACCAAAGCGATCTTGACCTTTCCATCTGCTCCATCAAGATATCGCTCAGCTTTCTTATAATCCACGCCGGTCGCCATCATTATGATACGTTTCGATCTCTCCACTAATTTTTCGCTTCTGGCTTGCAGGTCCACCATCAGATTCTGGTAAACCTTTCCCCGTTTGATCATGGCTGTGGTGGTAAGCATGTTCAGGATCATCTTCTGAGCGGTTCCGGCCTTCATCCGGGTGGACCCGGCAATCACCTCCGGACCCAGCATCGGAGAAATGGCCACGTCCACCTGGGTCTTCAACTTGGATGTGGGACTGCAGAAAATGAAAATGGTTTTGGCGCCGACTTTCCTTGCCCTTTTCAAAGCTCCCAACACATACGGAGTTCGTCTGGAAGCGGCTATTCCCACCACCACGTCTTTTTTGGTTATTCTGTTCTTCAACAAATCCTTCCCACCAGCCTCGAAGTCGTCCTCCACCCCTTCTTTGGATCTGACCAGGGTTCTTCTTCCCCCTGATATTATGCCTTTGATCATTCCTGGAGGGGTACCGAAGGTGGGAGGACATTCCGCCGCATCCAGGACCCCCAGTCTCCCGCTGGTGCCCGCGCCTACATATAATAATCGTCCCTTGTTCTTGAAGGCGCTAACAATTAGATCCACTGCTCTCGCGATGTTTGGAATCTCTTTTTCTACCGCCAGCGCAATCTTCTTATCTTCCTTGCTGATTGATTTTAGAATCTGGAGGGTGGACTTGGTGTCAATATCAAAGGTGTCGGGATTCCGTTCTTCGGTCACTAAATCTCTGATTTCGTTGAAAACTCTCTTAGTCAAAAACTGCTTCCTCTGTTACTGCACCACAGCTTCTAGCGAATCTAAGGGAGCCACAACGCCGACACCAATGGTGCCATACGCTCCCGTGAGATCATTCTCGGGAAGACCGGCTGGCAGATAGAACCCCATCCCAGGATACCGTAAGAAGCTCGTATAGTAAGATACCAAATTCATCAGATAGGTGCCCTGAGTGAAAACATCTCCAGGGTAAAAGGCATCGCGAAGCACGCCTTTGTGTGGGATTTCGTCGGCGAGAATTCTATCTGTATAACCATTGCTGCCATCTGGTCTGACAACGCTGATGAAATAACCCGACGCGTTAGCGGACGCATTGAAACTAACCACAACATTGTCAGCTAGGGCTGCCGTAACCTGCCTATGGTTTATCGAGGTTATTCTGAAGTATCCCGGAATCAATGCGTCAAAGCGCAAGCTAAAATCATCTTCTGCACTTGATACTGTGATAGTGACCGCATCTTCGAAGCCAAAAAGATAAGAGGCTTCTTTGGCATAGACTCCTTGCCCCCTGCTTTCCAAGGTGTCCGTGCCCACCCTTATCAGTGCACTGTCGAATGCTACCGAATCTCTCAAAATGGTGAAATAGGCTATGTCCTTGCCAATGCTCAAATCCTTAACCACCACTCCGTTGATGGTGAATTCATATTCAGGTTCGGTTGTGCGCGTGGTTCTTTTCCCGCCGCAGTAGAAAAACATCACCATAGGAAAAAGCAAAAGAAAAACCAGGCTCCTTTTCATAAACACGTTTTTTCTCATCTCAAGCCCCCTTTAAACTCTCGATTCCAAAGAATGGGTAGTGGCAGAGCTTGCTCTGCGTTTTAAACAATAGTATAGGCATGTATTCTACTCCAAATGCATTTTCATTTTTCCAACCGCCTCATTCAGTCTGTCGTTATCTACAATCAGCGAGAATCTCAGATAGCCTTCTCCTTGAGAACCCAGGCCCACACCGGGAGTGGTTACGATTCCCGTTTTATCAATCAACAATCTTGCCATGGTTTTGGAATCATATTCATACGGTATCTTTGCCCAGACGAATATACCACCTTTGGGGCTCTCAAGCTCCCATCCTAATTCTCGCAACCCATTCACCAAAATGTCTCTTCTTTCCTGATAGGTTTGGCGGACTTCTCCGATCGCCTCATCCGGAAGCGAAAGCGCAGCCATGGCCGCTTTTTGAAGAACGTGAAACGCTCCCGAATTGACGGTCACCTCCACATTTCTCAACACCTTTATAAGCTCTCTGCCGCCCACCACAAAGCCCAGTCTCCATCCGGTCATGCCGTAAGTCTTGGAGAACGAGTGAAATTCCAGGGTTCTCTCCCTTGCTCCCGGGACCTGCAGCATGCTTACTGCCCTGTTTCCATCGAAGGTTATCTCCGAATAAGCCATATCATGGCATATCACCAGCTCGTTTTCTTCTGCAAAATCGACAGCTTTCTCAAAAAACCCCTCATCTGCCAAAGCTCCGGTAGGGTTATTGGGATAGTTCAAAAACAGGAGTTTGGCCTTAGACAGATCCTCTCTCTGCAGTTCTTCGAAATCCGGTCGCCAGGAGTTTCTCCTCAAAAGGGGCATGTCAAGAACCTTCCCGCCAGCTAAGATCACGCTTCTTCTGTATGGTGGATAAGCGGGATTGGGTATCAGAACCTCATCCCCTCTATCTATGAAAGCAAGATTCACATGGCTCAAGCCCTCTTTGGAGCCGATCAATATCAGAATTTCTGATTCCGGATCCACACTGACTCCGAATCTTCTTCCAAACCACAAGCCTATTGCTTTCTTCAATTCCGGCAGTCCCTCATAGATGGGGTGCCTGTGGTTTTCTAAGTCGTCCGCCTCCTTTTTTAGGGCCTCGATGATTCTTGGGTGAGGGGGCAGGTCTGGATTACCCCCTCCCAGGTCTATCACGTCCTTTCCCGAGAGGATAGCTTCCTCTTTGGCTTTCGCTACTTCAAAGAAAACGTATTCCTCCAGGTTCTTCAACCGGGAGGAGATTTTGTCATCTATGTTAAAGCTCTTCCTCATCATTCTTAATCGGCAAAGGTTTTCAGCCAATTGAATAATAAATTCGAGAATCGGGCTTGTCAACAGGAAATCGATCTGTTGGCTGGAAGGTTAGATGGTTGGCAAGTTAGCAGGTTAGAACAAAAAAATTCGGATTTTGCGGATTTTTTCCTTGACAACTGCACACATGTGCAGTATGTTTGAGTTAGAAGGTTAAAAAGTTGAAAAGTCAACAAGTGAAAAGCCCTGAGCGAAACCGATGGGCCAGGCGCCAAAAATGCGGATAAAGAGATTTGAGGTTCGACAAGCTCACCACCCTGAGCAAAGTCGAAGGGAGGACATAAACGCTTGGCAGGAGGCACGAAAGCTCACGAATATGATTTACGACGCAACGAAACACACAAACTTTGCCAAAGATTTCGGGCTAAGGGATCAGATTAGGAGAGCCACCACGTCTATAATGTCTAACATAGCCGAAGGGTACGAAAGTCAAAGCAAAGAAGATTTCATAAGATTTCTCTATTATGTAAAAAGATCGGCAGGAGAGGTCAGGTCTCAACTCTGTGTAGCACGCGATCAGAAGTACCTCGAGGCCAGGGAATACGAAACTTTGCTCAATCACGCCGAGATTTGTGTAAAGATGATAAGTAAGTTCATATCCTATTTGAAGAAGAGTTAGAATGTTGACAGGTTAAAAAGTAAGAAGGTTTAAAGGCCGAGTTTTAAGCCTGTGAATCTGCCAACCTTAAAACTTTCGAACCTGCAAACCTTCTAACCTGCCAACCTTCAAACCGGAGGAACCATGGCCAAGGAATTGACCAAAAGACAAAGGGATGTTTTGGATTTCATCGCCGAGATGATCCAAAAGAAGGGATTTCCTCCCACCATCAGGGAGGTCGGGAACAAATTCAAGATCAGCTCCACCAATGGGGTCAGAGCGATTCTATCCGCTTTGACGCAAAAAGGCTATATAAGGCGCAAACCGCTGCTCTCACGCGGAATCGAGCTCTTAACTCAAGGTACGGTTTCGTTCCTAACTGTTCCTTTGTTGGGAAGAATAGCGGCCGGATTGCCCATTCTGGCAGTGGAAAACATCGAAGGCAGCATTGCTGTAGACAGATCCTTTCTCCCCGGAGGGGATATCTTCTCTTTGCAGGTCATCGGCGACAGCATGAAAGACTCAGGCATCTTCAACGGAGACTATGTTCTGGCAAAAATGCAGCCCACCGCAGACAAGGGAGACGTTGTGGTGGCGGTCATCGGCGAGGAGGCGACCGTTAAAAAATATTTTCCAGAGAAGAACAGAATAAGACTCCAGCCGGCTAACCCGGTCTTCCAACCCATCATCGTGGACAGGAAAAGTCCGGAGTTCCGCATCGCCGGAAAGGTAATCGGGCTTCTGAGAAGAATGTGATGAGGGGTCGAGACCAGAGAGTTAAGAGTACATAGCTCCTTCATACGCCGGCATTGCCGAATTCAGATGTTTCCTGCTTCGAAGATTCTGGTTGCCCCAACACCAATATACCCCTGGACCAGATCTCACCCCCAATCCCCCTCTCCATTTCGAGGGTGTGTCATAATCATGTCTTGACTTTGTAGCCGCCCATATGGGCGTAAGCTGTTGGAATTCAACAAACGCTTTTCCCGGACTAAAGCTCACCTGAGTCAAATGATCTGCGGCTACAAAAAACCGAATTATGACACAGTCTCTTTATCGAGAGGGGGACACAGAAGGAGAGGTTCAAGCCCGTTGGTTCAGGGTACCCTTACCCTGAACCAAACCCAAAAACCAACAACCTTGCATTCAAACTCCCATGCGACACGTCCGCAGCGTAGCGGCCGGGATGACCTCTTCCGGGTGAGGACTCATCGTGAAGGGGACACAGGCGGTGAGGTTTTCGGCAAAAAAAAACCACCCCCGCCAAAGGCGGGGGTGATTCTTTTGTCCGAAAGTTCTGGTAGCAACTCGCTATTGCCAGTTCGGATTCAGGAATAGACTCTCTCTCGGCCAGCACTGTGGGATGAAGCGCACGTAATCGATTGGCGGAGGTCCATCAAGGAAGATATAGTTCAGCAAGTAGACCACATCACCAACGTTTACGGCCTCGCCTCCTCCGCAGCCTGATCCATTGACGTCTCCTTGATCAGCATACGGAACCGGAGCAGGTCCATTCTGGAACAGGTACTGAATCAGATAGACCAGATCGCTTACGTCCAGAGCAGGAAGCTCAAGAGTGTCCGACGCATTGACGTCTCCTCTGTAGAATCCGGCATATCTCAGAACTCTGTGCCGCCACTGCGACCAGTCCAGTCCATCCATCAGGTTCCTGCCGAAGTCAATCCACACCTCGATGTGCTTCTCTCCAACGGGAAGATCGATGGGACCGGCGGTCTGCAGGATGGAGAAGTCGGAATCAGGTCCCACCTGTCCGAAGTATCCAGGCTGGGTCATCAACCAGTAGAGCGAATCCAGACCCCACCAACCTTCGGCATCGTCACAGAACCCCGAGTTCGGCCAGACAAACCGATAATTCGGCACGATCCAGATGTTATACAGAGGATCATCATAGTACGGAGCCTTCATCATACCGAAGACGATATCCGGATCAACCGGATCTAACTGGTACGCGAGGTTGTGATCTGAATCGATCACACCGGCGTTGTTGTAAGCATCGCCTACGTCCCAGTCCTCGAACATCGACAAATACATGCCGGTGATCGGATCCGGGCCGTCGTTGTAGTAAACCTTGATCTTGATGGAGAAGTCTACGCACTCTTCCATGATCCCCACGATGAACACCGAGTCGTGCTCACCGGGAACGCCGGGAATGCCAGGCTCCAGCTCGTCACAGTAGAAGTCCCCGTAGCAGACGTTTGCGTTGTACTGAGCATCGTAGTAGCAGTCTATATGCTGAGTCGGGACCCAGCCCCAGTGAGCGCAGTTGTAAACGTCCAGGGCCATATGAACATTGTCGGTCGCAACTATGAAGCTGCCGTCAAACTGCTGGGCAGTGATACCATACCACAGGAAGTTGTCGTTGTTAGCGTCGTTTCCGACCGCACCGAAGTTGGTTGCCAGCTGCGAACCATGGAAGAAGGGCACGTCCACCTCATCAAACGGAGGCTGAACTCTTGCCTTCACGTCACAGCAGACGATCTGTGCATCAGCTCCCGTTCCGCACAAGGTCAAGGTGTAGTCATCATACGAGGTCCCCCCAGCCACGCTCACGTACACGTCGGAGGTGAAGGGCGGAATGCCATTCGGCGGGTCGAAGGAAACGGTGAACCCTGCCGGCGGAGTGCAGCTTAAATCGACATTCAAGTTGTAACCCAGGATCGCTCCAACGTCTACCTGGAACTTCACTGCCGGCGGATCGCCAGGAGTGACGGGAGCCAGGAATGGTGAGCACTCAAGGGTGAAGGTCGATTCCGGTGGCTCATACAGACAGACGTACGCATTGATCAGGAACTCATAGGGGTAGTAGGTCTCCCAAGCACCGTCGTACCAACCGCTGGCGCGGTCACTTTCATAGGCGCCATCATCGCTGAGCCATGCCAGGGTATCATCCGGCTCCCAAGCGTGCGAGCCTCCAACGTGGAACTTCTCACCCGGGTCAAACATCATCCCCATCTCATGGGTGTCGATGTAATAGTAGCTGGGATAGAAGACTAAGTCCTCATAAGCCACGTGGAACTCAGCTATTGCCTGGTAAGGCGGGTTGTTGTCCAAGGGGAAAGTCCCGTCGGATAACCACACATACACGTCGGGATCCGGCGTGCCGAAGGTGCCGCTTGCGTACCAGGCGATCTCGACTGCGTCCAAACGTCCAGGATTGGTCATTGGCATCTGGAACATCATGTTCAGGAACTCATCGTTCGGTGGCTGGTCCCAGACGTAGTATGCATAGAGGCCGCCCCACAGCATCTCCAGAGGATCCTCGCAAGGCGCCTGCTCGCAGTCCGGATGGCTGGTAAACGCGCTCACCCGAAGTATGGGACATCCCGAAGCAGGTGGAGTCCAGAACTCATACCACTCGATCCACCAATCAGCGCCGCCTGTGGGATAGTACATCCACGCATGACAGCTGTCGCAAGGAAGGGCATCGGGCTGCATCAGCTGGGACGGTGTGGATCCGTATTCTCCGGTGACCCACTCTATGCCGATGAAGAAGGGCCCGTTTACGCAGACCACTTCCTCGAGCACGATGTGTGCCATGTCCGGATAGAAGGTGGTGATGGTGATGGGATCGGAGCGATAGATATGCGTCCCCGGTCCGTCGCAGGTGTCATGACACACCATGTACACGTTCACCCGGATATCAACGGTTCCGACTCCCGCGAAATCGTAGAAGAGCATATCCACGTCGTCAATCTTCAACGGGTAGACCGGATCCAGACAATACAACTCGGGATCGAAGTACTTAGCCAGAATGTCTCCTGCAGACAGGCCACTGAAGTAGGATGCAACCGCACCCTCGTCCTGGATCAGATAGCACTCCTGCGGACACAAAGCGTCGCATATACCATCGGCTCTGATCATCAGCCATCCTGTGCCTGAAGGAGTCACCCAGAAATCCCACCATTCTGTCCAGCCACCGCCCCTATAATTCCACTGATAGCAGGTATCCACCGGCGCGTTGTTATCGAAAAGTACGCTGGGGATTTCCTCAACTATACCGGTGTTATACTCGAGGGCTAAGAAGAACGGTCCCTCCACGCAGGGCTCATCAGGCAGGACAATTTCAGCCCAGCCATCAGGATAGAAGTCAGTCACGGTAACCGGTCCATAGGAATAAAATTCTGCTCCCGGCCCGTCGCACAGAACCCCAACTGCATAGAAGTGAACGGTCACGTCCACCGTGCCCGCACCGGCGTGGTCGTAGACGAATGCCTTCACCTTATTGATCTTGAACGGATAGACGTCCGGACCACACCCGACGCAGATCTCCTCAGGATCCATATAAGTGGCATTCTGGTCCCCGATGTCCCAACTCCCGAAGTATGACGCTGCAGAACCGTTGTCCCGCTTAAGCTCACACTCGCTGCTCGGCTCCAGAACACGTACCGTAGCAGAAGCCTTCGAGCCGCCCACGTCGAACACGTAATCGCCGGGAGGGGTGGAAGGATCGGTCACGATGGTCACAGTCGCAGAAGTCGCAGGAAGATCAACCGGGTTGGGACTAATCGTGGTAACGCAGCTCGGACATGCCGGATCAGGTGTAACCGTCAGGAGACATGAAGTCTGGGTCCCCGTGAAGTATACGTTTGCCGTAAACACGGCAGTTCCACCGGCAAGCAGCTCTATCACGTCAGGAGTGACGGACATTACACCACAGGTATCGCCCTCTGTCGGGCACTCGTTCTGCGGCGAGGTGAAGCCGTCAGACCACAGCATCATCGGGCCAGGCCAACCATATATATCCACCAGATCTTCCCAGCCGGAACCGTAATCGTTGTAACTGCGGCATATGGCAGTCGCATTGTCCTCGGCGAGAGCATCGGCTCCCGTGCCATAAAGGTCGGTAGCAATATAGACTACCGCGAAGTAAGGCTCGTACACGCAGCACTCGTCTACCATGGGCATGCCAAGAATCCAGTGGCCGTCACTCGGTAAACTGAACGTGTACACAGGAGTCGCACACAGTTCGATACCGGGAACAGGGCAGTCCGGATCGGTCAAATCCGCAGAATAGACGAACCCCTGTACATCGATGTCCTGAGCATAATCTACCTGGATGTTGAAGCCCACGTCGACCACCTCAAAAGGCCAAACCGCGGTACAGCCGAACTCCTCAGGATCCTGGTAGTTGGCATAATATTCCAAGCCATAGAACCAGTCGGTGATCGCATAAGCAGGAGATCCATACAGGTCGCAGAAATCCTTACCACCTGGCCTATTGAACTCACCTGTCACAGGCCCGGCCGTTATGACGCCTGCAGTCGTTTTCTGTGCATGCCCGGTAGCCAAATTGATGGCAGTCTCTTTCTCGACCATCACACCCTTGGGCACCTCATTGGGGCTCTGCTGATCGCTAAACGTCGGCATCACCACTCTTTCCGGGTAGCCCTTCACTGCCTTCTTGGCTGCAATGGCCCAGGAAACGGCCAGAAGCATCGCTGCTACTAAGACCAGAACTACAAAAAGCTTTTTGGTCATAACATTTCTCCTTTAAAACAAAGGTTGAACAAAAAGAGCTTTGGTTTGCTAAGAAACCAATTTATTCTTTTGAACATCGCCTCCTTTCAACCCTCCTAGCCGACCTCGTCCTCCCATAATTTCGGGAGCAAACCGCGGACGAAGGCCCCCAAAAAGGCATTATCTTTATGCTTGAAAGAAGGAACCTCAATTCAAAAACAGTCATGCGGAAAGGATAGAAATATCCTCTCACTCTTTTTATCGGCAGCAAAACTGCCTTAAACAGAGGTCATTGAGCTTTTTAAAAGGGGTACAAAACCATTACCTTTTGCCAGGTACGAGATTTTCTCTCGCCTGTCATTAATATAACCGTAACCGGAACTTTGTCAAGAGAAAAATGCAAAAAAAATCGCCTTTTTTGGCGATTTTCGTCGATCCCTTCGGAGCCACTAATCGATTGAATTACAACAAATTACTCCGCGAAACTCGGAGCTTCCATTGCGATTGTTCACTTTTTAACCAGCCCGGCTTTTCACTTTTTCTCAGAAAAACCGGATTTTCCGCCTTCGGTGAGCTTGAGGTTGGTTCGGGAATTGTCGTCACGATTCAGCTCCGCGGGAGAATCCCCGAACCACTCCCAGCGGATCACCAAGACTATGCCTCACGGGTCTCAAGGACCCCGTCCCCACAGACCCATTCCACACCGGCTCACCCTGATCGCGTATCCCCACCGAACAGCACTACCCACCATCCAGGAATTCCAGCGCCTTAATCACTTCCCTGTTGTCAGGGTTCAGCTCCAAAGCTCTTCTCCATTCCTCCCTGGCCTCCTCCACCAGTCCTTTCTGATAATAGGCTTTCCCTAAGGCAACAAAAGCCTTCTCATATCGCGCATCTGCCTTGATGGCTTCTAGGTAATACTCAATCGCCAGATCCAAATCACCCTGTCCGGAATACACATTGGCCAGATTGTAATAGGATTTCTCATAAGAAGGATCCGAAAGGATGGCTCTCTTGTACTCCTCCACTGCCACATCCGTCCTGCCCAGTCCGGCATAGATAAGAGCTAGATTATTGCGGGAAAAAACAAAATCCGGGCTGACTTCCAAAGAAGTCCTGTACTCCTTTATGGCCAACTCCAGCTTGCCCAGCCTGTAATAACTTAATCCAAGCTTGTGATGATCCTCGTAAGGTTTGTGCGGCACCAGACTTTCCAGTCTCGTGTTCTGTGTCACCAGGAGCATCGCCACCAAAGCCAACGAGATCACAACTGGAAAGATTTTCCTCTTTTTTATCCTCTGAAAGAGCCACCACAGAGAGAGGGAACTGAACATGATCAGAAAAGGAATAACCGGCATCCGGTAGCGAGCGCAAACGAAGAACAGGATCACGGAAGCTGAGTATGACAGGACGAAAAGATACACCAGAAGGTATCTCCTGAAATCCTTCAGACAGATCAGAACACCCAATATGGAAAGAGGACCGATCAGGCCGAAAGGGAAATAAATTATGAACTTTCCCAAAAGGACATCCAGAAGGGAGGAAAAATCCTTATACAAATAGATGTTTACGTTATTGCTTATTTCGTACCCTTTCCAGAAATAGAGCGTTTTTCTGGCCATTAGTTTGAGCCAGCTTAAAGGGTGAGAAAAGATGAAATCAAACCCCTTCTTGAACCAGAAATCAGATATTTGGGAAGGTTTGAGTTTTCGGCCGGTTTCCTCCTCCGCCAGCCAGATGGCGTCCTTATAGCCGCCCCACCAGGTCTCATCTATTTCCGGTGCGGTAGCTGACCATCCGGAAGCATCGGGATTGTTGCCCAGATAAAAGTTGTACCCTCCCTGCCAGGCAATGGGAACAAAGTCTTTGCTCACTATATAGTTTCTCAGAGTCACCGGCAGGATCACCAGCATCACGGCAAAGCAAAGAATTATCCAGCGAGCCAGGATAGTCTTTATCCGGAGCTTGTTTTTGAATCTAAAGAACATCCAGATCAGAATGAAAGGGACAAAGACCAAAAGATTAGGGCGGGCGATGGCGGAAAGCCCCAGCACCAAACCGCAAAAAAACCAGTTTAAGACTCTGGGCCTTTCTGCCGTGAGAATAAGCAGACCGACCAGCACCAGATCAAGAAAAACGACAAGCGAGGTGATAAGAAGCTGGCCATCATAGAAAATCAGCATGGCATAAAATGAGGCAATGACGCCTGAAAGAATCCCCACGGTTCGGTTAAAAAGCTTTTTGGCTATCAGAAATGTCAGGACGCAGCTTGAAGATCCCAACACGATCTGAAGGAGACGGGGAAGATAAAGATCGTGTCCGAAGATCTTGTATGTCAACCCCAAGAGATAGACGTAAAGCGGGGCACGGAAAAAGGGTTCTCCTCCTATCCACTCACCTGAGGCTACCTGTTGAGCCCAGGTGTCGTGAAAAAGCTCATCCATTTGTGGGGCAAGAAAAAAGGGCAGCGAGGATTTAATCTGAATCAGGTAAACAAACCTCACCAAAAAAGCTAAGACGAAGATGCCGACGGGCAAGCCGAACTCAATCCAGTTGGAAGTGTCGGGAATCTTCTTATTTTGATCTTTCTTTGATGGTCTAACCCTTTTCATCCGAATTCTTCAACCTTAGACAGGGCAACGGCCCTGCCCAACCAAGGCCAAAGCTAAACACCCTTGTTGGGACGCACCCTACCCCCGATGTCTCCCGGTCCGACGTGATTACTCCCAGTCCGGATTGGTGAAAAGACTTGATCTTAAGAACTGATCTCTCCAGGGTTGAGGCAGGAAACGGTTCTGGTCTTTTGGATAGGACCCTCCAATGAAAAGATGGTTTATCAGGAAAATTATGTCGGCCACGTCCACTACCTCGTCATTGTTCACGTCCCCCTGGTCCACGAAGGGAAGGGGAGAAGGTCCGCTGATGTACAGATAATTGATCAAAAGAACCACGTCCGCTATATCGATGACCTCATCCTCGTTCACGTCTCCTCGGTAAAAACCACAAAACCTCAACATCGGGCTCCACCAGTCGGGGCCTATCGGATGCTGGCTGGTATCCACGCCAAAGATGATGAAGGATTCCAGATGAGCCGAGTCCGGCCCCAAACTTATCAAGCCCGGCGTCAAAAGAAGAGAAATATCGTATCCGGACGAGTCGTCCTGCCAGCTGCCCCTGGTCATCAACTGCCAGAGCTGATCATCTCTCCAACCTTCTTGAGGATAGATGTAGTATTGATGGCTGACCGCCTCATAGCCTATCACCGGATCGTCGTCGGTTGGAACCCGCAGTGCCCCGAATTTTAATTGGCGGTTCTGAGTCGGGCACCAGTGCCAGGCCAGATTGTGAGCCGAGTCTCCCTGGGAATCATTATCATAAGCATCAAAGAGATCCCAATCCATAGACAGAGAGATGTAAGCTTGCATGGCGGTATCCGCGGTATTTCTTATCACATATTGCTGAAGAATAAAATCGCCATAGGACGGGTTAGACGAACCGACCGAATACTGTTCTACCACCACTCCCAATCCAATGGTGTCGATAAAAGCGCTTCCTCCATATTCCCCGAAAGCGGTATCCACAATGGTTAAGGCATGGTAGGGATACCAGCTGTCCTTGACGTGGGTAGTGAACATGTCCATGGCGATCATGGTATCCCCGGGTGTCACCCAGGCCAAGATCAAGGAGCCGTCGAAAAGCTGGTCCGTCCCGTTCCACACGAAATCCTGATTGGTTTCATCACCTATGGCTCCGTAGTTGGTGACATTCATGGAGGCATTGGCGGCGTGAATGTTGTCGTAAGTGTACACGGACGACGAACCGGGATGAACCGCCACGGTATAGCGTTCATTTGACCAGCCGTACCAGTTCACCAACCTCTCCTCCGGAGTGGAGCTCCAGGTGTCGTGCACGCATATATAAGTACTGTCCGGTGGACCCCAGCCCATGGCGCAGATGCTGTGGTTTCCGTAAGTGGGATGGGAAAACACGTTCCAGACTGCCGGATACCCCAGTGTGACTTCATTCACCAGATATCCCAAAAGCTGATCGTAATCGGTGAAGTCCTCGAAACCGTAGTTGTTCCCGTAATCCGGGTGATTACAGACCATCCGAATTCCCGACCCGATGTCGGAAAGAGAGGTTCCGCCTGTCGAGGAATCGGTGTTCATTGCCCAGGAGAGCTGCTGCTGAACGTTCGGCACGTTATAATCCCACTCATATTCCAGTGGATCCCAGCGATCAAAATAATGGTCTATCAGAAGATCGTACCCGTTGGCGTCCCAGTATCCCAAAACGTCTGCACCGGCGGTGGGAGAGCATCCGTAAGACCAGTCGAAATCCGGCACTCCGGTGATGCGGAATTCATCCAAGCTTGCGTCAAATCCCTTTCCGCTTTCGATTCTCTCCCAATCGGACATTACCTTCTCCCTCTGCTTTTCAGTCATTGCCTTCGGATAAGCGATAAAAACCTCTTCAGCCGTGTGCAGCGTAAACCGAAACGGGGAGACGTAGGTTCTCTGCCCCCCAGAATTGAATTCAAACCAGATGTCGAAAGGCGAGCAGAAAATCACCCGGGAGAGCCCGGCTCTCTCTCTTGCCATTTCACCCAGAGCGACTTCCAAGGCCCCCTCTCTTGCAGTATAGTGAATAGGAAGACCATAAAAATATTCCACCACCGGCCCCAGCTCGGATCTGGCCGAAACCACGATGGTCAAATACTCACCCTGCCCGGTTATCATCTTCTTGGCCGATGTGGCTCCTTCCTCGTCGCCGATCTCCCTGTTTTTTTGATAAGCCTCCCATCCCCAGGCCACTTTTCTCAAGATCTCGTCCCACTCGGGAAATGAGGTTTGGTTTAAGCTGAAAACGAAAACATACACCGACGGCTCGCCATCCAAACCATAATAGGTGTAAGGCGGGCCAGGCTGCCCCACCACGGAGAGCGCCTCAGCAAAAGATGTAGCAGCGCACCGCGCCAATTGAAAAGGAACGATCTCTCCTTCACTCATGGTCTGGCCTGAGGCACGCGAAGACTGCCCGCCAGCTCCATAGGCCGACAAGGATGGAAAAATCAAGCCCACCGACAGCCACAAAACAAGCACCGATTTTTTCATGATCCCTTTCCTCCTTAACTCTTTGGGTTCCTGAAGAGATTAACGGTTTCACTCAGATTTCTCGAACGATAATACCTCTGCGGCATCCCAAATAACTCAAAGCAGCACCCAGGAATGGACAAAAGGTTGGGTGATCGGACTTCACATTATTCTACTCAACCAGTGACTGGGATAATTTCTGCTTCTTCCTTCAATATACTGTGATTAGGAATTTTCGCAAGCAGTTTTTGGGATTTTCAGGCCAAAAGGTCTCTCCTCATCAACGTTTCGAGGTCTCTGAAAGGATCTTCCGCACTGGGGACGGGCTGAACTCTCTGTTCTGTCACACCTTTTAAGAATAATGAATCCGACGGTAGAGAATCTCGTGTTTCGAGTAAGTATGTCACCTTTTCGGAGAGCTCTTAGAAATTCCTTGACTTTGTGGGCTTTCTATGTAGCTTATCATTAGGCAGGTAAAAAGAATAGCTGAGTTTGAATCTTTCCAAAAGGAGGATGTTTTGAATCTGAACTGGACTTTTTCCGTCGGAGCACAGGAGATGAAAAGCTCCGTCATCCGGGAGATCTTGAAGATAACCGAAAGGCCGGATATCATCTCTTTCGCCGGCGGTCTGCCCGCCCCGGAGCTCTTTCCGGTGGAGGACTTGAAAAGGGCATGCCAAGCGGTCCTGGAGAATGTCGGTCCCAAATCTCTGCAGTACAGCCTGAGCCTGGGGGTTCCTCCCTTGCGCAAGTTCCTGGCGGAAAGACTGTCCCGAAAGGGAGTAGCAATTACTGAGGATAACATTCTTGTCACTGGAGGCTCCCAGCAGGGTCTGGATATCGTGGGAAAGATGTTCTTAGATAAGGGAAGCGTGGTGATCTGTGAGAGTCCTACCTATCTCGGAGCCATTCAAGCTTTCAACGTTTACAATCCCCATTATGTTACCGTCGAGATGGACGAGAGCGGAATGATGACCGATCAGGTGGAGGAGAACATTAAGAAATATAAGCCTCGCTTGATCTATGTGGTTCCCAATTTCCAGAATCCTTCGGGGATTACCTTAAGCTACCAAAGAAGAGAACATCTGGTCAAGTTGGCCAAGGAGTATTATGTTCCCATCATCGATGACAATCCCTACGGAGAGCTAAGATATGCTGGGGAAGACGTTCCGTCACTTAAGAGTCTGGGCGGAGATTTGGTTATCCAATTGGGCACCATCTCCAAGATCATATCCCCGGGACTGAGAATCGCCTGGATCGTTGCTTCCACACAAGTGATGACCATGTTCGAGCGGTTAAAACAGGGAGCAGACCTGCATACCAACACCTTTGCTCAATATGTGGTTGCCGAATATGTTAAAGATGGCCGCCTGGACAAACATATCGAGGAGATCAAAGCTGCCTACGGAGAGAGAAGAGGGGTGATGATAAAGGCGATGACCGAGTATTTCCCGGAAAATGTGAAATGGACCGAGCCGGAAGGTGGGCTTTTCCTTTGGGTGGAACTCCCGCCAGGAATCTCCTCCACAGCCCTGCTGCAGCAAGCCCTAGAGCAAAAGGTGGCCTACGTTCCCGGAAAACCTTTCTACCCGTACGAGGATAAGGATAACACCTTAAGGCTCAATTTCTCCAACGCGTCACCGGAGATGATCATAGAAGGGATAAAGAGATTGGGCAATGTCTTCAAAGAGAATATCGCGCAAAGCGCCAAATTGAGAAAGGTTGCATCTAAGTAGGAACCCTTATCTCAAAGCAAAGCCGCCTTGGGGAAGTCTTCAGGGCGGCTTTTTTGTTTGCCAGCAAATTACCTGACAACGCGTTTTGAGAGGCGCCCCCTCTTCTTGAACCTGTTTTCGCCGCCGAAGAAGCTTGGACGAACTCTGAGCGGACTGAATCCACCCCTCTTGTCTTAAGTGTTCTTTGAACCGTTTCTCAGGTGATCTGAGCACATCTCATCTCAGGGTAGACAGGACTCCGGACCCTCAAAAAAGACAAGGATCGGTTACTTTTTGCTTGACAAAATCGACTAAGGGGTTATCTTTAGATACGGAAGGGGGAAAAGAAGAAGTCCAGATCCTTTCGGGCAAAGGATTGCCATACATATCGCCACCTCCAAGGTGGTGGGGACGAAGACTTCCTCTTTTCCGCATTTAACTGCTCATTTTTGGTTACATGGTTAGTTTTGCAAGAAAAACCTGCAAAACGAGAGGATTACTATTTCTGTTCCGCACATCTCTTTCAATCGAGAGAAGTAAAACAGAGAAGAAAAGGCTCTGATTCTAACATTCTATGGCCAGAGATGATAGGTCAAATTCCACCCTTAAAGAATCTCTGATTTACCCCGATGAAACAAAGGAGGTGAATCAACCGTTCACTGATCGGGGCTTGAAGTCTTAATCTCAATACTTAAACAAAACAATTAATTTATTTCATCCAATCGAAGGAGGTGATCTCTTAAAGAATCTATCAAATCTAAAGCGTCGGTTTTAAAACCCTTGAGTTTTGGAGGAAAGAAAACATGTCAAAGAAAACAGCAATATTCTTGGTTCTGTCGTTCGCCTTGGCTCTGCTGATGGCATCCTCAGTAGCCATAACGGCATACACAGCGGATGAACAGAAGAATGCGGGTAATGCTCTTCTCCTGGATCCATCCAGGGTCGCTGAGAGAACACCGACTCAGATGGAGCCCATCCATAATCCCGCTGGAAGTGAGATGTATGTGGCGCCGTTAATGATCGTTCCCAGCTGCGATGGATACATTGACCCCACAGAATGGGCAGATGCCTATATGTACGACGTCTCCGATACTACAGGTCAGAGCGACGGTTTGCCGGATCCGTTGGGCTCGGTCACACTCTGGCTGAAACAGGATGATAATGGTGTCTACTTTGCCATCAGGAATAATGTCGATCAGGTACTGGATGAATACGATCAGTGTGGTCTCTACTTCGACGATGACTATGATGGATGCTGGCATCCTTCCGCTACGACTGAAGGTAACAACTGGTTGGTATACAGTGCGGCGGGTAACTTCGTGCGATGGCGCTACTGGCAAGACTACGACTGCGGCTTTCCGCCTAATTATGTGTGCGTTTACGATAACGTAGTTACTGTTGCTGACTGGTTCCCAACATGTTTTGGCATCGGTATTGGACCGACCGGGAATGTCGACTACGAGGTGATGATACCTTATGGGGCAACAGATGAGTATTTGGACCTGACCATGCCACCCGAATCACTCGGATTCTACATGTATTGTATGGACCAAGGAACCGGTTCCTACAACGGTGAATGGCCAAGCCAATACTATGCAACTACTTATAACGAACCCTGCTACTACGGCCGTCTAATTTGCGGAGAAGTAGAAGAGTGGCCCAACCACAAGATGCACTTCCCGCAGTTGCCGGATCTGGAAGGTTGGGACGTGTTTGCGATCTTCCCCAAGACATTGGCTGATGACTGGCAGTGTTCGGAGACTGGAGAGATCACCGACATCCACTTCTGGGGCTCCTGGAAGGACACAGATGGCGATCCCTGGACCGACAACTTTCAGACTCCCATGCCATTCTTTAACCTCAGCATCCACTCGAATCTGCCCGTTGGTCATCCCGACAATCCCTTCCCCTATAGCATTCCAGGCGACCTGCTGTGGATGTGGGAAGGAGAGGTCCCGGGCACGCCGTTCGAGCCGCCCGCCATGGAGCACTGGTTTGATCCAAACACGGGCGAAGTCCTCTACAATGACCACGTCCCCTACTGGCGGTACGACTTCTTCTTCGATCAAGCCTCTCCGCCAGCAGAGCCATTTTACCAGTACCAGGACACCATCTACTGGCTGAACGTCTCCGCGATGTACATCGACCCCCCCTACCAGTGGGGTTGGAAGACTTCCCGGGATCATTTCATGGATGACGCCGTGTACACGGATAATCCTCCTGACGGACCCTGGTATGAGATGTACGAGCCGCCAAGAGCTAACTGGTTTAACGTCTATTTCGACCCAACGGGATTCCCTTATGACCAGGGATCGACTAACTATTATGGCCAGGGATGGTACTTCTACGAGTGGTACTACTGGTGGAACATGTGGTTTTACGATAACCCCTACAATCCCGATCAGGAAAAACATTTCTGGCTTGATTTCACGGTCTACGAAGAGGGTGCTGCGCCCTATGTCGAGTTTGCCATTAACTACACGACTCCAGAGTGGGATATGCTGGGAATGGGCAGGCCGCCTCTGCCAGAAGACGGAAACGAGGATCTCTATATAGGGCGGATCGAATATCCGGTCTATCCCGGCCCCAATTACATTGAGGACATAATCCCTTGGAATCCGGAGTGGATATCCATAGATTTTCGCGCGACCGACGTCGTAATCGTGGGGTGGATCTGGCACGAATGCGTGCAGACATCCATGGATATGGCCTTTGTCATCACCGGCGAAGAAGAGCCCAACAATCCGCCTGAGATCGGACAGCCCGATTTCCTCGAAGGGTATGTGGACAGCGTCTTAGAGTATGATATTACCGGCGATGATCCGGATGGAGACGTTATTCTGGACTCAGCCTCCATAGACATCCAACCCGGCTGCGGCAGCTACTCCATAACCAGAACCTCAGGCCACGGAACCTCATCCGGCACCTGGCAGGTGACCTGGTACACCGACGGCTGCACCGTTTGCGATACGCACCTGGTTATTCATGATCTGACAGACGAGCGTGGCGCCACCGGTTATTGCACCACCTTGGTGCACATAATCGAAAAGCCACAAACAGGCTGGTACTGGAAGGATCCCTATCCAGATTATGCGCCCAACGGCATGCCGGATATCGATCAGAGACAGGATACCTGGCTGAAGTACGATACCGAGCAGTGGAGCTTCTGTGGACCTTGCGCTGTGGCCAATTGCTTCAAGTGGTTCGACTCCAAGTATAACGTTCCTCCAGGTATTCCCGGAGACGGTGTGGATCAGTTCCCGCTGGTAAGACAATATATCGATGCGCTCGGCGGAATGGTCGGTCCGTATGACGACCACGATCCTTGGAATGTGGACCATCCTGCTACAGCTTGGAATCCCGCTATTGGGCCACCTCCTCCCACTGTTCCTCAGCCTTTCGTTCCGGGCCCCCAGCCTCCAGGAATGCCTCCATGGGGTGAGCTGGTTGAGAGATTGGCCTGGTACTTTAATACTGACGGAATCCAGACCGGATACTGTGAGTTTACGGGAACGAATGTCATGGATATGCAGGCAGGAATAGATGCCTGGCTTAGAAGCGAGACCTTCTCAGACGGCAGCAGCTTGTTTGATACGCTGTGCGAGATGACCACTCCCAGACCCACCTTCACCTACGTGGAGTCACTGGTGGAGAGGTGTGAGGACGTGATTCTGCTTCTGGGCTTCTGGTATGAGGATCCTCCGGGAAGCGGAGAGTGGTGGAGAGTTGGCGGACACTATGTGACCGTCGCAGGCGTGAACTCAGAGCAGTCCATGATAGCCTTCTCTGATCCGTTTATCGATGCTTTCGAAATGGGCTTCGCTCCGGGCAGGGTAGGCGATGGATACCTCATTCCTCATCCGCATGGCTCTCATGATCCCACAATCCACAACGATGAGGGGAACGTGTGCCATGACATGTACGCGGCTGTGCCTTCACCCAGCCCCGGCGGACTCTGGGGTCTTCCTGAATATCCAATCATGGCAGATCCCTTATACTGGAGCTGGAACTTCTTCAACCAGAACGTCCCGGTGGAATTCATGCCCGTGACTGCACCCTGGAGCGAAGTTTCAGCCATCTTCACTGAGGTGGAGTACTGCGTGCACATCAGCCCCTGGGATTATCGCGGTGACGTCAACGTCCCCGGCGGAGATGGAGTTATTGACGCAGCAGACATAGTCTTCCTGATCAACCATGTCTTCCTGGGCGCATCTGCTCCTACTCCGTATTACTCGGGAGACTGTAACTGTGATGGAATCATAGACGTGGCCGATATCGTCCGTCTGATTAACTATGTGTTCGCCGGAACCTCTGCACCGCGCTGCTGTGATCGGTAGTTCCTTCGGGAAGATACATCGTAGTTCAGACAAAAAGACCCCCGTCTTGAAAAGCGGGGGTCTTTTTTTATCTTCCTGTCATACTCACTAATATCAGACCTCTGGAAACATCCCAATCCCGACCTGTTGTCGTTGCGAGGAGTCCCCCGCCATCGGCGGGGGACGACGAAGCAATCTCAAGGGATACCCACGCCCCTTCTCGTAGCGAAAGGTCTCCTCACCCATGGGGGAGAGGGCTAGGTTGGAAATCCCGCCCTTCGACAGGCTCAGGGTGGTGAGCGAAGTCGAACCACCGGACGCGGGGGTGAGGGGGATATCCTTGTCGTCCGTTGGTTCCAGGTGCCCTCACCCCGAACCGCAAATAAACCCAAATCTTTTTGTTGACTTCACACTCAGACAACAATATATTCTTCTGAAGACTGATCTTGACAAAACACTAAACTTCTAACCTCGCCGGTAATATGAGCACAAAAACGAAATCCTTTACCGAACCGGAAGTCACCCCTGAATTGGTCAAAGAACATGGACTCTCCGAGGAGGAACACAAAAAGATAGTGGAGATTCTGGGCCGAGAGCTCACCTATACTGAATTGGGCATCTTCTCGGTGATGTGGTCTGAGCATTGCAGCTATAAGAACTCAATAGCGATGCTGAAGACCTTTCCTCGGGAAGGAAAAAGCCTTTTGGCCAAGGCCGGAGAGGAAAATGCCGGGGCAGTGGACATAGGCGATGGTTTGGCCGTCATCTTCAAAATAGAAAGCCATAACCATCCCTGCGCTGTGGAACCCTATCAGGGTGCAGCCACCGGAGTGGGGGGGATAATGCGGGACATCTTCACCATGGGAGCAAGGCCCATTGCCTGTGTCGATTCCCTGCGCTTTGGCAACCTGAAATCCCCCAGGGTCCGCTATCTGTTCGACGGGGTGGTACGGGGCGTGGGGGATTACGGCAATTGCTTTGGCGTTCCCACCGTGGGCGGTGAGATATATTTCGATGACTCGTATACCGGGAATCCATTGTGCAATCCCATGGCTATCGGGATAGTCAAGGTGGATCAGATTGCCACCGCAACCGCGAAAGACCCAGGCAGCCCGGTTTTGATCGTGGGAGCTTCCACCGGAAGGGATGGAATTCATGGGGTCAC
>CAZPOP010000032.1:0-26376 GCA_964588305.1 uncultured Ignavibacteria bacterium
CCCGGGACCCATACTGAATGCCGTCGCAATCTCGATTTGCCTGCAAGAGCTTATAGTACTTTCGCTTTTCCATGTTTTCACCTTGAGCACACAGATTCGACAGCCCGGACGAACCCTCGAGTCGTTCTTTCGGTGGTAAAGTCTTTGATAATCTCCCGTGATCTGTTGCCAAAGTGGGAGAGGTCTCCGTCTTTGGACACAAGCTGGTAAATAGTTTCAGACAATTCCTTTGGGTTCTTGGGGTCGACGATCAATCCGTTTTCTCCGTCTTTTATCAAATCCCGGGAGCACCCGGCATACTTGGAGCAAATAACCGGCAGTCCGCACATCATGGCCTCATTCACCACCAGACCCCACACATCCTTCAAGGTGGGCAAGACGAAAAGGTGAGAGTTTGAATAATATGGCAGAAGCTGGTCATACTGCTTATATCCTTCAAAGAAAATGTCATCTGTTCGGTGTGCTAATTTCTTGAATTCATCTTCATCAGGTCCATCTCCGACTAAGCAAAGCTGAATATTCGGATATTCTCTCTTAACTCTCTTATAAGCCTGAATTAAAATATCAACCCCTTTGAGCTTGGTGAATCTGCCCACATATAAGATTCGTTTTTTCTCTTCCGGCGGTCTTTCCCCTTCCACCGGCGTCTTTTTATCTAATCTCAGAAGTTGCGGAGCAACGGAGTAATACGCCAAAAAGATACTGTCTTCCCTCACGCCCAGGGAAAGGAGGTATTCTTGGGCCAGACTCCCGGAGACCACAAAGCCGTCTGCTTGGCTTGTCAGCAGTTTTCTCAAGAGGTGCCGGAGTTTGCCGTAATGCCTTGCGGTTTGAATGGTCTCTGCCGACCAGATTATGAATTTCCTCTTGAAGCTCTTGCTGTAAAGCCAGCTGAAGATGGTCTGGAATGAAAATCCACCACTTATCACGACCTGCGGAGCTTCCTTGACGAGCCGAGGCAGAAGGGTTAAGCTCAGATGAATCTCCCAGTTCTTGAGCTTTATGCTGAGGTCATTGAGAACGGAAAAGTTGAACTTGATCTTATCCTTCTCCTCCAACTTCCATTGCCGGTAATGGTCTTTCCGTCTGGCAAAGATCACCTTGAAGCATTTTCCATATTCTTCAGCTAACTGATTCAACATTGGGATCCTGTAAGGCGAGATTATATTGGTTACCACAATTATTTTGTCATTGTTTTTTCTGTTCTCGACGCCAGGCCTTACACTTTTCGTATCGGAATTAGCAATCGAGATGGCCCCGGAATGCCCTGCCCTTTGGCTGGCCCCCCCAGCATTATAGATCTCCTTATAGAATTCCATGAGCTTTTCTCCATATCTTCCCCAGGTGAAATTCTCAACGTGTTTTCTGGCGGATTCGCCCATTTCTTTTCTTTTGCCATCGTTTTGATAGAAGAAGAGGATTTTTTCTTTCAAAGTTTCGATGTCCCGAATGGGAATTACAAATCCATCAATATTATCTCTCACCACACTGCCTGAGTTTTGGCTAACGATGGAGGGTAATCCACAAGCCATGGCCTCATAGGTGACTAAAGCGCTGCCCTCGGTCAGAGAGGGAAAAACGAAAACGGAAGAGTTCCCGTACCAGTTTGTAAGTTGATCGTTGGGGATATGAGAGATATGCTTGAATCGCCCTTCATATTTAGATAAGAGGCTCTTGAATTCCGGCTGCAGTCGTCCGATCAAAACTAGTTCGGAATTGGGCAGGCGAAGCTGCTTGAAAGCCTCCAGAAGATAGTGAATGCCCTTATTCAGAGAAACTGCCCCCACGTAGATCAATCTGAAAACGTCGTCCTGTTTTTCGATTGGCCTGAATCTCTTGAGATCGACGCCAAAGGGGATCACCCTCATCCTTTTTTCCGGCACGCCTTTGGCCACACAGGTGTCATAGACATACTGGGATGGGGCGACGAGAAAGTCCGCCTCCCGTATCTCGTCCAGATACTTTTCTCTCAAAGTATGATTACAGAGAACTGGATTCAGTCCGAATCTGACATACTCCTCTTTGAGCAGCTCATTCGAATAGTCGGGATGAGCGGTGAACATGTCTAAAAGCACCTTGGTTTTGTTTTCTCTAAGTTTTTTGATGGTATTCAGAGAATATCCCAACCACCCATGAAAGATATCACAATTCCCTATTCGTCGGGAGACCAAGAAGTCGAAGAGATTGTCGGCAATCAGATTTCCAGCCACCAGTCTTCTGAGTAATGGAACGTGCCGCCATCCTCTTCCCAGAAACTCGGGGAGAGGAACGGAGACCACGTTTTGGGGACATAATCCCTCCATATACCTGTTGCTGCAAAGCCTGGCGGCCACTTTCTTTACTGAACTGAAGTTATTGGAAAGCGAGATCAACAATGATCCGGAGAGACTTTCTGGCTTGAAATAGAATTCGGTGTAGTACTTATCCAGGACACCTGCCTTCTGCATGGCCAAGGCGGTTTTGTAAGAATGGTCGGCTCTTGCCGATGAAATGGTCACCTTCATGCTTTATGATCCTGTTTTTGTTTCAATTTGTCATTCAAGAATTTTCTGCCAACAACTATTCCAGCAAATCCCCACAAATACCAGGCTATGCTGGGATTCAAGGAGGGGTCGGCCACGTTGCTTAACAGTAAGAACCCCCCCAATATGAGAAAAATTGCATGCGCAAAGGCTCGCCAGGATGGGTCCTCTTCCCTTTTTACACCGGACAATAACTCTTTACCCAACAACACCAGAAGCAAGAGATAAATTCCCAATCCCACTACCCCGGTGTCACTCAGATTTCGGATGAAGTCGCTGTGATTCGATTGCCGTGCCGGAGCAAGTACATCGCTCATTTCGTAATAGATGATGTTATCCGAAGCCAAGCCATGGCCAAAAAGCTGTGCAAACGTCGAGCTCTGGGCGAATTTGGCTAGGTGAAAACTCCAGATAACGAATCTACCGCTCAAACCGGAGAATATATTTTCACTGGATGGAGAGAAGATGACCAGGAGGCTGTCGTAGAAGTTTGCAAAAAAGCTTAAGTTCATCAAGACCACGAAGAGACAAATCAGGATGACGGCCAGCATGGTTTTGTGTCTTTTTCCCATTTTCAGCCAAAAAACGAGCTGAAGGGCCAAGATTATCCAACCGGTTCGATAGAATGTCCTCCACATGACGAGAGAGAGAAAAACGAGATTCAGTTTGTAAAAGAGGCTGGTGGAAGGATTTTTTTCGGTGGAGAGCATCCACAAGGTCAAAGGAAATGCTACCACCAGATAGCGGACCACGTCAAACGGATGAGAATAAAGTCCTACCAGACGAGTGGCGTAAACTTCGCCCACCGAAGAGAAGATATAGCCCGTGTTTTGGACAATGGAGCTAAAGGATACCAAGCCGAAGTTTTCCAGAAATGCAATCCCCAATGGAATCCACAGAAATATCAAAAAATAGTGGATTAGCTTTCTTAAGTCTTTCTGGGCCAAAGGCGCTGACGCAAAGACAAAAAAGAGAATGTAGCTTCCTATCATTTTGGAGAACTGAACTAAGGCTCTGGACGTGCTGGGGGCAAATGATATCGCCAGAAGATTAAACGCCGCGTACAAAAGGATAACCTTGCCCAGAGCAGTATGGAGGGTTCTTAAGAAGCTCCTCTCCTTAATGATAAAGATACCCAGAATCACCAAAGGGAAAAGAATTCCTATGACCCGCTGGACATTCAACTCGAAGAAATCAGCAAACGGCAGTTTGACAAACCAGAACATGTCGAAGACGCATTTGGTGGAAAGGAAGAGTATGATGCCCTTTATGGGATTGCCTAAAAGATAGATGAACATGAGCAGAAGAACCAAGGAGCCGATGAAGAAAAATGAGGATTTCTCCTGCAATGCCAAAAGTGCGCCCCCGGCGAGAGCAATCGGTATGCACAACAGATAGACCAAAGTCGAACTGCTTGAGTTTAGAGCAACTTCCTTCATCTGCACCTCGGTTCGAAGAAAATGAGCGCTTCAATCCGTCTCATACTGTGTTCTTCCGTTTATCGCATCTCCAACTAGCTTCATTTCCCAGGCCTCTCTCATCCTTCGGAGAGCTTCTTTTGCCCTTTCCTCTTTGGAGAAACCTCTGGCGATTCCTTTTCTTCTCTCAGAGCTTTTCTCGTCGTGGTTCTCAGTTAAGCACTTATCGATCTTTTGGGCAAACTCTTCCTTGTCCTTTGCGATCTCAATGATTTCCCGATATTCCCGCAGGTTGGGAATGTCGGTGCTGACCACCGGCATCCCGAAAAACAGATACTCCGGCATCTTGGTGGGAAAGGCGTTATCGCCAAAGGAGTTTCTGTTGAAAGGTATCAGACCCACATCGAAGTTCTCCAGAAGGGTGGGAACGTCTTTCTCCTTCTGAGATCCCAAAAAGAGGACATTTCTTAGGCGTCTCAGGGACTGAGGAACCTCATCCAAAACCGAGCCGGCAAACACAAATCTGCAGTCAGGACGGTGAAGAGCAGCATAGCAGAGAGTATCCCAGTCAATTTTCTGATTGGACATGGATGCCAAAAGCCCAATCAAGGGACCGCCCAAAGCCTTGAGTGATCTTCTCAAATCCTCGTTTTCCTCATGCCCGGTAAATCTGCTCAGATCGATACTGGGAGGTAGATAAAAACCGTGAGGGCTGGTCTTGCTTTTTTCTGCCAACAGACTCCTGGAGATGGCGAAAAAGAGATCAACCTGCTCTAACATTTTCTTCTCCAAGCCCTTGATCTTCAGCTTTCTCTTTTTTCTTGAGGTCATGCACGATAGCTCGTCCATGCAATCGTAGACAAAAAGCTTGCATCTTTGGTCCTCAGTTTTGGTGGGGAAGTAGGAAGAGGTATACAAGATATACTGATGGATATTTAGTCTTTTGGCCAGGCGTCTCACATACCACCAGACCAGCTTCTGATTCAGCCAGTCCACCCATCCCCAAAAGCCGAACCCTAAAAGCAAGGGGACCCCCGGGGCTTCAAGCAGGTTTTTCTTTAGCTCTCGGGGCTTTTTGAACACGTTGATCCTTTGAATCCAGCTGGCCAGCGGTTTGGGGTTTCTCCATCGGAGGAGTATGTTTAAGCACCTGGCCAGATCCAGGGGCGGGGATAGGTATATCACCCTGAAGCCCATCTGTGCGAGCTGTTCGGTGAGATGATGGTCGGAAAGGTGGGTGTCCCCCCATTCGGCCATTCCCAAGCAGACTACGTTGCGGGGAAAATCCTCTTCTGGCATATCAAGCGAGCCTTCTCCTTTTTCCTCAACCCTTCTTTTGGCTAAAGAGGTTCTTTCTGTGCGATTTGGGTTTATGCTGATCTCACCAAGCATGTCAGTCCTGGTCATGGGTTTACCTGTATCTGATCAGGTTCAAGACTTCTTTTGCATTTTGCTGAAAAAGGGAGAAGGAAAAAAACTCCCTGGGCGAAAGCATCACTATCTTTCTGGTGCCGAAATAGAACATGAAAAGAACCGTAATCTCCGCAGCCACCGTGGCAATGGCGGCCCCTTTTATGCCCAGCGGGGGTATGAGAATGAAATTCAGAACCAGATTCACCAATCCTCCCGCACTCACGCAGATCAAATGATACTTTTGCCTGTCACATCCCAAAAGGCACCGGCCGAAAATCCCGTTGAGCAAGACCGCAGCCACGTTCCAAAGCAGAATCTGAAAAACCACCACGCTTTCCTGGTAGCCATCCCCGAAGAGCAATCCGATTATCTGAGCGGCGAAAATGGTTCCCGCGACTATCATGGGCACAATTACCAGGATCATGAGACTTAAGGTAAACTGCATCAGAAGCTTCAGTTTCTCCACCGATTTCTTGTACAGGCTGGAGATCACTGGGAAGATGGTGTTGTAGTAAATGCCGCCGGCCAGGAGCAAGGCGACGATTATCTTATAGGCCGCACTGTAACAGCCCAACTCTCCCTCGCTCTTCATGAATCCCAGCATTACCGTATCGAAATTCAGGTATATCTGGATGGCGATAATGGAGAGGGCCATGGGAAAGGATTGACTCAAGATGTGTCTCCAAAAGCCGAAGTCAAACTGCAGCCTGAAGCTTCCGTATTTTCGAACGAAAACGATCATCAAGATCAACACCGCAGCCAGGGCGCTGCCCACCTGCAAAAAGGGAATAGACAGAATCTGACCGGGCATTCTGACCAGGCTGACCACCAGAGCCACATAGAGAAGGTTTTGAGCGATGCGAGCTACGGCGATGTACTCCATGCGCTGTATTCCGATAAACACCCAATCCATGGTGAAGGAGAAGGTGAAAAGAGAGAAGCCAAAAAACAAGATGAGCTTCTTTATCTCCGGAGGTTTCGGTAGAAAATAGACGAAAACCGCCACCAAGACAAATGCGAAAACCGAGGAGAGAAGCTTGATGGTCAGAATGTTGTTTATGTATTTTTTCATTCTCTCCTTATCCCGCGCGATCTCTCTTATTCCATAGGTATTCAGACCTAAATTAACCAAGAGCATGAAATAAGCTAAGATGGCTGTGGCGAAGCTGATCTTTCCGAAGCCCTCTGCACCTAGAATTCGAGCCAGGTAGATCACGGAGATGAACTTCAAACCGTTAGAGACGGCCTCGGAAAAAGATAAAGAAAGAAAATTCTTTAGAACCGTTCTTTTGATTGACATTTCAGTTTTTCAGCTTGGAAGCGTGTCCGAGAATTTTGTTGCTTGCGTTATCGAGCAAAATTAGAGCCCAATAAATTGGGCAACTACAATTGCATACTCAAATCTGCCGGTTGGGACAGGGGTTCAACCCCTGCCCCAACACAGTCCAGCGATGTAAACTTCTAAAATGATTTCACAGCACAGACTCAAATACTCCAACGATCCTCTGGCTGGCTTTGCCGTCCCAGAGGGGAGGGAGTGGAACATCTCTGTGTCCATTTTGCAGCAAAACCTCTACCTCTTTTGCTATGTCCTCCGGCTCTAGGCCCACCAGATGATTGGTGCCATAGGTTATGGTCACCGGCCTTTCGGTATTCTTCCTCAGGGTTAGGCAGGGAACCTTCAAGAACGTGGTCTCCTCCTGAATTCCACCCGAGTCGGTCAAAACCAGTTTGGCGGCCCTTTCCAATTTCAGAAAATCCAGATAACCTAATGGCTCCGTGACAATCAACTTTGGATCTTCAAGCCGAATCTCCTCCATCTTCTTCTTGGTTCGAGGGTGAAGCGGAAAAACCACTTTCGTCTTCTGGCTAACCTGCTGCATGGCGCTCATTATCTTACAAAAAGTATCCTTCTGGTCCACGTTAGAGGCGCGATGAAGGGTGAGCAGACAATATCCCTTTTCTTTCAGTCCGAGTCTCTCCAGGATCTCAGATTGTGAGATTTTTGAGTAGCACCCCAGAAGCGAATCGATCATCAGGTTGCCCACGAAGAAGATTTTGTCCTGAGAGACGCCCTCCCTTCTCAGATTTTGATTGGCATCCTCACAGGTGGTGAAGAGATAATCTGAGAGGGAATCGGTGACCACCCGATTTATCTCCTCCGGCATGTCTCTGTCGAAGCTCCTTAAGCCTGCCTCCACATGAGCGACCTTTATCTTCAGCTTTGCCGCCACCAGAGCGCATGCCAAGGTGGAGTTCACATCCCCCCCCACTACCACCAAGTCGGGCCGCTGCTCCTCAAGCACCTTTTCAAAAGCCATCATGATCCTGGCGGTCTGTACGGCATGAGATCCGGATCCCACCTCCAGATTCACGTCCGGTTGGGGCAGGCCCAGATCCTCGAAGAACACCTCGGACATTCGGCGATCGTAATGCTGTCCGGTATGCACGATCAGAGGTGCGAATGTGCGGGGATGCTTTGAAAGCTCGAAATATAGGGGCGCTACTTTCATGAAATTCGGTCTGGCGCCCACCACCAGCATTATCCTCTTCAAGGTGTTCCCTCGGCTTGAATCTGAGAGTTATCCCCGTCCTAAAGATGCTCGACAGGCTGCCACTGGTTGGCCGATTCCACGGTTTGGGCAGATCCCCTCACCCTCTTCTTGGTCTTCTTAGTCTCTTTTCTGTCTCCGTAATAATGGTAATAATAGTAGTAATAATAGGAGCCATAGGTGCTTTTGGCTTCCACCTTGTTTAATACCACTCCCAGAATTTTGGCGTTCACATTTTCCAAAAGGGCCTTGGCTCTGGCAAGCGCTTGCTGCGAAGTCTGCCTGGCAGAGGTAAGCAGAACCACCCCATCCAAAAGAAGCGACAGGACCGCCGCATCGGTGACTGCTATCACCGGAGGTGTGTCAAAAAGGATCATTCTGTATTTAGCCTTCAACTGCTCTAAAAACCCCTTCATCTTCTCCGAAGCCAAAAGCTCTGACGGATTGGGGGGTATCACCCCGCAGGTAATCATGTCCAAGTTCTGGATGGGAGTTTTCTTCACCACCGTTTCCAGGGAAGCCTTGCCCACCAGATAATTGGTGATTCCGATCTCCTTTGAGAGGCCAAATATGGAGTGAAGGATGGGACGGCGGAAATCAGTATCCATAAGCAGCGTTTTGGTTCCCATCTGGGCGAAGGTGATGGCCAAGTTGGCGACCGTGGTCGATTTTCCCTCTCCCGGCCCCGGGCTGGTAATCAATATGGTCTGAGGGGGAGAGTCTAAGTTGGTAAACTGAATGTTGGTTCTGAAGGTGCGATAAGCTTCGGACACCGGCGATTTGGGGGCAAAATGGGTGATCAGATTAGATGCCACCCTCCGTACCTCCTTGTTCCCCATGTGGCCTTCTTGCTCTTCGGTACCATGGGCCACTTCCCTCCTTTTGATTTTAGGTACGTACCCCAAGACGCCCAATCCCTGATCTTCAATATCCTCGATACTTTTGAGCGAGCTGTCCAGTGACTCCAAGAAGAATGCAAACCCTCCGCCCAACAGAAGCCCCAGAAAAGCTCCCAGCAGCACGTTTAATTTCTTTTTGGGTCGCACCGGCTTTTCCGGTGCAATGGCTTGGTCCACTATTCTGACGTTCCCTATCTGCCCCGCCTCCTTTATGCGAGCTTCCTCATATTTTTCTTTCAACATCAGATAGATATTCTCTCCCACGTTGGTGGATCTCTGCAGCCGAGCCAACCTCAGGCTCTTTTCCGGAAGCACGTTCATCTTCTGAGAATATCTATTTACAATCGTTTTCAAGGCATCTGCTTTTGCGGAGAGCGATTGCATCTCGATCTCCATGGCCAGGATTTTGCTTACCAGATCTTGGGAGTAGCTCAAGGGATCTTTCAGGGTCAATTCCCGTGAGACCAGCTGGCTGATTTCTTCGATCAAGTTGGCTTTGGTCTCCTTTATTCTGGTCAGAATCTGCTGCATCTTGGGATGCGTCTCTTCAAATCCCTGAGCCACGTATTCGGCTCTCATGGCTTCCAAATCCGTTATCTCTTCTCTCAATTTCGCTATCATGGGAGTGGAGGTCTGGGTTATCTCATCCAACAGTTGGCTTTTCCTTTGGCTCAGTTGTTTCTTCATGTGATCCAGTCTTTTCTGATTTGCCTCCAGCTCTATTTTTGCCTCGTTGAGCATGGACTCAAAGGTGGCCAGCTGCTTGACCAACTCCGCCGTTTCCTCGGGGAGAGCCGAGACCTCCTCCTCTTGCATGTAAGTCTTCAACTCCTCTTCTGCCAGCCGGAGGCTGTCCTGAACGATTGCTGATTGTTCCTGAAGGAATTGTCTCACCTCGGATATCTCTCCCCTGCTTAGCCTTAGGCTTTGCTGGTGATACTCAGACGCCACGGTATTGGCCAACAGCGCTGCCATGCCGGGCTTTTTTGCGGTCACCTTCACCTCGATTATGTCCGTATCTCTGATGGGAGTGACTTTCAGGTTGGCCTGCAGGGATTTGGCCATCTGGCCCCTGGTGGGGAGAAGCCCGTTTTTGCCGGTCATCATGTCCTGGAAAGCTTCCCCCTCCGGAGAGGCCAAAACGGCATCTATCACCCCCTCTGTCAAAGTCCGACTCTTGAGGATTTCGACCTGGGTCTTGATCGCAACCTCCTTCTTCATGAAGTTGGAAACGCTGAATATATGATCCTCCATCCCTCCTTCCTTTTCTATCATGATGGTGGTAGTGGCTTCATACACAGGGACGGCGATGAACGAAAAACCCACCGCCGCTCCTAAGAAGGATATGAAGGTCAAAACGATCAGCCATTTTCTCCTCAGAAGAATTCGAAGATAGTCAGCTAAGGTTATCCTCTTTTCCTCTTTTGTCATTGTGTTTTCTCTCCTTTTTTCTAACCGACTCCGTTAATCCGTCATCAGCTTTACCACGCTGGTGATCACCGCCACATTGTATAGAAAGCCAATGAACTTGCCAAAGGAAGGACCCTTCTTCGGAACTATGACCGTATCTCCGGGTTTAATCTCCGGTATTTTGGTCACTTCGTTTTTCCTCAAACATTTGCTCACGTCGACCACCATGTTTTCTTTTTCTCCGTTGAAGCTTCTTACCAGTCTTACCTTGGACAACTTGGCGTTCTCCAAAGGACCCCCGGCTGCAGACAGGAGCCCGATAAGATCGGTTTGGTCGGGAACATATTGTGACCCGGGGTTGGCCACCGCACCCCACACGTTAACCTTCATCATCAGTTTGTTCTCGGTTCCCCTTTCCAGATAATACTGAGCTGCGGGATTGTGATTCTGGATTACGGTCGCCTCTTCGGTCTGGGCTTCGGCAATTCCACCCAGGTGGAGGAAACCCAAATACAAAGCCAGGAAAAGAGAGGACGTTTTCCTTATCCTGTTCAATTGACACCTCCCTGTCTAAGAATTAATTGGATGGTACGTCGGTTCTTCTGTTTCATTCTCGAGAAGAAAAGGCACCCTGGCACCTGCCAATTCTCTTCCTTGAATCACCTGTCGAGGATTGGAGAGGACCAATGCCTCTGCTTTTTCCCTCCCGATGATTTTGGAGGCATAAGCAAGTGCCTGAGGCAAAACTCCGACGGAGCGAGCAAGGTGATCGTGCGCATCGCTGGCCAAAAAGTGGACCAGGTTCTGCCTCAATAGCTCTTCGGCTGCCCTTTTGATTTTCCTGCCGAAAAGCCCCAACAGGCTACCCGCATTGATCTGCATCAAAGCACCTTTCTGCACCAGATTCTCCACATTGGCCAGCTGCTTTTTTGTAATCATGCTTCTTTCCGGATGGGCGATTATGGGAATTTGTCCTTCCAGCTGCAGCTCAAAGACAATCCGGTCAAGGTGAGGAGGAAACTGCCCCCAAGGGAGTTCCATCAAAAGGTACCGGCCGGTGTTATTCAGCGTGAAGAAATCAAATCTCTTGAGCGAGTCCATGTCCTCACGAACATAGATCTCCGAGCCCAATGCAACATAGACCTTGCATCCAGACCGAGCGATCTTTGCTTTCAAAAGATTGAAGCTGTGGTTTATCTTCTCTTCGAATTGAGGAGTTGCCTGTTGCAGGACGTGAGGGGTTGCACAGATTGTGGTGATCCCTGCTTTTTCAGCCTGTTTGACCATGCTAAGGGACTGCTCGATGGTCTTAGCACCGTCGTCCACCCCGGGAAGTATGTGCGTATGCAGATCTATCATGTTGAGCTTTTAATTCGAGATCACGTCTTCTTCGATGAGAGATGAATTAAGACCATCGATCTTGAATGTTTGACTGACTTGCTGGAAAGTTGAAACTCCAGTTCAACTTTGATGAAGCGTTAGCCAGAAATTGTGGGGACGTTTAGACCAGAAATTGTGGGGACGTTCTGTACTTCTTACCTAAGGAGCGTTTTCAGAATTTCAAGACCGTTTTCAAACCCGGATGGGTAAAATTCCGATTCGGCTCTTTTGTGTTTCCTTATCTGTATCGACAGAACCGGAAAAAATGTTAGGGGAAAACTTAAGGATTCTTAGCATCGAGTTTGTTTATGACGTCGAGTGCAAATGACTGTCGAAGCTGCGATCTTGTCCGGCGGTCGGAATGGAGAATTCGAAGGAAGGTAAAAGGCGAGTGGAGCCTCTGAACGCAAGGGGGTTTGGCATCATCCTGCCAAGCCTATATTCCCGGCCCACGGAGAAATTTCTAGGATTTCTACGTTTATGTGCTTAGAAGTAATTCCACAAAACATCTTTCCTCGGTCGATTCTGTGAGGAACTTCTTGATGCGCGCTAAGCCATAAGAAGCACTGTTAGTGCGGGATACCCCTACCCCACACCTCCTGCCTCTTACGGTGACCGGCTCACTTTTAAGGGCGGCCCCAAAAAGCCGGGTTCTTCTTTATTGCCCAAAGGGTTTTGATTTCAATTTCCTGAGGGAGGATTTGAGTCAAACCACGCTTCTTTTGTCAAGACCATGTCATCAAACTGTGCCAGAAGTTCATCCCCCTCTTTTTTGAAATACTTTCTGATATCTGCATATCCATCATCACCGAAGATATCGAGCTTGGCTCGGGGATCGTGCTTGTTGTATTTCGTACGAACGAATTTGAATCCACACTTCAGGTAACATCTTATGGCCCTTTTATTGTGCGAGGCGACGTCGAGAAACATCTTCTCAAATCCGATTTCCTCGAAAAAATATCTTGCCAACGTCAATAGGGCATCAGTGCCGTAACCTCTGTCGGTGAATTCATAACCAAGAAATACTCCCATCCAGGCGGTCCTTGCCACCCTATCAATATTATACAAGGAGATGAAACCGACCAACCGTTGATCGTGGTTGTCGATGGCAAGATACACCCGGTCGGGTTCGGAGATTTTGTTCAAATACCATTTTCCCCTTTCTGTGTGTCCCAGTTTGGGAGGATTATAATGGAAATAAAGAGGGTCCGGGTATTCCTTCCAACTCAGCCTTTTGTCTATGTCGTCTCTTTTCAAAGGGCGAATGATCACCCACTTCCCCTTGAGAAGATGATTCCATCTGTTTTTCCGAAAGAGGGCTCTTTTGCTCATCATGCGCAGTTATAGTGAAGTATCCAGTTTGAGTCTGATGACCTGGAGCAGGTTCGCTCCACAAATCATCGGCAAGTTCTCTTTAGTATACGCCAAGCCAAAGAAGTAATCCAGCGAGAGGGTTTCTTCTTTTGTCCGAAGTCGAAATCCGACCAGATAAGGTGAATTGACTCCGGCGTGAAACGTCCATTTGGATCCTGCTTGGACGCAAGCACTTGAATCATTGCTTCAAAACGTCGAGCACCTTTAGCGAATTGGAATCGGGAAAGCGTGTCTAAGGATTTTAAGATCCGATAATCGGTGAAGGGATATTTTAATTTTTCCCAGCCGGTTCCGATCTGGCTGTCGTGTCCTGCATATTTCACTTTGCCTCTCTTTTCCCAGCATTGCAGAAGGAACTCTGTTCCTTGCTTTGCCACTTTGCTTTTCTTCAGCAGGGGATTTTGAGCCATCGCACCTAAGACAAAGGTTGTAGCAAAGGCACAGCTTGGCTCTTTTTCTCTCGGTCTCCCGATTTGCGCGGTATCCTTGCACCACCAGCCACCGTCGTGCCTTTGTCTGGCAACGAGCCATTGATACGCTTTTTTTAATCTCGGATCATTCAAAAATCCTATCTTAGCTAAAGGCTCAACGAGAATAGCGGTATGGCAATCAGCCGGCTTTCCGGGGGTGAAACTGTTAAACCCTCCTGATTCCAGCTGCAGGCCAAAAACGTATTCGCCGGCCTTTGCAACTCTTTTGTCCTCTTTTGTGAATCCGAAATCAGCCAAGATTGGAAGCAGGCAGAAAGTGGTATCCTTCTTGGGCCACCAGGTAAGGATGTCTTTGGGCACTCCCCAATATCCGTCCTTGTTCTGTTTCTTGAAAATCTTCTTAATAAGGGGATGCTCGGAGATGTCTTCTTTTGCCCCAATTACCTCTTTATCGGTTTCCTTCTTATTTAACAGATCAACCAGGGTTCGATACCTGACCCAGGGCTCACCCTCCAAAAGCCAGCCGGTGGGATCTTGCTTCAGCAAATTTCTCCAATTGGCCATTTTCCCGTCCGTTTTTTGGTGCCGGGTAGCGTTGTCTCGCACTTTTTAACAAGATTGCTTCGTCATCCCGCCACAGGCGCGACTCCTCGCAATGACGAGACACAAACGGATTACTTGTGCCGGTCCGCGAGGGAAGGGGTGCTTCCCGTTATTGCAACCACTTGCTCATTATCAGAAAGTCTAATTGGTACCAGTGCTTTCTCAGATGTGCTTCCTGAGTAAAGCCCGACTTCAGATAGAAACCAACCGCCGGCGCCAAAGAGGGAAAAGTGTATGCAAAGATTTTGTGGCAGCCTTTGTCCTTACAGTGTTCGATAACTTTAGATAGAAGCTCTTTTCCAGTTCCTCTTCTCTGAGACAAAGGATCGGTGCATATCCACGAGAGATCGGCAAGCCCTCCCTCCTGTATTCTGCCGATTGCCAGACCGATCACCCTCTCTTCCTCCAAGGACACAAAGGCAAAGCTATTATAGCCTTCTACGAATCGAGAGAAAGTCTCTGCAGAATAATGTCTCAGTTCGTCTTCAAACAACTTTTGAGGATAGGTCTTCTTCTCGTACCTTTCCCAGGATTCCTTTCTGGCCCGATGCGATATATCCGCACAGGTTTCTATGTCCTGTTTGTTCATTTTCCTAATGAGCATCTTGAGTTCCTTCTTGAGCGTTGATGACTTTAGAATCTCGCCCGGCGCGTCGGAGATAGGCGGGTGGCAAAGAATAAGATTCCGTTCGTGAGGGGATTGTCACTTGTTGGTGCTGGTTGAACTGTTGGTGTGAGGTACCCTCACCCCGCACCTTTTATGTTTCGGGGTGAACAGGGTCGAAACCACTATATACTTCATCGGTCTTATCTTAAGTTAACACATTTTCAAAAGACTTTTGAGACAGCGACTCCTGCAGTACACCCGCTTGGCTTCTAGGTAAATCATTGAACTTCTCTCGGCTTGCCCAGACGAATGCGATAAGAGCAACAACATAGCATGAAAAGCCAGTCCAGAATGACGCGGAAATGCTTGAAGTTAAAGCTATCACAACTGCAAGCACTGAGGCACAAACGGATGTTGCACCATTTATCCCCCAAAGCCAAGGAGTCAAGGGAGCAGACTTTGTGGAAGCTACCTTCATTCCAAGAGGGAATGCCATTCCCATAAATAGCCCGAGAGGAAAGAGTATCCCTGTTGCCACAAGAATACGTACTATCGCTGTTGATCCTTGGAATGCACTGAAGGCATAAGGCATAAGCTCTGCAAAAATAATAAGTGCACACAGAAGAAGAGATAGACGGAGAATAGATGAACCTCTCATGCCAAGATTCCTCATTCTTTGTGTCGAATAACTCCCAAGACCGCTCGATAGGAGCAACGCAAAAAGCACGACTGACAGACCGTAAGTAGGATGCCCCAGAAAAATAATTAGTCTCTGCATTTGTGAAATCTCAACAAGCATGAAGCCAAATCCGATGGCCGCGAAGAATATAGAAAGGGGCAGAGCTCCACCCAATGTCGCTTTCTTGACTGTTAGGATAAGCGGAACGATGATACAGAGGAATGTTAGCCCTACTACGATCAATAGTAATGTACCTAAGATAAACACTGCCTTCATGTTGAAACTCATGGCTCCCTGTTCCCATAGTACTCTATCGAATATGTCTCGAAGTCGAAGCATGTGAAAGAAGAAGGGGCTGTCATCGGTAGGAGGAGAGATATTTATCGGAAATTCGGCCGTGAACCTGTCAATATCTTTTCCTGAAGCAAGAGTCGCAAAAGTAGAATCGAGGGAGAATCGTGGGCTAACGACGAGGTCAAATTGCATGATCTGATTAATCGCGTCAATGGTCTGCAAATCCTTATCTGAAAATGTTTTTTTGCTCACCAGTATGGTTCCATAACCATGAGGTATATTTCCAGTTCTCCCCCAGTGATGCCGCATATTCCTCACCACGACAATATGATTTCGTGGATTTTCTACACCCATTTGCGTCAACGATGCGCTAGCCAAGGAAGTTAGCCTAAATATCTCGCCAGGGCCATCCCGAAAGTAATAACGGGTGAATGTTAATACTCCATTGGGGGTGAGCTTTTCCAAGAAAAGCTTCCATGCCTCGACAGTGTAAAGCGAGTTCTCTGCGAGCGCAAATGCACCTGCTACCGTTGCTGCCCAAGTATCGATGAGAGAAACCTGAATGATGTCGTATCGCTCGCTCTGTCTCGTAATCCAGCTTCGAGCTTCGTCGGTAACGAAAGTTACCTTAGGATGCCTGTCCAGATGGCCAGTAAAATCACCAAATCTTTGATTAACCGTATTATTAATGTCTCTATTCATTTCCACGCCCACAACCGACTTCTGTTCAAAGGCCAGTGCAGAAAGGATATCTCTCCCCCCACCTGTGCCGACGACCAACACCTTTGAATTCGGTCTGATATAATGAACTAAATTCGTGAGATCGTATTTAAGGTATTTCAGATCATTCAAATCTCCGTTAAAGGCGGTAAGTGGCGTTCCTGCTTGAGAATCTATTCGCATCCATAGTTGTCTGATTTTTCGTTTACAAGGACAATTAGAACTGAGACTCCAGCCGAAGGGGCTTTCTAGAAAGTCTTCAGATCTGACCGTGATACGTGAGTATGAATTCCACTTCTCGTAAAGAGGGGTAGAGTCAACTCTACCTTTCGCCCACTTCAACTGCAATAGGGAAGGTTGCTTAACCAATATAATGGCGAGTGCAATCGCAAAGCATACAAGTATGAGTTTGGACAGGACAGCGATTCGCTTCCCTCCCTCAGCAGCGAAGAAAATTGCACCGATAATTGCAGCAAGGCCTGATAAAATCACTGCGGTTGGACCGTCGGTAATTCTGAGAGTACATATCAGCAGTATACACCCAGTCGCTGCACCTGCAAGGTCAACAGCATAAAGCTTACTCACCTGTCGCGGAAATTTAGTCAGAGCCAGACAGACACATATGCCACTGAATAGGAAGGGAACTGATATCACCACATATCTCAATGCATTGAGACATAAACCCACAATCGAGGTGTGTTTGGTAAATGGGATGTTTAGATAGGCCAAAAAGCTAACAACAATGGATATTCCAAACAACAATGCGCTAAGAACAAGATGATACTTTGCTCGCTTTTGAGTGAAATAGTTTGGAAATAGATACACTAACATGGCGCCCACGGTCATCCCAAACAAAGCCACAGACACAGCCATAAATGCGTAGTGATACCACATGGTCACACTGAAAATGCGTGTCAGTAGGATCTCGTACATCAAAGTAGTGAGTGTGACCATGAACAGACCAGCGTAAGTCCGTTTGTTCGCAACGACTTCTGCCTGCATAAACCTCTTCTCCTTGTTTTTAATACAAAGCTTTTCGACAGATTCTTATGTTATGTAGTCACCCAGACTTCATTCGGTATACTTTCCGGTTTGCACAACGTCTTTTGGAAGACGAGATGAAAAGCCTTTAAGGTTTTCAGTCAAAATATCTGCCTCTTTTGAATCAACTGCATAGAACGAAACAGTATTACGATTACATATCACATTGTTTCGAATTTTCCACTCCCCGGCCTTGATCCATTGTGAAGGTATTCCTCTGCGAGCGGGAGAAGGTGTTGCATCAAATCTAACCCCTTCCCATAGCCGTCCTCCAGGTAGAAACCAATCGTCATATACCACGGCAATTTTAACATCCTTTGATTTCGCCAGATGATATATTTGTTCTTCATGGTAATCGCCGTCCTTTTTTTCCTTCGCAACCTCTATACTACCCAGCCCCCAGAGGTCGAGGCATCTGATATCGGCCAAGTAATTAATGGCACCGACATCATTGGCGGCAACGGCTGCACCTTGATAAAATTCTCTCAAGAATAAGCCCATTTGATACTGCTGCTGGTAGATGTTTGTTGTGGCCCGAGGTATCTTAATTAAGGAGGCAAATCCTCTTTTGACAAGTATTTTAGCCAGAGGTAAAATAACAAGAATGATAAGCAATGCTATGGCTGCATATTTTGGCGCTAAACTCTTAACTGTCTTAAACGAGAGCTTTCCAGGCAGATATCGACTCAATGCTATGGCGGTGACCAATAGGCCTAAAGCCACAAGGTATGCTTCATATCTCATAAACTGGATCACTATTGTCTTTGCGAATTGCATATGTAGAAGGGTGGTAGCAATGAAAACAATAATCATGATGCTAGGGTCTCTCCATATTCCCTCTGGTTTGTTATGTTGAAGAATGAAGACAACCAATGCTGCAAGAATGAAAAATAGAATGTGAGGGGACAGTAGCGTTTGGTAATAACCGGAGTAGCCAAAAAACTTGATGATGCCTCCAAAGAAAGAAAGATCGGGGGTAGCTCCCTTCAAAAGGACTGAGTTGGGTAAGAAATACCAGCCCTTTGATACCGAAATCCACCCATGTATCACAAGTGGTAGAATACCCAGTCCTCCTAACATCAAAGAATACCGTAATCTTCTCCGTGCAACAAACAACAGGCAAATGACAAAGACCAAGAAGATGCCCTCATAACGAGCCATGGTAACGAATGGAGACAAGAGCAATAATGATTTCTCGCTCAGGGAAAGACGTTTTTTCTCCTGGGAGGTTCGATCCGAGAGAATCCTAGCCGAAAGGTAAACAGAAGCAATAGTCAGAAGTCCATACAGAATATGTTCTTGCCCACAGAATACAAGCGAAGGCAGAGGATTTAGAAATATCAGTGACAATAGCATGACGAAGCTGAAAAAGGAGCTTAGTTTGTATCTTTTAAGGATGGCGTACACCAAAAAAACCATAACAGTCGCAAATATCAGATTCAATATTAGTGGAGCAACGTCGTTCACCCCAAATAAGAGATAAACCGAAGCCAATGATAACGTCCACAAAAGCGAAGATGATGACGAAGAGAAACCATACTTGGTTACTCCCCAGACTCCATGTTGGGCCAGATTCTTTGCCATAGCCATGTGTATATAGGTATCGTCAAGAGCGTAAACCAGGTATCCCTGGTTCAGACTGATAGAGAACATGAGCCCTATCCCAACCACTATCCAAAGCATCCCAATGGCTGTGAACAGAGGCCAGTGCCTTTTCACAAGGCTTGCAATGGACCTTCTCCTCTCAGGGGCGGCTGCGTAAACCGTCTCGGATGCTTGTGCGGTCTTTCTCAGGTGCATTTTCCGAGGAGGCATCTCTTCGACTCTCACCTGTGGGGTCCTGTTGTCTTGTATTACCTGCTTCATATCTGTCCTAATCAACCTTTTTCCGTTTTTCTCTTCTTAGGGGTGTTAGGATTTTTGTCACTCTGTCTTTGATTTTCCGATTGGTGACCTCGACCTTCTTATTCATACAGGAGTAAAATCTTCCCTGGGGCCGAATCAAAGTGACCCGTACGAGGTCATTCTATGCATCGGCAATTTCCGTTGCTGATTGAACGTGAAATGGGATTTTCAGCGCCAGTCTTCCTGGTGAGCACCGGAATCAAATTATCCAGCTTATGCCTCGCCTGCTTAATGGAATCTCTTTTCGTTCGTGCGGGAATTGGATTCTTCTGCCTTGGGCGGAATGCTGGTGACCCGCACAGGATTGACTGTGGATCGGGAATTCTTCCGCAAAGCGGGATCTTGACGACAATTCCCGATCCAACAAAGGAAAATCTCTCGCAAAACGGAATGTTGACGATAATTCCTGATCCAACATGAAAGTGGATTTTTATCCCCAAATCTTATTGGTCAAGATGGAAATTAAATCATCTATCTTATGTCTGGTTTGCTCCATAGAGTCTCTTTCTCTGAGAGTCACAGTATCATCCTCCAGAGTCTGCGAGTCGACGGTGATGCCAAAAGGTGTGCCGGCTTCGTCCTGGCGGCGGTAGCGGCGACCGACGGCACCGCCCTCATCGTAAAATACATTGAAATGCGGCCTGAGCATTTTCTCTATCTTCTTGGCAATCTCCGGCATGTTGTCCCTCTTGACCAAAGGCAGGATAGAGGCTTTGATGGGAGCGATTTTTGGGTCTAATCTGAGTACCTTCCTCTGTTCACCCTTAACCTCTTCTTCGTAATATCCATCTACAAGGCAGACCAGCAAGGTTCGGTCGACACCGGCAGAGGTTTCAATTATGTAGGGTATGAATCTTTCCTTGGTCTGGTCGTCAAAATAGGTCAGGTCCTTCCCTGTGGCTTTGGTATGTCTTGAGAGATCGAAGTCCGTCCGGTTGTGAATACCTTCGATCTCTTTCCAGCCGAAGGGGAATTCATATTCAATGTCATAGGCAACCTTGGCATAGTGGGCTAATTCTTTCTTTTCGTGCTCGTGAAATTTCAAATTCTCTTTTCGTATCCCGATATGATAATACCATTTCATCCTCTCCTCTTTCCAATAGTCGATCCATTTCTGGTCCTCCTGGGGGTGGATGAAATACTGCATCTCCATCTGCTCGAATTCAAGCGATCTGAAGATGAAATTTCCGGGAGAGATCTCGTTTCTGAAAGCTTTGCCGATCTGCGCTATGCCGAAAGGTACCTTCTGCCGGGCAGGTCCCATCACGTTTAAGAAATTGACATATATTCCCTGAGCTGTCTCGGGCCTCAGATAAACCACCGAAGCATCGTCTTCCACCGGCCCCATGTGAGTTTTGAACATGAGATTAAACATGCGAGCATCGGTGAGTTCGCCTCCACAGTTGGGACAGACTTTTCCAGTCATATCATCTGCTTTGAATCTCTGTTTGCATTTCTTGCAGTCCACTAAAGGATCGGTGAAACCCTCCACGTGCCCGGAGGTCTCCCAGACCTTGGGATGCATCAGGATGGCAGCGTCCAGCCCCTCGATATCGTCCCGGTACTGGGTCATGGACTTCCACCAGGCGTCCTTGATGTTCTTCTTCATCTCCACGCCCAGGGGACCGTAATCCCAACAGCTGGTGACGCCGCCGTAGATCTCAGACGATTGAAAGATGAATCCTCTTCTTTTGCACAGCGAGACTAGCTTGTCCATCAAATCCGGTTCTGGCTTTTTCACTTCTCCTCCTTCAGGGTTGTCGTTTTGCCATAACTCTGAGTGGAGTTTCTCCGAAGCAATCCCCAGGTGACTGAAATGGGGTGAGATTGCTTCGTCGTCCCGCCACAGGCGGGACTCCTCGCAACGACAGGCTAGCGGGCAATATCATTTCGAAAAGACTCCACTAAGGTTCCCGAAACATCATTGTTGGTGCGGGGTACCTTTACCCCGCACCGCCTACGTTTCGGGGTAGGGGTACCCCGAAACAACGGACGAGCTTCTGGTCGACCGTATCGGGTCAGTTCTTTGCTCCTTCCAGGAATTCCAAAGACTTGAGGTCTCTTCCCTTTCCAGTATGATAATCCAAAAGATTTAAGATCACATTCGATATTTCGCGCAACTGGTCATTTGTGATATTATACGAATCCAATCTATCCAGCTTGATAGACTGAAGTTTCAACGCCGATCTTGCCGAGTCTTTCGATAGCCGGAGATACGCCTGATCCTGCCTGGCACATCTGCGGCAAATGATCCCTCCCTTATCCGGACTGAACAATATTAACCTGTCCGGAATGGCCTGGCTGCAGGAAACACACCGGTCAAATTTGGGCTTATATCCTAAGATATCGGCCAGCCTTAAGGCAAAAAACAAAAAAGATTTTTCCACCGATTCTGGGGCACAGCTCTCCATGAACGACAGAGTGCTCAAGGTCAATTCGAAGATTTTCTCGTTTCGCTCCTCTCCGGTGATCAACTTGTCCAAAAGCTCCAAGGCTGCGGAGGCGAAGGCATAGCGGTTCAAATCCTTGGTGATTTGCCGAAGTGGTTGCATAATCTCGCTTTGAGACAGAAGATAAATCTCGGTGGTTGTCTTCTTGTAGAAGACGATATGAATGTGGAAAAAAGTCTCTAAGGTTCCGGCCAGCCTGCTTTTGGGCTTTCTTATTCCTTTGGCGATCACCTTGATCTTCCCATAATTTTTAGTGTATAAGGTGACGATCTTGGAGGTGTCTCCAAATTTCAGCCCCTTTAGGACAATGGCTTCTGTTTTGGTGATGCTCATCTGGGCAGGGAATCGGATTCTGGTGGGGCCTCCCCGGAGGAGGACGTCTTTTTACTCGAGTCGGGCGGAGCTTGTTTGAGGGGGACAAACCTGTAGACCTTTTCCCCTTCTTTCACCATCCCCAATCTTTCTCTGGCTTGCTTTTCTATATAAAACTCGTCGTTTTCTAACCTTTTCTTCTCAATCTCCAAATCGACCATTTTCGCCTGCAGCATTTTGGATTCGGCCTCCAGGTTCTTTTTCTTCTGCCACAGGGAATGAATCTGGATGAATCCATAAGGCCCGGCAAAGAAGCGATAACCGACAAAGACGAAAAGCAAAAGGAACAAAACCCTTGTAATCTTCTTTTTCCTCTGGAGGGTTCGCTCTTTGATCTTTTTGAAAAAGTCGCTCTTTAAAAGAGGTTTGGATTTTCTTCTTTTTCGCATTTCTGCACTTGTAGGTTAAGCATGTCTTCGACCATGCTTGACTTATTGACTGTCATTCTGAGCGTAGCGAAGAATCTGAGAGACCCTTCGCTTCGCTCAGGGTGACAATATTCCTTGCAAACTACTTCATGTTATAAAAAACCTTCTTCCCCAGAAATTGTGCTCTTTCGCCTAACTCCTCTTCGATTCTGAGAAGGCGGTTGTATTTGCAGATTCTGTCGGTTCGGGAAGCGGAGCCGCTCTTTATCTGTCCGGCGTTGACTGCCACCACCACGTCGGCGATGGTGGTATCTTCCGTCTCTCCTGATCTGTGGGAGACCACTGCGGTGAAGCCTGCTTTTTTCGACATCTCGATGGCATCCAAAGTCTCGGTCAAGGTTCCAATCTGGTTAAGCTTAATCAGAATGGAGTTGGTGGCTTTGAGCTCTATCCCCTTCTGTAATCTTCTTATATTGGTGACATAAAGATCGTCTCCCACGATCTGGATTTTCTTTCCAAGTTTCGCGGTGAATTTTACCCAGCCATCCCAATCATCCTGAGCCAATCCATCCTCGATGGAGATGATGGGATATTTGTTCACCAGATTCTCGTAGAAGCCGATCATCTCCTCGGAGCTGAGTTTCTTGTTTTCAGCTTTCAGGTTATAGACTTTCTGTTTTTCGTCATAAAATTCCGAGGCGGCAGGGTCCAGTGCAAGAAGCACATCCTTGCCCGGCTCGTAACCAGCTTTCTTAATGCCTTCCATGATAACCTGAAGAGCTTCCTCATTTGAGTTCAAATTCGGAGCGAATCCTCCTTCGTCTCCCACTGAGGTGTTATAGTTCTTGTTCTTAAGCACGCTCTTGAGGTTATGAAAGACCTCGGCCCCCATTCTCAAAGCCTCTTTGAAGTTCGGGGCGCCGACCGGCATGATCATAAATTCCTGCAGGTCCACGTTGTTGTCTGCATGGGACCCGCCATTGACGATGTTCATCTGGGGCACCGGCAGGATCTTGGAGTTTGCGCCCCCGATGTATTGATACAAAGGCAGATCGCAGCACAGCGCGGCGGCTTTGCAAACGGCAAGTGATACCCCTAAGATAGCGTTGGCTCCCAGGCGGCTTTTATCTTCGGTGCCATCCAACTCGATGAGAAATCTGTCGAGCTCCACCTGATCCAATGCATCCGGACTCTTTTTGAACAATTCCGGGGCAATGATGGTGTTGACGTTTTCCACCGCCTTGGTAACTCCTTTTCCCAGGTAGCGGCTTTTGTCTTTATCTCTCAGCTCCAAAGCCTCGTGCTCGCCGGTGGAAGCGCCTGACGGAACCGCCGCTCTCCCCACACAGCCGTCCTCCAGCACCACATCCACCTCCACGGTTGGATTTCCTCTGGAATCCAAAATCTCTCGAGCATGACATCCGATGATGGTGGGCATATGTTTTCTCCTTTCTCAAGACACAGAATTCATGCTTTTCAGGTTAAAGCTGATCTCCGTTTTTGCTAATGTAAATTATGGAAAAGAACATTGCAAGAGAAAAATACGTTGTTGGTTCGGTTACCTCTGGCGGGAAACGTAAAAAAGGTGCGGGGTAGGCGCACCCCGCACCAACAAGAAGCTCATTTTTGCGGGTTGATAAGAAGGCTTGAGAATTCGTGGTTACCCGAAACTCATACAAAAGAATCGAACGAGCTGCTGATGAGAGAATTCGCCACGCCATACAGTCTGGTCAAAGAAATTACGCCTTTGATAGATTACGAAGAACAAATGGCGCCAGGGAGACTTGAGATAGAGTCCTATGTCCTCGGCTACAGCCTTCTTGATCCTTTCGTAGTCCTCCCGCCGACGCATGTACTTGTACTCTATCAGCAGACTTAGCTTCTCAATACCCGTATCCGGGTACCGGCAGCTGCGAACGCCGTCCACTTTTGGCTTGTGGTCAAGGCCAAAGCCAAGAGGTCTCAAAAAGGCTTCCACGAAATAGTGCAAATCTATTTCTTTCTTGGTGTGCTTTGATATGTCAATTCCTAGTAAGGAGTTAAGGTCATTAACAACTGCGGGCAAGTCTGCAAGTACGGAGGCCACCACGTCCAGACCGTCTTCTGGCAATTGTGACGCCGTAGCATCATTGGCGTTTTTCACCGCTTTGGTTAAGCGTTTTCCCAGATAGCGACCTTTGTGGTTATCTCCGAGCTCTACGGCCTCATGCTCGCCGGTAGAGGCGCCAGAGGGGAGCGCCACTCTTTCCAAACAACCATCCTGTAGGACCACATCCACCTCCACGGTGGGGTTTCCTCTGGAATCCAGAATCTCTCTGACATGACATCCGACGATGTTTGGCATATGTTTTCTCCTTTTTTGCAGGTTAAAGCTGATCTCCGTTTTTGCTAATCTACGTGACCGGAGACGACTTGGCAAGAGAAAAATCCTTGGTTGTCTCGTCGCCCCTACGGAGAAATCAAAAACGGTGCGGGGTAGGGTGCCCGATGCCAACCGCGAGACTATATGGATTGTTGGGGCGATAAGTTTTTTGTCGGGAAGCAAAGATTTCTCTTGACAACTTACTAGAAGGCGATATTAATTAGGGCGCTAAAATTCGGCGGACCCTCTGATGTTTTCGAAGAAAGAGCTGCCGAGAGGTTTGAATATACCCCATGCGCGGATCTGATTCGCGTGAGGAGGTGAGAAAGATGAATTGCGCTTCGTGCGGAGAAGAAATAAAAGGTGGAACCGTATGGAGAGACGATCAGCCATACTGCTGTAAAGGATGTGCTGATAAGGGGCCAATTGAAGAGGAAGAAGAGGAATGGGAAGAGGAAGAAGACAAGTAGCACTTATTAATCCCAATACTAGACGCCGGCGGCTTTTGATCGACTGCCGGGTAGATGCTCTTTAACAATTTTGCCTCCGCAGGGGGTGAGATAATGAAAGGGAAAGCCACTAAGCAAGGCAAGAAGGCTCGTGGCACCAAGAAGACTAAAAAGTAATAAATGCCACTGAATGGCGGAAGAGCCCCCGAACATCGAATTCGGGGGCTTTTTTTTGAGCTTGCTGGTGAAAGATTCCCGTTGCCTGAAGCAAGCTAAAAGATCAAAGAGAAAAACTTGAAACTTCAACTGAAGGATTAAAACTCAGTTGCTCCTTCTAACCGACGGGTTCTTATTTTAAGTTTTGAGTTGAGGTTTTTAGTTTTGCTTTTTGAGTTTCAAGTTTATAGGAGTTGTGCTCTTTTTCTTATGGCCCATTCTGCAGACAGGCATCCGATGAAGAGAATCAAAAGGACGGGATGATTCCAGAGCTGCAGTTCCCTGGTTCTCTCGCGGTGTTTTTCTACCAACTCGAGATCATCGGGCAGGTTTTCGATCTGATCCTTTTCGTAAAACCTCCCCCCGGACACTTCAGCCATCCTTTTCAGAAGGTCGAAATCGGTGCTTAAGTCTGCGTCTTCCAGGCTGTATTCCTCCACTGTGAATTCACCGGTCTTCGAGCCAATCTTTGTCTCACCCCGGAAAACCTCTCCATCAAAGAGATACTTGCCCGGAGAGAGCGATCTTTGTGTTCCCGTATAATCGCCTGTTTCATCCAAGCTCAGGCTCAGCACCTCCGAATCGGGTGCGGCTTGTGCGTTTATCTTCAGGAGCACGGAAGCATCTCCTATCTTCTGATAGTTTTGGTCAAAGATTTTGGCCGAGAAGTTTATCCTCTCCCCGCTTCTGTATATCTTCTTGTCGGTGGAGATGTTGACCAGATCCATATCCTCTCTGGTCACCAGCCATCTGACCGAATTGTTCCAGAGCTTCTGGTAGCTCTGATTGTCTTTTCCGGTGCCCCACAAAAGGAAATCCCATCTCCAGAAAGGGGAGACGGTGACAGCCATCATCTTGCCCTTTCCGTAATTTCTTACCACAATGCCGGGCAGAAGAATTTGGGGATCAGA
>CAZPOP010000033.1:0-26100 GCA_964588305.1 uncultured Ignavibacteria bacterium
GAGTCCCACCGCTGGGAACCACACAAAATTGCTCAGAGAAACCCTCACAGATCGCAGCACTGGGCGGATCTACCGAACAGGTCGGACTGGGATAGACTGTCAAATACTTGCTGCAGCTGTCCACACAACCGTTCTCATCGGTGATTATGACCCAGTAATCTCCTTCCGTCCCGATGGCAATACACCGGGTAGTAGCACCGGTCTGCTCAGGCCCCCTCCAATAATAACTGTAATCAGGATCATCTATGGCACAGAACTGGGTGGTAGAACCTTCACATATATCGCACTTTACCCAGGTAATGCTACACTCCGGCAGGTCGTTCACCACCAAGGTCCGACCACAGGTGTCTGCACATCCATTGGCATCCGTAATTATTACCTCATAGTATCCGGCTACGCCAATCTGTCCAGTACACCGGGTATTGGCACTAAATCCACCAGGCCCAGTCCAGGAATAACTGGCCATACCCGCAGTTGCACAGAACTGAGTGGTAAAGCCTTCACAAACTACACTATCCCCAGTGATGGAACACACCGGCTTGGTAATATCCACTGTAATTACGACGGTATCAGTATCTGCCGCTCCAAACCAGTCTGTAGCCACAAATACGAACTGGTAGACGGAATCGCCGGGGCCAGGCACAAAACAACATATGCCCGTATTCTCATCGTAGGTTCCTGGACCCTGCACCTTGGTTATCGAAACCGTGTCGCCGCAGTAATCCAGGTCATAAGCGCTTATGTCGTTGAAACAGATGGTTTCCGGTTCACATAGGAAGAAACTGGTATCGTCGGGTACGAGAAGCACAGGCGCCCGATTTGGCATCTGGTAGACGAGAACCAGGTCGTTATAGTCCCCATCTCCGCCATTTATCACGTCCTCCCAGGCGATAATGAACTCATTCGGTCTTTCGCCTGTGCAAAAAACCCACGCATGATCCAACTGGTCGGGGTTCAAATCAGGCTCGGTATAGTAAACGTAATCACATTTTCCACCACCGGCAAAGGGAGCTATGAAAAGCCCGTTGGAGTCACAGCCGGTTATGTAGAAATAAGCCGTATCCGGAGGTGTATCTTCTCCCACGAATATGATGGTGGTGTCATCGGGATCCCCCGCCACGTACCAACCGGAGGCGGTCTGGTCAGAATATCCAGCTACCTCCGCCAGCATCACTTCGCTGTATTGCCCGGATATGACCTCCCATATCTCTATGGGCAGTTTGTCATTCTCCACATCGATGCTGTATCCCAGGCTGTCCAGAATCTCCTGCAGGGTGGGCTCATCCCCCTTGCCACCCATTAGGCTGTCCAAGAATGCAGCCGACGGTTCCGTGATAATCACATTCGGTCTATTCTGCGCCTGAACAGATGAAAAACCAGGTACAATGAGAAGACAGCATAGACACAAAGCTAAAAGCGTTTTCTGCATGTTACCTCCGGGCAAAAGTTGACTAAACGACCGTACTTTCAAGTTTCATCTTTTGCAGATACAAATAACAAAACTTATTGCGTGAAAGCTCATTAGACTGTTGAGAGGCGATTCGGGATACACCATCCCTCTCGCATTATACCGCTATTTCTGATAACAACAGCCTTTTTTAGAAGGGGTATTACTTAATACAAATCTATTTCCAATCATTTACAATATAAGAACTTTCAGACATTTGTCAAGCGCTTTTTCCACCGTTTCTTCAACTCTTTTCTCATAAAACTGTATAAACTTCGCACACAGGTCTTTCGAGGTACGTTTATCCTCGAATTCTTTTGTGGTTAAATATCTTACCCAAATTGCCGATAAGGATAATGTCCTGATGAAATACTCATAGGAGGAGCCTTCGATTCCTTTTACATAACAGGTATCTAAAAGGCCCCGTCTTACTGAGGAAGGTCGTTAAAAATGGGTCAAGCTTTGAAAATCGTCTCCCGCCGCCGAAGGTTGGGGCCAAAGGGATCTGAAGTGTCATCTTCGGGGATAGTCTCTGCCAAAGCCCGGCGGCCTGGTGTTGCAGGGCGGGTGATAAGAGAGCCTGAGTTGAATCTCGAGTCTCGCCTCGGGGTGTGCGCGGGAACGGGCGAGGCTCGAAGAGAGCGGGCTTCAGGCGAGGCCGAGAAAGAGAGAATTGCCCTAGAGACTATAAACCAACTTATGGTCACGGTCTCCCATTATTTGAGCAATCCTCTCACCGTCCTTCTGGGAAGAGTCGAACTTCTGTCCGAGGCGACTGAAAACGGAGGAATGTCCCAGGGAGACCTTAGAAAGTTCACAGACTCATGTAAAAGGGAGATCAGTAAAATTGACTTAATCATTAAAGTCTTCCAAAATCTCTGCGAGGTGCGATACAAAACCTTCCCCCCCGGGATTAGAATGCTCGACGTAGAAAGGGAGATTAAGGACAGACTAGAAGAAATCGAATATTGTCTGAGAAATGAATAGACGGGACGAGCAGAGGATTTCGTTAGGCCTCTCCCCTATCTGGTAAGCTGCTAAATGGAAACCAAAACGTTTAACCACCGCGCGTGACCGTCGACCCCCACCAGCTTTCCTCAAAACTCAGCGACCCCTTTTCCATCATAGGCTGTGAATACTGTGAGTTCCCCATCACTCCAGTTTATTAGCTCCCCGGCTTTCTTGGGATGAAGTTGCGCAAATCCGTCCTGAGATCGGTGACGATGACGATCCCGGGGAGTTGATGGTCCTAATGTAATCATAATCTCCCCCTCAAGCCCACTCTCCATCAAATGGAGATGGGTTCACCCTAACGGGGACTCAGGAAAGAGAACGAGACCGGTTCGGAAGACAAAAAGGTTCGTGGCTCTTCTAATGATCTTCCGAACACAACCTGGCCATTGTTTCATAAAGTAGAGCATTTCTGAAGGGCTTAACCAGAACTTCATCTGCCCCGGCATTCTTGGCTTCTTCTTCCTTTTCCTTCAAGAAATGCCCGGTGATAACAATAATTTTGGTCTTTTGGTCTTTCTTTCTCATTTTCTTAATCAACTCAATTCCGTCCATATCCGGGATGGTGATGTCCGACAGAACCACGTCGAATTTGTCCCTTTTGAAGAGCTCCAACCCTTCTTTGGCTTTCAACGAGGCAGTGACCTGGTGTCCTTTGGACTCCAAGAACCTTTTCAGGGTTCTGCAGATCACCTGCTCGTCATCGACCAAGAGGACATTTAGCTTCCTGGTGATTTCTTCAGGGGGTTTGCGTTTCAGCCTCAGAGCAGTCTTGGGAGGCAAGTTCTTGGAGACAGGGATGAGGATGGTGAAGGTGGTTCCCTTTCCTACTTTGGATTCCACCTCGATCTTGCCATTATAGCTGTCTATTATTCCGCAGCTGAGGAAAAGCCCCAAGCCTGTCCCGGGAATGTCGCTTTTTCCCAATGCTCCTTTGGTGGTGACAAACGGATCAAAGATTCTCCCTTTGATCTGATCAGGGATTCCACATCCGGTATCTTTGAAGACAATCCGAATATCGTCCCCAGAGCGGGCGACCTTGACGGTCAGAGTTCCCCCTTTAGGATGCATGGCATCCCGGGCATTGGTGATCATATTCAAGAAAACCTCGGAAAACTGGCCAGGATCACAGAATATCTGCGGGACAGGTTTGAGCTCCTCAACTGTTTGAACGTTGGCTTTTTCTAATTCTCTGCGGACAAAAGACAGAACATTCTGCAACGGGTCGACCACAGAGATCAATTCCTTTTTCTCTTTCCTCTCCCCAGCGACGGCCAAGAGGCTGTTGGCAATACTTGAGCCTCTGTGAGAATTCTCCACGATAGCCTGGAAGCACTCCTTAATCTCCTGATAGTCCCGGATGGTGATTCCTACCTCAGCATTGACCATAATTCCGGCTAGGATGTTATTGAACTCGTGGGCGATTCCATAAGCCAGGGTCCCTACTGCGGCAGATTTCTCGGATTGGATGAGTTGTTGCATCAGCTTCTTCCTTTCGGTCACGTCCCGGCCCAATGCTATCGAGCCTATTGGCTTGTCGTCAGCGCCCAAGAGATTTCTGGAATTCCATGATATGATCCTTGTCTCGCCGTTTTTGCATCGAATGGTGGTTTCAAGATCCTCAACCACCTCTCCTTTGTTGATTATGGCAACAACTCTGGTCGTTATCTCGTTGCGATATTTCTCATCCGGGTAGAGCCATTCCCATATCTTGCCGTGACCGATTATTTCCTCACGGGAGAAGCCGCTGATCTTTTCTGCAGCCTTGTTCCACATCACCACGTTGGCTTTCTCGTCGAGAACGTCTAGCCAGATATTGGCATTGTCAATGATGCTCTCCAGGTATTGGGTGAGCTTCCGGATCTCTCCTTCCGCCCGCTTGCGCTCGGTAATGTCACTGATGAAACCCTCAATTGCCACAATTTTCCCACCTTGTCTAACAGGTTGTATATTGTAGCTATGGTATTCGATGCTGCCATTCTTTGTCAGACGGCTGAACTCACCGGTTATGGTTTCCCCAGCCAATGACCCTTGGACGATTTCTCTTGCTTTCTCCACCGCGTCTTCAGTTTGAGTCATTTCGAAAGACTTGCCGACAACTTCTTCAAATGAAAGACCATGCATACGTTCCCACACCGGATTAACGTACTGCCATAGCCCGTCCTTCCCAACCCTGTAATAGCCAAAAGGTGCATTTTCAATTATTCTCTGAAATCGTTCCTTACTCGCCCGTGACTCCTCCTCCACCCGCTTTCGCTCGGTGATGTCCAGACCGATACCAATGTTGGAGCCGTCGGAAAGAGGAACATTGGTCCATGTTGTATCGAGCAGCGTACCGTCGCGTCTGCGTGTCCTGAAATCGGCCCATCTGGATTCGGCTTCACCTATGAAATCTAGCACGTATTGATAGTATTCAGGGTCTGGGTATAACTCCTTCAGAACATCGCATGACTGAGCCTGCGCCAATGACCAACCTAAATTCTTCTCCCAGGCCCGATTAACCCACTTGTGCTCACTGTCCGAACCCAAAAAAGCTATCATGACAGGAATATTATCCAGAATGGTTTGGAGTATCTCTTTTTGCTCGCGCAAATATTTCTCTGCCTTCTTGCGCTCGGTAATATCTCGGAAAATTGCCGGTAACCGTAACGTATTCCCATCTCCGTCTCTCTGAATCATGATACTGGCTGACGAATGGGCGTGGGAACCGTCCTTTTTTTTGACGAGTATTTCAAAGTCTTCCACGTAGTCGCTCTGCATTAACTCCTTGAGCACAACCTCCCTTTGTTTTGGATCTGCATAGAAGGTACTAGTATACATGCCCACCAACTCGTCTGAGCACTCGTAGCCCAGTATTTTTGCAGCGGCTGGGTTTGCGGAGACTATCCTGCCGGCAGGGTCCGCAGTTACTATTCCTTCACGAGTGGCCTCGAAAAGAGTTCGGAATCGTTTCTCTGACTCCCGCAGTGCTTCCTCTGTACGCTTGCGCTCGGTGATATCACGAAGGATGCTCAGGAAGCCTCTCAATTCTCCATTCTCTCGCACTGCCGTGGTGCCCGTTTCTACAATAACCTCATAGCCCTCCTTATGCTTGACCGCCAGTTCCACCAAGTTGAGGCCTTCCCCTGTCGCATCCATGACTCTGCCCTGCCTCACGGAATCTTTGAAGAGTTTGAGTATCTGGGGCGCGTCCTTAAGTCTAAACAAACCAAGCTGAGCGAAGTTCTTCCCTTTTACTTCGTCTCGTGTGTAACCTATGATGTCCTCAACCTTTCTGTTGACTTCGAGTATCTTGCCACGGGTGTTCACATAGACGATGACGTCGTTGGCGGTCTCGAAGATGGTTGTGAATCTCTTTTCACTTTCGCGCAGTGCCTCCTCCGTCTTCTTACGCTCGGTGATCTCCCGTTTGAGTTGCTCGGTAGTACTTTTCAGTTCCGCGGTGCGCTCATCCAACAATCGCTCGAGGTTTTGTTGACTTTGCCTCGGCTCCTCTTGTGTAGGGTGAGGACGACCCACTTGCTTTTCTATTTCTCCCCTATTCTTTTTCATCATTTATCCCCTTGCGAGAATTGACCCTAGGGCCGGCGAAACTCCGTTTTGAATCTATGTCGTGTTTTCGAGAACCCTTGCAGGATTCTCAATTAAGTCATTGATTGGTCGCGCGTTCTAAATATCTACCCTTCCATTCTCAAGGTATCACGCCACAGGCAGTGCTTCGGGGAGCAATTACATTCGCAAGGTTTTCGATGCCAGCACAATTTAATTCCGCCCCCATCTCCCAAGAACCAGAGAGCAACGCATTCCCACCCTGCATCCTGAGATGACTCCCGTTGAGTTCGTCCTGCTTATTTCGCTATTCCAATGTTTTCTTTAAATTACCCCGCACCGTACACTCTGTCAAGGAAAAACTGTCTCTGATTCATAGGGTATGAACAGTATTCTTTGAAGAGCTTCGCTGTCCTTTGGGATACGTCTACACTAACCTGACATTAGCCCATTGGCAATTCGGCTTGTCTTAGAAACCTTCTCCACTTCGCAAAATAACACTTGACAAAAATGGGATTTATGTCTATTATTAAAACGAAGCTTATTGCCGCTGGATGGATGAAGACAGCGGCATTGCCTAAGTTAGAAATCTCGGGGCCTTTCGCGCTCGAGAAGATTGGATTTTTCCGGGGTGATGTCTTTTAAACCATCAAGAGACATCGACCATCCGGACAGAATCGAATCGTAGATTGTGGCAGAGTTTTCATTTTGGGCTGTATCTTTACTGCTTTTCCTATTTGATCGGATAAGGAATTCCCTTGAATTCGGGATATATGTATCTTAATTAACTTTAGGGCAAGGAGTTAGGTGATGAGACTTAAAGCGTTGTTTTTGATGGCTGTCTTGGCTTTGGTGTCATTTGTCTCTGGAACTCCCTGGGCTCAATGCCCGGAGGATCCTAATGACCTCGGCGAATGCGATACCATAAACGTGGTCTGCTGGGACTGCGCCATAGACACCAGTGAACCCGGACCTTATTTTGTGCGACTTCTTTTTTTGGTCACCCACGATTCGAATACGTTTTGGTGGGAGACCGAGAACAAGTGGGTGCAAGATTCAATTGCGACTTTTGTCACGCCTTTAGAATGGACTCGAACCAATCCATCTGCGTACTGCAGTGCTTCGTCATATTGGAACACGGTTGAGTTTTTGGGTCCTCCAGCGGAAAGAAGCGTTTTCCGTCACTTAACCGACGAGGAGACAGGCGATACTCTCATGCTCAACCGAATGATGTGGATGCAATGGCAATTTCAGGGTTGGGAGTGGGATACCCGACTAGTAGATGCTAGCACGGATCCACCCTATTTCCATATGGGCCTCATACCCACTAACCCCGCTGATCGAAGGTGGTGGGAGGGAGAAAGGACTCTGCTGGCCACCTTCACCCTGAAGATCTCCGATACCATGCACGTTTACATCGACAGCAGCCTCTGGCCACCTTCTAACCACCTTACCTTCACCAGACACGATGCGGTGGTCTACTTTCCCAGGCATAACCTGCCCCTCGCCATGTGGGTGGGCCCTCCTCGCATAGTGGTCACTTCACCCAATGGAGGGGAATCTTGGGGAGTAGGCGAAACTTACGATATCACCTGGCTCTCGGAGAATTTTGAGGGAGACGATGTCAAGTTGGAATTCTCTACTGATGCAGGGGTAAGCTGGATGACCATAGCGGAAGCCACCATCAACGACGGCGTCTATCCGTGGGTTATCCCCGATACGACCTCTGACAGCTGTAGAGTGAAAGTTTCGGATGCCGAAGATGGCGATCCCTACGATATAAGTGACAGCGATTTCTCCATCACCCTACCGCCCGATTTCCTCATCGATGCCGTTCCAGATACGCAGTGGGTCAAACAAGGAGATACCACGGCTTTCGAGGTAATTCTGACCTCGCTTCACGGGTTCAACTCACCCTGCACCCTGACCGTAACGGGTCTGCCCCCACTTACTGTGGGAGAATTCGACCCGGACGTAATCAGCCCCACCGACACCTCAGCTTTGGGCATCGTCATCGATACACTTACTCCCCTGGGCATCTATCCGCTTACCATCACTGCAACAGAGTTGGCCAAACAGGTCGAACACAGTACCGAGACATTCTTAATAGTGGTTTCTGCGCTGAATTTCAAGCCAACCATCTCGGTCCCTGAATCAATGGTGGCATATGCGGGACTTAACGCGGACTTCACCGTTGTTGCCACTGATGCGGATACGTCGGATACTCTCACCATAACCAAGGACGGGGTTGGAGAGTTTCCCTGTACCCCCAAAGTCAGCCCCAACGTCTGCTATTTTTGGTGGACCACTGAAGACCAAGATACGTTGAATTCCCCTTACGAGGTGATCTTTGTCGTGGATGACGGGCGTGATAGCACGGATACTGGGATAGTACAGATAACGGTTCTTCCTTATAACATACCCCCATCCGGCACGGAGGGAGATGCCAATGGAGATGGTGCCGTGGATATTGGGGACATCATATTCCTGATAAACTATTTGTTTCTGGAGGGTCCACCACCCAACCCTCCGGCAGCCGGGGATATCAATGGAGATTGCTTCATAGGAATCTCGGATCTGATCTGGCTAATCAACTACATCTATCTCGAGGGACCTCCCCCCCAGATCAGATGCCTGCCGGGAGACGTCAACTATGACGGAAACGTGAACCTATTGGATCCGATTTACTTCATAGATTATCTTCTCTTCGGCGGTCCTGCGCCTGTGTCCATGCGATCCACCGACGTCAACGCAGATTGCTTCATAAATGTGGTGGATTTGGTGTATCTGATCAGCTATCTTCTGAGGGGCGGTCCTGCGCCGCAGCCGGGATGCGTTGAGCCCAAGGGCGGTCCTGAGACGGCGCCGTCTGGTGCAATTGCCGAAGTGGGATTCTCTGATCCGGGATACGATCGGGAATCCAGAACCATGGAGCTACCGGTATATGCCAGTTTTAACGTGCCTGTGGCTGGCGTGGCCCTTTCGGTCACCTGGGATCCAGAGAAACTCTCCTTCCTCGAGCCTCTTTCGACATCCAGAAGTGAGGGATTAGGATTGTACTACAGTCTGAAACGAGGCAAGCTAACCATGGGAATTTTAGACATCCAGGGAGCAAACGTTATGGAACCCGGCACCGGCCCCATCGTTACTTTGAGGTTCGTTCCCGAAGATCGAAACAATATTGATCTGAAAAGCATTCAGATTGAAAAGGCAACCTTTATCAACACTCAAGCACAAGAACTTCTTCTGAGGACGATGAAGTAGTAGCTTAGGTTCTTCAACTGAAAGCGGAAGAACTGGTCAGTTCAGTAAATCGTCGATTAGCCTTCCGGAGTCAACTCCGGAAGGCTAATTTTTCGCTTATCCCGGGATTTCTCAGATGGACTGATCCCCGATTATGCGCCGATCTTTGGTTGGTTTCTGTTGAGTCTCAGAGTGTCCGACTTGGCTTGGGGGCAGAGAAGGATGAATCTAAAGCTTCAGGAGTCACTCAGAGTAAATCTTTGCAAATCAGAATCCCGTGGTCTATCATGGGCAAATGGCGGCCAGAAGCGTGCACCATTCACCCTACCTCACAGGGTTGACTTTTCCGACATTCTTCAGCGTGATTCTCAGCTTGTGGGAATGGTTCTTCAGGGATTCAACAAATAATTGTTGACAATCCCACCTTTGATTTGGTATATTTGCAGAAGTTTTTGATCGGAACCGACAGAAAAAGAAAAAACTGAGGTAAGGAGGTGAATTTTATGGCAATGAAGATCACAGATGAGTGTACCGCTTGCGGGCTCTGTCTTCCTGAATGCCCGAACGATGCAATCGCGGAAGGTGACATATATGTAATCGATCCTGAAAAATGTAACGAATGTGAGGGTATCGAGGGAGGATCGCGTTGCGTGGCGGTCTGCCCGGTGGAATGTATTGAAAAAGCAACTTAACGCAAAGGAAATTTACTTTCTTTCCAGTGCGCCGCAGAAAGGAAATGGATCTATGATTATTTCCTTCCTTTGCGGCGCACTTTGTTCTATAATTTGACAAGCTCTTTGAAAGAATGAACACAAGGTTGATCACAATCATTCTTGTAGCTGGCTTATTCGCTGTTTTCATGTTTCAAAATGATGACCCATTGAGCGTGAGATTCATCCTTTGGTCTGCGGTGATATCCAAATCGCTTTTGATCTTATTGGCCTTTGTTACAGGGTTAGTCTTCGGATGGATTTCCTTAGCTTGGGGTCGAAGAAAGAGCGATTCTGCCCGAGAGAAAAAACGAAGAGGAAGATAAAAACGTATAAAAATAGACATCGAAAGAGACCTTGAGATGGGGAAATATAGATTCCTGGAAGATACAGCCATCGCCGATGCCGCCTTTGAGGCGGAAGGAGAAAGCTTAGAGGAATTGTTCGAAGCCTGTGCGCAGGCTACTTTTGAGGTCATGGCAGAGATTGAGACGGTGGAGGCAAACGACCAGGAGGAAGTCAAGCTCGAAGCTGAAGATCTGGAGGGACTGTTGTTCAATTGGCTGGCTGAGTTGATCTACCTGAAGGATCTGAAGACGATCCTTTTCAACAAATATAAAATCAAGATCGACAGACCAAATGGTTACAGGTTACAGGCATCCGTTTGGGGTGAGCCGATAGATGCGAAGAAGCACAAGCTGAAAGTTGACGTGAAGGCGGTGACTTATCACCTGTTGGAGGTGAAGAATAAGGATAATAGATGGACTTCCAGGGTCGTTTTAGACACATGATGTCAGATTTGAAAATCGAATGAGTTGCTCCCGAGATCAGAGCACAGAGTTTTTGTACGAGCCGTTGCAACCATAACCAGTTCTCGATATTACTTTGGAAAATGAGGTGATATTATGCAGATGAACAAAATTCAGGATGGTGTGTGGGAAATTCCAAAAACAGAAAAAGAAGGAATGAGGGTTCCGGCAAGGATTTTTGCTTCGGAAAAACTGATTGAGATCATGGACAAGGGAGTATTTGAGCAGATCACCAACGTTGCCTGTCTTCCCGGCATCCAAAAGAATGCCCTGTGCATGCCGGATGGGCACTGGGGCTATGGATTCCCCATAGGCGGGGTGGCAGCCTTTTCTACTAAAGACGGAATGATATCCCCGGGTGGGATAGGATTTGACATCAATTGCGGGGTCAGGTTGATCCGAACCGATCTCACCTTAGAAGAGGTTAAGCCCAAAATGGAAATCTTGATGGATACTCTCTTCAAGTCGGTGCCGGCTGGAGTTGGATGCAAAGGAATCGTCAAGTTGAATCCCACCACTTTTAAGGAGGTCATGATTAAAGGGGTGGATTGGTGTATTGAGAATGGATATGGATGGGAGGAGGATCGAGACCGGATTGAAGAAAGCGGGCATATGCAGGGCGCCGACCCCTCCAAGGTGAGCCACAAAGCCGTCTCCCGGGGAATTGATCAACTGGGCACTTTGGGATCGGGGAATCATTATCTGGAGATTCAGGTGGGATTGACTGACCAAATATATGATCCGGATACAGCTAAAGTATATGGCGTTTCAAAACCAGACCAGATTTTCGTTATGGTTCACTGCGGTTCTCGCGGATTTGGCCATCAGATCGCCACCGACTATCTTCAGATATTCCTAAACGCCATGCGGAAATATGGAATCAAGATTCTGGATAAGGAGTTAGCCTGTGCTCCCTTCAATTCGTCCGAAGGGCAGGACTATTTTTCGGCCATGGTTTGCGCAGCCAATTCCGCCTTTGCCAATCGACAGGTCATCACCCACAGGATCAGAGAAGGCTTCAGCGAAGTCTTCAAGAAAGACGCAAAGGATTTGGGAATGCATATAGTGTATGACGTAGCCCACAACATTGCCAAGATTGAAAAACACAATGTGGATGGCGAAGAGAAAGAAGTAATCGTTCATAGAAAAGGTGCCACCCGTTCCCTTCCACCTAATCACCCCGCAGTAACCGACATTTACAGAAAAGTCGGACAGCCGGTGATTGTCGGTGGTTCAATGGAGACCGGGTCATACCTTCTTGCAGGAACCCAGAAAGCGTATGACATGACCTTCGGGTCAACCTGTCATGGAGCGGGAAGAGTGATGTCACGAATGGCAGCCAAGAGAAAGGTTAGAGGAACGGAGTTAAGGCAGCGGATGACCGAGAGGGGAATGGTGGTGCGAGCAGTCTCTATGTCCGGCTTGGCTGAGGAAGCAGGCTTGGCTTATAAAAATATTGACGAGGTGGTGAATGCGGTCGAAACCATCGGCATCTCCAAAAGGGTGCTCCAGCTGAAACCTTTGGGAAGCATAAAAGGGTAGGCAGATAGAGTGTAGACCACAAGGTCTGTTCAGCAAATCTAACCGTGCTGTGGCGGGGTACCTTACCCCACACCATTCATCATGAATTTGCCGTATTATAAAAGATCGAGCCTAGGGATACGCTCGACCGACAGACAACTCAGGTTCCAATCTGTTTCTGGCATCTGGGGCAGAAGTAACTCGATCTCTGGCTTATCTTGATTCTTTTGATTTTGGTTTTGCACTTTTTGCAGAGCAGCCCTTCCCTGCCATAGACTTTATGCTGAAGCTGAAAGCTTCCGATTTCTCCATCTATATTGCAGTAATTCTCTATAGATGATCCGCCGGCCCTGATGGCCCTTTTTAAAATCTTTTGAATAGCCTGATGAAGTCTCCTCAGCTTTGGAGGGCTTATCTTATCTGGTCTTTGCAGCGGATGAATTCTGGCTTCAAACAGGGATTCATCTGCATATATGTTCCCCAATCCTGCGATAATCTGCTGATTCAGGAGTGCCGGCTTTATCCTTCCTTTTCTTCTCTTGAGCAGGTTTACGAAATCAGACGAGGACATGTTCAAGGGTTCCGGACCTAATTCTCTCAGATCAGAAATGTTCCCCTGGTTGGAGGTGGAAAAGGATTTTATCCTGCCAAATTTCCTTTGGTCGTTATATCTTAGTTCCTTTTGGCTTCGACACAGCGTCACCGTGAGGTGATCGTGCTTGTTCAGCGGGCTTGAGCGTCTCAGAAAAAGACAACTTCCGGTCATCCCCAGGTGAAGCAGAATCGTTTTCCCGTTGGACAGGTCAATGAGTATGAATTTCCCTCGTCGCCTCACGCCTATGACCTTGGTTTGGATAACATGCCTTGTGAAATTCTCAGAGTCCTGCTTGATAATTCCGGGAAAGAACACCCTCACATCTTCTATCTTCTTACCAACCAAGGCCTTCTTCAGACCTCTTACAATCGTCTCGACTTCAGGCAACTCCGGCATAAGACTCCCTTCATAAGCAAGTTACCTTGGCCGCTGCAGACTCTGATGGCAGGTTCCGATCTGTGGCTTCACCGGCCAAGCAGAATTTAAAGGGTAGAAGTGCATTGGTCAACACCAAACTTTTGAAGGGTGTGTCAAGCGTTCTTGCGGGGCTGGGAGCCCCGCCTACGTTGGAGTGAATTACTGTTATTTAACACGCAGGCATCGCAGGGTGAACGCCCAGCCTTTCAAAGACTCACTCCGGTGTAGGTAAATGCATGAGCACGTTGAGCAACCTGCCACTTTTTGCTTGACAAGAGCACCCGCCAGAGTTTATTGGTCATGAACCAAGAGTGGCTCTAATTTCTCTTTGAGTATAAATGAAACCTTTTAGAGTACTCATCATTCTGATTCTTCTTATCTTTTTTGGCTGCGGGAAAAAACAGAACGACTTTGTCACCTTGACTTGGTGGCAGTTCTGGACCAATCCCGAAGTTAAGCCGACCATCGTAGAATTGATCGAGCAATTCCAAAAGGAGAATCCGAATATCAGAGTTGAACTGACTGATTTGACCTGGGCGGATGGACACGAGAAGATCGTGATAGCGTTTGGTTCTGGTACTGCACCGGATGTCCTAGAACTCGGCTCCGACTGGGTGCCGGAGTTTTCTTATCAAGACATCTTGCTGGATGTCACGTCTGAATCGGAAAGGATCAAAAAAGAATTTCTGATGTGGGGACCAGCCACCATTGGGGAGAAGATTTTTGGCTTTCCCTGGATTCTTGATACGCGTGTTTTGTTTTACAATAAAGACTTGATGAAAAAGACGGGCCTTGACCCGGATAAGCCCCCGACCACGTGGAAAGAGCTCCTGCAGTGTTGTGAAAGCGTTAACGAACTGAAACCTGAGGCGTACGGCTTCGGGGCAAATTCGGCTGAGAGGCACAGGCTCTATAAAAAATTCTTGCCCTTCTTCTGGGCAAATGGCGGGAGGATTTTTTCGGATGATCAAAGAGAGTCGGGAGTAAATAGCAGTGAAGGAGTACAAGCTTTACAATTCTACAAGAAGCTGACCCAAAACGGAATGATAGATACTCAAGCCATGCTGGATGAGGCTTTCAAGCATAATAAGATTGGCTTTGTGATTTCGGGCGGCTGGCTTTTGAACGACCTGCGAAAGAATCATCCGGAACTGAATTTTGGAATATGCCTGATGCCTAAGCCTGAAACTGAGCGAGGAACGCCTGCTTCCTTCGCCGGCGGTGAGTTTCTGGTGATCAACAAAAGATGCGAAAATCCACAGGAGGCTTTGGAATTGATAAAATTCATGATTCGAAAAGATAATTGTTTGAAGGTTTGTCGAGCCATCGGTTCCGGCTTTCCATCAGCCAGGGACGCGGAACTGGATCCTTATTATCGGAACAATCCAGGTCTTTCGATATTCCAAGAACAACTGAAGTTTGCGATCTCGCCACCACCTCATCCTCAGTGGGTCTACATCGAAGAGATCATCGAGAAAGCGGTGGAGGAGGTAATGTATGACGAGAAATCGCCCCAAAACGCATTGGACGAAGCGAAGTCAGAGATCGATAAATTGTTAAGATAATATTCCCAATAGATTAAACAGATTGCAAAGGTATGTCAGCAATCATTTGACGCAGGTTGACTTGGACGGACAAAACTGATAATCCATCCGTTCTATCCGTTGACCGTTAATAATGAAGCAAAAAGGCACCACAGTTTTTTTATCCCCCTGGATTTTGACCCTTCTTGTTTTCTGGCTTTTTCCCTTGGTTTACTCTCTGATTTTGAGCTTCTCAGACTACAATGTTTTGCGTGGTGAGTCGCACTTTGTCGGATTCTCCAATTATCTGGAGTTGTTCAGAGATCAGGATTTTTGGACCGCCTTGAAAAACACGTCCTTTTTCGTGGTGGGCACAATTCCTTTCACCACGATTCTGGCTCTGATCCTAGCAATACTGGTCAATCAGAATATTCCATTGAAAGGCCTTTTTCGTGCTGGATTCTTTGTCCCCTCCATTACATCCATGGTGGTGATCGCATTGATTTTCATGAATCTTTACGCCAAAGAGGGTTATTTGACTTTTCTCTGCAATTTAGTTGGCAGTCCCACCCCGGAGAAGGGATGGCTTTTCTCCACCAAGACTGCTCTTCCTTCCATTATGCTCATGGACATCTGGATGAGCACCGGATTTTATATGCTTCTGTTTTTAGCCGCACTTCAATCCATCCCTCTGGAGCTCTACCAGATCTCCGATACTTTCGGCGCAAGTTGGTGGCAGAAGCTCTGGCATGTAACCTTACCTTACCTCAGACCGATGAGCCTGTTCGTGGTGTTGATAAACACCATAAAATCCTTTCAGGTCTTCGTGGAGATCTTTGTTATGACCAAAGGAGGACCCTTGAATTCCACCCTGACCATGGTATACCTGGTATATGAAACCGGCTTGCACAAATTCAGAATGGGCTATGCCTCGGCAGTTGCCTATGTTCTCTTTATCATAATTTTAATTTTCTCGCTGGTTCAGTTAAAACTTTTCGGATACGGAAGGACAGTGGAAGACTAATAGAAAATCAAAAACGCAAAAAGAAAAGCTAAAAACGACAAATCAAAGCTAAAAACTGAACCTAAAATATGTTGTGGATTTGGTCGGTTGTCATTTAGTGAGGATAGGAGACATAATTTTGAATTGTGACTTTTACTTTGGCATTTTGCACTTTTAAGCTTAGGAAACCTATGGCACGCTCCAGTAGATCAAAGAGAATCTTGTTATTCATAATCTTGCTGTTTGTGCTCATCGGTACGCTTTTCCCCATGTATTGGATGATTACAGCATCTTTCTCTTCGGAAGCCAGTTCGATTCTCCAACTTTCCGATCTTCTGCCGAGAGGGATCACTCTGAAGAATTATGCGGACATTTGGTCTTACGGCCCTTTCCCCCGCTTCTTCTTCAACAGCCTCTTTGTGGCTGTCATGGTCACTTTGGGGAACATCATCTTCTGTTTGATGGTTGGGTATGCTTTTGCTCGCAGAACTTTTCTACTGAAAAACGTCCTTTTTCTTTCAGTGATTGTGGTCCTGATGATCCCGGTTCACATTTTGATCGTACCGCTGTTTTTAATCATAAAGAACCTGGGCTGGTACGATACTTATTTTGCTCTGATCGTCCCCTGGCTGGTGAGTCCATTGGGAATCTTTCTCATGCGGCAATATATCCAGGCCTTGCCTAGGGATTTGGAGAATCAGGCGAGAATCGATGGTGCAGGAGAGTTGAGGATACTTTTTCAGATTGTAGCACCTTTGTGTAAGCCAGCCTTGGCTGTCTTGGCCATTCAGGTGTTTTTGGTCAACTGGAATTCTTTTCTTTTTCCTTTTATTCTAACTTCAAGTGAAAAGATGAGAACTTTGCCTGTAGCATTAGCGCTGTTTCAAGGCTATCAAACCATCGACTGGCCTCATCTTTTAGCCGCCTCCAGTTTAGCCGCCTTCCCGGTGATCATAATGTTTCTGTTCTTCCAAAGACAGATTATTTCCGGTCTCACTGCAGGTGCCATAAAGAAATAACGATATGGGCGCCCGCACGTCTGCGCCGTTTCATTTGGTTAATTCGTTGACGGTTGATCTGTCGTAACAACACCCCCACCTGCGTCCAGCCAAAGGTCAGACGGCTTCTGGCCGACGTGGCGCAGGAATTCCACCCCTATCCGACACGACGCTCACAGCCAGCGAGGTTAATCGAGGGGAAACCTCGAAGAATAATTTCCCCCAACCCTAGTCAATGACACAATCTCTGGATAGGATTACGGGATAACCCTGTCTTTTCACTTGACAGATATTCCCAACATTGATATATTACCGCCCGGAAAAGGAGGCTTCCACCTGTCACTGAACGGCGTTCTTGCGAGGGAATAACTATTTAGATTGCAAGCTATTGTGCATGGATTTAGATGATACACTTTAGGTTTTGCCGTAGAATGGCTTTACAGGTTGGGTATTCTTTATAATCTATGCCATATGGCTCTAAAGGCTCGCTGGGGACAAGAGTTAAAAGAAGGGGGTGAGACTTATGTCAAGAAAAACCAAAATCATAATCGGCGCATTGGTGCTGATAGTAGCTTGTGGCGTATTGTATTCCCTTATCACTACCGAGACCGAGGCGGATTGCCTTAGAGAGTGGGTATATTGTTCATATCCAGGCTATCATCCGGCCTGTCCCGGCACTGGCAACAACGCTTTACACAAGTTCCGGTGCAACCTTTGTATTGGCTATTCGTGTCCTCCAGCACCGGATCATCACTGCGTGGACCTCGGATGGGAGTGCCTAATGGTACCGGTAGACCCACCAAACCAGAAGTAAGAATCACTGACTCAAAACTCGTCCCCAGCGAGCCGAGTCTGAGAACAAAGGTAAGGACTATGAGAATGGAATACCTTCTTTCCCTACTTGTGGAAAGCGAAGCGGATGTCAGGTTGACCGCCAGTACCGTCAATCCCCGGGCATCGGCGGCCACCAAGACGATACAAAACTAGAGACTGGTCAAATCAAACTCCATCCCGTCGCTGGCAGCGATGGTTCTAATTCCCATTTCTTTTTCGATCTCAGCCGCAATTCCCCAAGGTTTGCTTCGCACCATTGTCATGCCAAAGTGGGTCAAGACAGCCTGCTTTGGCTTTATCCCCTTTATGATCTTTTTGACATCCTCAAGGTTAAGATGATCCACGTCCAATCTTTTTCCGCCTTTTCCATTATAGCGAACCACGTTAATCACAATCAGATCACTTCTTTTGTATTTAGTAATCAAATCAGGAAAGAATCTGGAATCGACGATGAAAGAAATAGTGTACTTTGAGCTCTTGAGCACGATGCCATAAGTCTCAACTGGATGAATATGACGAAGAGGCGTGGAAATCTCGACCCCACCTAAAGTGTGAGAACCTCCCTCTCTCAGAACGTGAATTTCGTCAACATAGCCCCTGACATATTTCAAAACGATTGGATCATTTTCCAAGGCAGAAAGAGGGGCATATAAAGCTCCTTTTTTGGAAAAACCGCCGTTGGTCATAGCCTCAATCATTATGTTCACATCGTTGGCATGATCTATGTGCTGATGGGACAGGATGATGGCGTCCAACTGAGTGGGATCCAAGGCAGGTCTGCTCTTGGCGCATCTTGCCAAAGTTCCCGGTCCGGGATCTAAAAGCAGCTTTTTTCCTCCAACGTGATCCAGGTTCCAGCGGACGAACGGAGTTGTTTGGCAACCACAATGCGGGCACCTGCAGTGCCCAAGAATTTGATTCTGTCTGGCATCGTCTGAAATCTTGTGTCCGGCCACACTCTCGATTTTCGGGCTGCCTTAAGACCATTTGACCCATCCGTTAAGAAAGAGAATAATGCGTCAATGTCAACCAAATTCCAACGGATGATCACACAGATCGACTCCAGGAAAATCTTTAAGGAGTGGCGGGCTTCAGCTTGACCCAAAATCTTAGTAATGCAACGCCTTTTCAAAGGTTTGCCTGAAGGTGGACACTCCAATCAGTCCCTGGATATAGCTACCCAGAGGTCCCCTTGCGTTCTCGGTCGGGTTTGGGCAAGCCCCTGATACCTTAAGCCGATTCTAAATAATCGCAGATTGATGCCGATAAACAAATTTAGGACAAAAACCTTTAATGTTCAACAATAAACGTCAAACTGAAAGGGAGCCAATCATGAACAGGATAGTGTCCAACTCTCTGGTAGTTGGTTCTTGGGTAGTCCTCGTTTTGCTGGCAGTCGCCACATCGATGGTCGGATGTTCCAACAAGAGGTCCACCAAAGAGGAAGAAACGGTAGTGATCATCAAAGCTCTTTACGCACCCTACTCCGTTCAAAAGGGGCAGACCGGCACGGTGGACGTTGAGGTCAAGGACGACCAGGATCGCGCCCTCTCAGGGGTGACGGTCTCTTTTTCAGTCAGCCCGACTTCAGTGGGATATTGCACACCCGCAGCGGACACCACGGATGCCAACGGCCTGGCGGCAACCGTCTTTACTGCCACAGACGTAGGCACCGCCACAATTCAGGCAAGCGCTGAAGGAGCTCAGGCCAAAACTGCACAGATTGACGTGGTCTCTGTCGAGGAGGAAGCCGGCAACCCTTTGGAAATTGACATCAGCCCTTTATGGCTTCCCGCAGACGGAATCTCTTCCAGTATCGTGAGGGCCACCGTAAGAGATTCCGCAGGCACGCTGATTGACGACGGTACAGTGGTGAAGTTCGTTGCCGGAGAAGACTTCGACGACGTCGACGGGGACGGCTATTATACCGAAGGCGTGGACCAGCTGAGATACGACACCAATGGGGACGCAAAGTGGAATTCCATCGGAGTCATAGCACCCTACGCCCTCACACAGAATGGAATTGCTGAAGTGACTTACACTGCAGGCTTCAGAACCGGAAGCGCCTATATCAAGGTGACGGCAGGTACTCCTGGACAACAGGTTCAAGATTATAACACCATACTTTTGGTTCCCACTGATGCCGTGGCATACATTGTGTTGGCATCCGAATATCCCAGCATCCAGGTTAAAGGCACCGGTGGAGTGGAGGCCACTCAGGTTACCGCCATATGTTATGATGCTAACGGAAACAGAGTGGATGAGAATTTTCCCGTGGAGTTTTACATCATTAGCGGTCCGGGAGGCGGACTAAGCCTCGGTGGAGAGGAGGCCGAAGCGGTTACCGTCACCACCAACTCGTACGGAGAAGCACACGTCACTTTGTCCAGCGGAATCGAATCCGGGACGGTAAGGATCAGGGCCAAGGTTGGGTCCATACTTTCTTATTCAACCTTGGTTGCCGTCAGCGCCGGTCCCGCCTTCGACATCTCGGTAGGAGTCAACCCTTGCAACATTCGAGGCTGGGACATAGACTGTGTGGAGGCAAACCTATGTGCGTGCGTGGTCGATCAATACGGGAATCCCGTTCCAGATTTGACTGCGGTCTACTTCAGCGCTGAGGAAGGTATGGTATACTCTAACGATCAAACCACGGACGGATGCGCTAACACAAAATACCTATCCGGCGACCCGAGAGACGATGGATTAGCCATAATCTGGGCCGAGACCCAGGGGGAGGACGGCATAGTGAAAGACAGCACCATTCTGATCGTGTCCGGTCCACCCGCCAGCGTTGCCTTCCTTTCCTATCCGCACAGCCTGTTGGCGGACGGAATTTCCAAAGGTGACGTTATCGTGACGGTCCTCGACGTGAACGATAATTTTGTGGTCGGCGGGACTTCGGTCAAGATGAAAACAGGCTTCGGCTTTGTGACGGATGGGGTGACCAGTGACGGATGCTATGCGAGCCTATATGAAACCGAGTTGGTCAGTGAGGTTCTTAACCAGGACTATTCGCTGGCCAATCCCAATATCATTGATGATGGAATTGGCGTGGTCAACGTTCTGACCGCCAAGTCGGGCTTCGTCTCAGCGTCGGTAAATGTAACATTCCTGACCTCCTACACTTACAGCAAGAATTGTGAGATCGATATGGAGGCATCGGTGCCCCATGGAGCTACCGTTCCGATAGTGGTAATGATAAAGGACCGTTACGGGAATCCCTTGGGCGGACACAAAATCGTGGCTGATCAGACCCAGACTACCAATGGTGTCATTACTGGATCAGCGTATACGAATGCGTTCGGAGAGGCGACCGGGTTCACCTTCACCGCCTCGACCGACATCAGTGTGGAGACTGCAATAATAACCATATGTGACGAGGACCCCAGAGGTGGAGTTTGTCTCGCCACGAAGATAGAACTGAGCGAAGATTAAGGTCTGGATTCGATATCCATAGAAGGAAGGGAATGCTCCTTACGTAAGAGCCCCCCCGCCTTTGGCGGGGGGGCTTTTTTTATGGCCTTACCAGATTGATCGCCACCAGCAGGCAAACGAATACCGGAAGAATATTGAAAAACGAACAGGAGGTGAGCAAAAAAACGACCCCTGTCAAAATCACCGAAGGGATCACTATTCTGAAAATGATCCGGAAGGAGAGCTTGATGATGTGGTAAACCACGAAAAAAACTATATATAAAATAAGAAGATCGAGAGCCAATTGAACAAACAGTCCAAAGTTGGCATTCACGTACTGATTCATTTCGGAAAACCGTTCCGCAAACAGCCTCAGATACCGAAAAAACTCTTGGATGATATTAGCTGTTTCAGCGAACATATTAATTTCCTTGCCCGAAACGCTCAAACTTCAAGCTGAGAGCACGATTTTCCTCTTGCTGCAGCACGATTCCGCTTCTTCCCGCCAGAGGTATCAAGCCGTAAGGCTCACACCAAAGACGATATCCTTTCAGAAGCTCCTCCCCCACAGGTGAGCATCAAAGTGTTACCATCAACTAAGCAAACTCACTTCGATTTGTCAACCGTTTTTTGAGAATTCTGAAAGCCACTCGAGCAGGCGGAGGGCAGAGCTCTTGGGGAAGTGCCGTCGCGATGCACCGTTCTTTGAAACAAAAGCTTGAAGTGTTCTTATTAAGCACTTGACTTCCAATAAGGTAACGCCCGCCGAATTCAGACGAGGGGGAAGTCCTCGGAGACGGGCCAGTAGATGACGAAATATCCGAAAGAAGGGGTTTCTTTCCTATTTGGAAGGGTCTGTGCCTAATCTAGGATGTGTAGCCAGGTCACCAGAAGGAAATATATTCTGCCGATTAAAAGGGACATACGAGACATCACGGTGTAGCCGAACGAAGCCCCGAATGAGATCATCAGAAACCAGACGCCGACTTTAGCCGCGCCCCCCAAAGCCCCCTTGTGCTCTTTGGAGAAGAAAAAGTAGATGAGCCCCGTGATTACGCCGAAGGTCAAAAGAATATTGTTGAATGAGGTAAGCCAATTATCAGTCCACAAGGGAAGCAGATTCGCGCGAATCTGCAGGATAAGATCTCCGGAGCCGTAACCTACTATCGCGATTCCGGCGTAGATGCCGATGATTAATGCCATGGACCATCTGGAAAGCCAGCTGAATTTCTTGGTAAAACGGCTGAAAAGTAAAATCCCAAAGGCAAAGGGAACCAGGAGCAGGAGTTTTCCTTCGTGAGTCAGGGGCTCCCACAGGTTAGGAAGAAAAACGTTATGCCACTCCAAGGTAGCCCAGTATCCCGCCGAGATGCCGACGAAAAGATGCTCGGCAAACTTATAGAAGGGATTGTCCCTGTATAGAAAGGAGAAGATGCACAAGGTCAATGCTGCGCCCAGCCAGATTCCGATCGTTTCCGATAGTGGCATCAATAATCCCTTTTAGGTATCCTCAGTGGTTCGTTTCTAGAGACTTCTCTCCAGGTTACACAGTCTTAAACCTTCAGTTTCTTCTTCATCCCTCTGGTCGAAAAATAAGCGATATTGCCGATCAAAATGAACAAGAAAACGATGATATGGGAAACGGATTGAGCATCCATGCCTCTTTGAGCCGTTCCGGGCCTCTGGAGCAGTTTTTCATATTCAGCCGCACCCTTCATTCCCCCCAAGAGTCCGACCAGTTGTCCAGACTGAATATAGGGGTAAAATTCCGGAGCGCTCACCGCCGTGCAGCCGGAACCCAATTTCACATGATAGCGGGATTGAACCTGAAGCACCCACTCTTTGGTGCCCGGAAGTCCCCCGGAGATGTTGACCAACATAGCGATGTCGTCGAAGGTGTTAACGCCTTCCATGATGGGGATATCCTCAACCTTGGTCCCATGGATATCAGCGGGAAAGGTCTTAGGGATGCTGGTTCCCAGGGAGACCATCACCACCTCCCTCCCCTCCTTGAAGCCCAGGTTGACCCAGTCCACCCCATATTCTTTGTCCGGCAGATCTTCCAACACTTCGCTCATGGCTCTTTCAGCCAAGAGCGTTCCCGTAGCCCATAGCTGGATAGTGATCACTTTCACATCCCGGGAGAGCAGGTGATAAAACGCTGCAACGTTCATGGGGAAAAGCTCCGGCATAGAACCGGGATCGTAATCGCAGGGGACCAACACCTTGGAACCAGGAGGAAGAGATTCAATGGCATCATAAAAGCTTCTTACCGGAGGAGTCACGGAAAAATCCATGTTAACCGGCAAAAGCAGAGGCAGGGCGATAGACAGGACGATGAATACAAATATTATCCGTCGATCAAGGACTTCCAGTTTTTGCAGTATCTTTTTGGCGGTTTCTTTCATCTTTGTGAAACTTCTAGTAGCAGAGCTTGCTCTGCATGATTAGACGCGAGACAAGTCTCGCTACTCCGAAGTAATTTACTCTCCTCCCAGGTATGTTCTTTCCAATCCGGTCAAGACCTTCAAGGCGGTCGAAATTGCGCCCAATGCAGCACCGATCATAATAGCCCTTTTCCCGGCCAACTGGGGGACATTCATTATCCATTCGGTGAAATCCGGGAATTGCTTCCACAGGGCCTCTCCCACAGGCACTCTCCCAATCATCACCAAAACCGCGGTCACGGCTAACAGGCCAGCTTCAAAGGTTCTAATCCGGAAAGCTCGAAACGCAGCCGAGGCGATGAAGAATGCCAAAAGAGCGAACATGGTCGACTGCAGAGGATATTGTGCGTGATAATAGACCCAGCCGAAGATGGTTCCCTCTCCGATTCCTCCGAAGAAGACCCCTACGGTTATCATGAAGAAGACGCTTACTACCAGAACGATCTTATAAGGCCAATCCCTTTGTTTTCTCTGGATGGCGTGGAAATTAATCCTCACTATGTTGGCAATGCCCAACACGTAGGCAAAGGCGATCACGATTATGGCCCATTGGCGGACACTTTCAAAGACGGAGAGCGCCCCCTGGTGGGGAATGAAGTATTCCATTATGAAGGAGATGCCAGCCAAGAAACAGATGGCTATGGGTATTTCGCGTCGCATATGTCGCTAATTCCAGAAGGGAGTTGTTCCGTTAGAATCTCATGTTGTTTTGTGCCAAACAGATCATATCTTAATGCTTTTTGTGCTTCCGAGACGAAGCGTGATAAAAGGCTTACTCCTTGATTCCAGACAAGAGTTAATCCCTTTTCGCTCACAACCAATTCATTCTATCAGAAACAACCGTGTGAGTTGGGTTATCCCTAAAGTTTCCAAAATTGCTCCCAAGACTAAGAACCCTATGATAATTGCCTTGGTTAAATCCGAGCCTTTCAAGCTTCCCAAGAGCTTGGGCTCCTTTGAAAGATAGGCGCTGGTGGCAAATAGCTCCTCCCCTATTATGGTGTAGTCACAGGCTACCACAAAGAAGGGAAGCTGGTGAATGTTAGCCGTGCCTGCTACCTGGATGGCTCCGGTTAAAGACCCAGTTTCGGCCAACATCAAGGACTCGGCAAAGAACGAGCCGAACATCAAGTTGGCGGCCGGGCGGTCGCGAAGCATTATCCCCTGCACACCAGCCGCATAGGCAAACTGCTCGTCGGAGATATAGCGAACGTTATCTCTGTTGTATGCATCAGGCCTGCCAGCGCTGGCATATCCCTCTTTAACCCTCTCCTCCGCCACCGGAACCACAAATGGCCTGCATATAGGAACAAATAAAGGGGTATCGTAAGCGGCCACCATCTTGGCCACGTTTCCCAGAATTATCATAGCCGCAACCGTCTGGATTTGATCCACGTCCTCGATTCCAGGTATGAAAAGAACCGGTTTGCCCATCTCGGTAGCTCGCCCCACCGCGTCCTCGATGGCATCCAGGCCGGCGATGCGCCTGATGAATAGACTTTTCCCTTTCTTGGCCCGCTCGATAAAATAGATTATAACGGCGAAGAAAAAAAGCAGAAAAATGAGCATGTTCAATCTGTGGGGATTAAACCAAGACCGGGACAGGTCCTCCTGGGCAAAAGACAAAGGAGAGGAAGCGCAGAAAAAACAAAGTATGAAGAATGCTATCTTGAAAATAGAACTAATTTTCATTGTGGAAGGAATTGACGCACAAACCTCTCTCAGAATCAAACACGGTTATCAAGAGTATCTGGTAAAACTTGTCGTAGGTTCCAATTGACCTCTGCAAACAGTGTACACGAGGAACCATTCTTGTCTCAGACTATCCAGCTCAGCCTAAAACAGAGTACTAAGGAGCGTCGCGAAGTAGTCCCGGAGAAAGACAACCCTCTCAGCCAGAAGGGCCACTCTGCCCATAACGGTCATACCAAATCCTGCACCGAAACCTACCATCAGAGTCCAGATACCTATCTGGGCTGCCCCTCCAAAAGCTCCCTTATGTTGCTTGGAGAAATAGAAGTAGGCCAACGCACAGAACACCATAATTATTATCAATACATTGCGGATCAAAGGCCAGGTAGTAAAGCCGACCGGAAGCATAGTCGCGCTCAATTGTCTCAGCACATAGTTTTGCAGATATAAAGGGATAGCGAGTCCGGCTCCACCCCCGATAACGAAACCCAAAGTGGGTCGGGAGAGCCACTGCCATTTTCTTGAGAAACGAGCCCACATCAACAAACCCAATATCCCAGGTATGATATACCAATACTGCCCCGCTCTTAAGGGGTTGATAAGCTTAGGTAGAAAAGCGTTGTAATACAGAATTATGGCAAAATAGCCGGCTGACACTCCCACCACCAGATGCTCCGCGAACTTATAGAAAGGATTATCTTTATACAGAAAAGAGTAAATACTCAGAACCAGAAAAGCGGCCACCCCATTCCAGATTAATTCTGCTGTTCCCATAGTTTTTCCTATTTTTTCCCTTTTGTCATGAAATATCCGACGTTTCCTATAACTATGAAGAGTATTATCACTATGTGAGTGGTAGTCTGTATGGGCATACTCTTGGAGGC
>CAZPOP010000034.1:0-25859 GCA_964588305.1 uncultured Ignavibacteria bacterium
TAAAGAAACGAAGGATTCGGCTATCCGCACTCACCCAGGGACGCAGACTATCCGGAGCAGAAACCGCTTCTCTCAGTTCATCCGTAATCTGAGTAATGGCCCTATGTCCCACCAAGCTGACCGAGTTTATGTTTTGGGAGAGATCCAGGGATGAGATCAAGCTTATCAATACCCCCGCGGTGGCGGACGCTATTATCCCCAAAACTAAGATCACGATCACCAACTCCACTAGAGTATATCCTTTTGTGTTCATGACACGTTTCCCCAGAGTCGATTTCAACCCCCGATATGATTTATCAGCGAGTAAGTCTGCCCGAAAGCATCTTCTACGTCAATAGTCACTTCCACCAGCGCAGGATTTCCACAGTCGCTCTTCAGAGTGGTTACAGTCCTTCGCCACTGGTAGGGTGATTCCGAAGTCCAGCCCTGGGATGTGAGGCTAACTCCTATCTTGATAGCCTCCTCCATCTTTGAGATAGCAAGGCTCACCATTTCCACTTGTTTAACCTGTTGGGTCGAGCCTGCCAGTAGTTCAACACACATGCTTCCCAGGAAATAAGTCATCAATCCAAGTATGACAATGGTGATCACCAGTTCCATAAGGGTATAACCATCTTGGTTTCTTAATCTTTTGCGATATCTCATAGCTCCTGCCAACTATTCTGCACAAATGAAATGCTGAATGATCCTATGCTGGATACTCCTGGCGGCAGAGGTGAAGGAATATAGCCTGAGTTCCAGATTATGCCGGATCCCTGTTTGATTTTATCATCAGTGAAGCTATGTCCCCAAAAACAGCCGTTAATAGTTGCGTTTTTACCAATAGTGCTCTGAGTTCCTGCATACACAAATCCGTTCACCTCTGATCCCTGATTGATTTGGAGAACCTTATTGGAGAGCACACTTCCATTGACCGTATTGTTGTTCCCCAACTTAAGGTTGTCTCTCTTAGTGAAAAGTATGTTCCCGCTTCTTCCTGTGGTGCTTCCTACTGTGATATTAGCTGCACAGTAGATGCCCCATTTGGCGATGAACTGTATACTATCAGCGATGTTCACATTTTTTCCTATGGTTATCGTTCCATTTACCGCGACCAGGCTGGAGCCGCCCGCGGTAGTTATGCTCTTGTTCTTTTTGATTGTTAGGTCTCCGTTGATCAACACAGTATCGGGCAAGACCCGGTCTGAATTCCAGGTTGAATCTCCGGAGGGCTGGCTGGCGGCTAAACCCAGGAGATTGTCGTAATAGGTCAGATCCAAATCAGCTAAAGTGGGCGCCGAATCCACAGTGGTGAAAGGAAAGGCTCCACCACCCTGGTAAGCTGCCGTCTCACCGCAGGGCAAATACAAAGTCATCTGCGTAGTGTCGATATTGGTGGGGGTTTTTACCGTAACGCTCCCGTTCACAAAACAGCTTCCCACCACCTGGCAATTCTTGCTAAAAGTGAAATCGTTAGACGAAGCGGCAAAAAGGGCATAGTTGATGGCAAGATTCTCTATTCCAACTTTGACCTGGCGAGTGATCCCCTTGTATGTGCCGGTGGAAACGATGCTGTCATAAGGCTCAGGAACGGTATAGGTTCCACTGGTCCCGTCACCAAAATCCACAGTCTGTGCATCAATTTGTCCGTATGGTTGAGAGGGCGCGCCATATAGCTTTTCTGAATACTTTAACTCCCAGAAGGAATCTGCCACTCCCATCTCGGTTAAATATAGTGCCCGGGCTCTGTCTTTTTCCATCGAACTCAGGGCAATGTTTTGTGAGAGAAAAGCTGTAACTCCTACCGCAGTGATTCCCACCAGAGCGATGATTATTATCAATATCAGAAGGGAGATACCTTCTTCTCCATTTAACGGTTTGAGGCTTCCCATTTTTCCTCTTTTGTGAACAGGACGGGCAGCAGTCTGGAAACCACTGCCCGCCACGGCTTCAGACTTATGGTGTTGTTGCCGGCGTGTTATGAGCTGTGATAGTGCATTCCACCGTAAAGGTGCTGTCGGTATCCTTAGTGTAAGAAATGGTCCCACCGGACGGACAGGTCGGAATAGTGGCATCCACAAACATACCAGTGGTCAAACTGTCCGGCAGTGTTCCCAGGTTTTTGCCATAATACAACAGCACTGCTGACTTGATGGCAGCCTGCTGAGACTGACAGGCATTGATCTTGGCACTTGTGGTCAGATCCAAGTAGGCTGGAATGGCTACTCCGGAAATCAGCCCCAGGATGATGATCACTATGATCAGCTCAACCAAGGTCCATCCCCGCTCATCCCGTCTTTTTCTGAGCTTCTTCATCTTGCACCTCCTTTCACTCATTTAGGGTTTGATTCTTTTCGAAGCTTCGCTTGATATTATTCTAACCCATCCCTCCGGCTCTGATTACCTTCATAAGCTGGGTCATGGGCATAATCAGAGACAGGTACATAATTGCCACCACTGCTCCCATTACCGCCAGCAGGATCGGTTCTAAAGTAGTGGAGAGCTTGGAAATCACATAGTTTACCTCCTTATCGTAATATTGTGAAATTTTCAAAAGCATCTCGTCTATCTTCCCACTCTCTTCCCCAGTTGAGATCATCTGCACCACCATTCCCGGAAACTGCCCGCTCTCCCGGAATGATGAGGCGATGGAACCTCCTTCGACTATTTTCACTCTGGCTTTCTCTATTGCCTGGGCTATCACGCTGTTTCCCACCGCCTGCCCCACTAACTTCAAGGTCGTGATTAAGGGAATGCCACTCACGTTTAATGCTCTATAGGTATGAGCAAAGGCTGAGACTGCCACCTTTCTGAAAAGGTTGCCGAAAATGGGCAGCCTCAACTTAATCCTGTCAAAGAATAACCTTCCGGAAAGGGTCTTTGCATATCTTTTGGCAAATATGACAATACCAGCCAAACTTCCCAGTATAGCCCACCAGTATCCCCGGACCAGATTGCTGACGCCAATCAATATCCTGGTAGGCAAAGGTAAAACTATATTAGCTTTTTCAAAAATCTTTACAAACATTGGAAAAACGAAAACTATCAGGAAAGTGATTCCCAGGGTAGCGGCAATTACCAGAATAACCGGATAGGTCACCGCGGCTTTGACCTTGGTCCTTCTCTCCTGCTTGAGCTCCAGCAAATCTGCTAATCGGTTGAGCACCTCTGCTATCTTTCCACCGCTTTCGCCCACCTCCAGCATGGCTACATAACTCTTGTCAAACACATTGGATTCGCTCTCCATGGCTTGAGCCAAACCCATTCCTTCCTCAATGTTCTGACGAAGTCGTCCGGCCACCTGAACCATGGTTTTACTCTCTCCTTGGTTTGCGATTACGTTTAAACTCGTGTTTAGCGGTATTCCCGCATCCAACAGGGCGGCAAGCTGACGGGTAAACACGATTAAATCGACAGCCGATACTCTCCCTCCCAATCCCGATAGACTTCTCCAGGGAGAGGGCCCCTTTTGCCTTATAGAGGAAACAAAGTAGCCCGATTCGGTCAGGTTTCTGAACACCTCTTTTTGGCTTTGTGCCTCTATTTCCTTGGTGATTTTCCGGCCCCTTTTATCTCTGACTTTGTATGTGTAAGTTGGCATCCCTCTTTTCCTCGGATTCTTTGTTACCCAGATACTTGGCGACCAGTTGAACTAAGGATTCCATGTCAAAGGGCTTGGTCATGTATTCATCCGCTCCGGTCTCTTTTCCAATGTTCTTGTCTTTTTCCTGAGTTCTGGCAGTTAGCATTATTATGGGAATCTTCTCGTATTTGACATCAAACTTAAGAAGGCGGCTGACCTTGTATCCATTCATCTTGGGCATCATTATGTCCAGTATTATCAGATCCGGCTTCTCACTTTTGGCTTTGTCCAAAGCCTCTTGTCCATCAGAGGCGGTAAGACACTCATATCCTTCAGCCTCCAGAGCGATTTGCAGCGCAGTTACATAGTCTTCTTCATCATCCGCTATCAGTATTCTTTTTTGCTCCATCTCTCACCTCCATCTGTGGCAAGGGCTTCGATTGTCGGTCTACCTTTTCCTACTTTCTTTTATTCCATCATTCTCCCAGCGGTTGCTCACAAGGAAATCCCTTGGCTTACCGCCAGACTCGAAAAACAGTCGGTGCATTCAGCTATGTGTCTTAGCGCCTCTGCTTCGTCCGCGTCTTCTGGATAGTTGGCTACTCCCAAGAAGAATTCCATTTGAGCAGAACCCACTTGAACGGCGGAATCATGGCTCAAGAGACCATCGCTCAGTCTCCTGTAAACTGCCAGAGCTCCTTCCTTGGTGGTGTTTTCCAAAACAACGAATACTCGACCTGTTTCCTCATCAGGCTGGACATAGTCGCTGGACTTAAGTGCCGCCTTTTTGGCGAGTTCAACCATCTCTCCGAATATTCTTCCTCTGACCGGTGCCCCGCCCTCGTCTGTGAGCTCATCAAGATTCTTCACCCCAAGGAGAAGCACGGAAACACTTGAACTAATCGATCTGGCACGATTAATCGAGGCGTTCAAACGGTGATCCAAAACATCTATCTCCTTTAGCATAGGCAGAACAAACATGAACCTGCTTCCCCTGCCCAACTCGCTTTCCACCCAGATTTTCCCTTGGTGTGCTTCCACCAGTCTTTTGCAGATAGGAAGCCCCAGACCGGTTCCGGGCTTCTTTCCGGCCAGTGATTTCTCCACCTGATGGAACTTATCAAACACGGATTCCAATTCCTCGCGCGGAATCCCCGTTCCGGTATCTTTGACTTCAATTAGAACGAAATCCTGCTGAGGGAGGGACGTTATCGCCGAGATGGGGGTTTTGAACTTGTCTATCCATGTGGCCCTGACAAAAATTTCTCCTCCCTCAGGCGTGTATTTTATGGCATTGCTTACCAGGTTTACAAGAACCTGAGTGAGCTTATCCGCGTCACCCATGATTTCTGGCAGATTGAGGGCGACTTCCTTCTTCAGGCCGATGGATTTCTTCTCTGCATTCAGTGAAAAAGTGGAGATGGTCCCATCAATTATTTCCTCCAGATTCACCTTCTCCAGTCTTACCTCCATTTTGCCAGCTTCCATCTTGGACACGTCTAAGAAATCGTTTATAATGCGCGTAAGCCGATCAACATTCCGGGAAGCCATCTGAAGAAGTTTACTTTTTTTTTCATTAACCTCCCCGGTTTTTTGACTCAAAGCAAGATTCACTGCATTTTTGATGGAACCCAGAGGAGTCCTTAACTCATGCGAGACTACTGAGATAAACTCAGATTTCAAGTTTTCCAGTTTCTTTTCTTCGGTAATATCGCGCAAGGATATCAGCAACCGAATTGACTTCTGGTCCTCTTCCTTTATGAGTGAGACTACAGCTTGATAACTCCCGGAAGGTATTTCGATTTCTTTTCTGACAATGTTCTCTTTTCCTTTGCCTAACTGTTCTTTTAATTCCTTGAAATCCATGCCCAAAATGCCCTGAAGCGTTTCGCCATTTGGATAAGAATCTGAACTAACCGGGTTTAGGATCGAAAGTGCACTGGGGTTCATTAGCGTCACTTCAAAGTTCTCGTTGATCATTACCACCCCATCTGCTATGCTCTGCACCAACTTACGGGATCGGCGCTCACTTTCCCGCAACAACTGTTCGGTCCACTTGCGCTCGGTGATGTCACGGAGTATTCCCACGGCATGCCACCGATCTTTGATCTTAATAGCAGAAAGAGATAATTCTATGGGGAATTCTGTTCCGTCTTTTCTGACAGCTTCCAATTCAAGGGTATTTCCAACTACCGGACCTTGTCCGGTCTCCTTGAACTTGCCGAATCCTTTCTGGTAGGCTCCGTGATATCTTCCAGGGGCAAGTAGTACATGCAATTCCTTGCCAATGGCCTCTGGGCTGGAATAGCCAAATGTCTTTTCTGCTGCAGGATTCCAATAGGAGATATTTCCTTCATTATCCATCATAAGGATTGCCTCTTTGGCAGTTGCAGAAATCGCACGGAATCTCTCTTCACTCTCCCTCACCGATTTCTCAAGCTGGACGACCCGTTGGCCTGCCCTCACCCGGGCTAAAAGCTCTGTTCTATCGAATGGCTTGGCTATGTAATCATCGGCGCCGGCATCCAGTCCTTGGATGATGTTCTCCTTTTGAGTCAGCGCGGTCAAAAGAATTACATAAAGGTAACTGGAAAGGTTGAGGGATCGAACCCGACGACACAGCTCCACCCCATCCAGATTAGGCATCATCCAGTCGGTGATGAGTACGTCCGGAACCTCTTTTCGGATCGACTCTAAAGCCTCTAGTCCATCTTCAACTGCCTCCACATCATGCCCGACCTTAGTCAACGTTCTTTCCAGAATCTTTCTGGAGGTCTTTTCATCCTCGGCTATGAGTATCTTCATTGGATCATTTCATATAGGATTCCCGATGCATTCAAAATGCAATGCTGCCTGGAAGAGATTCTTCCCTTCCGCCTTCACCTAGGGTTATGGTTCTCCAAGTTCTTCAAAATGCTTGCCTGCCTTATCACCATCCGTGGTGAGAAGAACACTCGGTAAGTCTTTCGTGACTTTTAATTCTTGATAGATGCTGAAATCCGTCCATGGTAGGCATCAGGATATCTATTATCACCATATCAAAGTTCTCCTTCTCCAGCATGTCCCATGCTTCCTTGCCATCATTGGCTGTTGTCACATAGTATTGTTTGAACCTTAGGGTAAGCCCCTCCAGTTTTCTGGTCGTGGCTGAATCATGCACTATCAGAAGGTTCTTTCTTTGCCATTGCGCTTCCGTCTTGATTCTTCATCTTATTTCTTTTCCCAACTTGCGAATGGAGATCATAAAGCCCCTAAAAGTCTCCGCCTTTCCTTTGAGGAGTGAAGTAAGAATCTGGCAACTTTCCGTATGTATCTTAACATCTTTCCTGATTAGATCAGAGTTTCCCTTCTCCACATCTGCTTTGAATTTCCTCAGATCGAGCCCTAAGGTCCTCTGGATGGATTCAAGGGTCGACTCTCTTTCACGCAGAATGTCTTGGGCCATCTTATTCACCGTGGTTACCTGGAAATCTTCGTTGATCATCACCAAGCCTTCGGGCATCCTCTCCAAAAGTCTCTCTATTTCACTTTCTTGCGCCGCCTCAACTCGGTTAACCTTGTCCAGGGCCGGACGCATCTGGCTGAAAGCATTATGAATGAGATGGACGTCACCTGAAGTGAATGATCTATCAAACCGACTGCTGAAATTAATCATTCCTGTTACCTTCCTGTGGTTCATTAGAGGCACATTTAGAAACGACTTCACCTTTTTAGCGGTTCTTAAGTCGTCGTGTTCTTCTTGTCTTATGTTCTCCTCTCCCAGGATCTTGTCAAAAGTTATATCCATGGGAATATTCCGCTGTGGGGTCGAATTGAAAGTCTCGATCAGATTGCGCTTAGCCTCTTCAACGAAACTCAAGCTGCAAGGAGTGACTGCCTGCATGAGGAGCTTTGTCTGCTTCGACAGTTCTGTCCACAATGAAATTGCAACGTCGTACCTTATTACTCCGGAAAGCGAATTCAGAAGCTGAATCAGCATGTCTTTGCCGCCCGAACAACCCGCCAGGTCTCGACTTATTTGGCAAAGAACCTTAAGGTTGTAGATTTTCCTTTCCGTGCTGACTTCTCTGCTTCTTCCCGCCGGGCAAGGACTTCTTCTTTCCCCGGCCTGGCGAATAGCGTTTACTACCTCATCAAGTCCATTGAATGGCTTCTGTATATAATCAAATGCCCCATATCGTAAGCCTTCGACGGCCGAGTCCAGGCTGGCAAACCCAGTCATGATTATCACCTCTACATCTGGATCGAAGGCCCTGATCTCTTTGAGAACAGCGACACCATCCATCCCCGGCATTTTTATGTCAAGCAGAATCACGTCCGGGGTGGTTTTTCGAACGAGATTGACTGCATCCTTGCCATTGTTAGCCAGCACAGCTCGGAATCCGCGTTTTTTCAACACCTTGCCCAAGAGATCGAGGATCATTGGGTCATCGTCAACCACCAAAACATCAGGTCTTTTTTCTCTCGTTACTGCTTCTGACAAAGCTGTCACCACGGGTACATCTATTTTATCTTCGCTCATTGGAGCTCCCCATGCCAAAATATGCTTGGCTCAGATACAACTATGATTTGGCAACTGGTTTTCTTGTGGCTGACCAGTATGTTGTTCGTTTACAGTGGCAGTGGGGACGAACGCTTCTTGATCAAATATAGAAAAGTTTCAATAAATGGGGACGTTTGTTGGGGACGGGATTATGATTAAATTGTCCTTCACGGATGGTAGTTATAGGATCGGAATATTTTCGGGAGACTTTATCGATTCAAAATTCGCTGATTTGACCGCCTGCCACCTCCTAATTCTGGAAAGTCGAACTCAAGGCTAATATCATGCTAAGACTGGGGCAAAGCCTGAGGTCAGATTGAGAGCACTCTGCCAACACTCTGATATGGTGCTTCATTTTCAGAAGGCTGCATCAGAACTTCGTGTGCTCCGGCTTTCCTAGCCGTTTCCAATTTATCCTCCGCCATATGTCCGGTCAAAACGATGAACTTCACCTGCTGATTGAAGAACTCCTCAACGTTAATGCTCCCGGGGCGTACACTGAAATCCCGCCTGTGGGGTGCACCGGACGGCTCACCCCACAGGCGGGATTAACAGCCACCCATTGATAATCAACCCACTGAAAACTGAAAGCTCCCGCGGCTGGACTCGAACCAGCGACAAGGTGGTTAACAGCCACCCACTCTACCAACTGAGTTACGCGGGAGTGCAGTCAAGTCTATTTCCACATAATATAAAGTACACGCACCATGTGAGCAAGCATTATTTTCTGTTTTCGGGATACGCCAATTAGATATGGAACTCGACCACATGCCCATCTAGCAACACAAAATCCTTCTGCACCATCTGTCCATCATAAACTCCGGTGCCCCATATGCGAGCGTATTTCAAGTTGAACGCGAAGTCCTTATGAATAGTTCTGGCCGCGTCAAGAAGGGTGCTCCCGATCTTTAAGATAACCGGATCCTCAAAATCTGCTCTTTTGCCGCGAGTCTTTGTATAGACCCTTAAGATCTCCAGACGCTCAAAAACATATCTCTTCAGCTCTTGGATGTTTATCCCCTTCTGAGCGGAGATGGGAAATATCGGAAATCTTTTACCATATAGATCTTTCAGAACAGTCAGGTTTTCCTCGGACCTCCCCGAATCGCTTTTATTCGCCAGCAGGCTCGTCTTCTTGTGAGCAACTCCATCCAAAGGATCGGTTTCTTTTTCTTCGGTTTCCAATTGTATCTTATACTCTTCCAATCTCCGAAAAACGGTTTTGGTTTCTGCCCTCATGTTTTCAGACCCCAAATCCACCACCAGCATGACCAGATCCGCGTTGCGGATTATTCCGGACAACCAGGGTTCCATGAAATCTGAGCTTATGGGAGGGGTGTCCACCAGCTGAATTTGTATGTTCTCAAAAGGTATCATGCCACACAGTGGTTTCAAGGTTGTGTATGGATAGGAAGCAACTTCTGGTGTCGCATTGGTAACAGAAGAAAGAATCTGTGACTTTCCCACATTGGGGGCACCGATTAAGACCACCTGAGCCGCCCCCTCCTTATCCACGAAGTATTGGTCCCCCCTGCGGGTAGTTTTCTTCTTCTGCTGCATCTCCTTCTTGAGCTTGGAGATCCGGAATTTGAGATCAGCCTGAAGTTTGTCCGTGCCCTTGTGTTTGGGCATAATGGCAAACATCTCTTGCAGAATTCTCAGCTTGTCTCGTGGTTCTTTGGCGAGCCGGTACCTCTTCTCGGCTTCGAAATATTGTGGCGGAAGATTGGCCGGCATTCTTTTCTGTTCCTTAGTGGTTCTTGATGATTGAGCGGGAGATTACCCGTACCAGATAATGCTATGAACTGATTAACAAGAACTCGACGCTAAAGCTTACCTACCAGAAAGTTCTCCAGGTCAACAAGCACCTTAAGATGATCTCTTTCCCATTGCACCATGAAATTTAGAAGCGATTTCAGTTCCGGGTGCTTGGCTCTTTTCGCGTTCTTGCTGTAAAAGTCGATTGAATCTCTCTCAAGCAGTTGTCCGATCCTTAAAGCAGATAGGGCAAAATGCTCTCCTTTTATCTTTCCCCTGAACTCAGCAGTGAAGATTGGACTTTTGGATCGAGTCCTTGGCTTTTTCTTCGTCCACTTCTTTAGATCAAATTTGGGCTCACCTGCGTCTTCTATGGCCTGATACAAACCCTTCAGCATGCTCCCGTGATCTAACTCATCCTGAGCCAGCGAGGCAAAGACCCTCTTCCCCTTGGAATCGTCGGTCTTTTGTGCCGCTATCCGGTAAAAATGGTATCCATCATTCTCTACTCTGATTGCCTCTTTCAGCACTTTCAATAGTTGAACTGTTTTTTCCAGCATATCCTGGTCCTTTTCGATTTAAATGAATTTGGGTGAGACAAAAACCTTCGTCTCTCAGATTTTGTCCAAAATACTTGTCAGAATCTAAAACGGATAGAATCTCGCTTCGGTCCAATAGTCGTCCTGCAGGAATTTCTGTTGTTGAACCAAAGCCCGAAGATGTTCTCCCTCCCAATCGGCTAAGTAACTGAAAAGCATCTTCACATCGCCCTCTTCGCTCTCTTGCGCCGATTTCTTATAAAACTCAATCGAGTTTTTCTCCAGAAGTATGCCGACAGACAGTGCGGCCATCTCGAATTGCGCTTGCTCCACCCTCTGCTTGAATTCTTTGGAAAAGATGGGGCTTTCTGAAGCTGTCTCCAAAATGTGTTTCATATCCTTGATTTCGTCGAACTTATACTCCCCTTTCTCCTTGATGCTCTCGTAAAGGCTTTTGAGTATCTGCATGTGATTCGCTTCGTCCTTAGCCAACGAGGCAAAGAAGTCTTTGCCTTTTGGGTCCTCCGTTTTCTCCTCCGCCACCCGATATAATTGATACCCGTCATTCTCCACTCTCATCGCACCTTTGACCATTTCCAAGAGTTGGTTTGCCTTTTCCATCATCTTTCTCCTTTATTTAGATCATTTGCAGACCCTTTGTTGGAATATAAACGACAGATCGATGTTGTCAAGTTTGATTATCCCCCGAAGAGACAAATGAAATGTTGGCCAGGCACACCCGCCTTCCATCTCTCGCTTGTCCAAGCACCGTGAGTCTCCTACCCTGAACTCCAGCAGACGCTTGTCCGCGCGGGCAAACCTTTGCGGCTTGGCTGAGTGCGGCTCTATCGATCTCAAAATAGAAAAGCGTCGGAACGAGGCTAACGCCAAAGGGTTCTGACGCCTTAAGAAAACAGTCGTGTATGACGCGAGATGAATCTCGCTACTCCTACTGCCGATCCTTTATGTCAAATCGAATAATTTCACTCTCCCCTTCCCGGATGAGATTTCGCCTATGTGGAAGGCGCTCTCCTTTAGATGGGATATGTGGCTCAAAAGCTTAGCGGCTTCCTTTTTCGATACCACCAGGATCATGCCTATCCCCATGTTGAAAACTTTGTACATCTCCGGATTTTCAATATTCCCGATGTCTTGAATGAAATTAAACACCGGAGGGATCTTCCAGGAGTTGACAAAGACTTCGGCATTGCAATTATTGGGCAGGATTCTTTTCAGATTTCCTTCGATTCCTCCGCCGGTGATGTGGGCCATCCCCTTAATCCGAGATTTTTTCAACAGCTTCAAGATCAGTGGTGCATAACATTTGTGTGGCCTAAGAAGCTGCTTGCCTATGGTGGTCCCCAACTCCTCGACATAATCGTCGACTTTGAAACGACCCCTCTGAAAAATAACCTTTCTGGCTAATGAATATCCATTGGTGTGGAGGCCATTCGATCTTAAGCCGATGACCTGGTCCCCCGGAATTATCTTAGAACCGTCGATGATGTCTTTTCTTTCCACCACGCCTGAGACGAATCCAACCAGGTCGTACTCATTCTTCCTGTAAAACCCGGGTAGCTCCGCGGTCTCCCCTCCTATGAGAGAGCACCCCGCCTTCTTGCACGCTCTGGAAAGGCCCCTGACTATCTGCTCTATTACATCGGGGGAGAGCTTTCCTGTCCCGATGTAATCCAAAAAGAACAAAGCTTTGGCGCCGTGCACCAATATGTCGTTCACACAATGATTGACGATATCCTCTCCTACAGTGTCGTGCTTTCCCATCATAAAGGCCACTTTCAACTTGGTTCCCACCGAATCCACGCTGGAAAGGATAACCGGATCTTTGTAGTCGCCCTTTTTGAATGAAAAGAATCCGCCGAAGCCTCCGATGCCTTTCAAAACCTGAGGCGTAAAAGTTGATTTGGCCAACTTCTTAATTCTCTCTGTCGCTCGATCAGCGGCACCAATGTCCACACCCGAGCTTTTGTAGTCCATTTTCCTTTTCATTTCTCTCAAATGTGCTAGGGGTTTCTGCTAAATTGCGGAACTATTCCGATGTTTTTGATTTTGGCTTTTCAACCTTCGAACCTTTTGAACTTTCCAACCTGCAAACTGTCTTAAAGAAGCCTCTGCCCGTTTATCTCCAATTGGAACTTCTGCTTTAAAAAATCAGCCGCCCTTCGGCAGACCACCATACGGGACAGGAATATCTCAAAGTACTCCATCACCTGAGATACGGAGGTGTCGATCTTGATCTCCAGAGTGATTACACTCTTGTCTTCCTCCACCCTCAGAAACGAGCTTTTGGCCGCGTAGTTCACCCGGTCATGAATGTCCAGTTTTATCATCTCCAGAGTGCGCACCCGGGAACTGTGCACGTCCGACTTATCTGCCAGAATCACAGCGGCACATATGTCCGATACCGGCTGGCCGTCTTTTTCGTCGTGGTTCCCGATGGCAGCGATTATCTCCATTATATCGTCCAGCGGCATTTTCATCTCCAATAAGATGTTCTGCGCCAAGACTGCTCCTACCTGGGCGTGATAATCGCGGTTGATGACGTTACCTATGTCGTGTAAGTATGCTGCGACGGCTGCCAGCTGAGCCTTCTCTTCCGAATGGTGCAGCCTGCTGAGGATATTATGGGCTATGCTTGCGGATAGGCTGGCATGTCTCTGCCCATGTTCGGTGTATCCGATTATCCCCAAGACTTCATCCGACTTGGCGATCAGCGCCTTCACCTGCTCGTTTTTCTTAACATCCTCTAATGTTACCATCAGTATTCACCTCTCCGTAGACATGAGCTCTCACTTGAAAAGAATCGAATCTCAGATAATAATACAAAAGTTTCCTCACCCCGGAATATCGTTATGTCGTCAAAGCATATCCACAGGATCCACATTAACTGATATACGGCACGTTCCCCTCTTCGCACTAAGAGATCTTGAAGAAAAGTCTTTTCTCCCTTCCAAAATCTTTGTCATCAGATCTATCACTCTCCTGATGATTTTGGTTTTGATGATCACCTGCCACCGATACTGATTCTTGATCTTCGAAAGGGGCGCCGGAGCAGGACCCAGAATCTCCGTCTCTTTCAGTTTTTTTTCTTTCAGAGTCTTCTGAAGGGTCGAGCAGAACTTCTCGGATTGACTGATAACCCGACTTTGATTTTCCCCGGAGAAAAGAACCAAAATAAGATGACCAAAAGGGGGATAGCCTAACTCCTTTCTTTGTTCGATCTCATTTTCATAAAACGTGGCAAAATCATGTCTTGCCGCCAGCTTTATGGCCTGTTCATCCGGATAATAGGTCTGGATGATCACCTCTCCGCCCAAATCTCCCCTTCCTGCCCGGCCCGCTACCTGGGTTAAAAGTTGAAAGGTTCTCTCCTTGGTTCGGAAATCGGGAAGATCCAAGCTGAAATCTGCAGAGACCACGCCCACCAGGGTCACTTCCGGAAAATCCAATCCCTTGGCGATCATCTGGGTTCCCAGAAGAACGTTGAACTTCTTTTTGCCGAAATCGCTTAGAATCCTGCGATGAGAGCCTTTTCTTGAGGTAGTGTCCAGATCCATTCTCTGGACTGAAACCTGCGGAAAATCCCTTTTCAGCTCCTCCTCCATCCTCTGAGTTCCCACCCCTCTATAAATAAACTTGTAACCTTGACAATTGGGACAAAGATCAGGCGCCTTCTGAGTGAAGCCGCAATAATGACACCTCATGGAGAAATCGGTCCGGTGAAAGGTCAAGGTGATATCACAGCGAGGACATCTCATGATATGTCCACATTCGCTGCACTTGATAAAGCTGGAAAAACCCCTCCGATTCAAAAACAAAAGAGCCTGCTGGTTCTTTTCAATCTTCTCTCTTAGAAGTGTGGATAGGCTAGCCGAAAGGATATCCCTATTGCCCTTTTCTCTTTCCTCCCTCAAATCTATAATCTTGACCTCCGGCAATTCTCTTTCTTCCACCCTCTGTTGCAACTGGCACAGGATGTATTTTCCTTTTTGCGCATTGAAATAGGAGTCCAGGCTGGGGGTGGCCGAACCCAAGATCACCACCGCCTTATTCAGTTTTCCCCTCATCACCGCCACGTCTCTGGCATTATATCTGGGGGCAGGGTCATCCTGTTTGTAGGAGGCATCGTGTTCCTCGTCCACCACGATCAATCCCAGATTATCGAGAGGCGAGAAGACGGCTGATCTTGCTCCCACCATTATAGGGGATTTCCCTTCCTTAGCCTGCCGCCAACTATCAAACCGCTCACCCGCCGAGAGCCGGGAGTGCAAGCATCCCACCAGGTCTCCGAAGTTGGCTTTGAACCTGGAGATGATCTGAGGAGTCAGGGAAATCTCCGGCACCAAGACCAGAGCCCTCTTCCCCATCCTCAAAGCTTCTCTAATGGCCTCGATGTACACCTGCGTTTTTCCGCTTCCGGTGATTCCATGAAGAAGAAAAGTGGAGTGAGCATTCGATTCCAGACCAGCCTTGATTTTGACCAATATCTCTTTCTGTTCTTCGTTGGGGATTATATCCTTGCTCTCCGGCAGGTCAAGAGACCAATCGCTTTCTCTCAGTTTTTCTATTGCGTCAAATTCGATCAGTCCTCTCTTTTCTAATGCATCCAACGCCCGGCTATTCTCTTTTACTTCAAGATTGATGCTCTCCACAGAAAGCTGGCCCCCTTTGTCAAGCAACAATTCCAGACACTTTGCCTGCTTGGGAGCTTTTCTTTCCAAAGCAGAAATGGCTAACTTGAATAGCTCGATCTCGGAGGGGGTATTGCCGAAGTTCTTTAACCGGATGATCTTTTCATACTTGATTCCCACCCTGGGTTTCCCCAACTGAGAAAACATCCTCACCCGGCCTTTTTTCTCTAAATCATATAACTCTGCATAGAGTCCTTTCCCCCCAAGTTTTCTTTTAAGCCAGGAGAGTCTCCTTTTCTGGTCGGACAAATGCTTTAGAACTTCCCTTTGCCTCGGCGAAAAAGGTTTTTTCTTTTCATCCAAATCAGTTGACAGATCAGCTATCACTTCAACCCATAGTTCGCTTTTCACCTGGATTTCCGCAGGCAGAACTGCTCTCAGGCTCTCTCCCCAGGAGCAAAAATAGTATTCGGAAACCCATTCAGTGAGATTCAGCATCTCTTTGGAGAACAAAGGGTGAGGGTCCAAGAGGTCAATGATCTCCTTGGCCTTCTTGATGTCTGTGGTCTCAGCCATTCCCACCACGAAACCGGATAGTACGCGCTTCTGCACAGGAACCAATACTCGAAAGCCCAGATCCAGTCCCGCCTCAAGATGCGCAGGGATTTTGTAAGTAAACAACTTACGTGAGGGCAAGGGCAAAGCCACCTGTGCGAACATAGGATATTCCTATTCCTTCAACCTGAGGAGTATCATCTAACAAACGCCGAAATCTAACACCAATTTTCCGCTCTGTCAAGTATACAGGGTAGCTTGCTCTCCTCGATGCGGCATAATCATTCCCTTAGAATTCTGTCCTGAGGTTCAAGATTACCTTAGGGGAAAGGGAATCGGTCGAGAGGGGGAATTCACTTTTTCCCGTGTCTGGCGGTGAACTCTACGTATATTTCAATTGAGAGTTCTGGTGTTTGGCAACCGACACATTTTGCTTGATCTTTCAGACTTTTGCCATAACTTATCGTCAGTTAGACAAGTTATGGATTGAGGATTCCGCCAAGGATTTCGGAGGTAGACCGAATGTCTAAGATGAATTTTGGAATAATTCTTTTTCTATTCTTGCTCTTATTCTTTTATCTTTCGCCTGATTCCTCCGCCGACAAGATCGTAATCCACATGGACCTCTCTCAGACCGATCATCTCAAGGCTTATGGGGTGGCCTATTGGGCTTTGGAGCAGGGACAGAATGTGGAGTGGCTGTTGAATTATAGAGGGGGATCCTTCATGATCGATTTTTCTGAGGAGATTGCGGACGTCTGCAGGTTGAGAGGGGTGGCGTTCGAAAGGATCGACTTTTCCCAGGCGGCATCGATCTATAAGGAGATTGAGGAGAACAATATGGAGGTGGTTCTTTTGGAAAAAGCTCCCGCCATCGCCATCTACACTCCCCCTAACAAAGAGCCGTGGGATGATGCTGTTACCTTGGCCTTAACCTATGCCGACATCCCCTATACCACCCTGTGGGATGAGGAGGTCCTGAAAGGAGAGTTGGAAAAATATGATTGGCTGCACTTACACCATGAGGATTTCACCGGCCAATATGGGAAGTTCTATGGCCCTTACAGAAATGCTCTGTGGTACAAACAGGAACAGCTGACCTGTGAGCTTATGGCAAAGAAACTAGGGTATAGAAAGGTCTCGGACGAGAAAGGGGTGGTTGCCCGGGCAGTTAAGGATTATATGGCCAAGGGAGGCTTCGTCTTTGCCATGTGTTCTGCCACCGAGACCATGGACATCGCTTTAGCGGCAGAGAACGTTGACATCGTGCCGGAGGAGCTGGATGGAGACCCCGTCGATCCCGACTGCCAGAGCAGATTGGATTATACCAAAACCTTAGCTTTCACAGATTTTGAAGTTTCCTTAGATGCTTACAAATATGAACATTCCACCATCGATACCACGCCAGATAAGACCGCGGCCCAGCTGGGACTGGAGGCGGACTATTTCACCCTGTTTGACTTTTCCGCAAAACTGGATCCGGTCCCCACCATGCTGGTGCAAAATCACGTCTCGGTGGTGAGAGGCTTCATGGGACAGAACACCGCTTTCAGAAAAACTCTGGTGAAAAAATACGTTACCATCTTAGGAGAGACCGAAGGAAGGGATGAGGTGAAATACATTCACGGCAACTTCGGAAGGGGAACCTGGACTTTCTATGGGGGACATGACCCGGAAGACTATACCCACAGGATAGGGGATCCCCCGACCGATCTGAGCCTGCACAAGAACTCCCCCGGGTATCGGCTGATTTTAAACAACGTCCTCTTCCCTGCTGCCAAAAAGAAAGAAAGGAAAACCTGAGGACTTTGCACGTTGACGGAAACTCACTGTAATCGTTTTCTGTCGGATGCATCCCCTCACTCCCGCCTGCGGCGGGATTTGTAACCTAACCCTCTCCCCCGGGAGATCGCGTCATGATGTCATTCTGATCCCGCCTCTGGCGGGAGAAGAATCTCGATTTTCTGGCTTATTGAAACTATTAGATTCTTCGCTTCGCTCCCTTCGACTTCGCTTCCTTCGACACTGAGTCTCAGGACGAAGTGCAGGGACGGTGGCCCTTCAATAAACTCAGGGTCACCCTGAACAAAGCTGAAGGGTGAGCAAAGCCGAACCGTCAGAATGACAACTGAGTGTCTCCAAGGGTTGCGACACAGCCTCCGGGGCAGAGGGAACAATAATCAGGAACCGAACCGTAGAAATTCCTAAAACTGCCTCATCAGTTGAAAACTTACCAGATCAAAGTCAAGGTCGTAAAAATCCTGGAAAAAGGGGAATGTCCGTTTAATCTGAAAGTAGGGGACGAATTCGTTTTCGAGCATCTTCCCCCGCCGGAATTCTGCCACTGGGCATTTCACTCCCTCTTTCCCTTTATCACCGCTCTTAGATTCGGAGGCAACATCCCGTGGGAGAAAAAAGAGGGCGTCTGTCGTCTCTGTTGTCCAGATCCCGACAACCCAGTGGTATTCGAGATCTCCAGGATTGAAAAGCAGTAGTGCCCGAAGAATCAAGATTCGCAGGAGCCGGGCAGCTGGATCAAGGAGGTTAAAAGTGCGCATCTTTCTAACCATTATCCTGTTCGTGGCCCTATCAGGACTATCCCAAGCCAATGGACAAGAGGTAAAAACTGGTGGGATAACCTTCAGTGTCGGCCTTGAATCGTTTCCCGGAAAGACCTATTACCGGCTGGAATGTCTGAGGTACGAGGATGGGGAATCCAGGGACTATAAAACGACTCAAGCCGAAGACCCCATGAATTCCTTAAATCTGACCCTGCGAGTGGCTAAAATGGGCCGATTCGGCTCCAGTAACCTTTTTGCCGGAATAGAGGTGGGAGTATCTGTGCCCGTTTCTGGTTACGAGAAGTCATGGAATTTACCGGCACTGACCCCCGATCTTAGCGGGGAGATTCATTACGCGGGATTCTGCTGAGGGGCTCTGAGCAGACATTATTCCCAGTCTGGGAAGAAAGAGACCAAGACAAGCGTTTTCCCAATTCTCGGAAGACTGAGCTACCAAAGATCTATCCGGGATGATGTCAGCTTCCATTTAGCGGTTGCGTCCGGCGCCTATCTGTTTCATTCAAGTCACACCACCATTGCGACTCAGACGTATGCGGACGATTTTCAGCCCTGGGAGAAAGGGGATGTGGTGCAGGACGTTTGGAGGAATCATTTTACTGCTGCCGCTCCGGGGGGAGAAGGATCGATTGGCTTCTCCTATAGATTAGGCCCTTCTGTTTCTCTGGGATTAATCGGCAGATTTATCTTTATATCAAAGATCGAAGACACCAGCGAGTACGCCGATTACTACAAGCCGGAGTGGAACCCGGCGGAAGCTCAATTATCGACCATGAAGTATGGCGAAGAGTATGGCGGGGTCGCCTGGGGCGTGGGCGCGATGCTTATATTCTGATCGCCAAGCGGTCAAGCCAGCGCCAAGAGGGCTACGAAAAAAGCGCAGCAGGGGGTGATCGGGGGTGCCCGCTTCTTTTGTAGAACGTCGAAACCTTACCATGCGAATGCACATGGGACGGTTCACCGGACTAACAAATGCCTTCCCCAGAAAGCTTAGCCGTCTCAAATGCGCTCTTGCTCTGCACTTCTTTCATCACAGTTTTATAAGGATACAACAGACTCTTAGAACTACCCGCCCTATGGCACCGGGCATAACAGATCATATCTGGAGTTGGGAGGAACTTTCAGGGACAGAAAACTAGTCAATCCGCTTGACGTTTATTGTGTTTTTCTTGATGTTGAAATTCACTTCATAATTGTCGAAGAAGCCTATCGTTCCGAGCATTCCATAGGGCATGTCTTCCTCGTCGGGTTCACAGGTGAAACCGACATCGCATTCATGATCCCAACCGCCAATTTCAAGAACTACTCTATGGAAATATGCACATCGACTTCCACCCGCAGCCCCTGCGAATTTTACCTTTTTCCCCTTTGGGATGGCTATGCCGAGCCTTTCTCCCATCCATTTGGGGAATACACAATAGTCCGCACCCGTATCCAACAGCGCAAGAGTGCGCAGACGTTGTTTTTGATATTTTATGGCAATATGAACGGTGGGACGAATGGCCCAGGTTCTACTTGGGAATGCTTCGCTTCGAGGACATGGCCATTTCTTGTAATCGAACTTCATTAAAGAATATAGTTCATGGCTTTCGAAGCCACCTTAATTAGAATGGGGTCGTCTTCTCCTTTTTGCGAAGCTCTATCAATCGCCTCCCTGGCGGAGTTTCCACTCCCACTAATCACAAGTCGCCCTTCCTTGAGAGAAAGGGCTACCCATTTACCCTCAAAACCCTCAAGGATTTTTGACATATCAATATAGGATTTCTTTTTTGGCACGAACATTTCACCTCTCCTCTCTTTTATCGACTAAAAGAACGGAGAACTATATTTAATTCTAATCTGTTTCTGAAAGAACCCTTCCACCAATTTCTACGCTTCTATTATACGTTCTAAAAAGAGTTTTGTCAACTTAAAAATGAAGAATTTTCGTAATCTGAAAACGTGAAATCCTTGAACTTAAGTAAACAAGACATTTTTTGACATCTCGTCTGCCCATTCTATTTTTCTCTGAAATTAGGACACTACACCGGAACAGAGATGCCTGACCTGGGAAACCGGGATTGGTGACCTTGGTGAGCTTGGTGAGGATCGCTTTCAATTTTTCTCAGTCGAATGTCGGGTAGCTTCCTCCGGTCGCAACCTCATTTGTCGATTTGGATCCATAGGAAGTCAACTGAGCGACCTACAAAAGTCTCGACTCCCGCAAGGGGAGTTTCTGTGTGCCAACTACTGCACCTTGAGGCATTCATCATATATTCGTCTCCCATACACGGTCGGGCTATCCTTTTCACCACTAAAGTTATGGTGATTTTGGGTGGTGTCCTAATTTTGGAATATTTTTTTTGGAATGAAAAAATGAGACAACTTAAAATGTCAAAATTGTCTCATTTGGGCAGGCGTTAAAAGCACAAAGGAATTGAAGCACTATCTATAGCCAATCCCACTTGCAGTGTCTGCATCAAGTGGTAAAACGATTTTTTCCTTCTTTGTGACTTCATACACAATTCTTAAATCGGACATTTTCCATCGATAGCTTTCTGAGGGATAATCAGCTTGGGGGGCAAGTTTTTTTATTCTTGTTGGATGTCTTGGTTGGTAAAAGGGATTTTCCGTCACATCTGCTTCAAACTTTGGGATATATTTTATCTTTTCAGGGCGAGTTTTGAAGAATTTGGTAAATTGCTTCTTCGGTTCAGCTATTGTCCATTTTGTTCTTTTAACAGTCATGTTTTCTTAGCTCAAGCGATTCCAATTTGCTTCTTAAATCTTTGCCAATTACAACTTACCTTTTTATCCCTCTTATACTGTTCATGGGCTCTCCAAATTCTTTTCTTGGCTCCAGGGATACTATCGATTTCTGCCGAAGCTTCCCATATTTCAAGGGTCTCTTTGAATTGCTGAGTGTCTTTCTGCTCCAATAAGAAAACCAGCGATTCCACTAAAGCATCCAAGAAAGCTTCTTTGTTATCAACACGCAAAAGTATCGAGCGTATCTTACTCTTGTCTCTTGGAGTAATGGTGATTCGTTTCATCTTATTTTTTTTCGAATTTCTTCTCATACTTACTATAATTATCGGCAAGAGCCTGAATCAGTGAAGGAATAAGTTTTGCAGGGAAAGCTATTTTGGCTTTTATATGTGCTCTTATCTTTTTGGTTGTTCTGATTTCCTTGTCTTGTTCTGGGGTTGGAGGAAGAATTTCGCAAAATTCCAACGAAAAGTCGTAGGGATTATGTCTTATAACAGCAAAATTGCTGTAAATTCTATCCTTTGGTTCTTTTTCATAAGGAACAACAGCAACGGTTAATTCTTTTGCTTCTTTCTCGTTTTTCGGTTTTGGCATAATTACTCCTGAAATTTGATTGCTTTGGCGATGAGAATCAAAATTGTTAATACTTTTTCCAGATTTTTACGTTTTGCCCAGCACCTACTGCTATTAGAAATTTAAAGATATATGAAATTTTGTCAAGCTAAAAATTTGATATTTTCAAAATTAATCTTTAATAAACATTCATTATTTCCTCGCAAATATCGTGCTCATTTCACGAAGTCACTAGAATGTCGGGTAGCTTTCCCGCCAAGGGCGGGCTCGCAACCCGACCTACAAAACTTTTTATTGTCCAACACAATCTCGTTTTTTTAATCCCCCTTTAGTCCCCCTTTACAAAAGGGGGATTTAGATAAGAAGAGAGGTCAGAAGCCGAAGCAATAAATGGTCCCGTCTTCGGAGGCGACGTAGACTTTTCCATCGTAATAGGCCGGCGATGAGGAGATCATTCGCTCGGTCTGATATTTCCACAGCAGCTCGCCTGAGAATCTATTCAGCACGTAGAAGTTCCCGTCATAGGAACCGAAGAAAAGCTTGTCGCCAACAGCTATGGGGGACGAGCGAACTATGCTGCCGGTCTCGAATTTCCACCGAAGCTTGCCGGTGGTCACATCCACCGCATACATAGAATAGTCATTCGATCCAATATAGACCAGACTCTCTGTGACCGCGGGGGAGGAATATATGTCCGCATCCGTCTCGAATTTCCAGACAAGTGAACCGTCGTCGGCTTTCAACGCATAAAGACAGCCGTCCACACAGCCGAAGAAAACCTTATCATCTCTTATTGCCGGCGAGGAATATATGCTCCCGTCAGCTTTGAATTTCCACACCAGCTCGCCATTGTCTTGATCTAAGGCATACAAATGATCGTCTCCTGACCCAAAATAGACCCTCTCCCCGCCTGTGGTGAGTCCAGTCGAACCATCACAGGCAGGAGTCGAAAGAATCGCGTCTTCGGTTTTGAATTCCCATATTTTTTCTCCGCTGAATCGATTGAAAGCCGACAATACACCGAAGCTTGAACCGATAAGAATCTTCTCTTCGCATATTTGGGGCGACGAATAAATGTCTCCCAGCTTCATTTTCCATAAGAAATCACCGGTCAAAAGATTGAAGGCAAAGAAGGTTTCGTCCCCCTTATCTTGAGCAAAATAAAGAAGACTGTCCGCCACACAGGCAGAGGAGGAGATGGAGGTGGAAACCTTGCGGCTTGCTAAACGCTTTCCGGAGAGTGCATCCACGAAAAGCATCCTTCTATGCAAAGACCCTACGAATACGATTCCGCCGCTGATCACAGGAGAGGATTTCAAGGGTCTTGCGGTCTCGTGGCTCCATATAAGTCGTTTAGGCGTAGCCGTCGGCTGAGATACATGACCCGTATTCTTCCTGTTCCCCCTGAAGCTGTCCCAGGCGCTGGAGTTAGGCAATTGGGTGTGATTGAGCATGAGCTTATGCGCGCAAGATGCCGACAGGAGCAGAAGAGATGTGAAGAAAAAAGTGAGAGTTTTTCGCACGATATCTCCAAAGATTAGTGTTAATCTGCCCGCGGGATATTGAACCTGCAAGCTCGACCACCCAAAAGGGCTCCTTTTTCTACTATCCGCGCAGATCCACCAGGATAGGGAAAGATCGGGGATAAGGTCAGCTCATCTGCCATCAGAAGCTCCACCCAAAGAAGAAGTCGAAATCAGTGCCTTTGGAGACCCTTTCGAAGTCGGTCGTTTTGCTGATGTCGAACCTCAAAACGATAACCCACCCCAGACTGACCCGGGCTCCGATCCCGAAACTTCCGGAGAGCCTTCCGAAATCATCCTCCCAGGCATTCCCGGCATCGAAAAACAAGGCTCCCCGGATGCCTTGAAAGGAAAGCTTGCCAATGGGAAAGCCGATGGAGAGAAGATTTATGAGAGGGAACCTCAACTCGTTGCTTAACAGAATCAGGTGTCGACCGTAGAATGCCCTTCGGTCGTAGCCGCGCAGAGACCAACTTCCACCCATGTATAATCTTTGAGGCTCTTTCCCGCTGGAGGAGAAACCCCAAGCACGTATGGCAAAACAACTGTTTCTTCTCAGCCGGAGATATTTCCTCAGATCACAAAGAAAAACCCGATTGTACACCTCGGATCTGCCCAGGTCCATGGTCAGTCCCAGGGTCAGGTTAAACCTGGTGCCGTCGATGGGACCTACGAAGTCCCAGATGCTGGTATCGAAGATCAGGGAGAGGTAATTGGTGGAAAGGAAGGCTTTCCTTTTTCTGGTGGGGCTGTATTCCCGGTCAGATTCCCTCAGAAAAAAGCTGGCTTCGACCCTTCTGAATTTGGATAAGGGATAGCTGGCAAAAGCCAGACCCCCGTATTGTCTCTCATCATAGAAACCGTAATACTCTTCGTAATACTCATCCTTCAGATGGAAAAACCCCAGTCCGTAGTTAATACGATGGGTTTTGTTCAAATAGGTCAACCCGAAGTTGATGCTGGAGAGAAAGTCCTCCTTTGTGCGGGCGGAGTTGCCCACCAGAAAGAAGCATTGATGGTTGCCCAACATGTCGGTAAGAGCCATCTGGAATCCACCTACCGTTCCGTATACCGCATCGTATGAGATCACGGACTGGGCGATGTCGAAAGAAAACTGCCTTCTGTATTTTGCCACTCCCTTCCGCTGAACTCCCTCGATTTTTTCGGCCTGCCACAACCTCCCGGGGTTGGAGGCGATCAAATCTGCATCAGAACGAAAATCTATGATTTTGCCCAAAGAGTCTTCAAGCCCCATTTTGTAAATCTGAAAACCGTGTCCTTGGTAAGCAGAGAAATAAAGGGTCTTCCCATCAGACGAGAAGCAAGGATCGAATGCGCCGGTGACCAAGTTGGTAAGCTGTACGGCTTGCGAAAAACCTCCCCCGCTTGAAAAATCCTTTGACGAATCTGATGCCAGAAAATAAAGGTTGTAAGCCCCGTCTCGATCCGATGAAAAAACCAGACCTTTGCCGTCGGGAGACCAATCGCAGGATAAATCTTGATGGGGTCCGAAACTTAAGGGCTGAATTTCATTTTCAGCAACGTCCAAAACGAAGAGGTTTAAGAAGCCGTCTTTTCCGAAGGCTCCCCGATCCGAGCTGAAGGCGATGTATCTTCCGTCTGGCGACCATTTTGGATCTTTCTCCTCGTACAGGTCCCAGGTTAATCTTTCCAGAAGCCCGTTTTCAAAATGGTAAGAATACAGATCCGAATATCCTTTCTTGGTGACTCCCACAAAAACCACCCTATCCCCTTGGGGAGACCAGGTGGGCGAGGAAAGACCGGTCAGAGACGCGAAACCATTTTTGCTTTGTACCTTTCTGGATTCAACATCATAGGTGTACAGGACGTCATTTTCGTTGCTTTTGGAGACGAAGGCCATTTTTCCCTGCCGGCTGACGTCTATCTTGCTTTTCATCAGGTGGAGGGACTCGAATTTCGGGGACCTCTCTCCTTTAACCAGGGTAATCAGCTTCTTTTTCTCCCCCTTGGGCGGCATTAGACAGATGGTGGAATAGCCCAATTTGTTGGACTTGAACATCACCCACTCCTTATCCTCCAGGGATAGAGGCTCCGGCATTACGTTTATTCCACCAAAGGTAAGCTGAGTGGATACTCGATCAGGGAGGTCGTTCTCTTTTATTCGCGGGAAATACTTCTTTTTAAGAGAGTACTCCCATTCTGCCCAGACCTCCCTTAGGTTTTTCTGAAAGGTGATCCGGAAGACTTCCCTGAAGCTGTTTCCCTTCCAGTAATTCTCGAAGATCATCCCGACCTTGTCGTCTCCATACTCTGTTTCCAGAAAGTTTAGGAACGATTCTCCTATCTTATACATCAGATAGCTGCCGTAAACCCTGGAGATGTCTTCAAGCCTGATGAATCTTCCCGAAATCAAAAGATCCCTCATGATCATGTCCGCCTCGCTGTCCCACTCTCCGGACCAGTGTTCAGCCAGACCTTCCTCGAACCACAATGGCAAACCTGTGAAGTTATATTTTCGGTGGGACCTCATCACGTAGGGGAGCTTTCGCATAACGAAGGCGTGCACCAGCTCGTGCCTGATCACCCGCCGGAACCTGAAATAGGAGCCATCGAAAGGTATCACCATTCTTCCTTTGTAAAACTCGGTGAAGCCGGCAACGTTCTCCGGCAGGAGGGTGGGAATGACGTTGGTCTGTTCGAAATAGTTGGGGCAGCTATAGATGACTAAAGGGAGTTTCCTTCTGATGTGATGATTGAATTTATTTTCCAAAGACTCATAACTTTCCTCCGCATAATGAGCCGCAATCTCCGCAACCTCCTTTTCCTCGGGATAAAAATAAACGTTGAA
>CAZPOP010000035.1:0-22975 GCA_964588305.1 uncultured Ignavibacteria bacterium
TGATTCCTATTTTTAGACAGTTCCTGTATTTATTGATCATATTGCTTTTGTTTAGTTGCTCAAAGAAATCCACAGACGGGGTTAAGCCCCCCTCACCAACATATCCCATAATCTGTGATGCTCCTGCCTGGTCACCAGATGGGAAGACCATAGCCTATTGGTATAGTGGGATCACAAAAGTTAGACCTAATGGGGGGAGTGATGGTGATCCGACTCAAAGAGGGATCTGGTTTATCAGTCCCGATGGAACAAATAAAAGGATGTTCTTGTGGGGTGGGGACCTACCAGATTGGAATCCAGTTGAGCCAAAACTCATCTTTGTAATGAATGCACAGATATACACTATTAAGCTGAACGGAGACAGCTTAACTCAACTCACCTTTGAAGGAACAAACCGCTTCCCAGATTGGTCACCGGATGGGAAAAAAATAGCTTATACCCGACCTCAGCCTGGCACTGGAATGTGGATCATGGACTCTGATGGAGGAAACAAAAGGTATTTAGGATTTATGAGTACGCCGGATTGGTCACCCGATACGTCTCATTTCGTCTATAAATTCAGAAATGAAATCTGGGTTGCCGACACAAATGGAATAAATGCTAAACAACTGACTTTTCTGGGTGGAGATAGCCGTGATCCTCACTGGTCTCCGGATGGCTCCAAGATTGTATTCAGTTCTCAAAAAATCGCACCAGGCTACCACTTGACGCAAATCTGGGTGATGAATTCAGATGGAACCAATCTAAAACAATTGACCACAGAAGGAGGAAGGTATCCCGCCTGGTCGCCGGATGGGAATAAGATTGTTTATGTTAGAGAGAATCCCAAAGAATATAGCTCAAAACAAGGACAGCTCTGGATAATGGATGCTGACGGAAGCAACAAGAGACAATTGACTTTTGATGGATGGTAGATAGAAAAAGAGAAGGCTGAAGAGCTTTTCACCCAGCAAAGTGTAAATAAGCTCTCAGCCTCCGTTGAGCACGAAATAAGAATTAGAGGATTATTCTCATGGGGGATCTCCTTCTGGATTTGGAGAACCAGAGATTCCCGTGGCTAAGACTGATTTGACCTCAAGTCAATATCCCCTCGCCCAGAACTACCCCAATCCCTTCAACCCGGAGACCGACATTTCTTACAACCTACCTCAAGGTTGTCATGTCAAGTTGAGCGTCTTTAACATCATGGGTCAGAAGGTAAGAACCCTCGTAGATGAATATCAAACAGCAGGGCACAAAACAGTACAATGGGATGGAAGGGATCATATCGGTGAGGAAGTAGCGAGCGGGGTGTACTTTTATCGTCTCCAAGCCGGTGAATACAGCCAAGTGCGAAAGATGCTGATGTTAAAGTAAACAAGACCAGTTTACGAATATGCCCCGGTCATTAGGTGGCTGGGGCATGATGATACGGCTGGATGCCCCAGGTGGGTGGCAAGCATCTACCGGGAGCGCAATTGATCTTCTGGGCAGACAAAAAATCTGCCCCAAGCTTTTCCGCCCGGGGCAAACCGATCTTTCTTCCCAATCCAATATGTAAATCTCTATTTGCTCATCCCTTCAGCAGTTTCTTGTACTCGTCCTGATTGGTCAGAATCTCAAAGGCTTTCCGGATAGCGGGATCGGTCTTTAAGATGATCTCCTCATAATAGCCCTTGTCACCATAAAGGCTGTTCAGAATGTCTCTCTTGATCGACTTCTTGATATAGTCGATGCTTTGGTCGAAGTCCTTTTCCTTCTCCTGTTCGATCAAGCTCTCCACGTTCTTCAGGACCTGTGCAAATCCCTCAGTCTTCTCCTGATCCTGGATATGCTTCTTAAGCGTATCCAAGTCCAGCTCTAAGGCCGACTTGTAAGTGAAATCCTTCTCTTTCAGAAACTCCTTGAATTCAGCGATCACCTGATCATCCACCTCGAAATCGGGCGGGATATTGGGATGTTCAGCTATGTGGGATACGGCGAAGTCAAAGAACATTGATTGCCTTTCCAAGTTGTATTCGATGGGTTTGTATTTCTCCCTTTCTATCTCTATATCCGGGATTATTCCTCCACCACCGTATACCTCCCTTCCGCCTTTGGTGTAGAAAACATCTGTCTTTGAAATAACCAAGCTATCCGATTCTTCTCCTTCTTCTTCGGAAGAGTGTTTATTCACCATCTCCGGCTTCTGTATGCATCTGCCGCTGGGAACGTAGTATTTTGCTACAGTAAGCTTGAGAAAGTAGTCAGGAGGCAGATTTCTTTGAATCACCCGCTGAACCAATCCTTTGCCGAAGGTGGTGTTTCCGATTATTACGCCCCGGTCCCAATCCTGCACCGCACCGGAGACGATCTCGGATGCTGAGGCAGTTCCTTCATTGACCAAAACGGCCAGGGGGTTTTCTCCGTATACCGCCTTTCCTTTTGCGTGATATTCCCTCTTCTCGTCGGATCGGCCTTGTGTATATACCACAAGCTTCCCATCGTCCAAGAACAGATTGGCCGTCTCCACCGCCTGATCCAGAAGCCCACCTCCGTTGCTCCTTAAGTCCAGGATCAAGCCCTTGATGTCTCTTTTCTTAAGCTCCACTATGGCATCTTTTAGTTCCTTTCCCGACTCTTTGGAGAACTTGGATAATCTGACGTATCCGATTCCCCCGTCCATTACCCCGTGATAGGGAACGTTCTTAAGCTCGATTATTGCCCTTTCAATGGTGTATTCCAAAAGCTCGGAAACTCCTTCCCGTCTTATCTTGAGAGTCACGGACGTCCCCCTCTCCCCTCTCATCAGCTTTGATGCGTCCTCGGTGCTCATTCCTTCCGTGGGCATCTCGTCTATCCCGACTATCTGATCCCCTGCTTTCAAACCCATCCGGTAGGCCGGGGTTCCCTCGATCGGAGAAATCACCGTTATCATTTCATTCCTCTTAGCTATCACCATGCCCAGTCCCTCGTATTTTCCCTCAGTCATCTCCATCAATCGGTCGTGCGCTTTAATGTCCTGCAGAACTGAGAAGGGGTCCAAGGTCGTCATCATCCCCTTAATCCCCGCCTTGATCAACTCTTCCGGATCGACCGAATCCACATAGTCCCGATTAACGCTAAAGGCCACCGCGTCAAAAAGCTTGACGTAACTCCAAATACTCTTTTCGATCTCCTCCTGGGTGGCGACCTCCTCGGTTGCCTCTCCCGATCCCACCACCCAGATTATCGCTACCGAGATTAAAGCCAGCGCAATCGCTATCAAGTCGTATTTTCTTTGCCCTTTCATATTCATCCTCCAAATCTGAGATCTCTCTCAGCTATAATTTAGCAAAAAACTCCTTTTTGTCAACGATAAAACCCAATTATCATAACCCGGTCACGTACCCAACCAGCGATTTTCCCTATTTCCTTGAAAGCAAAGCAGATGCCACTGAGCAGGAATCAATGAGAGAATCGATCGATGGACTCTTCGGGTGAAGCGGCTGGTTCAAAAAAGCTGCAATAGCTTCACGTACAATGAATTATCACCGAGGGCAATCAGCACGGTACCAGCATGATCTTTGCCCAGTGAAGGCCAGAATGAGAATTCGCTTCCCGTCTGAGGAAGTCAATTTCCCATTATGTGCAAATCTTTTCATTCGCTGATCCTCGTCTCTTTTCTTCCGACGAGCGGACTGTGGATTAAGTTTGTCATTCAGTTGAGCACCGAGAACCAGCTTTGACAGCCCGTTCCCATACTCTAATACAATCTGATGTTCAGTAATGTTTCAATCCCAAATCCTTTCTTTTCCCAAACTTGCGTGACAGAATCGACGGATGAAAAGGCAATCCCCGTTCAGCTATAGCCAACTGATTGACTTGCAATGCATTGCGGGGCTTTTCTAATATTCGACTTTAAACTGCTTTCCTGTGCGCAAAAAGAAAGAAAAGGCAGACAAGGTTTACCACCAGAATCATCATGAGGGTGGTGGGGATTCCCAAGAGGGGGATCAGGATCGCTGAGGCAAGAATTGAGCTTAGAGATGACCCAAGCAGATCGACTGAATAACCGGTACCGGCTTTCTTGGCAGTCCTCTTTTGCAGGAAAAGATGATTGGCCAGAGTGAATTCCATTCCCCCAATAATTCCGGAAAGAGTGATGGCCAAAAGGAGAAAGGACTCGATCGAAGAATCAGAGGGAGAAATTTCCGAGAAACCAAGCACCATTAGCAAAAGCGAAGAGATCAGGAGCACCTGAAAAAGTTGAATCAGAATCAAACTCTTGAAACTGATCCTCTTCCGGCTTGCCCGTCTTTGCATCAGAAATGCCCCAAAGGCTAAGCCCAACATAAAGAGAGTCAAGATCAATCCTATCCTGGAATAGATGTAGCCGTAGAAGATCTGAAAGGATAAGACCACGATTATCTCAAGAAATATGCTGGTGAAGCCTGCCATGAATATGGCGGATAAAGCCAAATTTGGCAAGCTGGATCGGCTTAACGAACATATCAAGAAAACGAGGAGAAAAAGCACGGCGATTACCGCAATTAACCAAAAAGGTTCGATCCTGGACAAAAATAGGAAAACAGGTTTTTCTATGGATTGAAATTGTTTGCTCCACAGGATGGTGTTATAGAAATAAGAGACGGGCTTCAAATCGTAGTTTATGCGGCCCATCCCGGAAGGCATTGTTGCGCTCCCTTCCCCATAAATGGCACCTTCCAAGTATTCCATCCTGATAGGAGAAAGCCGATCTGGAAGAAAATGCTCGTTCACAAATTTCGTGGGAATTTTCCTCTCTGTGAGGCGTTCGACGAATTTTTCCCATCCTTTGAACAGCTTCCCCGTTCCCTTTGAGGCCAAGAAGATATTATTGGAACCGGGAAGAACGACCACCTCCGGGAAGTTTAGTTTTAATGTCCGATAAAAACTGGAAAGGTAAAGCTCCAGCTCTTCGCTGATATAATTCTCTGCCGAGGTCACCCGGAAGGAGAAGATGCCATCTTCGCTTAAGATGGATCTCACCATCCCGAAGAATTCAAAAGTGAAGAAACGACCCAGCTGGGCGGTGTGGGGATCGGGAAGATTAAGGATGATCACATCATATTGAGACTGAGATTGAGATGGAGAGCGAGACGGAGATGGTTTACCCTTCTCTTCCAGTCTCTCTTTTACGAAAAGTCTTCCATCTTCAAAATGGATTCTGACCAAAGGACTTTCTAAAGATTCTGTCTCCTGTCTTGGCAAATGAGTCTTCCCTATTTCTATCAATTCGGGATCAAGCTCCACTAGGTCTATCTTCAAATCCTTGTATTTTAAGGCTTGAGTTATGGCTCCGCCCAATCCCCCTCCAATCACAAGAAGCCGTTTGGGATCAGGATGCTCTAAAAGGGCGAAGTGCACCGCCTCCTCAACAGAATATTCGTCAGGGTAGGAAAAGAGCATGAGTCCATTTTCGTAGAAGGTGATCTGCTCATCTTTTTTTACCACCGCCACGTTCCCGTATTTGGTGTCCTGGGAATGAATCAAAGGTAAACCTTTCCACATCGCGTTTAAGGAAAAAGAATCAAACGAGTCATCCAACTTGCCCCCTTTAAAACCGACCACGATCAGAAACATAAGAGCCCAGACAAGACCCTTTGACGTACTTCCTTGACCTCTGCTGAAAAGGAGAGCAGACAAGAAAAGGTTTAAAGAGAACAGGATGACCATTATTTCGAAATTCGAAAGGTTTGGAATCAAGACGAAGGTGGCTGCAAATCCACCTAAGCCCGTTCCAAGCGATTCCCATAGATAGACCCGGTTGACTAAGAATACCAAGCTCTGGTCAGCCTGCCAGGATTTCGAGTTCAACACGAAGGTTATCCCCAAGAGAAAGCAGAAAACAGACATAGCCAAAAAGGAGAATAATACCATAGGTAAGAAGCCGACTATCTCAGCCGGAACAGTCCCCAAGATCAGCTTGGAATGTCTTACCGTAATGATGGTTAGAAGAGCGAAAATGGAGATGGCGAGATAACAATAAGAGAGCTTTTTGGGATTGGACCTGGCAATCCTGTTTCCCAGAAAAGCTCCCGCTCCCTCCCAGAAAAGCCACACAAAAAGCATCACCCCAAAGGATAATTCGTTTCCATAGAAGGTGACCATCATCTCCCGGAAGAGCACAATCTGAGAGGTCATGCAGGTGAAGCCCAAGACGATTGCAGAAAGAAGGAAACGAAGTCTGTCGGGGAACATCGTGGAATAAGAGGGAGATTTGTTTCCGCTCGCTTCCATACCAGGTACAAATGGTAAACCTTTTGCCCAGTTCCGACATTAGCAGAACTGGGCTTCTCTAAACGACAAACTAGGAACTAGGGACGGCGAACTGATTCAGCTCCAAACTCCAGGTATGGGTTTTCCGCAGGATTGGCATTTCCCATTCTTCAAATTCATCCGGGTGATGGTATATCCAATCCTTCCTATCACTATCTCTTTACACTCGGGACAATAAGTATGCTCTCCTTGGTGTCCGGGTACGTTGCCCACGTAAACGAAATTCATCCCTTCCTCCAGCGCGATCTCCCTGGCTCTCTCCAGACTGGAGACCGGAGTGGGAGGAAGATTCTTCAGAAGATACATGGGATGGAAGCGGGTGAAATGAAGCGGCACGTCCCTGCCCAGATTCGCCACCATCCATTTACACATTTTTCTTATATCCTTCACGTCGTCGTTCAATGTGGGAATCATAAGATAGACTAACTCATACCATATTCCGGATTTGCCTAAATCCACCAGAGCATCCATAACCGGCCTTAGCTTCGCATGGCAAATCTCCTCATAGTATTTCTCAGTGAAAGCCTTGAAATCGACCTTGATGGCATCTACCTCTCTGATCAACTCCATCCAAGGATCGTGGTTGATATACCCCGCAGTGATGACCACGCTCTTGATTCCCCGTTCTCGCCCTGCTATGGCCGTATCCAACATATATTCATAAAAGACGATTGGCTCAGAGTAGGTGTAAGCGATGGATCTGGTTCCGCTTTGTCTGGCGTAGTCCACAACGTCCTCGGGCGGCAGGTACATGCTTCTTACCTGTTCGGGCCTGACCTGAGAGATCTCCCAGTTTTGGCAGAATTTGCAGTTCATGTTGCAGCCGGCGGTAGCGATGGAGAAAGCTTTGGTGCCCGGCAGAAAATGAAAAAGAGGCTTCTTTTCGATAGGATCCACGTTGGCAGAACAAGCGTAGGAATGAACCAGAGTGTAATAGATGCCCTCCCGGTTTTCCCGGCATCCACAGTATCCTCTCTCTCTGTCTCCCACCCTGCATTTTCTGGGACAAAGCTCGCATTCGATCTCTTTATGCTCCAGTTTCTTGTAATACTTCGCCTCCACGCGCGAGAGACCAGATGGTGAGGGCAAAGGAGACGCATCTGCAGTTGAGCTGAGCAAGGACACACCCGGCACAACGTTGGGCAACAACATTCCTCCGGTTGCAGCTAAAGAACATTTCAAAAAACATCTTCGGTTCAATTCCGCCATCTCTGATCCTTAATCTGTAAAGGACTAACCTGCAGGTTTCACTGAACAGCTCCGCCAGATTAGTCTCCCAGGGCCGGGAGCCCTTCCCTCGGACTGAGTCCATTCCTTCGACACTGAGTCTTCCCTCGACCCTGAGGTCTCGGGACCGAAGGGCAGGACGAAGTGCGGGACGAAGTCAGGGTGAACCCCCTCAGGATGAACCCTGCCTACGGGGTCTACGGCTTTGATTTCCGTGGGTCGGACACCCAGTCAGTCACTCCGCGACACCCTTCCAAGAAATGTTTCAAACCACTATCTCGACTAAATCGATCTCCTCTGCTTTTGCTGTTCCCAGATTGTGTTCTTGATCAGCAGCAGTGAAAACATGCTTCGGTTTTCTGCCTGTTTTCTCCAAGCTGGGAAGCTTGCGATCACCCCGAATCTTATCTATTATCTGATAGCCCACAAAGTCAAGGGCCACCGGATCATCGCTGACTATTATTCCACCGAAATGCTCCGCCCATTGAGGATGATAGGAAGGTCCGCCGTTGTATTGGATCCTCAAAGCATCACAGATCACCAGTTTGTGCTGATTCCTTATCTTAGGCACGGCATTCAAGTCAGCGATGAACGGGTCACACTGATCATCATGATACTTGTTGGGATTATGTATGGCGCCGAAGAAATTCTTCAAAGAGCAGGTCACCCCGGAAAGGCCGTGATCCTTCAATACCGGAAGATTCAACTGAACGTTGGTGTACGCCTCCATCACCCGGCTTAGGAGACTGCCAATGCTCATGTAATCGATCAAATCGCGCGAATAACCCACACCCTTGCTGTCTGTGCCAAAACAGCGAAAATCGCCTCCATTGGAATTCAACGGAAACCCCACCTCCTGTAATTCCCTTTCCGAACGGTCCCAAATGATTATGTTCTTTGGCTGGACTCCACTATCTTTAAGAAGATTGGCGCAGACCAGACCCATCTCCGGATGAGTGGAAGCCATCTTCCCTGCCAGACAGTTTACTTTCAGCCCCACCTGGTCTTTGGGCGAGACAAAATGACGCAGGGCATCTTCAGCCTTAGATTCGGAGGTCAGTTTGCAGAGTCCGCTTTTCACCATTTCCGACAATAGACTTCGATCGACCTTTCCAGATGGACTGATCACCTTCGAACTCTTGACAACCACTACCTTTGATTTTTTCTCGATTTTTCCGACTGGCGGCATCAATCATTCTCGCTATGTTCGACAAAGACCATTAAGCTAAACTCAATCAGACTTTTATACTGAATACGGCGTTCAAAGTTTGACTATTGGGTGGGCTCCCTCAAGGCACAGAATTCGTGTTTTGCTTGGAATCCTGACGGCACACGCCGGAGGGATAGATTTTTCAGCTTCGCATCAGGTTTTCTGTTATTCTTAACACACCTTCGCTTGGGGCAATAGGGGCAGAGCACTCTTTGTTGGGGCGGGGGTTGCACCCCCGGCCCTTTACGCGGACAGGGGTACAACTCCTGTCCGATCTGACAAACCTTTTTTAATTCCTTCTTCCGTAATATAAGCCGTGATCAGTTTAGCCGGCGTGACATCAAAAGCCGGAGACCAGACCGAGGTGCCCACAGGTGCGATTCTCTTTCCAAACCAGTTAATCACCTCGTCTTTTGATCTTTCTTCTATCTTTATCTTCCCGCCGTTCTCGATGTCTGAATCGAAGCTGGACCTGGGGGCTGCCACGTAGAAGGGAATATTGTGCGCCTTAGCCAGGACCGCCACGTTATATGTCCCGATCTTGTTAGCCACGTCGCCGTTCTTGGCCACCCGGTCGGCCCCCACGATCACGCAATCTATCTTTTTCGTCTTCATCAGAAATGCCGCAGTGTTATCGCAGATCAACGTAACGTCGATCCCTTCCTGCTGAAGCTCCCATACGGTCAATCTTGCGCCCTGAAGAACCGGTCTGGTCTCGTCGGCGAAGACCTTGATTCTCTTGCCTTGATCTTGTGCGGTGTAGATGATCCCCAAAGCCGTGCCTATTCCTCCGGTGGCCAGCGCTCCCGCATTGCAGTGAGTTAGTACCGTGTTTCCATCTTCAAGCAACCTCGCCCCGTGCTCACCGATTTTCAGGCACATCAATTTGTCCTCTTCGTGAATCAAGACGGCTTCCTTTAGAAGGAGCTGGTTAAGCTCTTCAAAATTCTTCTCTTTGTTGTTTCCCGCCACTTTTTTCATTCTGTCCAGTGCCCAAAAGAGATTGACCGCAGTGGGACGGGTGGCTCCCAGTATGGAAATGACTCGACTTAATCTCTTTTCGTATTCGTCCCAACTCTTATATTCTTTGTTCTGCATTCCCAACACTACTCCAAAAGCAGCGGCAATTCCAATTGCCGGCGCTCCCCGGATATTCAAATCCTTGATGGCCTTCGCCACCTCGTCAAGATTCTTGCATTCCAGATATTCGATAGTAAGAGGCAATTTTGTCTGGTCCAGAATTCTAAGACAGCCCTCCCTCCACTCCAGGGTTTTGAATTTCATCTCCTTCATAAATCAGCCTCGTTGAAACAGAAATCCCCTTCTACCATTCCTCCCGACACTGTCTTCTGAAAACTGCAAACTGCATACTGGCTACTGCCAGCAGCTCTACTCCCCGATTACCTGCACCGTTATTTCCCTTTGTCTTCGCCTGTTATCAAAATCGACCAGGATGATCTGCTGCCAGGTTCCCAGTATCATCTTGCCATCCACAAACGGAACGGTGAAAAAGGACTTCAGCAGAGCAGCCCGTACGTGAGCGTATCCGTTTCCATCTCCCCAGGTTAAGTTGTGTTTGTAGTCGCCGCCTTTGGGAATCAACTTCTCAAAGGTTGCGGGAAGATCTTGAAGCATGCCCGGCTCGTATTCGGTGGTGGTAATCCCGGCAGTTGACCCCGGCACAAATACGGTCAAGATTCCGTCCTTCAAAGCCGTCTCTTTAAGTGCCTTCCCCACCTGAGCTGTTATGTCCAGGATGTCGGTGTCGCCTTTGGTCTTTATGTTAAACGATTTGGTTACGACCGCCATCTGAAAACCTCTGTGGTCAACGGTTCATAGTTAGTAGAAGATATCGAATCTTGTTCAGCAAGAAACCCAAAACGAAGAGAAAGTCAAGAAAAAACGTCTCTTGGCAAACGAGCTTTGCCCAAGACTGGTCCAGGTTACTGATTTGGGCCGCCGATGAGTGAAACCGCTCTTCTTTCGTGTCGGTCTGTGACGCCAAAATTTCTATTGATTTTTGGAGAGCAAAATCTTATCCTGAAAATGAGGACAGGAATTCACCATGGGGCTTTGACTCGATGATTTAAGCGCAACTGAATTCACGTAAGGTGGACTGTGGATTCTCACTATTCCGATTATAAGTTCGATCTGTTTGTGGGAAGGAAAAAGGAGCTTAAGCTCTTAGGTAAACTCTTCGATCTGGCTTTGGAGAACAAGGGCGGCTTTGCCTTAATCCAAGGAGAGACCGGGATCGGAAAGTCCAGACTAGCGGAGGAGTTTCTAAGATCCATAAAGTCCCAGGAGGTCACCGTGATCAGGGGGCACGGCTATCATAGGGACATTTCCCAGTATAGGCTCTTTTCGGAAATGTTCCGAAATTTCTTCTCCTCCATAAATTACGATACCCGATATCTGGCTCTGCTTTTGGATAACCTGACCATCGTTAGCTTGGAGAGGATAGTCCCGGAGTTAAGAGAACATATTCCTTTTGACATCTCTCGTATCCCCACCTCTCCCCTGCCCCCCAAGGAGGAGAAGCAGAGGTTCTATGACACGCTTCTTCTGTTCTTTCTCAAATTGTCGCATCGCTCACCTCTGGTTCTGAATATAGAGGATCTCCACTGGCTGGAGCCGGATACCTTTGAGCTTCTGAGATATTTGATCCATAACTTCAGGAAGGCTCCTATCTTGGTTCTCGCCACCACACGGGGTCCAGAGCCCGCTTCCTTTACAGAGGAGTGGGTTTCTGGTTTGGAGGACCAGAGGTTAGTCCATCGCATAAAGCTTTCCACCCTGATTCCCGAGGAGGTCAAGACTCTGGTGCAGGGCTTCTTCGATCAGGAATTGACACGGAGTTTCCTCAAGTGGCTTTTGGACTACACCGCTGGCAATCCCCTCTTCATCCATGAAACCCTGGGAGCCGGAATCGAACAGAACGCCTTCGTTCTTGATCCCGTTGAATCTGGCTGGGGCATCAAAAAGGAGTATCTGGAAAACGTCCTGGAGCCGGCCACCATCCAAAGCGTGATCCAAAGAAGATTGCAGGGTCTGGATGCTCAATCCCATAGGGCATTGTGCTTAGCTGCGATGGTGGGAGACAGATTCGAGCTCCAGACACTCCAGAGGATTTCGGAGATTCCTTTGACCCAGTTGAGAGCCACCCTGGAGAATTTGATCTTGAGGAACCTGGTAAAGAGGCCCTCCGAAAAAGAAGAAGATGAGACTTATCGTTTCACCCATCATGTGGTCCGGCTATACATTTATCAGGGACTGGATGCTGATTTCAAATTAAAAATGCATCACCGAATTGCCTCGATCCTGGAGAAGGGGTGTGGAAAAGACAAAGAGAAGCGTTTTCAAAAAGTCGAGGATTTGGCCAATCATTACAGCCGGGGCAAGAAAGACAAAGTTTCGCTGAAGAAAACGGTGAGTTTTCTGACCCAGGCTGGATTAAAAGCGCAGAAGCAATATTCGGAAGGCAAAGCTGAAGAGTACTATAATCGGGCCATTGAGTTTTTGGAGTCTTTTCCTTCAGGCAAGGAAAAGCACCAGAAGCTCTTGCATCTTTTGGAAAACTTGGGCTACGTGGAAACCACGCTCGGTAAACAGGACACGGCTATTCGCACCTACCAGAGAGCCTTGAAGATAGGGAAAACCCACAAGCTTCTCCCCCGTTTTAAGGAAGCCCAACTCTACAGAAAAATCGGATACGTTTATCACAGCTTAAGCGACTATCGTCAAGCCATATCCCATTATCATGAAGCTTTGAGCAAATTGAAACAAACCTCCACCGATGAGGAATATGAGGAGTTCATCACCACCTGTAACTGTTTGGGCTTGACCCATTTTTTGAAAGGGGATTACTCTCAGTGCGTCCGACTATCAGAAAAGGGAATTGGATTATCCAAAAAGAAGAAACACCTCCCTCTGATAGCACAGAGCTACAGCAATATGGGGATGGTGGCGCACAGCCAAGGTGAATATGAAAAGGCCATCGAGTCTTTCAACAAGTGTTTGGAGATCCAAAAGAAAGTTGGAAATCAGTACCGGGTCTCTGCCATATATACCAATTTGGGGGTGATCCATCTGAATTTGGGTCTGTATGATCAGGCTACCGATTATTACTACAAAGGCCTGAAGCTGGCCGAGGAGATGGGCAATCTTAGCTGGAAGGGAATCCTCTACAATAACCTAGGAGTGTTATATGAGGACAAGGGTGAATGGAAAGAGGCGCTTGGGTTTTACGAGAAGAGTCTAAAGATCAGGGAACAGTATGGGGATCGACGGGGAATGGTTTCAGCTTTGGAGAATTTGGGATCCGCCTCCTTAGCTCAGGGACAGGTCGATAAGGCTTTGACTTACTTAGACCAAAGCGAAAAGCTCTGTCAGGAGATTGGTGCCAAAGAGGTCCTTCCCTTTGTTCAGGCACGTCTGGGAGAAGCTTATTTCAAACTGAAGGATTTCGATAATGCTAAGCATTACCTTGAGAGCGCATTGGAGATATCTACGAAGCAATCCTCCAAGCTGGCGATGGGAATGACCAAGAGGTCGTTAGCTACATTGTACTCTGAGCTTAAAGATTGGGAAAATGCAGAAAACCTTTTTGAGGAGAGCAAAACAATCTTTGAGGATTTGAAATCCACCTATCAACTAGCACAGACGGAAAGCAGGTGGGGACTTTCTTTGGCCCAGAAGGCAAGGGAGGCCGAATCTCGGAGAAAGAAAGAGAATATCGAAAAAAGTGAAAAGGTGTATGAGAAGGCCATCGGAATACTGGTTGACCTTGGATTTGAGAAAAGGCTTAGACTTCTTGCAGAAGAAATCAAAAAGAGTGGATTGGAGCTCGAATTAGCCCAGGTCTTAAAAGAGATCGCTCAGAAGCTGAAGCAAATGGAGACGAAAAGGAAGGTTGAAAAGCAGCCGGAAGCCAAAGCCTTGGTGGAGGTGACCGGCGACTATATCGATCATTTGCGAATCTACTGCTTCGGGAGACTGAGGGTTTATCGCCCCTATGAATCTGAAGAAATTCCCTCTAAAGACTGGGTCTCGGGCAAAGCCAAACAGATCTTGGCCTACCTGGTGGTCAATGATCCCAAAAGGATCGGGGTGACACGCGACAAACTGGTTGATGCCATCTGGCCGGAGATGGATCCCAATACCTTGGGCAATACGTTTCACGTCACCCTCTCCCATCTCAGAAAGACTCTGGAAAAGGGAAAATCCGAATACGTGATCTCCCAAGGGGGAGTTTACCGCCTGAGGTGGGAAGGCAAGGTCTGGTCTGACGTTCACGAGTTTTTGTGTCATCTGAACAGAGCTCGTGATTTTGAGAAAGAGGAAAAACTGCATCCCGCCGATCTTGAATACCAAAAAGCGGCAGAGCTTTTTTCATCCAACCTGTTGGAGGATATCTACGAAAACTGGGCTGAGACCGCCAGGGGCGAATATCAGGAAAAACATAGAACCGTCTTCTGGAAATTATCTCATTTGGCTCTGGAGAAATTCGATTACCAAAAATGCATTCGGCACACCCAATCCCTTCTTCTATCTGATCCCACCGATGAAGAGGCACACCGCATGATCATGCTCTCATACGCTCTAGTGGGAAGTCGCACCGCGGCCATCAGACAGTACAAGGCGTGCCAGGAAAACTTAAGAAGGTATCTGGACATTGAACCAGAGGCAGAGACAGTGAGTCTACTTAGGAAAATCAAGCAAGGGGACCTGAAAGGCTCCAGAAGCTTATTTGAGAGTCGCTTGAGGCTTGCCACTTAAGTAGTGTACCATCTTCCTATCAAAGGAGAAACAGCTCCACCCACCTCTTGGTCTCAGGTATGGATCCAATCTCTCAACTGATCAGAGAGAGGATTAGTCATTTAGTCCAGGAACCACAAGTGAGTTTACATATCCCCTTGTTCTCTGAGAAGAGGACGGGCTCCTCCCTGGGTGAGCGAATACCTATACAGATAGCTCTCCCGGGCTTCACTTGTCCTTGACAATTTTGACTTTTTTTGTATATTTTGTAGAGAGCCCTGAATTTGCACTTTTATGCTCCAACTTCTGTCTGGCATAATGCCTTTTTGACGAGCAGAACAAGACTTAGCTTTGGAGGTCTTTCTCAATTAGTTGAAAGACGGAAAGTTAGGGGTCAACTCTCCTGGGGCACCTGAAAAGATGAAGAAGTCTACGGTTTTTTTGAGTATCTGTTTTCTCTTGTTTTCCGGTTCAGCTTGGGCTCAACCGAATTATCTAATCAGAATTGACCAGCGAAACCAGCCAACTATTGAGCAGATAAGACATACAGCAATTGAAATATATGCCAAAACCGCAGATTTCTGGATTGCCGGCGCTGGCGAAAAGGATTTGGAGTTCTTGAGAGAAGAGGCAGTAGCCTTTCAGATGTTGGATAGGGACCCGGACACAGGTGAGTATTACTTAGTCTGGTCAGAGCCCTCAGGGACGATGGCAACTAATCTGCAGAAGATAAAAACCAAATCTCGGATCTTGGCTTCAGACCGGAACGTAGCTGTGGTCAAGGGAGATCCCAGGAAGATTGAGGAATTGGCATCTTTAGGATTTGACTTAGCGAAGATACATAAGAAACCTCTGCCCTTAGAATCGACAACTTATATCCCCGCGTATCTGGAATCTCTCTCCCCGGATTATGACCCCTTGATAGACAGTATCGTGAAAAAAGTCGACCAGGCTCAGCTCTTTTCCTGGGTCGATGATCTCACCGGTGAGGATACAGTCTTAATCGGAGGAATGGAGGATTCCATTAAGACAAGATATTCCTGGAGCGACGGGGTCTTCAAAGCCGCCCATTATCTTAAAGAGGGATTTGAAAAGATGGGTATTTCCGTTGAGTTCGACACGTTTCAGGTTGGTGCACCTACAGCCTATCTTGTGGATGTCGCTTGCAGCCCTGATGGTCAAAAGGTCTGGGCAGTTAGTATCGGCGGCGGAATCATAAAGACTACTGATGGAGGAGACCATTGGAGCCTGGTTGAGGGTAGTGATAATTTAACTCTTTGGGATATCTGCCGGGTGAATGATGACACCTTGTGGTCCGTTGGCCAGAGAGGTATTATCATCACATCCACCGATGGTGGGGATACCTGGGCGAGCAGAAGCAAAGACGAATTCAGCGAGTTGGATTTCCGGGGAAGCTATTTCGAGGATGCAGATCATGGGTGGGTGGTAGGAGATGAGAAGGTTGTATTCACGTCAGACGGAGGAACCAGCTGGACCGAGCAAGCGGAAGTGGCTGGTGTGGGGTTATACGGAGTAGACTTTGTGGATTCCGCCCAAGGATGGACGGTGGGGGAAAATGGAACTATTCTGCACACCACCAACCGCGGGATTAACTGGAATTCTCAGATCAGCGGCACGTCTGTCCGCCTCAGGAGTGTTGATTTTGTTGATCTTCTGAATGGTTGGGCCTGTGGAGATGATGGATGGGCGATCTATACCACAAATGGAGGGTTAGTTTGGACTCGAAAAGACCTTTCTACCTCGACGGACCTTAACAGGATTGACTTTGTCGATAGCCTGCAGGGATGGATGATTGGATGGAATGGAAGCATTCTCTGCACGTCAGACCTGGGCGTTAACTGGACCTCCCAGGTCTCTGGCAGCTATTACCTTTGTGGCGTAGACTTTGCCGATCCTCAGGTTGGCTGGGTTACTGGCTATACTGACCTAATCAAGACCACGGACGGAGGGCAGAGTTGGTTTTCGCAGTATGACAATGTGGAATATCCATACCTTGTGAATGTGGTTGGCAAAATCAATGGTTTTTGTTATCCCGGAAGAGAGTTTCTGATCACCGGGCACTACGATGACATATCCGGAGATCCCTACAATTGGGCTCCGGGTGCAGATGACAACGCCTCCAGTGTAGTCTCCCTTTTAGCCGCTGCCTCTATTTTGAAAGATTACGCATTAGCCAACACGGTGAAATTCGTCGCATTCTCGGGTGAGGAACAGGGACTTTTGGGTTCAGCGGCCTATGCGCAGGAGGCTTACAATCGAGGAGACACCATCCTGGGAGTTATAAACTGTGACATGATTGCCTACGACAATAACAACGATAGGGTGATGGAGGTGCACAGTGGTCTTCCTGCAGAAAATCAAGCTTTGGCTGATATCGTCATTGGTGCCATCGCAGATTACGGCTTGAACTTGGTCCCCGAAAAGATAACCGAGGGTGCCTCCCACACTTCTGACCACGCCTCATTTTGGGGTTATGGATTCCCGGCTATCCTAGGACATGAAGACTATCAGGATCGAAACCCTTACATGCACTCAACCCAGGATCGGGTATCTGTTTTCGACAGTGCCTATTATTCTGAATTTGTGAAAGCAGCAGTAGCCGGCATATCGATTTTAGCTAATCCTTTCCTCATAGGCGATGCGAACGGGGACGGGGTGACGGATATCGCTGACGTTATGTACTTGGTGAATTACCTTTTCATTGCAGGATCACCGCCCGATCCTTTACAAGCGGGCGACGCCAATTGCGACGGGGAGGTCGACATTGCCGACGTGATGTATCTTATCAACTATCTATTCATCGGTGGGTCGCCGCCAGGATGCCCGTAGAAATTGGAGATAGGGAATCCCCTTAAGACCTCAGTCCTTCTCTATCGGGATCGGGGCTTCTTTTTTTGTGGAAAAACTCGAACCAACACGGAATCATTCTGACCACGCCCTTGGCGGGGGAAGAATCTCCATGTAAATCAGACAGATTCCTCGGTCGCTACTCTCCCTCAGAATGACAATGTGGCTTTTTCGACACGCCTTTAGGGTAAACACTCCGAATTCTCCCCTCCAGACACTTTTTCAGAAACCTCCAAACCAACACTTGACTTCAAATCTTGTTGGACATATATTGGGGCGAGGTTTTTGGGCTTTGTGGAAGATGGCTGAAATGGTGAAATCCTTGAAGATAAACCCCCTGGCAAAAAGAATTCTGATCTGGTGGAATAGACTTTTTTTTAAGCCTGGCGCTTTTTCCTTTGCAGAAAAGATGAGTGGGGCGGCAAACGTTCTTATCTGTCTCCCCGCCAAGGCGGAAAGCTTCGCCTCCGCCAAGGACCATCTCACCGTTTTTTCAGACATTTTCCGTAACAAAAAGATCTCCCTGCTCTTGCCGCTTGCGGGAGCTGAGGATTTTCTTTCACATCTTAAGAGGTATCCGGTGATCTGCCCTCAAAAAGAGGACCTTGGGATTTTCTCTCTTCCCCGGAGGAAGTTTATCCGAAGGATAAAAGGTTACCAGTTTGAAATCGCACTGGACCTGGACACAGAGGACGGCTTCCTCAGCTCCTATGTATGCCTGAAAAGTGGTGCCCAGGTACGTATCGGGCTGGAAGGTAGGAGCGGCCCTCCCTTTTACAACCTTCAATTGGCTCTTTCAAAGGGAAGACTGTATCAAGAAGATCTTTATGTGGGAATGGCGGAGACTCTCAAAAGCTTGTCCCTTGGACCTACAGCTGGCGCAAAAACGAATTCGAATTCTATTTCGAGAACCTGAGGGGAATAAATGTATCTATCCAAACTTGTCATTTTGGGATTTAAATCTTTTCCCCAGAAAACCGAGTTGATCTTCGACGATAACCTGACCGCTGTGGTCGGCCCCAACGGCTGTGGCAAGACCAACATTCTGGATGCCATCAGGTGGGTTTTGGGAGAGCAGAGGACCTCCCTTTTGAGGTCCGGCAAGATGGAAGAGGTGATCTTTAACGGGACCAAGGACCTGAAACCGTTAGGCATGGCCGAAGTGTCCATGATCATCGAGAACAACAAAGGGATTTTGCCCATCGATTACGATCAGGTTACCATCACCCGCCGTCTTTTCCGCTCCGGGGAGAGCGAATACTTGCGAAACAAGGTCCCCTGTCGACTAAAAGATATCACCGAGCTCTTCTTAGATACCGGCATGGGCACCCATGCTTACTCGGTGATCCAGCCGGAGATGGTGGATGCCATACTCTCAGACAAGGCAGAAGAGAGGAGATTTCTCTTCGAGGAGGCCGCCGGCATCACGAAATATAAATTAAGGAAGAAAGAAGCGGAAAGGAAATTGGAGTATACCGAGGCCGACCTTTTGAGACTCTCCGATATCCTGGCCGAAGTGGAGAAGCAGACAAACTCGCTGAGAAGACAGAAAGCAAAGGCAGAGAGATTCAAGAGGCTGACCGACGAGATCAAGAATCTGGAAGTCGGGATAAGCCAGGACGAATTCGAGAATCTCAAGACAAAAGAGAGGGAGCAGGAAAAGAAACTAAGCCAGTTTGTGGATGAGGGCCAGAAGGTCAAATCGGAGTTAGATAAGGAGGAAGCAGAAATAGAGAACCTGAAGCTCGAGCTTCTGGAGAAGGAGAAGGAGCTGTCACTCCTGCAAAAAGAGATCGCAGACTCCTCGGAAGCGTCCTTCGGGATCGAGCGGGAGATCTCCGTCAGCCAGGAGAGAAGATCGCATCTGGAGCAATTCATCGTCAAAACCCAGAAGGAAAAAGAGAACCTAAACCAGCGGCTGCTTGCCATAAAAGCGGAAAAAGAGGAAAAGAATGAAGAGCTGAACAGATCGTCCTCGGAAATCGGGGCCAGAGAGGAGCGGTGCAAAAAAGAGGAACAAGAGCTTCTGGCCAATGATGAGAAACTCCGAAAGATGAAAGATGAATTCGAGCGTCTCTCCCGGGATTTGAAGGAACAGGAGCAGGCTTTGAATAGAGAAGTCAATGAGCATCAAAGCATCAAGGCCCAGATGGAGGAGTTGGAGGAGAGGGGAAATATCTTTGCCGGAGAGGAAGAGTCGATTCTCCAACGGCTGGCCGAAATCTCATCTGAGCTTGAAGGCATCGCTTCAGCTTATGATGAGAAAAAGAAAATCTGGGATGCCAAGGCAGAAGGGAAACGAGTCCTGGAGGAAAAGATCAAACTGAACCAGGAAGCCATCGGTCAGCTTTCCTCAGAAGAAGCCAAGGCCGAATCCACCTTGAGCGCAGAAGAAGCCAAACTGGGGATGTCCAGACAGATATCAGAACATTATGAAGGATATGGAGAGGGTCAAAAGGCCGTGCTTTTGGAAAGGGAGAATCTAAGGGGAATCGTCGATACGGTGGCCAACCTGATCACCACCGAGAAGGAATATTTGAAGGCCATCGAGTCGTGCTTGGGCGAATCCCTGCAGTTCGTGGTATGTCAGGATGTGAGCGCAGCTCTGGAGGCAATTCGCTTCCTGAAGGAAAATCAAAAGGGTGGAGCAACTTTTCTGCCCTTAGATAAGCTCGAGGATGTCGATGCCGGACAAAGGGAAATCGATCTAAATGATTTCGGAGGAACGGTGGGTTGGGCCTCCGATCTGGTTGACTGTGAAGAGGAGTTCAGGAAAGTAGCGCAGATTCTCTTGGGAAAGGCCATCCTGGTCGAGACTCTGGATCACTGCCTGGAGCTTTCCGGAAAGATACCTAAGGGTTTTCATCTGGTGAGTCTGGATGGCGAGGTGCTGAGCTCAAACGGGAGCATGAGCGGCGGCTCTCCAAAGGAAATCTCTCTTTTGGGACGGGAGCTTGAAATCCAGAGAATAGAAGAATATATCTCAAGATTAAAAGAAACGCGCGACCGACTCCACAGGGAAAAAGAGATAAAGGAAGATGAGAATAAGAGTTTTAAGGACCAGCTATCACAAATCTCTTCCGAAGCTGAAGAACTCTCCTCGGATTTCCAGCAGAAAGAATTCAAACTCAAGACCTCCGAGTTCGAAAAAGCCAGCTTGGAAAAGCGATCACAAGAAATAAAGGAACTAAAGGAGCAGAGCTCTGAGAGAATCTCGGAATTGGCTCAAAGACAAGAATCCTCAGGCAGAAACATAAAGGATATTGAGAACCAGAACAAGACCCTGCTGGTCCGGAGCGAGGAGAAGAAAAAAACTCTGGAAGAGACCGAAAGTTTTCACGACCAGATGTTTCAGAGGATCAATCAACTGAAAATCGAGCTGGTTTCGCTTCAGGGGAAAGAGGAACAATTGACCAATGACCAGTCAAGGTTGGCCGAACTGATCTTAGAAATGGAGGCAACCTTGACTGCCAAAGAGACAGAGACAAAAGAATCCGCGGCCGAAATAGAATCCATAGACAATTCCATTACAGAAAGACAGCAAGGGCTCAAGAATGCTTTCGAAGAGATCGAACAACGGAAAAAAGCCTTGAGTTCTTTGCAGGAAGAGCAAGCCGAAAGGCAAATGAAGTTGAATGACAGGGAAAGTGCCCTGAAGCTCTACCGGGGAGCCAAGGAAAAAGTCCAGGATGAATTTCATCAGTTGGAGATGGAAAAGTTGGAGCTTTCCTCCCGAGCAGACAGCATAAAGGATAGAATATGGGAGGAATACAAGGTTGACTTGCTCGAACGGGCAAAGGTCGCATCGGAAAGGTTCGAGCCCGAAGATCAACCGGTCACAGAAGGAGCAGAAAAAACAAAGGAGAAACTCGATTCTCTGAAAGAAAAGGTTGAAAGCATGGGTCCGGTCAATCTTTTGGCCTTGGAGGAATATCAATCGACTAAAGCAAGGCTGGAATTCCTGCAGAATCAAGTGAAGGATTTAACTGAGGCAAAGCAAACCCTGAACTCCACCATATTGAAGATCAACCAGACCGCCAGGGGACTGTTTAGAGAGACCTTCGAGAAGATTAAGGGCAATTTTCAGAAAGTATTTGAGGAGCTTTTTGAAGGGGGTGAAGCCGATCTAACCTTGGTTCAAGAGGACGATCCTTTGGAATCTCCCGTTCAGATCTCTGCCCGCCCCTATGGAAAGAGGCTTTTGAACATATCCCAGTTGTCCGGAGGAGAAAAGGCTTTAACCGCCACCGCTTTGCTTTTCGCCATTTACCTGGTGAAACCCAGCCCCTTCTGCATCCTGGATGAAGTGGATGCCCCTCTGGATGATGTCAATATTGTCAGATTCTTGAAGCTGATCAGGCACTTCAGCTCAAATACCCAATTCGTCATCATCACCCATAACAAGATGACCATGGAGGCGGCCAACGCCCTCTACGGGGTCACCATGGAACAGCCGGGAGTATCCAGGATCGTCTCGGTCAAATTCAACAAGCAAGAGGTGGTAGCGTAACTCAGGGGCTAGGGTTTAGGGGCTGGGGTCTGAGCGAACGCCAAGGCCGATCTTGACGTAAAAATCCGGAAGGAGTTCACAGGTCTGCTTGCGCGGCCTCCAGCCAGAGGTGGTGCGTACGCCTCACCAAAACTTAGGATGGAGTAAGAATTGAAAATCTCGTTGGAAAAACTGAAATCAGGTTTGTCCAAAACCAAGGAGAATCTGTTCGGAAAAATCTCCAAGGTTGTCGGACTGCACAAGAAAATCGACCAGGAGCTTCTGTCCGAACTGGAGGAGATTCTGATAAAGGCAGACGTTGGCCCCAGCACCACTGAGAAGATAATAGAGGGAATTAAAAAAGAGGCAAAGGCAAGAAATACAGAGGATTCAGAAAAAGTCGTGGAATTGCTCAAAGATCAGATCGTCTCCATATTGGGCCATGAGAGAATCTCTGAGGCTCCCCTCTTTTCCCCGCACGTAATAATGATGGTGGGAGTGAACGGAACCGGAAAGACCACCTCCATCGCCAAGCTGGCCAAGAAATATTCAGATGAAGGGAAAAAGGTACTGGTGGCCGCCTGTGATACTTTCAGGGCGGCGGCCTTAGAGCAGCTTTCCATCTGGGCTCAAAGGGTGGGAGTGGAGATGACAAGAAGCATGCCCAACCAGGATCCGGCATCCGTGGCCTTCGATGCCATTAAATCTGCTTCTGCCAGGAAATTCGACTTAGTCATCGCCGATACCGCAGGAAGGCTTCATACTAAGATCAATCTTATGGAGGAGCTAAAGAAGATCAAACGGGTGATGGGCAAAGCGCTGGAAGGAGCACCGCACGAGGTCCTCTTGGTGATCGATGCCACCACCGGGCAAAACGGAATCTCACAGGTGCAACTCTTCGATGAAGCCGTCGGCGTAACCGGCCTCTTTTTGACCAAGCTGGATGGTACGGCCAAAGGGGGGATTATTATCGCGACGGCTGACGGATTGAAGGTCCCGGTAAAGTACGTGGGTTTGGGAGAGAAACCGGACGATTTTCAACCGTTCGACCCGGTGCAATTTACCGAGGCATTGTTTGCATGAGCGAAGAGCTTGAAAGGAATTGGATTCAAGGCGTCAGCCTTTTAGAATAGAGGAATATCCGATGATTAAGGAGATGAGTGTAA
>CAZPOP010000036.1:0-22173 GCA_964588305.1 uncultured Ignavibacteria bacterium
CCAGAATATACAGCACTCCCACCAATCGCGATCCTATCTGAGTGGCCAGCCTTATCCTTTGTGCCTCTCCTCCGGAAAGGGAGGCGGTGGGTCGATCCAGCGTAAGATAATCCAGGCCGACGTCCATCATGAAGCCGAGCCTTTCGTTTATCTCCTTCAGGATTTGTCTGGCTATCTGCTGTTCTCTGGGGGAAAGCTTAAGTTTGGAGAAGAAATTCCTGGTCTGCTTAATGGACAATCTGGCCAACTCGGCGATATTCAAATTCGCCATCTTAACGGAGAGACTCTCCCTTTTCAACCTGGCCCCGTTACACTCCGGGCAGGGGAGCACGCGCATCAATCTCTCGATCCATTCCCGCACCGCCTCGGACTGCGTTTGCCGGTAGCGCCTCTCCAGGTTGGGAATCACTCCTTCAAAGGTGTCGCGATATTCCCCTCTTCCTTCGGAATTCTCCCAGCGGAATTTGAGCTCCTTACGTCCGGTGCCAAAAAGCAGGACCTCTTTGACCCTGGGTTTCAGTTTTTCAAATGGGACGTACAGACTGAATTGAAAGTGATCGGCCAGGCTCTTCAACTGATGGTAATACCAGCTTCCCACCGGATTGCCCCAGGGGACGACCGCGCCCTGAGTTATGGAGATGCTGGGGTCGGGCACCACCAAATCGGGATCGATCTCCATCTTGGTGCCCAGCCCACTGCAGGTGGGGCAAGCGCCGAACGGGCTGTTGAAGGAAAACATTCTGGGGGTCAGCTCCTCGTAGCTTATGCCGCAGTGAACACAGGCGTAATGCTCGGAGAAGAGAAGTTCCTCTTTGCCCAGCACATTTACCACCACGATCCCGGATCCCAGTTTGAGGGCGGTCTCCAGAGAATCCGCCAACCTTTTGGCGATCTTCTTTTCCACCACCAACCTATCCACCACCACCTCAATATTATGCTTCTTATACTTCCCCAATTTCATCTCCCTCTGCACCTCGAGGATCTTTCCGTCCACCCTGGCTCGGATGAACCCCTCCTTTTTGATCTGGTCAAAGACCTCCTTATGTTCCCCTTTCCTTCCTTTGACCAGGGGAGCCAGAATCTGAATCTTGCTCCCTTTGGGAAGGGACATAACCAGATCCACCACCTGCTCCACGGCCTGCTGAGATATCCTTCTTCCGCATCTGAAACAATAGGGTGTTCCCACCCGGGCATACAGAAGCCTCAGATAGTCGTATATCTCGGTGACGGTCCCCACGGTGGAGCGTGGGTTTTTGGCGGAGCTTCTCTGCTCGATCGAAACGGCGGGGGAAAGTCCCTCGATGAAGTCCACATCCGGCTTTTCCATCATCCCCAAGAACTGCCGGGCGTAGGCAGAAAGGGACTCTACGTATCTCCTTTGACCTTCCGCATAGATGGTATCAAAGGCCAACGAGGATTTGCCCGAGCCGGATAACCCAGTGATCACCACCAACTTATCTCTGGGTATCTTCAGGTTGATGTTCTTTAGGTTATGTTCTCTTGCCCCCTTGATGCTGATGGATTTGTCAGCCAAGTGGCACCCACCTTCTTTTGGACCAGACTGATTAATATACGAAACCTTCCGGCCTTTAGCAACCGTTTTTCAGTTTTTCATTCCGTGGACAGAATCTTCTTGGGGCGACATCTGCCCACTCTCATTGAGCCCCTTGAATGCACCGTGATTTTTCGCATTCCCCCTCAAGTGCGAGGCTCCTTAAAGGCTTAGGCGCCGCTTTAGGTGGGCTTGTGGGATCATCGGGGTGTATCAACAATTTTTTTCGAAGGGGATAAAAAAGTTGTTGACAAAGAGGGGATTATGTTGTAATTTTTCAAAACTTGTGTGGAATATCCTGGTTTTTCGAATTCAGAATCGAAAAGCCGAGATTGTTTGCTGAAGGAGGACGTTAAGAAAACACTAAACCGTGAGGTGAGAAATGAAGAGTCGCTATAACCTTGTTTTTTTGTCTTCGTTGGTGTTACTTGTTCTTTTTAGTGCCACTGCAGTCGGAGGTGGCGGTTTTGCCCTTCCTGGCGTTGGTTCCAGGGCTCTCAGCATGGGCGGAGCTTTCAGGGGATTAGCTGACGATTGGAGTGCCTGCTTCTGGAATCCTGCAGGACTTTCACACCTGACCAACCATGAGTTTAGCGCAGATCTTTACACCTACAATTTTCGTCCCGAGTTTACTCCCAAAGTTGAGCTCGGCCAGGGTGGAGATGTTTACTCCGTGGGGTACGAGAAGGTAACGTACTATCCGGAGGATCGAGCTTTATTCCTGCCGAGCGGTTCGTTCTTTTACAGGTTCGCCGAAACTGAAGGCTTATCCGCGGGGCTGGCCTTTTTCGTTCCTTACAAACTCAACGCCAGGTGGGATGTTTATAACCCTCCGGACGAGTATGGCAATGTAGCCCCCTATCCCGAATATGACCACCGGACTTACGTACTCATCTGGGACCTTCATCCCACGGTGGCCAGAGATTTTATGGATGGTAAGCTCTCCCTGGGTGCAGGCTTGAGCGTTCAGCGAGCGGATTTCGAATTGAGAAGGGTCGTTCTGTCTCCCAGCATTGATCTTCCTCGACCTTACGAGTATTTCCCGGTGGACTCTGATCTGGAGACCGATGGTTGGGGGATGGGGTTCAATGTCGGACTATTGTACAAGGCCAGTTCAAAGCTTCAATTTGGACTCTCCTACATGAGCCCGGTTGACATAGACTTGGAAGGCACCTTGGATCTTGATATATACTTTCCCAAAGTCTATTCCGATCCGTTCCTTGACGGGACCGCCCATCAATATTCAAATGAAGATTTCGAATCCACACTTTCCCTGCCGGGCAATCTGGGGATTGGCGCTGCCTTCAGACCCTGGGAGAGACTCACCCTTACTTTCGACGTCAGCTCCACCAGCTGGTCTCGACTGGAATACCTGGATTCGGAGGATTTTTTTGTTGATTCGGTCATGATTGATGATACCTTGTGGTATGTCTGGTCTCCAGAAGAATCCAAACTCCTCTTCAACTGGGATGATATCACTAAGCTGAGCGTAGGAGGAGAATACCTCTTTGGTGAAAACCTGCGGATCCGAGGTGGCTACTTTTTTGAAACATCGCCCATCCCTAATTCTACTGCCAACCTTCTGATTCCTGATGTGGGAGATAAGAATTCTTTCAGCCTGGGGATCTCTTATGTGTCAGAATCATTCGAGTTTGGGTACAGTTATGCGCTGATCGCCCACCGGAAGACTGAGGTAACCAGCATTGCAGATGAGAATCAGGATGGGCTATTCGACAATCTGCCCGGAGATTACAAGATGGTTCTGCATTCATCCTGTTTTTCTTTAACCTATCGATTTTAGTCAAGTTATGCTTCACCATTTATCCCGGTTTGAGTGAGATTTGCGGCTTGAGCATGAAGGGAGGAGAAAAAAAATGAGAAAGGCGTTTATCGGATTTTTGTTTTTGGTTTTGTTTTTTTCAATCCTGGTGAGTTGCGGAAAGAGGGAGAATCCCCTGAGGACCACTTACGAATTTCGCGAACCCTGGGATTTGCCCCCTCAGGAATTCAGGAGTTTGCAGGGAAATATCTTGGGCGATGCGTACGTAAAAGGGCTACATGTTTATTTGCCACCACAATACGATCTGGAGCGTCACTTTGCTCTTTCAGGGAGAGGTTTTCCGGTCTTGTATTTGCTCCACGATCTCTGGGGTGATTATAAGACGTTTACCGATGTTTACAAGGTTCAGCAGATAGCCGATCGCCTGATTGCCGAGGGAGAGATCCAGCCTATGATAATTGTGATGCCGGATGGATATAATTCTCTGGGCGGAAGTTTTTATACCAATTCGGATTTAATAGGCAGGTACGAACAGCATATCGTAAATGAAATCATCCCTATGATCGATACGATATTCCATACCGTGGCCCAAAAGGATCCGGTCACAGATGAGATACTCGTGGATACAAGGTACCGGGCCATAAGCGGAAACGGCATGGGGGGTTACGGTGCGTTCAGGATCGCCTTGCATTATGATACTACCCTGTTTGGATCGGTGAGTGCCATGAGTCCGTTTCTATCCTTCGAGTCGTTTTTAACCAAGGAGATGATTGACGACGTATTCAGGGAGAATGGAATTGCCGACGACGATTTCTCGAATTCCAGCTACAAGACCCTCACTCCCCTTCCTTCTTGGGAAAAACCCCTGACCTCCGTTCTCTTCGCTATGGCAGCGGCTTTCTCCCCTCATGATACGGCTGATAGCAATCCGGATGATCCTTGCTTTTTCGAGGTGTTGAGAATCGGGGCAAGAAAATACGGAGTTGATTTGCCTTTCGATTCCACCAGAATCATCTCTCCGGGCTCTGAGATATGGGATAGATGGATGTCCCAACATGACGTAAGGACCCTGCTCATCAATAATCGAGGCGGTGGTTTCGAGAAACTGAATGTATATTTCGATTGCGGGGATCAAGACCAACTGAAGCTTTATGAGGGAGCAAGGGCCTTTCATCAGCTTCTCTCTCAGTATGGGATTGAAAACACTTACGTGGAATATCCGGGCTATGGGAGTTTTGCAGCGGGGCACGACAACTTCGTGTACGATCGGCTCTCCGAGATTTTGAAGTTTCACTCTCGAAAGTTTCCTCTTCCCACCTGGAACTGAGAGACCCAGCCCGCCGGAGGGTACCCAATCCCTGCGGTGACGAGAAGAAAGACAAGAAGCTAGCTTTGCCGGGGTCAGGGATCTAATCTCCTGGCCCTTTCCTTTGGTCCTCCTTTACAGAGTCAAAAGTGCAGCGCCCGTCCGGGAGGCGGTGCCCCCAATGGGCAACGATATCCGCCGGTGAGGGGCACTCGTGCCAATACCCGCTTTGTGGCGAACAAAGATAGGTCGCTGCGATAGTCTGATGAATGTGCCTCCCTGGTAACTATGTGGTACACTGATGGTTATCAAGAATTCCGGCTGCTGGGATGGAGAAGGTATGAGATAAGATATTCGTCGTTTCTCCTGTGGAGAAAAGGCAGGAGAGGAGGTCCTCGGCGGACGGAGGGGATTCCAGGCCTGGCGGGCGATCGTAACCTATTGATTAGTGCAATGTTAGACCAGAAAGATGGACTGGGGGTCGAGGTTTTGAGGAAAAATCGGACGAGATCGTCAAATCTTTCTTGACAAGTAGGGAAATGTTTGATATAATGTTTAAGTGAAGGAGTGGAAGAACACATGGAAAAGAAAGGGGGTTTGAGATGAGATGACCAATGTGGTAATTCGGGATAACGAGACCTTCGAGAGAGCTTTGCGCAGATTCAATAAATCTTGTGAGAAGTCTGGTCTTCTGGCAGACATACGAAAACATCAGCATTTTGAGAAGCCATCTGAGCGCCGCAAGCGGAAGCTGGCTGCAGCCAGAAGAAAAAACAGACGACGAGAGGAATTCTGATTGATGTCCGCAAAGGAAGAAAGGCCTGTCCAAGGTGAGTCAAAGAAAAGTATTAAGGACAGAATCGCCGACGACATGAAGAAAGGTTTGCTTTCCAAGGACAAGGTCAGATTAACCGTGACCCGGCTTTTAAGATCGGAGATTAAGTATAAGGAGATCGAAAAAGGCGCTGAGCTTTCGGATGAGGATGTGATTGCGGTTTTGTCATCGTCCGTTAAACGGCATAAAGACTCTATAGAGCAGTTTGAAAAGGGAGGAAGGGAGGATCTGGTCGCCCAAGAGAAGGCGGAATTGGAGTTAATCTGGGAGTATATGCCAAAGCAATTGGAGGAGGGTGAGCTCTTCCAAGTTGTCGATGAGGCCATAAAGGAGGTAAGCGCTTCGGCCGTCTCCGATCTGGGCAGGGTGATGAAGGCTTTGATGCCCAAGGTTGCGGGGAGGGCGGATGGGAAGAAGGTCAATCAGTTGGTTTCGTCCAGACTGCAGTCTTTGGCCGAATGACTATCAATGTCTTAAAGAAGCAGTCCTGTCCGGAGAGTGTGGATATGTGATTTCATATCGGAGTTTCTGGGTTGACTCGCACCAGGGTCCTATGCAGAGAATAAGCCTTTGCCCATGGTTTTTTGGTGCAAGCAGATGGTTTCCGTCTGCCCAAAGAGCGGTGGCATCCATATGAGTGGGCAAAATGAGATTTAAACTGATGTCGAAAAGATGGCACGTTACCCCAAAATCAGGAGGTAACGTGTTGTCTTTTTGGAGCCAACCGGCCCTTAACTGTTTACCTTTGCTGAAGAGATGAGGAGCTCTAAGCTAAGGGCGAATCCCGTCAAAGGCTTGAATCGTAAGGTTCCTGCCGGAAGCGGAAAGAAAGCGAGGGGAGAGCAATGAACGTGGCAGATTATGTTCTTTTGGGACTCTTGTTGGTCGCCGTTTTCATTGGCACCAAAAGGGGCTTTTTTGCCGGATTGCTTGGCGCGGTGGCCCTCATGGCCGGGGTGATTTTCTCCATCAGTTATGTCGACTGGACCACCAGCAAGCTCTTGCAGCACATGAGGGTGTCCGCCATCATGGTCGTGTTCCTGAGCTTCATCTTCATGTTCGTCCTAGTTTATATTGCTGCCAAGTTGTTGGGCAACATGTTTTATAAGGTGGCTTCGCTTCGTCCTCTGGGAAACGTGGACAAGATAGGAGGGGCGGTGGTGGGGGTATTTCAAGGCTGGGTTTTGCTCGGGTTCGTACTTTTCTTGTTGATATTTCTGCCTGTGCCGGATTCATTCGTGGACGAGCTGGACTCATCCTTCTTCGGACCGGGCATGAGGGGAGTTGTCCCTTTGATCTATGAGGGAAGCACGTTCCTTCATCCCCAGAGTCCCCTTCTGGTAGACAAGATAAAGGCCGCCTTGGAGACCCACCCCAGCCAGGATGATGACAATGTGAGAAGAATCGTCCATGCCATGGAGTACTATTTTGGAAGATAGATGAAGAAGTCCAAAGGTATTCGGTGATAAGTGTAGTCCCTTTCCCAACAGATAGTAACGATTTCGTCTGGTATCCTGTGCGTTGTCTGTTGGGAATTTGTTTTTCCGCCTTTACACATATCGAAAACTCTGAACAAACGAAAGATGGATGAACATACTTTAGCAGTTCTGGAATTCGACAAGATAAAGAATATGCTGTCTTCCCGCTGTCTCTCCGATTGGGGTAAGGAGCTCTGCCGCTGTCTTTCTCCAGGCAAGGATAAGGAGACCGTAGAAAAGGAACAAAGAGAGACCACGGAGTTGAGGGAGATTCTCCGGTATGAAGAGCGGTTCCCTCTCACGTCGATTAAGGACATTCGACAGTCTTTGAAAAAGGGAGAAATCGAGGGAACCCGTCTCGAGCCAAAAGAGCTGTTGGACATCGGGGAGACTCTGGCGGTTTCAAGAGCGCTTCTGGAGTTCATAAAACCCAGAGAAGAAAAATATCCCAACATCTTTGAGCTGGTTTCACAACTAAGAAGCTTCGATCAGATACAATCGGCTATAAACAAAGCGGTGGATCCGTCCGGAGAGATAAAGGATTCCGCCTCGGGAAGGCTTTCAGATGTACGCCACCAGAAGAAGACGGTCAGAAACAGGTTGTTGGACAAACTCGAGTCGATGATAGGCGCCCGGAAGATTAAGGGCCCCAGACAGGATGACATCATCACCATAAGGGACGGAAGATACGTGATACCCATGGACGAGGCGGAGTTTTTCCAACAGAGGGGAATCGTGCACGATAAGTCCAAAAGCGGAGCCACCCTCTTTGTCGAGCCTCTGGTGGTGGTGGGGCTGAATAATCAACTGAGGGAGTTGACCCTGGAGGAAGAAAGAGAGATCGATAGAATCTTAAAGGAGATCACCGGCATGATCCGGGCCGAATTGACGGACCTGAGAATCACGGTGAAAGCTCTGCAGAGGCTGGATTTTGTTTATGCCAAGGGCAAGCTATCGTCTGACTACGAGGGCAGCCCCCCTGTTTTGAACGAACAGGGCTACATCAATTTGATCGAAGCCCGGCATCCCCTGCTGGACCTCTCTTTTGGTTCGTTTCAGATAGCCGGTGCAGAAAAAGAGGGGGAGGGAAAAGGGAGGAGCGCAGTTCCTTTCAGCCTAAGTTTGGGCAAAGAGTACACCACCCTGATCATCACCGGGCCCAACACAGGCGGAAAGACCGTCGCTTTAAAAACCGTGGGTCTTTTGACCCTGATGGCCCTTTCCGGACTTCACCTGCCAGCCGGGCCCCACTCTGAGATTTGCCTTTTCAAGAAGATATATGCAGACATCGGAGACGAGCAATCGATCGAGATGTCCGTTTCCACGTTTTCTTCCCATATGAGAGAGATCAAAAAAGCGATCCAGGATTCCGACTCCGAGACTTTGGTATTGTTGGATGAGTTGGGTGGAGGGACTGATCCCAAGGAGGGGGTGGCTTTGGGTGAGGCCATAATAGACCAATTAATAAAAAGACAGGCCAAGGTGATCGTCACCACCCATCACGGTGCGCTGAAGATCTTAGCCGAAGAATATCCTCAGATAAGAAATGCCTCTTTGGAATTTGACAAGGAGACCTTAACCCCAACTTACCAATTCCAGATCGGCTATCCCGGGTCAAGCTACGCCATAGAAATCGCCCAGAGATTGGGAATGCCCCGGGAGGTAATCGAAAAAGCTCAAGAGCTTGTGGGAAGCGAGGAAAGGGATGTGGGTCTTCTTCTGGAGAGTTTGGAAAAGGATTTGAAGACGGTCAGGGAGAACCGAAAAGTCCTGGACCAAAAGATGAAGGTTTCCGACGAGCTGGTGAGTCTCTACAAAGACAAGCTGGAGAAACTGGAGTCCAAGGAAAAGGACTTAAAGACAAACGCTTTAAAAGAAGCGAAACATATGGTGGAAACCACCAGGGTGGAGCTGGAGAGGCTCATCGCTTTAATCAGAAAGACTCAGGCTGAAAAACAGGTGGTCAAAGAGGCTCATCATGTGCTGGAGGATAAGAAGGTTTCGATAGAAAAGGAGCTGGAAAAATTCGAGGAAAAAGTCGTCAGGAGACTGGGAATCATCCAGCCGGGCGATGCTGTGTGGATCGAGGCTCTGGGCATCAGAGGAGACGTTTTGGAAAAAGATGAACACTCGGGAAGAATCAAAGTGCTGGCGGGAGACATAACCTACACCGTAGAGGAAAGCGAGCTCAGCCGGATCGAGGATACAGAAAAAGTTGAGGGTGGATCAGAATATATGGGAACTCAATATACTGTTCCGCATGTCTCTCCGGAAATTGACCTAAGAGGACTTCTGGCAGAGGAAGCCTTTGATGTGGTGGATAAATATTTAGATAATGCCTACTTAGCCGGTCTTTCCCAGGTCTCTCTCATTCACGGCAAGGGCACCGGTGCCCTGCGGAAAAAGATCGGCGAATTCCTGGGCCACCATCACCGGGTGGAAGAGTACAGATTGGGCGAATGGGACGAAGGTGGCTCCGGAGTGACCATCGTGAAACTGAAGCAATAAAGATATCTTCGAGGTACAAAAGCTTAATGTTGGTCGGGGGTTCCCTTCGGGGTGAACCCCAGCCCCGACTAGTTGAAGTTGAGGGCATCCCGACCTGAAGTGTGGACGCCGCACTTTCTCTTGGATTCTTCTTCAACTTTTTTGCTTGACTTATACATTTCTGGTATTATCTTTCCTCATAGAAATACTTCAATTTGCTAAAACGGGAAAGCTTTTCGGCAGGAGACCAAAAAGTCTCTTAAGATTCTCTTTTCCGAAAGGAGCCGCAAAATGAGAAGACTCTTTTCTTGTTTGTTGGCGGTGATAGTGGTATTGGTTTTCACCGATCCTTCGCCGGCTCAATTTCCTTGTTATCCTGGAGACTCGGTAGGAACCGATTGCTGCGGTGCTGATTCCGGCAAAGATGGATATTCATGGGATTTGGGTCTGTGCGATACCTTGCACGTTCTCCCCTGGGCAGAGACGGATACCTGTTTTATTTCCTGTTTTGGGGGGTCTTGCGACACAATCTGTATAAACAATCCAGGTGAGGAGTTTCCCTGCTTCTCGTATGTTCCCCTTCTGGTGACCCACGATTTGAATACCTTTTGGTGGGAGGCGGAGAGTGAATTTGTGCAGGACTCGATTTCAGCCATTGTGCTTCCTCTCGTCTGGACTCGGACGAATCCGAGTGCCTATTGCAGCCTGTCTGGCTACTGGAACGAGAATACCATGAACCCTTATGATCCCAGGTTTCCCAGGAGCATCTTCCGCCATTTTCAGCCTTCCGAACTGGACAGCAACAGGATGGCTTGGCTCTACGGCCAGAATCCAGGTCTTGAATGGTTTGCTATCCTTCATCTGGTCAGTGATAGCTCCTGGTATTACTTCGCCGGCGATTCTGTGTTCACCCCACCACGTATGTGGCTGGGGCTCGTTAAAACTGAACCTGCGAATCGCAGGTGGTGGGAAGGAGAGCGGACCTTAGTTGCCACCCTGACCTTCAGAATCGAAGATACTATGCATGTTTGCATGGACAGCACCTGGTGGCCCCCCGGGAACCATCTCGAATTCTTCCGCCTTGACGCGCGATACTACTCTCCGAGGCACAATCTGCCACTCTGCGTATGGGTTGGCCCTTCTCCTCACTGGGTCACTTCACCCAACGGCGGAGAGAAGTGGTGTGTGGGGAAGAGCGAGGAGATCACATGGGATCCGGAAGGTTTTCCCCTTGCGGTTAAGATAGACTACTCCACCAGTGCCGGGATAAGCTGGTTGCCTATTGAAGGTCCTACCCCCAATGACGGGTCATATTTTTGGACTATACCGGATACTCCCTCAGATAGATGCTTGGTCAGGATTTCAGATGCGTTTGGCGGTGATCCTTATGATGAGAGCGACAGCCTTTTCACCATCTTTCTGGCGGGCGATGCCAATGCGGATGCAGTGGTCGACATTGGCGACATAATATATTTGATTAATTATCTGTTTATGAGTGGATTCCCACCAGCTCCCCTTGAAGCTGCCGACGTGAACCTGGATGGGGAGATAGATACAGGTGATGTGATCTATTTGATCAATTTTCTCTTTCTTGATGGACCAGCGCCGCGTTGTTAGTCGGAGTCATAATGTATAAGAGGAAGCATAAGGAGTTGTGAAGGGAGCAGAGAGATGAAAAAGTTTTTTTATTTTTTGTTGGCGGTGATAGTGGTATTGGCTTTCACCAATTCTTCCTGGGGTCAGTTTCCTTGTTGTCCTGGGGACTTGGTGGAAGACAATTGCTGCGGCGCTGACTCCGGCTACCTTGGATATTCATGGGATTTGGGTTTCTGCGATACCTTCCATGTAGTTCCCTGGCCTGAGATGGATACGTGTTTTATTGCTTGCGATTTTATGGGGCAATGTGATACTACCTGTATCAATAATCCGGGTGAGAACTTTCCCTGCTTTTTGTACGTTCCCCTCCTGGTAACCCACGATTCAAATACTTTTTGGTTCCAAGAGCAGAGCAAATGGGTACAGGACTCCATTGAATGTTTTACTGTTCCTCTTGCTTGGACTCGTACTAATCCGACTGCCTATTGCAGCTTATCGAGCTACTGGAACGAGAATGCCATGAATGCTTATGATCCCAGGTTTCCCAGAAGTGTCTGGCGTCACTTTCACGCCTCTGTATTGGATAGCAACCGCATGGCTTGCTTGGCGGGGCAGTCTCAAGGGCTTGAATGGGATGCCATCCTTCTAATGAGCAGTGACAGCTCTTGGTGGTCCTATGAAGGGGGTTTAGATTCGGTATTCATCCCGCCGCGTTTCTGGCTGGCTTCTTTCGGGAATAGCTCGACGTTTCGTAAATGGTGGGAGGGAGAGAGAACCTTACTTGCCACGCTAACCTTCAGAATCGAAGACACTATGCATGTTTGTATGGACAGCATGTGGTGGCCCCCCGTCAGCACCTATCTTCAGTTCACCAGGCGGGACTTCAACAACTATTTTCCCAGACATGGTCTGCCACTGTGTATAAGAGTCGGCCCTACTCCCCACCTAGTTACTTCACCCGACGGAGGAGAGAAGTGGTGTGTTGGGAAGAGTGAGGAGATCACCTGGGATCCGGAAGGCTTTCCTGCTCCGGTCAAAATAGATTACTCTATAAACACCGGGATAAGCTGGTTGCCTATTGAAAATCCGACGGCAAATGACGGTTCATACTTGTGGGCTGTGCCGGATACTCCCTCAGATCGCTGCCTGGTCAGGATTTCAGATGCGTTTGGCGGTGATCCTTATGATGAGAGCGACAGCCTTTTCACCATCTTTCTGGCGGGCGATGCCAATGCGGATGCAGTGGTCGACATTGCCGACGTAGTATATTTGATTAATTATCTGTTTATGAATGGATCCCCACCTGCTCCCCTTGAAGCTGGGGACGTGAACCTGGATGGGGAGGTAGATACAGGTGACGTGATTTATCTGATCAATTTTCTCTTTCTTGATGGACCATCACCGCTCTGCTAGACGGCCTAACAGGCCTGTCACGAGCACCTTGCCTATTGTGCTGCCCTCTGGATGTTAACCCAGGCGGGCACCCGAACACGGGTGGGGACCTCCGTCACCTAGTCTCATAACACATCCCCGGGTCGACTGCAGTCTTATGCATTAGTGGCCGAAGTGTATTCTGCCGAAGAGCATATATTCCCAATCCTCAGGCCATGGGGGCCACTCCTTGCTATCTTCGTGTTTAAAGACCCAGTTTTCGGCCTGCAGCCCCGCTTCCAGCATGTAATATCCCAGGTTGACTCCAACTGAGAAAACTATATCTATGGATTGGCCCGAGTAATCTTCGTTTCCGCTGGTGTATTTCTGGCTATCCCACTTCCACTCGTAATGCACGCGGTCCAGGAGATAACGGTATTTGACGGCTCCCCTGGCAAAGGCTTGCTCTGCTAAGAGTTTCAGGCTGGGTTGGACCATGAAGCCATATATTTGATCACGATAGGTGCTTTTCATATCATAAGTCCCCACGAAGAGACCGCTATAGTCGTATTGCCTGATTCCCTTCTCAGTATATCTTGTGCTCTCTAGTCCGAAGGTCAGTCCTGCCCCGAGACATGGTTGCACTATCCTGCTCAGATTCAACGCCATCTCAGGGAATATGTCGAATAACGCGGCAACGCCCCAGGTACTGATGTTTTCCATATTCTTGTAATCATACCAACCGTAACTGAACTCACCGTCTCCCTTCAACTTGACAAGTATATACTGTTGTTCGTAGAGCTTAGCCCCCGCCTCCAAACCCAACAGGATTCGATAGCGGCTATATTCTAAACGGTTGTCGTAATGCTTCAATCCCGCTCCAAGTTTCAGAGCCAGATCCATTCCGGAGAAGGCTATAGACGGAACTAGCGCCAGGATTGAACTGATGCACAAGATTCTCCTTAGCACTTTGGTACTCCCGCTTTGAGCTTTTGACGGGCTTTACCCACTTTGGCTGCCAATTACCTCTCCGGAGCCGATGGTACTTCTCTTGTCTGGAACACGTTTAGCCAACATATGTTAGCTAAACAGAATTGTCAAGCTCTTTGTTGGGTGGAATTGGACATTGCAATCTGGATTATTCCGTGGAAAATACGGCTTCTTGTCTATGTTTTTTCGCTTGACTTATGTATTCGTTTTTGTTATTTTGAAATGTAACTAAATCTCCGCAACTGGAAGTGAAGAACGCTCAGACAGAAAACCAGAATAGTCTCTTGGGTTCTTTTTTTGAAAGGAGGAACGAAATGAGACAAAGACTTTTTCTTCTAGTCGTCCTGTCGGTATTCGTTGTATTCAATCTTTCCTGGGCTCAATGCCCTGAGGATACGCTCGACCTGGGCCTTTGCGACACCCTGTATGTGGTCCCCTGGCCAGAGACGGATACCTGTTTTATCTCCTGTTTTGGGGGAACCTGTGACACAACCTGCATCAATAATCCAGGCGAGGCGTTTCCCTGCTTTTTGTATGTTCCCCTTCTGGTGACCCACGATTCCAATACTTTTTGGTGGGAATCGGAGAGCAAATGGGTGCAAGACTCAATCGCAACTTTTGCCATTCCTCTTGGCTTGACCCCGAGCAATCCAAGCGCCTATTGCAGCCTATCTGGCTACTGGAATGAGAACGCCATGAATCCCTATGACCCCAGATTTCCCAGAAGCATTTGGCGTCACTTTCAACCATCCGAGTTGGACAGCAACCGGATGGCGTTGCTGGCGGCGCAGTTCCAAGGGCTGGAATGGTCAACCATCCTCCTCATGATGACCAGTGACAGTTCCTGGTTTTACTTCGGGGATGATTCCGTCTTCACTCCACCGCATGTATGGCTGAGCATGATTCCCAGCGCACCGAGCAATCGAAGATGGTGGGAGGGATACAGAACTCTGCTCGCCACCCTGACCCTCACCGTTGAGGATACCATGCACATCTGTATAGACACCACCTGGTGGCCCCCCACCACCAAGCTTTCTTACACCAGACACGATGCCCAGGTTTACATTCCCAGAGATCATATGCCTTTATGCATATGGGTGGGACCGCCGCGAATTGAGGTCATCTCGCCTAACGGAGGTGAGGTCTGGTGCGTGGGAGACAACCATGACATTACCTGGTTATCAGAAGAGTTCACGGATGACGTCAAAATACAGTATTCGACCAACGGAGGCGGTAACTGGATTGAGATTATCTCGAGCACTGAGAATGACGGTGTTCATCCGTGGACCGTGCCGAGCACACCTTCCACCAATTGCTTGGTCAAGATCTCGGATGCGGCGGACGGCGATCCTAGCGACGCAAGCAATGGTCCATTCAACATATCAGATGAGACCATCACCGTTACCTATCCCAATGGCGGAGAGGTCTTTGTCGCAGGAGCCTCCCTGTCCATCACCTGGAGCTCGATCTGCTTTACCGGATCAGTCGACATCTTCATATCGGAAGATGGAGGAGCAAACTGGGATCCGGTGGTTTCGGGAACGGAAAACGACGGGGTCCACGAAACTATAATCCCGCACTCCTACTCCACCGATCAAGGCCTGGTAAAGGTTGCAGATTCTGATGATGGTGATCCGTCCGACCAGAGCGATGCCTTCTTTACGGTGAGCAATTTCACTATCAGCGCAGAACCGGAAACCCTTATCGTTCCGATCAGCACGGATACAACCTGCACGATAACCTTGGAATCTCAATTCGGATTCGATCTGCCTTGCACCTTAACGTTAGATGGAGGCAGTTTGCCCGCAAACACGACTTACGACTTCGACCCGGTGACAGTGGTGCCGACAGGCAGCTCGATTCTGAGCTTCCACACAGACGCATCCACTCCTCCGGGGACCAGTACCGTCATCATAACCGGCACAGAGATGCCGGGGGGCAAGGATGGGATAGTGCACACCACGCAGGTAATATTGATCGTTCCCCAGCCGGATTTCACCATCCAAGCCGAGCCGGAGACCGTCACGGTGACGGCAGGAGAGTCCATCGGCTGTGACGTGATTCTGGAATCCATTTATGGGTTCAGTTCGCCTTGCACCTTGACGTTGGCAGAAGGCAGTTTGCCAGCAAATACGACTTACGATTTCAATCCAGCGACGGTGGTGCCGACTGACACCTCAGTTTTGACTTTCCACACGCAGGTCACGACTCCTCCGGGCACCAGCACCATCATGGTAACTGGCACGGAGATGTCCGGGGCCAAGAACGGGATAGAGCACAGCACCCCAGTGGTGCTGGTCGTCACTCCCCCGCCGGATTTCACCATCGAAGCCGAGCCAGAAACCCTGGTAGTGGCCGCTGGCGGGTCAATCGGCTGTGATGTGATTTTGCAGTCGTTGTACGGATTCAGCTCGCCCTGCACTTTGACGCTGGCAGAAGACAGTTTACCGGCAAATACGACTTATGACTTCGATCCAGCCACGGTGGTACCAACTGGCACCTCAGTTCTGACCTTCCACACAAACGTCTCCACTCCTCCCGGTACCAGCGTCATCATAATAACCGGTACGGAGATGTCTAAGGGGATCGAGCATAGTACCCAGGTGGTCTTGATCATTCCCCCGGCAGACTTCACCATCGAAGCCGAGCCAGAGACTCTGGAGGTCAACCCGGGAGAGTCTGTTGACTGTGACGTGATTTTGGAGTCGTTGTGGGGATTCAGCTCGCCCTGCACTTTGACCTTAGAAGAAGACAGTCTTCCGGCAAACACCACATATGACTTCGATCCAGCCACCGTAGTGCCGACTGACACATCAATTTTGACTTTTTACACGGATGAATCCACTCCTCCTTGTGTGGTCACCATCATCATTACCGGCGCAGAGATGTCGAAGGCGGAAAAGGAGATAGAGCACAGCACCCAGATAGTGTTGATTGTGGCACCTCCTCGCATCGAGGTCACCTCGCCCAACGGTGACGAGCACTGGTGTATCGGGGAGACTCGGGATATCACCTGGTTCTTCGAAGGCGCGCCGTTTCCCTCTGTCAAGATCGAGTACTCGATCAACGGAGGGACAAGCTGGGAGACCATAGAGGAGAGCACGGACAATGATGGAACGCACAGTTGGATAATACCCGATGCTGTATCAGATGAGTGCCTGGTGATGGTTTCGGATGCAGACGATGGCGATCCCTGGGATGAAAGCGATCAGTTTTTCACCATCTACCTGGCAGGCGACGCAGATGCGAGCGGGACGGTTGACATCGGTGACATTGCGTACATGATCAATTACCTATTTAGAGGTACCGGTCCACCCATCCCGTTTGAAGCTGGAGACGTGAATGGGGACGCAGGTGTGGACATAGGTGACGTTGTCTATTTGATTAGCTATGTTTTTTTGGAAGGACCGACGCCCTTTTGTTTTGGAGGCGGTTATCCAGTTCTATTGCGGCGTTAATCATAGGCCTATTACGATAACGTCTTTGTGCTCCGGCTGAACGCTTTCCCAGACGAGTCTTCGTAATGGAGGTGGAGGGAAGACGAGGGATAACGTCCGTCTGAGAGCAGCACCTGGTCCCGCCTGTGGCGGGACTCAAAATAGTGCAGGCATCGTCACGCCGCGGCACGGATTTTTGCTATCGCGGCTTCGGTCAGTGCCGCACGGTAGTGTAGCCCTCCTGAATCGCTCTGCAAGAGTCTTTTCTTCAAGGCGGCAAGCTGATCCAGGCTCAAAAGACCGACCTCTCTTATTTCCCTTGTGTCAATGGGCTTCAGATCGCCGGAAAGATATTTGGCGGTGAAGATGTGCGAGGTCCAATTGACCTTGTCCTGGTTGCAGGTGAAGGTAACACGAATTCTTAAGATGTATTTCTCCAACTTGATTTTTGCCCCCGTCTCCTCGTAGGCTTCTCTTTTGGCACAAAGCTCCAAATCCTCTCCTGGCTTCAATCCCCCGCTGGGAGCCCGGTAAAGCCCTTTGGGATACCAGGGCTTGGCGATGACGATGACTCTGCCCTCTTTAAAAATAAACAAGGTTACGTCCGATTCCCGTCCATCCCTCATGCTGTCTTTCAGATTCTGAAACTCGGAAGGGTTCATGGAGTAGGACATACTCAATTCACCAGGAATTCCAAAACGTTTCTCCATGTTCTTAAGGGTGGTCATTTTAGTTCTCTAACCTCTCCCCCTGTCCCCCTCTCCACATTGGTGGAGAGGGGGAAAAAGGGGAGGAGGTCAAGGTCGCTTTTCTATCGGCACCACGCAGATGAAGGTGAATTTTTCATCGGAATCGTTTTTGAATTGATGCTTTTTATCAGGCGGAACAAAGGCAGCATCATCCTTTTTCAAAGGAAAGTTCTTTTCCTCGGTAACCAGGATTCCTTTCCCCTGTAATACGAAGACCTCATGCTCCCAGGAATGTGTATGATAGGGGGTGAATCCACCAGGCTCCACCTCGAATAGGCGCATGGCGAAATTTGGGGCACCGTCTTTTTCAGAGATCAACCATCTTACCGTAACATCTTTGCTCCCGGGCTCCTTTACCTCTTCAGCCTTTACGTCGTTAAAATCAACTACTTTCATTTCTCCTCCCTATGAATGTATCTGAAGACTGCGATTTGCTTTGGTAGCAACAAACTTCAGGTTGCAGCCAGAAACTCTTTAGAACTCGCAAACTCAAACCTGCGCAGGCTGAAGCCTGCGGCTACCTCTAGTTTAGCTCGTAGGCGGGGCTCCCAGCCTTTGGCGGAACGAGCATGGGTACCCTTCCCTCGGACTGAGTCCATCGGGACGAAGTCAGGGTTAATCTCTTTCCTTCGACACTGAGTCTTCCCTCGACCCTGAGGTCTTCCTTCGACACTGAGTCTCAGGACGAAGTGCAGGATGAACCCGCCCTACGGCCTAATCCATTTTCTCCACCTTGAAGATCACCGGTCTAAACCAATCCGTGCAGCCGGCAATGACAGTGCCTTTCTGTTTCATTCCAGGCATGTCGGCTCCGGCGGCAACACTGAATATGTCCCTGCGCATGTCTGCCCAAGCCCAAGCACAGAAACCCTCCGGCACCTCGGCCGAATAGCCGTCTACGATAAACTCCTGACCATCCACAAAACGGTCACATGGGCCAAAGTCTTTGGACGTATCTTTATCCAAATACTCGTCAATCAGGTCCCGGTTAATGGTTCTTTTTAGCACGGTGATCTTGCATTTTGGCATTTCTACCGACATCTCAAAACCTCGTTTTAGCAAATTCCATCAAATTCTTTGGAGTTTAGCCACTAATCGGCGGGTTGGCCCGAGTGACCGCCGCACGGGCTCAGATTCTCTTACCGGTTGATTCGTCGAAAACGTGAATTCTATCCAAGTTGGGAGCAAGCCAGACAGCTTGCTCCTCAGGGATTATTTGATCGGGCTTCAGGCGAACCGAAATCAACACGTCAGAAATATCAACATAGAGAAAGTTATCCGAACCCAAGGTTTCGGTCACACTGCTTTTACCCATGATGCCTTTCTCGTTTTCTTCAAGGGAGACGGAAAGATCCTCAGGGCGAAGGCCTACAGTGATCTCATTTCGACTTAGCTCAATGTCTTCGACCTCTTTTCCGATGAAAGGCAGTTTTCCTCCCCGGATGAAATTCATCGGTGGACTTCCGATGAAGCCGGCGGTGAAGATGTCAGTGGGTCTTTCATAAATCTCCTGAGGGGTGCCGATCTGCAAAATCCTCCCGTCTTTCATCACCGCCAGGCGGTCGCTTAACGTCATGGCCTCTGCCTGATCATGAGTCACGTAAATTACCGTTGTCTTTATTTTCTTATGCAACCGTTTTAGCTCGGTTCTCATTCTCAATCTCAGTTTGGCATCCAGATTGGACAAGGGTTCATCCAACAGCAGAACGTCAGGCTCCAGAACCAAGGCCCGGCCCAAAGCCACCCTTTGTCTTTGACCTCCGGAAAGTTCCTTGGGAAGTCTCTTCTCCATACCCTTAAGACCTAAGAGATCTATGACCCACCTCACTTTGTCGATCTTCTCCTTCAGACTTTTTTTCTTGATCTTAAGTCCGAAGGCAAGATTAGATTCCACGCTCATGTGAGGGAAAAGGGCGTAGCTTTGGAAGACCATCGAGATATTCCGCTCTTGCGGTGGAATGTGATTGACCAGTTTCCCATCGATATAGACACTGCCTGAGGTGACCTTCTCCAAACCTGCGACCAACCTCAAGGCGGTCGATTTGCCGCAGCCGGATGGTCCCACCAGAGTCAGGAATTCGCCATCTTTTATATCAAGACTGATATGGTCTACTGCCTTCACCTGATCGAATTTCTTGCTCAAATTTTCCAATCTGACATCAGCCATGAAGCTCTCTTTTTTGCGGAGATTTCGCCTTTTTTCATAGATCAGGCGGAAGCCCAGATGGGCCAGTCAAAACGTGAATCGGATGGTTCATGCCAAGCCATGAAGGCTTGGCTACGCGGAACAATAAACGTGCCACCAGCCAATTAGCAGTTTGTAAAACGAAGATACTTTTCATTTCACTGCTCCTGCGGTCAGTCCCTCCTTCATGTATCTTTGAACCAGAAAGGTGAAGACGATCACCGGAATGCAGATGACCAGTGAGATCGCTGATATGAAATTCTTCTGCGGAGACCAGGCCAAAATTCTCAAAAGATACACCGGCAATGTAGTCTCGGTTCCCTGAAAGGTCAAGAAATAAGCGAAGATGAACTCGTTCCAGGAGAGGAAAAAGGTATAGATGGCTGCCGCCCCCAAGCCCGGCAATGCCAGAGGCACAAGTATCTTCAAGAAGGTCCGCGCCTTGCCGGCTCCCAGAACGTGAGCCTGCTCCTCCAAGTCTCTGGGTATGGACTCGAATACCCCTTTGGCAATGTAGACTGTATAAGGCAGGGCGAGAAGTGTATGCGCCAGCCCCACCAAGACAACGGGAGGCAGAAGGGAGAAGGGTCGGGAGAGGAGAAGCTCGGCCACCGGAATCACCGCCGAGATGTCGGGAAAAAGCCTGACCGATAGCAAAAAGAAAAGAAGAACCGCCAGGCCGGGAATTTTGAAACGAGCCAAGGCAAAAGCGGTCGGTGCCCCCAAAAACAGGGAAAAAGCAACGGCAAGCAGTCCCACCCACAAGCTGGTAAAACCTGCGCCCACAAAATCATTTCTGGCCGACAGAGCCCGAAACATCTCCAACGTGGGACTGAAGGGGAAGAATGGCTCCGGATATTTGCCTCCGGTCACGATACTTTCCCGATCCGAGACGCTGTATTTGGTCATCATGAATAAGGGGAAGATGATGAAAAACAAAACCAAACATATGAGAATAAATCTTAGGCTCTTCATTTTCAGATCCTGACTAAGTATTTTCTCACCATCTTGGTGATCAGTGTGAAAACAAGAGTGGTTATGCCGATCAAAGCCACCAGGCACAATGCCACAGAAGCGGCTAAGGCAGGGTTTTGTTCCACGTGATACAATCTTTCAATCAATACTCCCAAAAGAGGGTATGCCGGCGCCAGGATGAAGGGAAAGACAAACTCCTTCCAGTTCTCTATGGAACGAAGGATCAATATGGTTAAGATGGCGGGAGTCAGAAGCGGCAGGGTCAGGTATTTGAACTCCTGCCAGCTTCTGGCGCCCATGGTCCTGGCCGCCTCGTATTGTTCCCTTTCTATGGTCTGAAGTCCGGCCAGGAGGATCAACATGGAGATGGGCATATCCCTCCAGGTCTTTCCCAGGATGGCCAATCCCAGAGAAAGGAATTCGGAACCGCTCCAATTGATCGGAACGTTTATGATCTGCGGGAAAAACCCGTGTCTGCCCAATAGAAGATCATTTATGGGGCCAAAAGGATATGAAAAAACTAAATCTATGATTACGGCGGTGACCAGGGCGGGGATGGCGATGGGGATCATAAACAGGCTTCTCACCGCCCCAACTCCCTTGAAACTTTGCTGGATCAAAAGCGCCAGCAGTAAACCCACCACCAATTGCAGCGGGGTTCCCACACCCATGAACCAAAAGGTTCTCCAGAGGGCTGCTTTGAAATCGGTCGAGGAGAAAAGCTGGAGAAATGGAATTCCCTCAGAAAAGGAGAATTTCAAAAGGTAAACCAAGATGATGACAAAGAAGCTGACCAGGTAAAGAAAAGCGGGGATGAAAAAGCCGATGGTGAAAAGATTACTCTTGAGCCGGTGAAGAAGATAAGATGGTTTGATTGAGCTGGGCATATTTCTCTAGGGCCTTCGAAATTTCCTTACTATTCAGAAGCTGCTTGTCCACGGCTATCTCATACCAGGCGTCCAGATAATTCTTTCCAATCTGGGGCCATTGGGCAAGCTGGGGGGCTGCCTGGGTTCCGCTGTCGAATTGGAGTCGACTGACTCTGAAGATTTCCCGCTTCCAGGGCGCATCAAAGGCTTGATCTAAGTCATCTATGACGTCATTTCTGACAGGATACATGCCGAAGCGGGAGCATTCCTCTGCCTGAGTTTCTTTACTGGTGATAAACCTTGCCAGCCTGTAAGAAAGCTCGGGGTCAGGAGAGGTTACCGGAATCCCCCACCACCAGCCGTAGAGATTGGAAAAATGCCCCCCCTCTCTTCGGGGTTGTCGCTGGTCAGTCAAATCCAATGACATTCCTTTGGGCATGATGGAGAGCCCCATGTCTTCCGGGTCCAGAAGATAGCCGGTCATGGTGGGATCGGATCCGCCACGTAAGAAGAAAAGGTCGATCTGATGCATGAAGCAAAGGAAGACCTCCCCCTGGGAGATG
>CAZPOP010000037.1:0-21999 GCA_964588305.1 uncultured Ignavibacteria bacterium
TTACCAAATCCGCCGTGGCTACCACGTACCCGATTCTCCATCCGGTCATGGCATAGGTTTTGGTGAAGGTGAAACAGCTGACGGTCCTTTCTTTCACTTCGGGAATTGAAGCCAAACTGACGTGCTCTGCCCCATCGAACGTGAAGTATTCATAGCTTTCATCGACCATGATGGCCAGATCATTCTCCAGAGCCACCTGGGCCAAAGCTCGAAGTTCTTTTTCGTCAAAAACTGCGCCGGTTGGATTGCTGGGGGTGCAGAACATGATGGCTCTTGTTTTCTTCGTCACTGCCTTTTTAAACGCATCAATATCTAGACTAAAACCCTTCTCTTCTACGGTGGGGACATAAACCGGGACGGCTGAAGCCAGAGCCACCTGCTGAGCATGAGTGGAGTAATTGGGCGATGGGATAAGCACCTCATCACCCGGATCAAGCAGAGCCATGACGGCGGCACTCAGGCCCTCGATGGCTCCCACGGTCACCAGAACCTCCGACGGCTCGGCCTTGATATTGTTATCCCTGTCGAGCTTCTCCACAATAGCTTCTCTTAGCTCCGGTAATCCAATACTGGCGGAATAGCCGCTCACCAGACCCTTATTGATTGCCTCACATGCCGCTTCATTAATGTGTTCAGGTGTTCCGGCAGCCGGCCTGGCCCAAGATAGTGAAACCGGATCTTCCACCTGCATCGACAGCCGAGTCATCTCATGAATGGCAGAACGCGGAATTCTGCTCACTCTATCGGAGACGATGTTTTTCGTTTTACGCTTATCAGTCATTTTTGCCTCCATCTCCTATTATGTTAAGTCAACCATGTGTCCACCTTAAATGGTGAGCGAAGCGGGGTAGATTTCGTTGACGATGCTTTTGCTCTGTTCAACTCCCCACCGGATGCTTGCCCCGCTTTTTCCTTATCGAAAAATCTCACCGACCGGCAGATGCCGAGGCGAGGCATAAAAACCTGGATGGTTCCCTCTCGCCATGGACTGAGGCCGTCGCCTCTATCGAGCGAGACCGTCCAGTTTGTTTCTCAAGGGATTCAGAGGCATAAGCCCCACGATCCGATCCACGGCTTTTCCCTTGCGGAATAAGACAAGGGTAGGCGTGCCCTGCACCTTGTATTGCATGGCGGATGTTGGGTTTTGGAGCACGTTCAACTTGAAGATGTCTACCCGTCCCACATAATCCGGCCCGATCTCATCCAGAAGCCCGGACATGACCTGACAGTGAGGACAGCGAGGCGACCAGAAATTGACCGCAGCTGGCGTGCCGGGAGCAAGGACCTCCTGGTCGAAGGACCCATCGGTTACCGGGCGAGGTTTACCTGGTTTGGGCGTCTTGTTGAACAGGCTTTTGAGAAATCCCATGATTTGTTATCTCCAGGCTTGAATCCAAACGGTTTTTCAGATGCTTAGACACAGAAAACGCCAAACCGTGTGAGTCATTGGCTCTGCTTGGTTTTTTCGCCAACAAAGAAATTCAAATATTTTTCTCCTTTAGGTGTGATTCGATAATAAGTATGGTTGCGATGCTTGATCCATTTATGGTCAACGATATTCTTCCGATACTGGATCATTACCTTCCCGACCCTCTCCAGCAACTTCAAGCCTTTCAGTTTGCTGTGACGTTCGAATACCAGTTGGGGTTCAAGGTTCAGCATCTCCGCTACCACCCAGGCGTAATCCACTCCAACCACCTGGTGGTGTCGTAAGATACGGAAGTCGATCTGGTCCAATTGGGAATAATCCGCATCTGGTTTACTATCCTCGGCTGCCAGCATCTGGTCCCACGACAAAGTGAGCAATCTTTTGGATTCAACCTTTTTGAGGTTTCCACAAGAAGCTTTGTGCACCACGATCACGCCTTTGTAGCTGAAGTATCCCGCGATTGAGTCATCCGGATTCGGAGAACAGCACTTGGCTAGGACGTAGCCCTCTTTCAATCGGATCGACATGGGAACATTCCATCCTTTTTTTCAAAATAATCAAACTTCCGCTAATGTCAAGCTTTGCTTAGTTAAGTTTGTCTTGACTGATCAGGCATGATTCAGCCGTTCCTGGGATTTGAGCCAGATTGGAAGCATTGATAGGAATTCTTTGTGTTCTTGTCTCTCCCCTCGTCCCGTTCTCCACCAGTGGAATGAAGAAGACGGAGATGTCCACCCGCATAGTTACAAGTCAGGGCAAGGTGACACAACGCCTAGGACAAAAAAAGCTGACACCGTCCTTGCATCCGTGACAGAAAAAAACAGGGGATACTCAAGCATCCCCTGTTCATTTTCCCCCGCCTTTAGTCCTCGACTCAGAGAACTCCAAGGCGGGGCTGGTCTGAAAGAAGGCCAGCAGGTCGAAAGAGAGATTCGTGTCGTTCTTTGTTCGGGGAGGGGGCTGACCCCCTCCCGATTTCCTGATAGTTTTTAGTTGCTCACAATTTTCTGGAGCCAACTCACCTTAAGGACCGCATTGACCTGCGGAGTACCTGGCGGCAGGTTGGCTGGGTTCAAAAAGTCCATATCAAAAGACCAGTTACGGTCCGGCGCTGTGTAATATGATCCGTATGACCACACGCCCGTGGCTTGTTCGCTGAACCACAGATCCACCATGGAGCCTTTGTAAGTAAAGGTCCTGCCATCCCATTTCTCTAAGAAACGGGGCAGATTCTCCAGGCCCCCGCTATAGTGATTGTCTTCGGAATTGGTGTTGCCGGTCATGAAGGCGGCATTCACCGTGGTGTTTGAGGCGACTCTGCTGCCTAAGCTCCAGTTGCTCTTGGAATCATCCCAACTGTTGGACAGAATAGTCAAAGCATCCGTGTAAAGGGCGGCGGCCTTCTTGTTGACCGTGTTATAATCTCCGAGAGTATACATGGGATTGTTAGAAGCGACGGTCAGGGCGCTTTTCAGTTCCTCTCCATTTACCACCCGGATCGCCTGTTCCGTTCCCGCCACCTGAGCCCGAGAGGCATAAAGTATCCCGTTCGATGGATAATAAGGACTGTCATTGAGTCTATCGATATCTATCTCATAGGTGGTGACCCATTTCCCTTCTCTGCCGTTGTAGAAACTGCCGGTGGTCAAGGTTGAATCGCCAGTTAGGCTGGCAGTCACGTCGATCCAGGTATCGGTTCCCGTTCTGTACCAGGCTCCTTCGTCCACGATTTTCAGGCCGGCATCATGTTCGAAGCTGGATGGGTTGCTGGCACCTCTCTTAATCAGATCGATGGGATCACCGGAGGTGACCACCGGGAGGTTCAATTCAGTGATTCCATGAGACTTATCCTCCACCTCCCCGCCCCATCTGGCCAATGACTTGGCGACCCACTCCGGATCGGTACAATCCAGATAGGTTCCATCCGCATTCTTCATGTTTTGGTAAACTCCATCCCGGTCCTTTATCATGATGTTGCCTTGTGTTCCCAGACCCTGCCCGGAGCCGGGTTTTCTGCCATAATAGAGGTTTCCCGCCGCCGTGGTGTAAGAGTCAATGGAGAGGGTAGCGTGGGTTCCCAGGTACATGTCCAGGTTACTGTGAACCCTTCCTCCCAGGGTCATATTGGGCCCAGGATATATCTCCAAATCGCTTTCATAGAAGACCGCGAACTGGAAAAGCGGAATCAAAGCGTCCTGAACCTCCTGTACGATTCTGGTTTTGGCACCGCTGGCCATGTCGGTCGCATCGGCGGTCAAGGTAAAATTTTTCACCAAAGCGTACAGCCCTCTGTATGCCCCGGTGGTCAACACATCTTGGGTAGCCGGACCCTGATCCACCGTAGCATAGGTAACGCTCAAGTTCCCCAGGTTAAAGGTACCGCTGGGCAACGGACTGGGAGGTAAACCGGTGGTGGTATAGCTGGTTCTGATCTCCGAGACGGCCTTTTCCACTCCCCCCTCTGCGGCATAGAAGGCGCTGATGCTGTGAAGGTCGTTTCCGGCGATATCGACGTCTGTGGAGGAGGTCATCACCGCCGCAACCCCGATCATGGTCAACATCAGTAGCAAAGAAAGGAAGATAAGTAAGGTGAATCCCTGTTCATTTTTCAATCTCTTGAACATATTTACTCCCTTCGTTTTTATGTTTTTCCAAACTCCCGTTTTTTACTCTTGAATCCTTAATCCTGAATCTTTACAGACCCAAGTTCCTCACTTTCACATCTGAGGTCAAGGACCTCCGACGGTATTTCCCTTCGAATTGCAGATCCTTCCTCTCCGTTCTGGCGGTTAAGCCTATGATCACCTCCCTGACCACTGATGCTGCAGGCGGAACGTCGAGAAAGACTCCGTTGGCCAAGCCGTAACTGAACTGCAGATCTTCGATGTTCTCGGCATATACCTGTGGCGTTTCGCCCACCGCTTGACGGATCAGGTGGGGATGGTCACTATCGGTGGTATCCAGATAGAACTTGTAGTAATCCAGTACCATCACAATGCTGCCGGCAGGATATGCTCTGGAGAGATTGGCGGACGGATGGATCTCATCATCCCCGGTTTCCACGGATTGAATGAAAAAAAACTCGCCGGTGTCGGCTGACGAATCGTAGATATAAGCCCAGCTGTCTTCTTGGAAACAGCTCACGTCCGTGCTGCATTTCATCTCACCACCAGGAGAACTCATGTTCTGAGTCAGCTCAGCTTCGCAATTGAGCTCGTTCTGGCATATCGTGATTATGGTGTCTGGATTGGTATTGCTGGCATAGAGAGGTTCGATACCGCTAACCAAACCATAGCCGGACATCCTGATCCTTGTCTCCAATTCGTGCATGGCTACGCGAGCATTTTGTTGCATGGTTGAGATCTGTTCCTGGACGATCCAGCCTTTGTGCTGAACCAGGTAGAGTCCGTAGCCTGCCGAGACGATTAGTCCGCTTATAACCAAAGCTATCAGGAGTTCAACCAGAGTCATTCCGCTCTCACTGTTACGGTAGTGGTTCATCATTGTGATATCCCGTTCTAGTTAAAGGATTCATAGGTTACCACACTGTCGCAGTGCTGAGTGCTGTCCTTCTCCACCCACGTCATCTTCACCGTTATCTTCTTCAAGAACGACCCATAATCCTGTACCGTCCAGGTTCTGGCCATCCCCTCTGCAGAATCCTCGCCCGCGGTCCAGTCACGCGTATTCTTGATCTCCTCGATCTTAGCGTGAATATGGTGCGCCGCCTTGGTTGTACTGTCTGCCCATTCGTTTCCTCTTATCGAGGTTATGATCATGGGAATAAGCATCAGAAGCCCGGTGGAGAATATTACCATGCTCACCAAGACCTCGACCAAGGTGAGTCCCTTGCTCCCCCTGGCATGAATCTTCAGAAGGCATCCTCTTATTTTTCTTAACATGTTTTAAGTCTCCGGCTTTAGTGTTTTTTGTTGTCGCCCCAGAAAGTTGCAAAAAGAATGCCACGCCAGAAAATATCTTCATTAACCACATTTGCTTCGATAATCCGTTGGGCTATTGACGGTTAGCCGACACCTTCCGCAAAAGAGAAGATATCGATTGCTGATGTCACTGAAGGAAAGAGAAAGAAACTATGGGCAGAATCCCCCATTTTGTCGTAACTCATCAATGTTGTCTTTGGTTGAGTTTGCCGGGAATGGCAGCGATGCCGCGACTAGAGCCAGTTCTCCGGAATTGTTGGAGACTTAAGATTCGCTGGCAGCAGAAGCCATACATGGCTTGATTGGTCGTGACATCACTTCTTGAGTGGAGAAACTGACCGCTTTGTCTGTTGACAAATCCCAAATGCTGTTTAGATTGACTCATGACTTAGTCAGGATTCATCCTGTCTTACCGTCCGGCACTTTGTCTTCCCGTCCTCCGGTTTGTCTTCGGCTCCGCACCTCGTCCCGAGACTCGGTGTCGAAGGAAGGTCGCTCGGACTCAAGGGAGAGTTCAGGGTCGAGGGGAATGTGCTCAGTACGGGGCAAGGTCGAAGGGAAGGACTCATCCAGAAGGAGTTTCGTTTTATAATGTAAGGAGAGAATATGCAGACTCTAGAGTTGCAGAAGGGGGTTATTTATGGTCCGATCAATTCCAGAAGATTGGGGCGCTCTCTGGGCATCAATCTTTTGCCTACTGCCTTCAAGCTGTGTTCTTTCAATTGTGTTTATTGCCAGTATGGCTGGACTTATGCACATACAGATGATGCTTCCGGATACGCAGACGATTTACCCACGACGGATGACCTTGAAGAAGGATTGAAGGCCTGGCTGAAAAAGAGCCAAAAACTGAGTTATATCACTTTCTCCGGCAATGGTGAACCGTGCCTGCATCCTCAGTTCGAGAGGATGGTCGAGATTGCTTCGCAACTGCGAGACAGATACGTTCCAAAGGCCACGGTTGCTGTTCTGTCGAATTCAACTTGTCTGGCCAGAAGAGATGTGGTGGAAGCTCTAAAGCAATTGGACGAAAGGATAATGAAGCTGGATTGCGGCTCCGAGGAGACCTTTCGAAAAATCAATCGCCCACAAAAAAACATCAGGTATGAAGAGATGGTCAAAAGCCTGAAAAATCTGGATCACCTCATCATTCAAAGCGTCTTTGTGGATGGGGAAATAAACAACGTTGAGAATGAAGAGATTGAAAAGTGGATTGAACGATTGAATTACATAAGCCCCAAGCAGGTTGAGATATATTCGATCGACCGGCCCTCAGCTGATCAGACCTTGAGGTTAGTGGAAAAGGAGAAGTTGCAGAAGATCGCTCGAAAAGCGGCGAGAGTTTTGGGGATTCCAGTGAAAGCCTTCTAGTCCGAAGGTCTGCCAGGGCAGGTCCACTCCAGGGTCCACGGGAATGCAAAAGAACATCCACAAATTCTATTGGTATCGCCTGACCAAATTTGGGCTTTTCCATATAGCCGTGATGGTGTTGTTCTACCAGGAAAGGGGTTTATCCTTCTCCCAGATAATGATTCTGCAGAGTTTCTATTATTTTGCCAAGGTTCTCTCCGAAGTCCCCACCGGCGCTTTGGCAGACAGGTTCGGGAGGAAAAAATCTTTGGTCATTGGCTCCTTTTGTCATTCGTTTGCCTATCTTTTAATCTTCCTCTCAGATTCATTCATTCTTTTTAATCTGGGCGAAATCATAGCGGGAATTTCCATGTCTTTCGCCTACGGGGCGGACTCGGCCTTAGCCTACGACACCTTGAAGGATTTGGGCAGGGAGAAAGAATATCAAAAAGTTGAAGGCAATGGGCACAGCATGAGGCTTTTGGCCTTTGCGGTGTTTGCTCCGGTGGGAGGGCTGTTGGCCACGGTAAACCTGGCTTTACCTTATCTTGCCAGCTCGATAGTCATATTTCTTTCCGGGCTTTTGGCCCTGACTTTCACAGAACCCCGAAGAGAAGGGTCCTCGGTCCCCGGTTCAACTTTTAAGGCCAGGAGGAGATATTATCACCAGATAGGGAAAAGCCTTAAGTTGATGCTGCATGAGAAAAAAATCTTGTGGTTGGTGCTTTTCTTCTCTTTGGTCTTCCTAGCCACCAGATTGGGTTTTTGGACTTATCAGCCCTACATGAAAAAAGTGGGGGTCCCACTCTCCGTCTTCGGCTTAGTCTTCGCGTGCTTTCACCTGTTTGGGGCTTTGTTCAGCAAATATGCTGACAGAATCGAGAAAACCCTGAAGGAGAATCTCACTCTTCTGATTATGCCGCTTTTGGTGATCATCTCCTTTCTTTTGATGAGCAGATTTTTGTATCTATGGAGCATTGGTTTCATTTTGCTCCAGCAAATTTCAATGGCAACTCACGAGCCCATCTTGAAGAGTTATCTGAATCGTCAAACAAGTTCTGACATAAGAGCGACAATGCTCTCGGTCCAACATATGGCCGGGAATTTGGCTTTCGCCGTAACCGCTCCGTTTCTGGGGAGTTTTGTGGACAAATCGGGTTTGGAAAATGCCTTGCTAATTTTCGCACTGGTTATTATAGTTTTCTCAATTGTGTTGTGGCGTCTTGGGAAAACGTGGTTCGGGCGGAAGCAACTGAATCTGAGATCGAGGTAAGGAGGCACTATGGGGAAAAGAGATTGTAGCATCGAGAAAAACATGAAAAACTGCAACTGCACTTATGAACCGTGCAGCCGCAAAGGCATCTGCTGCGAATGTATCCAGTATCATTGGCGGATGAAGGAACTTCCCGCTTGCCTTTTCCCGGATGACGTGGAGCGAACCTATGACAGGTCCATAAGGAAGTTTATCGAATGCTACAAAGGATGATTCTGGAGTAGCGAGAGTTGTTTCGCGAAACTTATCTGGCCAAAGACCCGCTTTACTTGGAGAAGCTTCCTCCTGTCAATAAACTGAGATGAAAAAATACCTCGGAAAAGCGAAAAAGTCAGGCGTCTCGTGGGTGAAGATCATTCACCCTAAGAACGTGGTCACCGCGGAATGGGTTCGGATAAAGTGTCAATATGGGTGTGGGTGCTATGGCACTTGTCTGACCTGCCCGCCCTTTTCTCCCACGCCGGAGTATACCCGAAAGATGCTTGAAGATTACTCCAAAGCTTTGATATTGATTTATGACATTCCTCCCAAACCGAAGGAGCGAAGAGCACGTGGCAAAATGAGAAAAGACATCGCTTCCCTGGAAAGGGAGATGTTTCTGGATGGACATTATAAGGCTTTCGGCATGGCTTCCGGTCCCTGCAATCTCTGCTGGACTTGTGACACCACCCAGCCCTGCAAATTCGAGGATTTCGCTCGTCCCTCCATGGAAGCATGCGGAATAGATGTATATGCCACTTTAGCCAATGTGAGCTACAAACTGGAAGTGGTCAAATCCTACCATCAAATTTGGCACTATTCCGGTTTAATTCTTATAGATTAACTTCTCCGGTCAAGCCTGTTTTGACAAATCTTAGATGTGATGTCAAACACCTAAAATCGTGATGTTCTATCTATAAAGTTGCTGACATTTCTTCCGATATTCCAAATGTAGACACAGAATTGCCTCTTCTTGTTCTCTTACTTAGGAATGAGTTTCATTCCAGAAAGGCGTGAGAACGGGAAACTGGCAGGCTTTTCTCTTCTCGAAAAAGCCAATTTTCGTCCCCAATTTTAGTCCCCACTTTTCGTCCTCGGTATCAAACAAAGTATTAAGCGTAAGGCCTTTCTGAACAGGAGAACAAGCCAAAAGACCTGCAGGCGTTTTGTCAGCTAGGGAAACGGAACGTTAGGCTTACCTATTTTGGGAGATATACAATAATGAAAGATGAAGATAGGACAAAAGAACAGCTTATAAGTGAATTGTCAGAACTGCGCCAAAGAATTGTTGAATTGGAAGCATCGGAAGCACAGCGCAAGCCGGCGGAGCAAATCATTCGCGAGACTCAGGAATACGCTGAGAGTATCGTGGCTACTGTGCGGGAGTCTTTGCTGGTGCTGGATGCGAACCTTCAAGTGATAAAGGCGAATAAGTCTTTCTATCAGACCTTCCAGGTCACGCCGGATGAGACGGAGAATCGATTGCTCTACGATATGGGGGACCGCCAGTGGGACATCCCCAAACTGCGGGAGCTTTTGGAGAAGATTTTACCCAAGAATACCGCTTTCAACGACTTCCAGATGGAACACGACTTCCCCACCATCGGGCGACGGATAATGCTGCTGAACGCCCGACGGATCTATAGAGAGGGAAACAAAACACGGACGATTCTGCTGGCCATCGAGGACATCACCGAGCGCAAGCAGATAGAAGGAGAATTAGAGAAACACCGCAAGCATCTCGGGGAACTGGTGGAGGCGAGCACCGCTCAGCTTCAACAGGAGATCACCGAGCGCAAGCGGGCGGAGGAGGAATTAAGGAAAACGCTATCCGAGTTGGAGCGTTCCAATAAGGAACTTGATAACTTTGTTTATACGGTTTCCCACGATCTGAAAGCCCCCTTGGTGTCACTGGAGGGCTTTGCATCTGTGTTGCTTGATGAACATAGGGAGAGACTGGACAAAGACGGACAGATGTATCTAGAGCGGATAAAAGCAAATGTTCGCAAAATGGGACAGCTCATCGAAGACCTGCTGGATCTATCCAAAGTGGGGCGGATAGTCGGTAAGCCGGAAATGGTGAGCATGAAAATAATTGTGGAGGAGGCCTTGGAGAGATTGGCAGGAGAGATAGAAAAAACAGGTGTAAAAACAGACATTCAGGAGAATATGCCCAGCATCCGGTGTGACCGACAAAGATTAATCCAGGTTATGCAGAATCTGATTGGAAATGCCATCAAATACACAGGCATGGTCAAGAGGCCCAATATTGAAGTTGGGGCAATTGAAGAAAACGATCTTCACACGTTCTTTGTGAAAGACAATGGAATAGGAATTGACAAGCAATATCACCAGAAGATATTTGGATTGTTCCAGTATCTCAACCCTGACCATGAAGGGACAGGCGTAGGACTGACCATCGTTAAAAGAATCATTGAGGCTTGCGGAGGCGGAGTCTGGGTGGAGAGCGAGATGGGAAAGGGAGCGACTTTTTATTTCACCGTACCAAAGGCAAAAGCGTCAGAATTCGCCTTAACAGAGGAAAATCAACTGGCACGTGCGGCTCAACTGTAACATGGATGGACAGGTTTTTTAAATCACTTTTCTATATAAGGAAAGGAAAATGGAAAATCTCCAAACCAAGAGGCCTGACTATAAGGTCGTGCCAGTTACTATTCTATTGGTAGAGGACAATCCTGACCACGTCATCTTGATTGAAAAAGCATTAGGGGTCGACAAAGTAATCAACCAAGTTGATGTGTGTGTCGACGGGCAAGAGGCCATAGATTATCTTGACAATGTAGGAAAATACCAAGATACAGAAAAATATTCCAGGCCCGGATTGATACTGCTGGACATCAGCCTACCCAAGAAATCAGGTTTAGAGGTTCTTTCTCATATAAAGAACGATAGCTCTTTGAAGTTAATTCCGGTGGTCATGCTTAGCACCTCCAAGAAGGATAAGGACGTAGTTCAGTCTTATAAGAATGGTGCTAACAGTTACGTAGAAAAACCGATAGATTTCGTTGCGTTTGTGCGTGTGGTCAAAAATCTAAAGCTTTATTGGTGTCTGGTCAACAAGCCTATTTTCATTAGCGAGGAGAAAGCGACATCCAAACAAAGAGCCTGAAACTGCACTTGGTTGAAATTTGAAGAGTACCAGGCCATCGCTGCGGTGAAGAAAGGAGGTGAACCTGGAACGTGTCTGAGAAACTGCACATTCTTATTGTAGAAGACGATCTCGATCATGCCCTTTTAGCTGAAATGGCCATCAAGAAGAAATTTGAGAATTGTCAAATTGACCTTGCAAGAAACAGTGATGAGGCCTTAAAGGCGCTGGATGAAATCGACTACTCATTGGTCATCACAGATTACAAGCTGGCCGACATAATAACTGGCATAGGAATACTACGAGCGGAAAGGAACAAAGGTAAAAACATGCCATTTATCATCATTACTTCTCAAGGAAACGAAAGAATAGCCGTGGAAGCAATGAAGGAGGGAGCATGGGATTATGTAATAAAAGATTTGAGCTTTCAGGAGACTCTTCCCGCGGCCATCAAAAGAACACTCGAGAGCTATGATGTCGAAAGGGCCAAGGCGCGATTAGAAGAGGACCTGAGGAAAGAGACAATTGCCTTGGAGAAAGCCAACGAAAAGCTCAAGAAATCGGATCGTCTAAAATCAGACTTCATCGCAAATATGTCCCATGAATTTCGCACTCCCTTGACGGCAATAACAGCACTCGCTTCACTTGCAGGAAGGAAGCTGGGCGGTCAGGTTAGTGACATTCAGAATGAAAACTTGGAAACCATCGAAAGAAATGCGAAACGCCTGGATTGGCTCATAGATAATCTTTTGGACATCACCAGGATTGAAGCTGGAATGTTCACATTTAAACCAGAAATCGTCGATCTATCAGGCCTGGTCGAAGACGCGGTTGCTTCTCTCAAGCCGGAGTACCGGAAGAAAGGCGTCTCTCTGACTCATTCTGTGGCTCAGAATTCGCCAGATGTCTATGTGGATCCCAACAGGATAACCCAGGTTCTCTGCAATCTGATAGGAAATGCGATCAAATTTACCCCCAAAGGAAAGAACATTAAAGTGCAGGTTTCTCCCTTATCGTCCTCCCGTGATCTTGTGGATGTGCTTGTGGTTGATCAAGGCATTGGGATTTCAAGCGAAGACCAGGCCAAGATATTTGACCGGCTCTATCAGACCGAGAAACGCTCAAACACAGGAACCAAAGGGGTAGGATTGGGATTGGCAATTTCCAAAGAAATAGTGGAGATACATGGGGGGAACATATGGGTGAAAAGTGAATTAGGACAAGGTAGCCAATTCGGTTTTAGCGTGCCTGTATACAAGCCTTTAGAAGCGTTGCATCTAAACATAAGAAATGCCATTAACAAAGCAAGGGAGAAAAACTCATCGGTCTTCTTGGCGGCAATGAGAGTGATCTATCTTGATGGGGCCAAAACACTGGAGCAGCAAGAAAAGTACTACAAAGAAGTAGTCAAGCGAGTAACGCATCAGGTAAGAACCAGCGATATTGTGTTACCTTTCCAACCCCAAACTGGCATTTTGGTTGTTTTGGTCTTCGTAGATGACCAAGGACTTGAGTCGGTTGAAGACAGAATGAAAGAGGCCTTAAGCAAGACCAACTATTCCACCCATAGAGAAATTTACAAGTTGAAAGCTAAGTTCATATCCTGCCTTGAAAAATATGAAGAAGAAAAGCAACTTTTCGACGAAGTTGGTCAGGCCATTCTTGATTTAGAAGGGAGTTTTGAGTATGAGTCTGAAAAAAATCTTAGTTGTTGAGGATGAGCCCGATATTGCCAAAGCTGTCAGTATGGAGTTATAGGCAGGCGGGGATGAGATAATCGATGCCTTTGATGGGCTACAAGGGGTAACGTTCGCCCATGGTCAAAAACCGGAGTTAATCATCCTGGACATCAGCATGCCCGCAGGGGATGGCTTCACTGTTTCATCAAGATTGAAATCGTCATCCGAGACGTGGGCCATTCCGGTAATCATCCTTACGGCGAGTTCGGATAGACGCACAGAAGAGAAAGCTAAAGAAGCCGGGGCGAGATATTTTATCAAAAAGCCCTACGATCCAATCGAGTTGATGAATTGTATTAACGAAACCTTGAAGGTAAGTTAGCGAGTTTTCAAAAGGGTCGGGCTTACGAATATTCAGTCAAGGTGTATCGTCCAGCTTATAACTTAACTTCCATTCCCGCTTTCTCTCGCTCGTGATTTGTGCATGGGCGAAAGATTTCTATCTTTTTACGGCCAAGCCTTCAGCAATTTTCTGTGAGCTCAGGTTGTGCCTACCCAGCGCAAAAATAACTAAAGCAAGCCAAGGCAAATAAAAAAGACCTCTTGCCGTATGAATTGTAATAATGCATATATGTGCATAAGAACATCCAGTTTTCGTGAGAATTATGGTTGACCCAGATCTGATTGAGCTGGAAAGCAATTATCTCAAAGCTATCGCCCAGCCAACTCGACTAAAAATCCTATATTTTCTTAGGGGTGGGGAAAGGTGCGCCTGCGAGATCATACCCAGGATGAAGGAGGATCAATCCAACATTTCCAGACACCTTACCCATATGAGGGATGCTGGGATACTTGAGTCGCGTAAGGAAGGGGTCTCAGTCTATTACAAAATCACGGACAGGAGAGTCTTCACCCTGCTGTCGTTAGTTGATGAAATGGTCAAGGCGGAGATTAAGAAGAAGGCAAAAGTGCTAAAGGTCATACCGTAAAAAATTTTTGGCAACTTATATGCAATAATGTGATAACATGCATTGATCAAGAAAGACGGGAAATATTATGCCCTACCTCGGTGTATTTGAAAGCGGATGGGAAGCCCTACTTGAATATCTGTCCGCGCATGTGCTTACCTGTCTGGTGCCGGCGTTTTTCGTAGCCGGGGCAATAGCGGTGTTCGTATCCCAGGCCGCAGTGATGAAATATTTCGGAGCAGGGGCGAAGAAAGTTTTAGCTTACTCCGTAGCTTCGGTTTCCGGAACCATTCTGGCGGTATGCTCATGTACCGTCCTTCCTTTGTTTGCAGGAATTCACAAAAGAGGAGCAGGTTTGGGCCCCGCCATCGCCTTTCTCTATTCTGGACCGGCAATAAACATTCTGGCCGTTGTTTATTCGGCGAGACTCTTAGGCTTTGATTTGGGTGCGGCCAGAGCGATTGGAGCCATCATTTTCTCGATAGTCATCGGTTTGATAATGGCTTTTGTGTGGCGAAAAGAGGAGGCTCAAAAGGCCAATAATCCAGGTCAGTTAGCCTTGCCTCAGGAAGAAGAAAAATCACGACCTCAGGGGATCACTCTGTTCTACTTCGCCATTCTGGTGGGAATTCTGGTTTTCGGCGCCGCTCAAAGGTGGTTGATCACTGGTGTGGTTCTAATAGTCTTGGGTTGGGTTTTATACCGCTGGTTTCAAAAGGAGGAGCTTGGATACTGGATGCATCAGACCTGGGATCTCTTCAAAAAAATATTCCCCATTCTGATAGCGGGCGTTTTTGTAGCTGGAATCATAAAGGCGTTGCTGCCCCAAGAGGTGGTCGAGGTTTGGCTGGGAGGAAACGGACTCAGGGCAACTTTCATAGCGTCAGTCTTCGGAGCCCTGATGTATTTTTCGACTCTGACTGAGGTTCCCATTATCCGCGCCTTGATGGATTTGGGAATGGGAAGGGGTCCTGCTTTGGCTTTGCTTTTGGCTGGTCCGGCCTTGAGTCTTCCCAACATGATCGTGATCGCCAGGATAATGGGGATAAGAAAAACAGGAGTATACGTCTGCTTGGTGGTGGTTATGGCGACTGCGACGGGAATGATCTTTGGAAATCTAATACTATAAGTGGAGGAGGTCTGAGAATGAAAATTGAGGTCTTAGGCCCAGGTTGTCGCAGGTGCCATGACACTTTTGAGAGAGTCAGGGAGGTGCTGGAGGAGCTAAAACTGGAGGCCCAGCTTGTAAAGGTTACGGGTGTTTTCGAGATCATCGACAAAGGTATCAGCCTCACGCCGGCTCTGATTGTGGACGGAAAAGTAAAATTTCAGGGGAAGGTCCCTTCAATAAAGGAGATAAGAAATCTCTTGTTAGAAGCGAAGGCCTAATTTGGCCGCATATATATATAAGGAAGAAGGACGGATGAAATCAAAGTTGATCTCAATCGAGGGCAAGCTCATAGGTATAGCCGGAATCGATACAATCTTCGCTCAGCTTTTTGAAGCTGGCAAGAAGCCTGGCAAGGAGGTACAAAAACACTTGATCGAAAAACTGAAGGAACACAACTACATTCCCAAACTCAAAGAACAGAGTTATGGCCGGGCGTTCCTCAGCGCATATGAGAAATTCTGCGCCCGAAAAAACAGAGGGGTTGAGGAAGAGACTAAGAAGCTGGGAACCTGGCAGGGGGTCCCCAGGGAGGAGGTGCCGTGGTTTCCTACTATCATGGAAGAGCTGTGTGACGCCTGCAGGATTTGCCTTAACTTCTGTTCCTTCGGGGTGTTTGGATATGATGGGAAGACAAATAAGGTGAAAGTTGCCAACCCGTATTACTGCGAGGTGGGATGCAACATCTGCGCTGCCAAATGCAAGCCAAAAGCTATTCTATTTCCACCCCTGCGGATTCTGGAGTCATTCAGAAAGAGATAATAGTGAAGAGCACTTGAGAGTTGAGGGGAACAACGGTTGGAGGTGCATGATTGAAACTGAAACAAAATGTGGTGGTCGTCGGAATCTTAATTGCGATAGGAATTGGGTTCATCCTAATCAAGAGTTCTGTCGATCGGACAGGTGAAGGATCGAGTGCGAACGGCATACAAGAATCGTCCCCAATGGATTTGGAAGGTCAGCAGACCAAGAAGTTACCCATGCTCGTCGATTTGGGAAAAGGGACCTGCATTCCATGCAAAAAGATGAAGCCGATTTTGGATGAGCTGAAGGCAGAATACGAGGGAAGGGCAATTGTGAAGGTGATCGACTTAAGATATGACCGCCAGGCGGCAAGAGAATATGGGGTCCGGTTGATTCCCACGCAGATATTCTACGATGCAGAGGGCAATGAGGTTTGCCGGCATCAGGGATTCATGGACAAACAATCGATAAAGACCAAATTTACCGAGATGGGAGTGTATTGATATGGAGTCGATCTTATCAAACATCTCAGACGTCGTCAACAGTTCTCCCGGCCTGGCTTATATTTTCGTTTTCTTAGGCGGGTTGGTCTCCGCGTCCAGCCCGTGTGTTTTGGCAATAATCCCTTTGGTAATTGGATTTGTGGGGGGTTACTCAGAAGGGAACAAGAAGAAAGCAATAATGTACTCGTTGATATTCGCTCTAGGGCTTTCGATAACCTTTACCATACTGGGTGCAATCGCCTCACTGGTGGGTGGTCTTTTTGGAGACGTGGGCAAGTTTTGGTATTACGTAGCTGGCGGTGTCGCCATCATCATGGGACTATATCTGGCGGGAGTGCTTGAATTCAAAATCCCTCAACCGGTCACCCTCAAATCAAAGCATAAGGGAATCCTGGGTGCGTTTTTGTTGGGCGTTTTGTTCGGAGTGGTCTCCTCTCCCTGTGCCACTCCGGTTCTGGCTGTAATCTTGGCTTTTGTTGCCACTAAGGCAAGAATAATCTACGGGACATCTCTGCTCTTTGTCTATGCTATTGGCCATTGTGCTCTGATAGTCTTGGCCGGGATTTTTACGGGGTTTGTTGAAAGCTACGCTGAGTCAAAAGGGGTACGCAACTTCTCCAGTGTCACAAAAAGGATCAGTGGAGTCCTGATCTTCCTGGTGGGTTTGTACGTTCTGTTTGTCGATATCTAAGCCCAGAAAAGGAACGGGATTTGAGAATCGAAATGGAGGATCTCTTGACCATAAAGTTTTGGATGCCGGGTCACTGAGGCAGTGACTTGACCTACCGGACGTTCAATTGCGGAAAAGTGTAATCGAAAAAAGAAACAAGGGAAGATCAAATAGGAGATGAATTTTCACGTTATACTTTCCGATAAGAAACTGGAGTGCCTGGCCGGAAAGATGGCTCAAGGGGCAAGAAAAATTAGAAAAAGTCGTTGACAGAAGGGCAAAAAGGATTATCTTGCTTTTATATAGAGCAGCTGGGAGGGACCCAATCTTCGTCCAGCTGATGGCCAAACTAAGTTAAACGGAGGACAAGAATGAAACGACTGATTCTCTTCTGCGGAGTATTGGTGCTTCTCACCCTCGGGTTGGTCTTTGTGTATCAGGCTCAGGCGGGGGAGCCGAAAGTCCTTATTCCCGAGCCCAGATGGGATTTCGGACTCATCCCGGGAGGCAGTGTGGTGAGTCATTATTATCTGATAAAAAACATGGGGACCGATGTCCTCAAGATCGAAAGCGTCAGGCCCGGGTGAGGGTGCACCAAAGCTCCGTTGATGAAGAAGGAGCTGGCTGTCGGTGACAGCACCTGGATCGAGTTGATATACACTATGGGAAAGCATTCCAGAGAAACCCATAAGAGCGCAAGGGTAACCACCAACGATACTCTCACCGGGTTCATCAATATTTCTTTTCAAGGCAAGGGGTGGTTAGACTCTGACAGTGGGGTGATGTTAAATGTCAATCCCCAGACCTTGGACTTCGGTCCTCTGGGGGAGAAGCGAAGGACCAAATTAGAGGCCAAGATTAAGAATCTTAGCGAAGAGAAGATGCAGCTGTCGATAGTGGATTATCCTCCGGAATTCTTCAAAGAGGTGAAATTATCCAGAGATGAATTGAAACCTGGCAAAACGGCAAAATTGAAGGTCAGGCTGGAGAGGGAAACAGAAGACCAGCGTTTCCAGAAGTCTGTCACCGTGGAGGCCAAAGGGGACACCCTCAATTACAGATTCACCGTGCCGGTACAGAAGGGCATAGAGAGCAAGGTAGCGGCCAAGAAAACGGTCCCGACTGACAAGAAGGAAGCAGAAGTTAAGTCAGATCAGAAAAAAGCAGAAGCCGAGTCAGATAAGAAGGAAGCAGAAGGAAAGTAAAAGGAGAAGAGAATCTCCCATTGCCGTGGGGCAGGAGTTTTCTTCTGCCCCGGTTTTTTTGGTCAAATGACGTTCGGAGTGGGCACTTCAAATTCTTAAACTTCGGGGGTAAGTTTGTCGATTGACTAAGAGAAGAGACGATTGGCAGAGAGGAGGCAATGGGTGCGAAGGTAATTCTTCACTGCAGTCTGAGAAAGAGCAACTCAATCTCAGGGACGAAGTGCAAATATTAGATCCTTAATAGTTGGGAGTGACGTTTTCTTGAGCAAAAGGCTTCCGGTTTTTCTGGGATTCATAGCAGTTTTAGCGCTTGCCTCCGGTGTCGTCTATTTGACTACCGGCAGTAAGGAGGATTCGAGAGAGAATCCAGCGAGCACAGCAAAGGGAGTTCTTAAGGAAGCCCCCAAGGAGGGCTACCCGGCGCCGCGATTTAACCTGCGCGATCTTAGTGGGAACGGCGTGGGATTGGTTGATTTCAGGGAAAAAGTTGTTCTCTTGAACTTTTGGGCGACCTGGTGCGCCCCTTGCAGAAGGGAGATTCCATCGTTGGAGAGGCTGTACCGAATGAGAAAGGATAAGGGATTTGAGATCGTGGCGGTAAATACGGAGAGAGCTTCTGCATCCAAGGTGGCTTCCTTTGTTGAAGAATACGGAATGAGTTTCCCCATCCTGTTGAATCCTGAAGGAGATGTGGGAGGCAGGTACTGGGTTCGGGCGATTCCCACGTCATTTCTATTGGACAAAAACGGGGTGATAAGGTGGAAGATAGTAGGGGGGAGGGAGTGGGAGAGCTCTTACGTTTTAAACCGGATTGACCAGTTGCTCACCGAATAAAAGGATAAAACACAAGGGAGACTCGTTACGTTTCACGTATGAAAGTGTGAAAAAAAAGATTCAGTCCTCCGTCTCATCTTACTCTATTCTGAGTTCCTGCCCCCCTCTCAGATAGATAAATGGGGCGGAGGATTTTTTTTGAACTCAAAACGAAAAAGGCAAGATTGAAAGCGAGCGCACCCCTTTTATTGCGTCAGTTTCTCCGGGAAGGAGTTTAGCTGAAGGTCTTCTCAATCCCTCCTCCAGAACCGAGCCGGTGACTGAAGGCGAGGTCGGAAGTTAGCTGCGTCTATTAGCGGGTGAACCGAATTCATCAAGATGGATGAGTTAATGAAAAGCAAGGCCATCGGGCTTTTCTCCGGCGGACTGGATAGCATCTTGGCGACAAGGATAATTCTGGATATGGGGTTCGAGGTAATAGCTCTAAATCTCAAAACCCCTTTCTGCTGCTGTGACACGGACGAGAAATGCTATTCAGAATCCATAACCCGGGAATTCAGCATCCCTTTGAAAAGAATACAGGGGGGTGAAGACTACCTGGAGGTAGTGAAGAATCCCAAACACGGTTACGGAAAAAACATGAATCCCTGCATCGATTGCAGAATATTCCTTTTCAAGAAGGCAAAACAATTGATGGAGGAGGTGAATGCCGAGTTTATCTTCACCGGTGAGGTTCTGGGCGAAAGACCCATGTCCCAGAGGCTGCAAGCAATGAAGTTGATCGAGAGGGAGTCAGATTTGAAGGGAAAGGTTCTGCGTCCCCTTTGCGCCAAGCTTTTGGAGCCCACCCTGGTGGAGAAGAAGGGGGTGGTGGACCGCCAGAGACTCTTGTCCATCCAGGGACGATCCCGAAAACCCCAGATGGCTCTGGCCAGAAGCTACCGGATCGAAGATTATCCCTGTCCTGCCGGAGGTTGCCTTCTGACTGACAAAGCTTTTGCCCGGAAACTGAGGGATTCTCTTGACCATGGAGAGGATTCACTGAGGGACATGCTTCTACTGAAGATCGGAAGACACTTCAGGCTTCCCACCAAGGCTAAGGTGATAGCCGGCAGGAACCAAAAGGAGAATGAAGCTCTTCTGTCTGCTGCGCATCCTTTGGAACTGAAGTTCACAGTTCAGGAATATAAAAGTACCTACGCTCTTCTTCTGGGAGAGCCCAGCCCGGAGAACCAGACTCATGCGGCAAGAATCTGTGCCAGGTATTGCGACGAAAAACGGTTGAGTACTCTGATTGTGAAAGTATGGTCAGATTCGCCCGAGAACTGCCGTAGGCTCGAGGTATCCCCTTTAGAGGGGAATCTGCTCGCCTCCATTCAAATCTAACCAGATTTCTGCTTGCCTCATGGCTGGATATCCAGAGCATATTCCTCTGCGTTGTTCTTCAGGCAGAGAGCCATGATACCCTAAGTCCGGTTGCCCGTGCGTAGGAAGAGCCTTGCGTTTTTCCTGAAGCGTCTTGCATAATCCAGGGCTACGGGTGAGGATGGGCATTATGTGAAGAGACGGCGTCCTCTTCCGATGATGGGTTGCCCCGGGATCGCCACTGTCACTACTTCAAAGTGACACATCCACTTAGACCAGAAAGCCTGGCAGGCTCTGGGGGAGTTTGACCTGGCTTGAAAGGGTATGCTGGTCGCTTCGCAGACGGGGAACCAACCGGCACGGTTCTTGCAGGAGCTTGGTCGAGACAGACGACCGGACTCTGTTAGGTGAAAAAACTTGAAATTTTTTCAAAAATCTTGATTTTTTTGCTTGACAAAATATAAATAGCATGTATATTACCTACTGAAAGTCAAGACACTGGGGCTTAAGTTACATAGCGGGTTGTGGTTCTAATGACAAAGTCTGAGACTTCGAAGTGAAGAGGAGAGGATATTCCTACGGAGGGAGTTGTCCGTAGATAAGTCCGACGAACGTATCTTTTCAACGCTGCTGGAGTAGGTTTTCTGGGGCTGGCGAAGATTTACCAAAAACTGAGGTTCTTCTAAAAAGCAAAAAGAACTGTCTTTCTTTCTGGAGAAATACCATTTCGGAGGAAAGGAGGTAAGGGTTAAGAGGCGGTAGATAAAGGTGAAGAGAAGAGTGGTATTAAGAAACAACTAATAAGGAAGAGGGGAACGATGAACAAGAACCAAGCTTTCAAAGCCGTGGGTTTTTGTCTCGCCTTTATCGTCGCCGGAATTGGAGGTTGTGAAGTCTGGGCAACCCAGGTGCCGGATAGTGATACAGTGGATGTGGCGATCGAGTATACCATAGTCTACCCGGGCCGTTTAGCGGAGATTGAAGTGCTGATGAGAAACCCGGTTAAAATCACCAGTTTCAAACTCGAAATCAACCTGGGCGGGTGGGACTTAGCGGACTTCGAAACGGACAGTATAGGACTGGAGAGCATGTTGGTTCCCATAGATACCTGTCCCGATGATCCGGATACAGTATGTACCGTGGATACTTGTTGGTATGATTGTGACACGATTCCAGGGCCAGAATGGTGCCCCTGTTTGGAGTATCGTGATGTGCCAGTGCGATACTGCAATATCCACACTGCCGGATGTCTGACAAACGATTTCGAAGCGATAACCTGTCATGGAGAGTTGGCTGATACCAGCTCCGATTCCTGCACCAAGATCACGGTGTATGGCTTCGCCGGGTCGGATACTAACGGGTTTAAGTATATAGAGGAAAGCGGAAGCTACCGTACGCTTTTCAAGTTGGGAGTGGATATTGGTTGTATGTGCGACGTGGACACCGGAAGAAGTGTGTACATGCTGATAAGTCCGGGGTTCAGCAATTTCAGTGACAACTTCGGTTATACCGTTCCCTTTGACTACTGGCCCCCGGGGGAACTCTTCGCCTGGTGGTCTGTGGCTGGAGATGCGAGTAACGACGGTGCGGTCGATGCGGCGGACGTGATTTCTTTGGTCAACTATCTGTTTCTGGGAGCAAGGCCCCCCTGCATCATAGAAGCGGGGGATCCGGATTCCAGTTGCACCATCGATGTGGGCGACATCATCTATCTGGGGCTTTACCTGTTTCAGGGGTATTCGGGACCCAAGCGGGGATGCGTTCCCTGTCCGACGGCGAAGCAGATAAAAAGGATAAACGAGTACGTTGAGCCATATGAGGTTATAAACCCGAAACCTTTGC
>CAZPOP010000038.1:0-21221 GCA_964588305.1 uncultured Ignavibacteria bacterium
TGAAGAGTATTATCACTATGTGAGTGGTAGTCTGTATGGGCATACTCTTGGAGGCTACGAGTTGGTCTTTCTCTTTAGAGATGTATCCTCCCTTCTCAGCCAGGTACTCGTATTCTGAAGCTCCCTTCATGCCTCCGATAAGGCCAAAGATCTGGCCGGACTGCAAAAAAGGATAATAGTCCGCAGTCATAACTCCGGTCACCCCTATGGCCAATTTGGCATTGTAGCGTCCGTTGGCGTAGTTTATCCAATATTCAGTGCCGCTGCCTCCCGAGATGTTGATTATCGCTTTCACATTGTCAAAATTGGTTATGGTTCTCATCATGGGCAAGGAGTCCAGAGGTGTGCCGTAGTAATCCTCCGGAAAGGGAATCCTGAAGTTCTGCCCCATGGCCAGTATGGTGATTCCCGGATAAGGTTTATATCCCAGATAAACATAGTCGGTTCCATTGACTTTGCCGTATTCTTCAGCCACCTGAGCCACAACCTGCTCCACCATACCCGGCCCGTTCTGGTGCAAACAGCACAGCAACAGTTTTATGTCTTTGGAAAAGCACTGCCGGGTTATAGCGTAAGACATGGGATGAAGCTCAGCCATGACCTCTGGAGCATAGTCTACCCCGATCATCAACACCTCGCCTGGGGTTAGGCTCTCCACAAAATCATACACACTTCTCGCCTCCGGGGTGATGTAAAGTGGAACCCGAAAAGGATAGATAGCGGTCATCACCACCACCACCCCTATCACCAGATAGACCCAGCGCCTATCTAAACTCATCATCCTTTCATAAAAGTTCATGTCTCCTCCTCAATCTCTTCCCATATAGCCCCGCTCGATACCCAACATAATCTTCAAGGCGGTAGCAGTTGCCCCCAAACCGACCCCGAGCCAAAAAGCCCTCTTGGCTGCCATATTGGGGACGGTCAGAATAAAGTTAACCAGCCATTGATTTATTCCGGACAGAGGACCCAAGGGAACCAGTCTCAACATGATTATTATTGCTGAGAGAAGCAGGATAGTGGCCAGAATGGTTCGGGCTCTGAAAGCTCGGTAAGCCGCAGAGGCGATGTAGAAAGCCAATAGTGAGAACATGGCCGCCTGTATCGGAATATAGATATACTCAAAAAGGTCCATAAAAAGCGTGCCATATTTGAGACTATCCTGATAATGCGGAACGACGCCAACAAAGACCATGAAAAACAACCCCGCTAAAGCCACCAGGCTGTATCCCCAACCGGGTGCTTTTCTTTTGACCTTGGTCACCATCATGGTGGTCAAACTATACAAACCCAATAGCATGGCAAAACATCCAATCACCATGGTCCAATCTAAAACCCACTCATATAACGTTTCAAACTCCTCCAGGGGGATAAAATACTGAACCAGCATAAATAGACCCATACCGGTGACAACAGCGATAGGTAACGTCCTGCGCATTTTTTTCTCCTGATTAGAGCTGAACCTTAAACAAGTTTAAGAAAAACTGAAAATGGAAAGTTGCTGCCAGAGCCCCCAAAATCAGAAAGATCATGACCAAAGCCTTGGCCCAATCCTGGCCCTTTAAGGTTCCCAAAAGGACCGGCTCCCTTCCCAGATAGGCTGAGGCCGCATAAAGCTCTTCACCAATCAGGGTGTAGTCTGTAGCCGCCACAAAGAAGGGAATCTGAGCGATCTCGTCTGTGCCTGAAATCTGGATGGAGCCAGCCAGAGAGCCAGTCTCAGCCAAAAGCAAAGACTCTGCATAAAACTTTCCCAGGTAAAAATTGGTGGCTGGCTTTTCCCTGATCATTATTCCGTTCACCCCCGCCACATAGGCAAACTGCATCGAGGTCAAATAATAGATATTCTCTTGCTTATAGTCATCCGGTCTTCCTGCTTCCAAATAGGCCGCTCTGACCGTCTCCTGTGCCACTGCCATAACTATTGGATCACAGCAAGGAATTAAAATCGGAGTTTGATACTCTGCCGTCTTTTTTGCCACTCTGCTCAAAATGGTAAAAGAAGCTATAGTGGCTATCATATCCGCACTGCCCAACCCCAAAATATACAGAATGGGCTTACCCATCTCCGTGGCTCTGCCTATAGCCTCATCCACTGCCTCAATCCCGGCCAGGGGACGAATGTAAAGCTTTTTGCCTTTCCGGGCAACTGTGATAAAAACAAGAGCAAAGGTGGAAAAGATAAGCACCGCCAATAATACCGCGGTTTTTCCGGTATGATACCACTGGCCATAGGCATGAGCCGGCAACGAGACCTCCGAATCAGAGAAAATCCCGTCGCTTCTAACCCTAACCTTATAGTAAAAATCTTTGTGTGGAGGAAGATAGTTGGCGTCTTCCTTTTCTTTAGCCCCTTTGTCCTTATAGGTATTCTCTCCGGCAGGAACAAGTCCCCGTACCTCAAACTCACCGTCGGGAGAGTCGGACCTCAAGATCTGATAGGACACCACGTTATTTTGTCCGGCTCCGTCGTCTGCGGAAAGCGTCCAGATAACCAGCAAGGCATGCCCGTTATCATTGGGAGCGTCCTTGGCAACCACATTCGTGGGAGGGGCAGGAGGCTGGGCCAGCGAATCCTGTAAAGCTTCAGCCTGTTCCGCTTCCTGAGCCAAGCATGTTTGCATCCCCAAGAAGAGCGAGACAAACACAAAGAGGAAGAGCGACAAAACCCTAGTCCAGTGAGAATCTTTGTCTTTCATTTCAACTCCTTGAAAAAGCTGACAGCGGATGAAGTGGATTCAAAGGATTCTATCTTAATCTATCCGTCCCATCCGCTGGCAGTTCTAAAACCGACTCATTTGATCAAACCCAGCCAATTACCGAAAAGAAAGTCCATCCTACCTATTAAGAGGGACATACGGCTCATCACCGTATACCCGAACAATGCTCCAAAGGTGATCATGAGAAACCAGACTCCTACCCGGGCCGCTCCCCCAAAAGCACCCTTATGTTCCTTAGAGAAAAAGAAATAAATAAGACCGCAGAAAGTTCCTACCACGATCACGATGTTTCCGATGGTCGAATTGAGATCTCCCCACACAAAGAGAGACAGGATGGTCCCTTTCACTTGAATTATGCCGTTGCTTTCCAGATAACGGGTGAACTGCAGACCGGCAGTGGTACCCACGATGAAGGCTAAAGACCATCTGGACAACCACCCCACGCTGGGGAAAAGCCTGAGCAACATCAAAATTCCCAGACCCCCTCCCAAAAGATATACCCAGTGGTAGTCTATTTTCCCCTCAACCGTCAGAACCGTGTAAGCCAATACCAGGTTGTCGATCAGCTTTGGCAGGAAGTACTGCCAGAAGGTGACCACGAACCAGTAGCCGGCCGATACTCCCACGAACAGAGCTTCGGAGAACTTATAGAAGGGATTGTCCTTATATATAAAGCTGAAAATTCCCAAAGTCAGAATCCCACCGATCCACAATCCCACAACTTCTCCGCTCATGTCTTAACCTCCGCTAGGACGTCTTTTTTCTCTTCCTAATTGAGAAGAAAGCCAGATTTCCTATTATGATGAACATACAGATCACCGCATGGGCTACGGCCTGGGAAAACATGTATCTCACCGCTCTTCCCGGTATCCCCAAGAGAGTTTCGTATTCCGCTCCACCCTTCATCCCCCCCAGAACTCCGGAGAGCTGCCCGGTTTGAACGTAAGGATACATTGCCGGTGCCTGAACCGCGGTGTTTCCTGCAGCCAGTTTAACGTGAAATACGTCCACCGCATATTGCACCCATTCCTGTGTTCCGGGATAACCCGCGGACAGGTTGAATATCAGATCGACGTTGTCATAGTTTCTGACTCCCCTCATAAGCGGAATCTCGGAAAGAGGAGTCCCCTGACCATCCTTGGGATAAGACTCCTCAAAGCTGTGTCCCATCCGGTCTATCACCACCTCGTTGCCCGCGGTGAAACCCAAATTGACGTAGTCTATCCCATACTGCAGACTTTTGGCCTTTATGTCCTCATCCTGGAATACCTCTTCCAACGCTATGTTCGCCTGGAGGGGTCCCTGGGGCCACAGCCCCATGATGATCACCTTTAGGTCGTTTCTGAAGGCATGCCTGAAGAATGCCTCGGCCATTGGCTGAAGCTCGGGCATGGACCCAGGATCATAGTCAAAAGAAGCCAAAACTTTCGACCCAGCGGGAAGGCTTTCAATCGCCTGGTAGGTTCCCTGGGCTACCGGTGTCACCGGTATGCGCATGGATAGCTTGAAAAATAAGGGCACAGCAACCGCCACGGCGATAAAGAGGAAAATAATCCTCCGATCGATGCTTAAAAGCTTTTCCCAGATGCTTTTCACTTCCTGGTTGTTTTCCTGATTCATCTTCAGCTAGTCTCCTCCCATGGCCCTTTCCAGTCCCAGGATCACCCTCAACGCTGAAGAAACCACCCCCAAAGCTATGCCTATCATGATGGCTCTTTGTCCTGCGGTCTGGGGAAAATCCATGATCCAGTCTGCCGCGTTTCCCATTCTATATCCTTCAGGCAACCAGGCGGTGATCCAGTCTCCAATGGGAACCCGACCCAGCATTAAGATGAAGGCTGCCGCCAAGAGCATGGTGGCTTCCACGTTTCTCGCCCGGAAGGCCCGGTACGAGGCGGAGGCCACGAAGAAAGCCAGAAGGGCGAACATGGTGGCAGAAAGAGGATAGTATACGTGAATGTAAAGAAAGTAAAAAGATGTTCCCGGATCGGAAAACGATCTCCCACCGGAGAAAAACAGACCAGGTATGGTTATCACCAGAAACCCCAAAATAACAACGATCCCAAAAGGCCAGTCCCTTGACTTTCTATAAATCTTATCAGCATTAACCCTGATCAGGTTTAAGACCCCCAGGTAAATGGCAAATGCAGCGATTATGAAAAACCAGTCTTCGAACAAATCTTTCAGTATATTGAAAGGGGGGATGAAGTGGGCGATTATCATGGTCAGCCCCACCATGGCAGTCAAAACTAAGGGAACCTCTCTTCGCATTCTTTTCTCTCCAACCCTGCTTAGAAAACTGTCGCCAGATCAGGCAGGCCCAATCCCAAAACTGAATTCAGAGTGAGGAAGAGCACGCCCACCAGAATAACCAGAAGGAAGATGAACTTGCCCACGTCCTGTCCTTTGAGACTTCCCAACAACTTGGGATCTTTCGAAAGGTAAGCCGAGGCGGCAAAGAGCTCCTCCCCGATCAGAGTGTAATCGCAGGCCGCGACGAAAAAGGGAAGCTGAGAAGGCATGGCGGTTCCGGCGATCTGTATGGCACCCACTGAGTTGGCAGTCTCAGCCAAAATCAATGACTCTGCATAAAACTGACCCTGAAGGAAAACAGCCGCAGGCTTATCCCTCAAGAAAAGCCCATCCAGCGCGGCAGCGTAACCAAACTGATCATCGGTAAGATAATAAACCATGTTGTCGTTGTAAGCGTCCGGCCTTCCGGCATTTATGTATGCTTCCTTTACCGTCTCTCTGCACGTGACCATAACCAGCGATTTGGACACTGGCACTTCCAACTTGGCCTCATATTCAGCCGCCAACTTAGCCACCCTTCCCAGAATGGTGACGCCGGCAATGGTCTGCATACTGTCCATGTCCATGATGCCGGGTATGTAAATTATCTTTCGTCCCATCTCCGTTGCCCGACCGACCGCATCGTCCACCGCCTCCAGCCCCGCGATCTTACGGATAAAAAGTTTTTTACCAGTTTTTGCGCTGCTTATGAAGTAAAAGATGGCACATGCGATTATCAAGGCAAGGGCAAATAGAGTCAACCTGCTGAAGTCAAACCACTGCACCCTGGAGAACACTGGATTGCTGGGTAGCGATTCGGAGGTTCCCCAAGGCGAGATCGCTCTGACCCTGTAAAAATACTTGACCTTGTTCTCAGTGTTGCTGTCTGAAAAGTAAGTAGCTCCCGGCGCAGCTCCTCCGATGTGCTCGTAACCCTCTTCCCTGTTTGTGGATCTGAGGATTTCGTATCCGGTCACACTGTTTGCCCCTCCCCCGTCGTCAGCTGATTTCTCCCAGCTGATGGTTATTGCGCCTCCCTTATCATTGGGGATATCCTTGGCAGTTACATTCGAGGCAGGGACAGGACGAACGGAGTCTTCTTGCGGAGTCACCTCCCCTTGAGGGAGCGGAGATTCCTCGGCTAAGATAGGTGTTCGCCCGAATAGATAGAGAAGAAACGCAAGGGAAAATAACAGAAGAAAACTGTGGTTCGATCTTTCTGGCTCAACTGTTCTCGCTCCGTGCATCCTCTTACTTTTGCTCATATTAAAAAAGGACCTTCCGGGGTGCCAAACTCAACAAGGCCAAATTAAGAAACGGCTTTAGGTGCAAATACCTTGATCATACCGATACCAGCTGTCAACCTGACTCTGCGAACTCAGAAGCAATCTGTGACCCATTTTGCTCTCGTTGCCGGCTTGTCGGTCCTGAAGCCGGAACACATCCGCCGCCCCCCCCTGATCGTTGCTCAATTTATCATATATCTAAATTCAAGTCAAGGGAAAAGTTCGACTGAGGCGAATTTTTGACGAGGCTCACTCCTCCAGCATTTCCACATTAGCCCTGGGGATTATGGCTTTAGTTCCGTCCTCAAACTCCACCTCCAGAACTCGGGCCGAAGACTCGGATTCAAGCTTCTGTAAAGCCGGAGGAAGGGCGCTTACCTTTGCCAGTCGTCCAAAATGCGGGTCCCGAATAACCCTGATAGGATAGCCAACAGTCAAACCTATGTTCCCGAGTTCCTCTCTTTTTTCTTTTTTGTGTACGTCCTCCTGGACGGGGATTACCACCTCCGGGCGGATCACCCCGGCTCTGATCTGAGTAGCCCCATTTATGCAAGCCATCTGGCCTTCCTTGGATTTCAAAAGATCAAAGGTTATCTCCGCCATGTTAATCTGCCCGAATCCTTCGGTGATCACCAAGGTGATTCCTAATTCCTCTGATCCGGTGATAGCTACCCCTATATCGTATCCCAAAAAATCTCTTAAATCCTTGTCGCTGAATCCACCAACTACGATTCCCTTGGCACCAAAACTGATAGCCTTCTTTATGGCATCAGCTGTAACCAAGCTCCCTCCGACCACCACCTTGTCCTTGCAATTTTTATCAATTAATTTGTCACTTAAGATCTCGGTATTATCTTTTGTAACCACCTTAATCTCGCCATGAGTCTCTCCTCCTATGCCGAAAATACCCTGAATGAAGGACCCCCAAGTGGAGACCGCCACTCCCTCCTTCTCAAAAAGCTCCACCACCTCTCCTTCCAGATAGGCCTTTATCTCCACCGGAATGGGATTTCCCCTGATCAGGACCTGACCGGTGACCGATGAGATGCTCTCCACGCTCCCGTCTGCCCTGGTCTTGGCTTCGGATGAGAAAAGTCCGAAGAAGCTTTTGCTCTTGGCTATCACCTCTCCCTGCTTGACTTTCTCTCCTTCTTTTTTTGTCATACAATCCATTATGTCTTCCGGGGGGATACCTAATATATTGGCCACGTTGATCGGCTCCACATTTCCGGGCAGCAGAGTACGAGCCACCACCGTATCAGGTTTAACCTTGTCTCCCACCTTAACCAGAACGTCCCCCTTTAACGGCAGTATCCTTCTTTTGGTTATCAGAACCTTATCTGTAACTTTTAATCCCGGCGTATACGCATGACCCATTTTTTGCTCCTTAATCTTAACTGACTATCTAACAATTTGGCCTCCACGAGCTCAACGATCTTTTGACCTGACCCACTTCCAACCTTAGAATTCTCGGTTTGACTCATATCAGCGGCACTTCAAATACTAGCCTATAACCTCTCCAAAGCGTCCTTGGGATATATGTCCAAAGCGATCATCCATTCCTTCAGTTTCTGAACCCTGGTCTTATCGTCGCCAGGCAAGTTAAACGGCCTTCCGCGGCAGTCGATCACTATTCCAGTGACTCCTCCGTGAAGGGTCGTCTCCATCTTGCTACCCCTTCCTGCTCCCACATCAAAACCCCGATGTGGATCCAGGTCTGCCTTGCAGGTCAAGGGAACACCTGTCTTCTCATCTGTTCCCAGAGGGATCCTTCTTATTTCCCCGTATTTTACAGAACCTTCGAGGGTTTTCCCATCGGGCATGGCGAACTCATATCTTAGAACTTCTCTCTCCTCTTTGGATTCACCAACCGGCGCGATACATGTGCCCAGGTGAATCAAACAATCCTTATCAAAGACTTCCGTGGCCGCCTTGGGGTGAACGGTTGACAGAACTCCCAATTGCGGCATCATGAAGATGGAATCGACCGCCAACCCGGTTATTCCTTCGGGAAGGAACCCGTCGATAAGCATCAGGGCCGCCTGCTGTCTTCTGGGCGCGTGGGAAAGCACCCCGCCTGAACCGACGAGCATGTCCAAACTCATCATGTTAACCAAAGTCTGCCCACCGGCCACCTGCTCGAAAGCATCCGCAATGGTCCTCTGCTGCTGGATTCCCTTCAGCTCGGTAGCAAAGGATTTGTGTTGAACGAAAGCCAGCCTTAAGGCCTCCTTGGCTATAGCCTGCTCAAAGATGAGTTCCTCCATCATCTGAGGAATGGTGGTGGGGCGGATCATCTTGTTTTTGATTCTATTTCTCAAATCTTTTTCGTCCATATGAAATGGAACCCATCTCATCACATTTTCCAATCCTGCCTCTGCAAAGACATTGGATACCGAATAACTCATACCTAAATTGGCGCTGACCGTTCGATTGAAAACCCCCTTAAAGACCGAAAAGATGTCCGTGGTAGCTCCTCCGATGTCCACACCCACCGCCTCGATTCCCCCCTGATCTGCAATGGTCTTGATGCAAAGTCCTACCGCACCGGGCGTGGGCATGATGGGAGCATCGGTCCAGGTCATGAGTTTCTTGTATCCGGGAGCCTGTGCCATCACATGTTCCATGAACAGATCATGAATCTTCTCACGGGCAGGAAGAAGGTTCTCCCTTTCCAAAACCGGTCTTAGGTTGTCCACGATGTCCAAGTCCACCTTTCCCTCCAGGGTCTCCTTGATCGATTCCCTGGCATTGACGTTGCCCGCATAGATGATGGGAAGCTTATATCCAATCCCCAGTCTGGGCTTGGGATCAGCGGCCGAGATCAACTCAGCGATCTCCACCACGTGAGTGGTGGTTCCGCCGTCTATGCCGCCGGACAGAAGGATCATGTCTGGTCTCAATTGTCTTATCCTCTGAATCTGCTCATGCGGAAGCCTTTTGTCGTTTGACGCAATCACATCCATCACAATCGCCCCTGCGCCCAAAGCGGCCCGTTCGGCGGACTCAGCGGTCATGCTTCGCACCACACCAGCCACCATCATCTGCAAGCCTCCGCCAGCCGAGGAGGTGGAGATATAGAGATCCGTTCCCTCGTTGTCTTTGGCTGGAGAGATGATCTTTCCATTCTCATCCAACAGTTTTCTTCCGGTCAACTCCTCCACCTCGCCCACTGCGTTTAAGACCCCCATGGTGACGTCTTCAAAAGGAGCCTCCACCGTGGTGGGCGCCTCTCCCCTCACGAGCAACCGATATTCATCCCCCTTTTTCTCAATCAAGATAGCTTTAGTGGTGGTGCTACCGCAATCGGTAGCTAAGATTATGTTGATATCTTCCGGTTTTAGATCTTTCATAGTGCTCCCTTTATAACTGTACTATTCTTTTTTACGCAGCGTCACGGTTTATCCCTAACGTTCTTTTCGTCCGCATAAAGCGGAGCCTTCACGGCTCCGCACAGAGGCATAAAGCCTCTGCTACGCGGGATGGTGATTGATTTCGTAGGTCGAGCATGGCGAAGCCTGCTCGACATCTTTTTGTCAAGCACTTTCTAAGATGCTTGACCTACAGCAATTCTCACTCACCTTACGGTGCAATACTGAAAATGCATGGCATCCGGGTAGGACCAATCTCCACCCCAGACGAAGCCAACATCTTTAAAGCATTGAACAAACTCTTGGGTCATTTCAAAATCTCTTTGCCCAAAGGCATTCCAGGGGGCGTTCAAATCGATGGCGATTCCCCAGGAATGGGTTGACCAGGTGTTACCTCCTCTTTTCAGACGCGGACTGTAGCAACCGTCAAAGGTCTTTAATTGCCCGGCAAATCCGCGCGCAACTACATTCCTGAAAGCCATCTGAAACTTTGGCACCACCAGACGATGGCAGGTAAACCCGAACCAATTGCTGTGCATAAGAGCTTTGTCATCGGGGGATAGCCAGCCGAAGTAAACGTCTCTCAAAGCCTCTTTCCAGGCCGACAGGTCACACCTGGCGAGATTCTGCTCATTCCAGCCAGCCAGACGGAAATCACCGAATATGTCAAAACAAAACTGCTCGGGCGGGGGTTCGTTCAGCACCGGGAACATGTCCGGAACCGGCTCATCAAACAGGGCGTGCCAGGTTTGATTGCCCACTACTCCATCCACATCCAGTCTTCTGTTCTGCTGGAATTTCAGTACTGCGGCCTCGGTGCGTGGACCGAAAACCCCGTCCACGGAACCCACGTCATAGCCCAATTGACTCAGTTTCTCTTGCAGAGCTCTGACCAGACTTCCTTGGCTTCCTCTGGAAAGAAACATAGCTTTGCTTTCTACTAAATCAGAGTTAATAGCTCTTCTATCTGTGTCGAAACCTCAGAGTTTGTGTCGCAACCCTAAAAAACACCTAGTTGCCATTCTGAACGAAGCCCTGCACCATCTGGTGCGGGGCGAAGCGACGAATCCAACAATCGCAATAAGCTGCAAATCGGAGGGTGCCTCATTCCATCAGTGCCTGGGCTATGGCGTTTCCGAACTCCTCGGCGGCTTGAGGCCTACTGGCGGTAATGATTTTACCATCCCTTTCCACGTCTTTGCCAGTGTATTCCGCTCCTTTGTCTTTCAAACTCTGAGCCTCAGAGCTATACACGGTCGCTTTTTTGCCCACAAGGATTCCGGCATTGGCCAGGGTCACGGGCGCGATACAGATGGCACCCACAATCTTGTTTTCCTTTATCGCCCCCTTCAACGTGGAGTGTACGGAGGAGTCCTCGAAGTAATGGGTTGCTCCAGTTCCTCCCACCAATATGATGGCATCCCAATCTTCCGGTTTGATCTCGCTGGCCAACATATCAGGCTTCACCTCCGCTCCCAACATCCCCTTGGCCGTTTCCAAAGAAGCACAAGCGACCGTAACCGCTGCACCCTTTTCGGTCAGGACCCTTTTGGGCTGGAGGAGTTCTTCATCCCGGAAGTTCTGGGGGGCAATGATCATCACTACTTTTCTGCCGGTCAGAACCTTCTCTTCAGTTACTTCTTGCTCCGGTACCTGAACCTCTCCCTTCTTTTCTTTGCAGCCCGCAAAGAGCGCAATTACTGCCGCCAACATGGTTGCAGCTAAAAAGAACCTTCTCATTTGATCCCCCTATAATTCTATGCCGTTAACTTCTTGACAGGTCTATTCCTGTCACATATCTGGTCTCGGGCAAGAGACGCTCAAGACGCCTTTGTCGCCCTTACTATCTGCCGATGAGAATATATCTTACCTTCTCCTTGAAGGTCTTTTCCCTCCAGTCTTTTTTCGTTTTAGCTTTTCTCTCTTCTTTTAATGCTTTTTCTTTCGCCTGTGCCCCCACGTCGAGCTGCTCTATTTTTTGCAGAAGCTTTTCAACGGTCCCCCTCTCTTCCATCATTTTTCTGAACTCATCATAGTCTTTCCAGGAGAAGACGGCGTGGACAAAGGGTTCAAAGAAGGCCATCATTTGACTTCCGACGTAATTCAATGGCTTCACCGATTCTAAGAACAGGATGGCGGGCACCGACATCTTCCAGTGAACCACCTTTTGGGCAATCTTGGCTAAGATCTCCTCTTGCTGAGGAGTTAGCCCCTCGTTTTCCTTATCCCTTGAACTCAAGGAGAACATATGTCTGAAAGCCATCGAAGATCACCTCCCCGATCGGTCTCCGTCATTTCTGGATCTTTGACTTCACGAAATCGATTACTTCTTCTTTATTTTGATTGAATCTCACGTAAAGCCCCCTGAAATTCTCCAATCTGGACGGCCTCTCAAAGGGAGAAAGCAAGACTCCATTTTTGTCCGCATAGAATGACCGAAACGCGATCCATTCCTTCTCTTTGGTATTGAAGAAGAATTTCACCTTGACTTTCTTCTCATCCAACTGGTAATGCGTGGGCAAAAAGAATGGCGAGAGAGAACCCAACATAATCACCACTGAGAGCATGGTTAGAAGAAGACTGAAGGTGGTGACGTAAACTAAAAACCAGACAGCCAACAAAAATGTGATGACCAAGATAGAAATCTTGGTGCTCCTTTTCATTGGATGGATTGACCACCTCAGAACAGCTTCATCAAACATGCCAAACTCCGCTTAACTCATCCTCGCAAGCCTAAGGCTTCACACCTTGAACAGATCGAGTCCATAATCGAGGGCAGGGAAAGATCGTCACTTGCCGGTAGCGGTCAAGTCTCCCGGCGATCTATACCTTTCCTTTCGCAACTGCTCCATCTCTTTCAGAAGTTCCTCAGGCTTGAAGATCTCCTTTTTCACCAGAAGCCTCACCAAAGCCTCTTGAGCCAGGTTATTGGAAAGGCAGAGCTCCTCATAGGTCACCTCCCGCTCCTGGTCTCCCAGCACGATCTTCAGCGCGATCCTTTTTTCCTTTTCCTCGGCCAAGTTATTTCCTCATGCTTTAAACTTCATTCACATATAATTATACTTCAATTATCAGATTTATCAACAGTTTTTTCTTCTGGGTGCCCTTTGAGAACTCATCTCAACCTTTCCACGTTTCCTCCTCGGTACCCGTAAACGGGGATGCTCCTGTTCTCTCCATACTGGTCAAACCAGATCGATCCTGAAGCCCCCTTGAAGTGCCTGGTGTGGGCCAGGTTGTCGGCTATCTTTTCCGGGTCGGTGATCTCCTTCTCGAAAATCGAGATCAGAAGGTTCATGGCATCAAAATTCAATGCAGCGACTCTATCCGGTTCCTCCTTATAGTTATCGCGATAAAGAGCCAAGAAGCTCATCCAGGTTTGGTCATCTCTCAGGTGATAGGTATCAGAGGTGAAGATCAACTCTTGATTTAGGTTCAAAGCAAGATTCAAAACCTCCCCACTGCCGCATCCCTCTGTCCCAATTACCGTTGTACTGATCTTCAGAAAGGAAATCTGAGGGAGGATCTTAAGCATCTGGTCTTCTCCTGCGATGATGAAAAACCCGTCCACCTTTACCGGGATTTCGCTTACAAACGATTCTTCTTCCTCGCTTACATAACCAGCAGCCGGCTTTTCTAACAGGACCCTTTTTATCTTTCTCAAGGCGGGGATGAAATCGGAAGTCTCCTCAGAGAAACGTTCGGGGATCAATATCTTGGCCCCCAGTTTTTTGGCTTCCTCTTGGAAACCGCGCGCCAGTTCCCCGGCACCCTCATCATCCGAGACGAACATGACAAAATCAACAAGTCCTTTTTCTTTGATCGCAAGTTCAGCTAAGCCTTTTCCTCTGGTCTGATTAGAAGGTGAGAGCTGAAAGACAAATCGGCTCAAGGCTCCAATTCCCTGCTGCGAAGCCGTTGGTGAGATCAGTGGAATTTGGGTCCTTCCCGCGGCCACCGCGGCTCCCAACGTGGACTCACTTTTTAGCGGGCCAATGATGGATATCACATCCTCCTCGGCTAACTGGTTTGACAGACTAGCAGTTTTCGCCGAATCTCCCTCGGTATCTTTCACCACAAGCTCTACTTCGGCCTGCATGAAAGAGTACCGCAAAGCCAGATTTATGCCCTTTATCATGCTCTCCGCATAACCAGAATATTCACCGGTGACGGGGGTAAGAACCCCTACTTTGAGGGTTTGAGATGTTGGGAAGAACTGCCTCAGAAGGAGAGTAATTTCTCCGATATCAGCTCCATCCGGGAAATTGTCCCGATAGTAGCTCAAAGCCTCTTTGGCCTCACGATAGTTTTTGGATTCAAACTTCCTCTTGCCCAGCCAAAAAAAAATTCGGGGAGCGAGCTTCTTATCCCGGTTCCCCTGAGCCAATCGGTGCAATTCTCTTTCCGAAAGCCCATCCTCCAGCAGATGCTCAATCGATTGCGCGGCTAACTCCTTCAATTCAGAGCCTTCAGCATTTTGGAAAGCCAAAACGAAATTCTGGGCGGACTCAAGCTTCTTGCCCGAAATGTAATTTATGTTGCCCAGCATAAAGTAACAGGCAGGAACGAAACTGCTCTTCGGCAATTCTAGAGTGAAGTTTTCGAATCTCCGGTATGCCGCATCATAGTTCTTTAAGTGATATTCACACTTGGCAATCATGAACTCGAAATAAGAGAAGCGGGGATTATTGGGGAAGGATTCTGCCAGGTAGATCAGGATATCTTTGCACCGGGAGTAATCTTCTTGAGAATAGTCTTGGTGTGCCTCTGTTAACTTATCCCTCACCTCCCTTTGGGCCTCGGCTCCCGACCAACAGAGGACGCCTGATGAAAACACATATATGGAAAATATCCACAGAAATCTCTTCTTGCTTGTCATGTCCTCCCGTCTATGTAAGAAAAAAGGGTGGGGATTTTTGAGGATCGCCGCTGGGAACAGACCTCATCAAGCAGACGCCCTCAGATAATGATGAGTCTCGCCTTTGGCAGGGGTACACCCAGCCTACAACGAGTATTTTCCGAAATCCTCTGGATTTATCCTCTTCAATCTTTCCTTTAAGGCCTCTGGATCGCTTAGATCCGGCGTGGTCTTGTCGCCCCTTTTGACCTGGAATAACTCCTCTGCCACAAAGAGGGGGACTTTTGTCTTAAGGGCCAAGGCTATGGAATCAGAGGGACGAGCATCAATCTGCACGACTGACCCGTTCAACTTTATGTAGAGTTTGGCATAGAAGGTTTGACTGACCAGCTCCGTCACCTCCACTTTCTGGACCTTTCCACCCATGGCAGAAATCACAGATCTCAAAAGATCATGGGTCAAAGGTCTTTTGGAGGAAAACCCGGAAAGCTCCATGGCTATGGCTAATGCTTCATAATGCCCGATCCAGATGGGAAGCATCCGTTCGGAATCTGATGAGGACAAGATCACCACGGGAGAGTTGGTGGTCATATCCAGGGCTAACCCGTTCACCTTTGCTTCAATCATGCTCATTTTTCAGCCTTTTTGGGTTTTTGGAGTCTATTCCTTTTTCACCACCCAGATTTTCAAGTTGGCCACGACGTCACTCGAGACCTTAATGGGCACCGTATAAACACCCAACGCCTTGATGGGAGTCTCCAGCATAATCTTGTGTCTGTTCATCTCAAAACCTTTCTCCTTGAGAAGTTCTGAGATATCCTGGGAAGTCACCGAGCCGAAAACCCTGTCCTCTTCTCCCACCCTCACCTCTGCAGTGCAGGATGTTTTCTCCAGCTGGATTTTCAGTCTCTCCTCCTGTTTTTTCTTCTTAAGATCTTTTATCTCTTTCTGTCTGGTCACCTCACGAATGGCTCTCAAGTTTCCTTTGGTGGCAGGAATAGCTAAGTTTCGAGCTATGAGAAAATTCCTCCCATATCCATCCTTCACCTCCACCACCTCTCCACAGCTACCCAATTTTCCCACGTCATCTTTCAAAATGACCTTCATCCTTTTCTCCTGTCTGAGTCTTTGCGTCCAGCATTTATTGTTGCCGAGACACGCGCCGAATTCCCGAAGTTGGGCATTGAGACACTCATTTGTTCAGGTTTCAGACTTCGCACCCGAGTATCGAAGAAGTACTAGCGCTCAGCAGGGAAACGTCTGTCTGCCTGCCTGGCCCTGTTGGCCGCTGACTGAACTTCAAGGCCCTTCTGTCCAGCTATCTGTAAATCTCAGCGGTGTATGGCAAAAGGGCTAAGTGCCGACCCCTCTTTAACGCAACGGTCAATATTCTCTGGTGTCTTGCACAATTGCCCGAAATGCGTCTAGGCACGATCTTGCCTCGGTCAGTTATGAACTTCCTGAGAAGTCTCTCGTCTTTATAATCGATTGTCAACCTTTTGTCTTCACAAAAACGGCAGGTTTTCCTTCTTCTTCTTTCGAAATCGGGTGTCATCCATTAACTCCTAAGATTTTCAGATTTTGCCCAGAGAATCCTTGAAATCGGCTAGATCCTCTTGGTCGGTTTCGCTCAAATTCAGAATATTCTCTTCCTCCAGGGGCTGAGGTTCCGTCCTCTTGTCCAGGAATTGAACGTGAAACGCTTTAATCTCCAAGTAATTGCGCTTACTGCCATCTTCGTTCCCTTTTATCCGGCTGCGTAGCTCACCCTCGACTAAGACAGCAGAACCCTTCCTCAGATACTCGCTACAGCTTTGTGCCAAATCCTGCCAAGCTACCACTTCTACGTAATATACGTCCTCTTTGTACATCCCCAGACTATCTTTGTACTTCTTGTTCGAAGCGATTTTGAAATTTACCACCGGAACGCCACCGGAAGTATAGCGCAATTCCGGATCCCTAACTAGATTCCCCACAATAATAACCTTATTAAGACTGGGCAGTTTTGTGTTCGCCATTGCTCTCAAACCTTCTGGAACCCCGCTTCACTCTCTCGTCTACCTCCCATTCACGAATCGGTCGGCTCATCTTTTTTACCTTCCTGATCTTTTCCCCCGGAGACGACAGGCTCCCCTTCTTCTTTCGCCGCCACAGTTAGGTATCTTAGACAGAATTCGTTCAATTTGTATGCTCTCTCCAACTCCGTCGGAATTTTGCCGTCCCCTTCGAAGAGAATCAGAGTATAAAAACCTTCCTGTTTTTTCTTTATGGGATAGGCAAATCTCTTTTTCCCCCATTTGTCGGTCTTTAACACCTGTCCCTTATGATCGATTATGAGATCCTCGACTTTTTTTATCTCCTTTGGCACGGTTTTATCATCCAAAGAGGGATCCAAAACAAAGACGGTTTCGTATCTTGGCAATTTTTCACCTCCCTTCCACTTTCCTATTTTCAAACCCTAAGATAATCATACCCTGGATATTTCCCTGAACTTTTTTGTGAATCCTCTGTTGAATTCACTCAAATATTGAATCGATTCATGCTATCTTCTATTCCATGGATGAATACATTCTCCACGGCTTCGGCTGCTTTTCCAACCATCTTGCTTACTTTTTCTTTTTCCTCCTCTTCGAAATCCTGAAGCACGAATTCCTCCAAGTCGACCGATTCTTTGGTATCTCCAATTCCCATCCTCAGCCGGGCAAAGTCAATTGTGTTCAACTGGTAGATGATCGATCTCAAACCCTTATGTCCTCCATCCGTTCCTTTCTCTCTTATCCTTATCTTTCCCAAGGGCAAACTTACATCGTCACAGACCACAAGAAGGTTCTCAGTTCCGAGATTGAAATCATCCATGACCTCAATCACCGCCACTCCGCTTGAGTTCATGAAGGTGAGCGGCTTCATCAGATAAATTCTCTCGTCGTTGATCCGAATTTCACAAAAAAGAAACTCTCCTCTTCCAGGCTTAAAATCTTTCTTGTTTTCTCCAGCCAAAAAATCGACTACTCTATAGCCCAGATTATGACGAGTGTTTTTGTATCTTTCACCGGGATTGCCTAAACCCACGATCAAGTTCGACATCAGCCAGAAAATACACTCACCATCCTGAAAACTCTAACCAAACACGACTACGATCTGAAAAGATAGGACAAAACTGCAGTTTGTCAAGAAAAACTTTCCTCGATATTCCGCCAGTTCTTCAGGCAGTGAGATACCCGCGCAAACTAGGGCGCGGACGTCCGGCAAGTAGGAAACGGGGTGATATGAAAACAGAAGAACTAACGAAGTTCAGGCGCTTTTTTCTTGACAAATAGCGTATGGCGGGTATATTGTATTATGGATTGTGGTAAAGAGATAAATCCCCAATCCTAGATCAGACAGAAAGAAGGGGCTTCACAAAAACCTGGTCTATCTAAGCTATAGTGTTTGTCGGGAAAATCAGTTTCTTTAAACACTTCGTTTTTAAAAGCGCAAACTTCTAAACAAAAACAAGGAGGTGGCTCTAGTATGAAAAGAAACCTTCTCATTGTGCTTCTGGGTTTGGCTTTCCTGCTCGTCTTTCCCGGACTATCTGTTGCTCAATTTGGTTCGATTTCAGGCAGGGTGACCGATGAGGGGACCGGACTACCCATTGTGACGGCGGAGGTTACCATAACCGGAGTTTATGCAATCTGGTATACCGACACTTCAGGCTACTACTTGTGTGATAGCCTCCCACCTGGCTTGTACCTGGTAAATGCCCAAAAAGAGGGATACGTTCCGGAAACCTATCCGGATTCGGTAATGGTGATTGCGGGAGAGAATACCCCCGGCATTGATTTTGCCCTAACTCCAGGTGGCGAGTACGGGTCAATTTCCGGCCAGGTGACTGATGAAGAGACTGGTTTGCCGATTATCATGGCTCACCTGATGGCCGTAGGCATGGATAACTTTTGTTACGGAGAGGCCTGGAGCGATACCGGCGGCCACTATACAATCCTGGATTTGTGCCCGGGCTTCTACCAAGTCAACGCGAACAAGATAGGTTACATTCCAGAGACCTATCCAGATTCCGTAATGGTGGTTGCCGGCCAGAATACAGTTGGTATCAACTTTGCCCTTACAGCTATCACAGGGACTGGGTCAATCTCTGGAGAAGTTACCGATGAGGAAACAGGTCTCCCCCTGCCCATGGCTCACGTCTTGGCTTATGATAGCACTTTTTGCGCAGGGGATGCATGGACAGATACTGCCGGATATTATCTCATAGAAAACCTTGTGGCTGGGCAGTATGAGATAGGAGTTCACAAGGACGGATATGAAGATGAAGTTTATCCAGAATCGGTGACGGTTGAGGAAGGGCAGAATACACCCGATATCGACTTCGCTCTCACTCCTTTGGGTGGCCCCGAGTTCGGGTCGATTTCCGGCACAGTCACCGATGAAGGTACCGGACTACCTATTGTGATGGCGGAGATCACCATAACCGGAATGTATTGCGTCTGGTACACCGACACTTCAGGCTACTACTTCTGTGACAACCTTGCGCCTGGCTCGTATCTGGTAAATGCCCAAAAAGAGGGATACGTTCCGGAAACCTATCCGGATTCGGTGATGGTGATTGCGGGGGAGAACACGCCCGGCATTGATTTTGCCCTAACTCCAGGTGGCGAATACGGCTCAATTTCGGGCCAGGTGACTGATGAAGAGACTGGTTTGCCGATTATCATGGCTCACCTGATGGCCGTAGGCATGGATAACTTTTGTTACGGAGAGGCCTGGAGCGATACCGGCGGCCACTATACAATCCTGGATTTGTGCCCGGGCTTCTACCAAGTCAACGCGAACAAGATAGGTTACATTCCAGAGACCTATCCAGATTCCGTAATGGTGGTTGCCGGCCAGAATACAGTTGGTATCAACTTTGCCCTTACAGCTATCACAGGGACCGGGTCAATCTCTGGAGAAGTTACCGATGAGGAGACAGGTCTCCCACTTCCCATGGCTCACGTTTTGGCTTATGATAGCACTTTTTGTGCAGGGGATGCATGGACAGATACTGGTGGATATTACCTCATACAGAATCTTTCAGCCAGTCAATATATAGTGGGAGTTCACAAGGCTGGATATGAAGATGAGGTTTATCCGGAATCAGTGACCGTTGAGCAAGGGCAGAATACACCCGATATCGACTTCGCTCTCACTCCTTTAGGTGGCCCCGAGTTCGGGTCGATTTCAGGCATGGTCACCGATGAAGGTACCGGGCTGCCCATTGCGATGGCGGAGATCACCATAACAGGAATGTATTGCGTCTGGTACACGGATACTTCAGGCTACTACTTGTGTGATAACCTTCCACCCGACTGCTATCAGGTTAACGCTCGAAAGATTGGCTATAATCCGGAAACCTATCCCGATTCGGTGATTGTCGTGGCAGGGGAAAATTCCCCGGATATAGATTTTGCTCTTACCCCAATGGGCCAGCCTGGTTCGATTTCCGGCACAATTACCGACGCAGAAACTGAGGGGCCGATCTTGGGCGCTCATGTTTGGGCCTGCGGAGAGTTTGGTTATGGTCAAGCCATAACAGATTCTCTTGGGGAATATACCATCTTTGGCCTTTATCCCGGGTCTTATTTCGTCACCGCCTGGGCATGGGGTTATTGGCCGCAGGATTATCCCGATACTGTGAGCGTTGTTGAAGGGCAAAACACTCCCGGCATCGACTTCGGCTTGGTTCCCCATGGAGGCCCCGGTGAAGCGGTAATCGCCGGACAGGTATTGGAGGACAGCACCCTTCTGCCCATGTCCTTTGCGGTGGTTTTTGCCATCTCTCTGAGCGGTAATTGGGGATTTGACTTCACCGATTCCGTCGGAACTTACATGATTCAAGGGCTGCAAACGGACGACTACTATGTCTATGCGTTCGCTCCCGGATACATCGGGGAGTTCTATGACGGCGTTTATACCTGGGAGGAAGCTACTCTGGTGACCCCCGATGCTTATGACATAGACTTTTATCTTGCTTCCTGCGGCTCGGGGGGAGGAAGCATTTCCGGCACGATCAACTCGGATGGCTCACCGGTGGAGGACGCCTTTGTCTATGCCGAAGCTTCAGGAGAGGCGAAGGGATTCGCGAGAAGCTCCACTGAGGGAGGTTACATCATAAGCGGACTTGCCGCCGGTACTTACACAGTCTCCGCCTCAAAGGTTCCGTATCATGACGGGACGTATCCAGATCCGGTGGAGATCGGCTCTGGCAAGGTCAGTGGAATCGACATCAACCTTCCGCCTATCCAGGTTGGGGATGTTTCCGGCGACGGGCTTGTTGACATCGGAGATGTGATCTTTCTAATCAACTATCTCTTCATAGATGGTCCCGCACCGGATCCTATGATGACTGGCGATGTGAACTGTGATGGAGTGGTAAATACTGGAGATGTTATCTATGTGATAAATTACCTCTACTTGGAAGGACCCTCCCCGTGTAATCCATAAAGACCAGCCAAGAAAAACCGTCCTGCCTTAGGCTTGAATCATGTTGTTCACTCCTCTGGTAGGGCGGTTTTTTTTATTCATGTAGATTTCCCATTAATGAATATCTGCCATTTGTATGGTTGTGAGTCCCCGTTGGTTTGCAGTGGTCTTAACTCCTCTCTGTCTATCGAAGAAGGGATTCTCTCTTGTTTGCATAAAATACTAAGCCCCTGGA
>CAZPOP010000039.1:0-21167 GCA_964588305.1 uncultured Ignavibacteria bacterium
ACATGGACGTGGAGTTGATCACCCCCATAGCCTTGGAGAAGGAGCTGCGGTTTGCCATCCGGGAGGGAGGCCGGACGGTGGGAGCCGGTGTGGTCACCCAGGTGACAGAATGAGTCCAGGGTATGGGGACCATATGGTTCACATACCAGCGGATTCCCAGTATGCGGATTGTAGACAAAAAGCTGCGTAACCTATGAGGTAATAAGAAAACGATCGAAGGAATGGTGCATGGAAGGACAGAAAATTAGAATTTGGCTCAGAGCATATGATCATGTTTCCCTGGACAAGTCGACCAAGGAAATAGTGAGGACCGTAAGCCGTACCGGAGCGAGAATATCAGGACCTGTGCCCTTGCCCACCCAAAGGAGGCTTTACACCGTATTGAGGTCTCCGCATACGGATAAGAAATCCAGGGAGCAATTCGAGACACGGATCCATAAGAGATTGATCGATATTCACAACTCCACTCCGCAGACCGTGGACGCTCTGATGAAGCTGGATTTGCCTGCCGGCGTGGATGTGGAGATAAAGGTGTAGAAGGCACCAGGCGGCATTGGGCAGGCAGGTCCTTGAGAGAAAGAAGATGGAAGGAATTGTCGGAAAAAAGATAGGGATGACCAGGATCTTTGACCAGGAGGGTTATTCCGTCCCGGTCACGGTGATAGAGGCGGGACCTTCTCCGGTGGTGCAGGTGAAGAGCAAAGAGAAGGATGGTTACAGCGCTGTACAATTGGGCTTCGGAGAGAAGAGAAAGAATCTGGTCAACAAGCCGCTGTCGGGTCATTTCGCAAAAGCTAAGGTTGAACCCAAAAGGATGCTAAAAGAAATCAGAACAAGAGAAGACGGAAAGATGGAGCTCGGTCAGGAAGTGAAAGCAGACATCTTCGCCATTGGGGACAAGGTTTGCGTGACCGGAATTTCCAAGGGTTTAGGATTTCAGGGGGGAGTGAGGCGTCACAAGTTTCACGGCGGACCTAAAACGCATGGACAGTCAGATAGGCTGAGGGCACCCGGATCGATCGGGGGAAGCTCTTATCCCTCCCGGGTCTTCAAAGGTCAAAAGATGCCGGGACGAATGGGAGGAAACAAGGTCACCGTTCCAAACCTGATCGTCGCCGGAGTGGATTCCGAGAAGAATCTCCTTTTGGTTAGAGGAGCTGTCCCGGGCAAAAGAAATTCCTATCTGACCATAAGAAAGGTCTCAGCGTAGAGGACACCTATGCCCAGCGCATCAGTTTACGACAAAGAGGGTACAAAGATTGACACCTTGGATCTCAGCCAGAAGCTCTTCGGTCAGGAGCCAAATGCCAGCGTGATTCATCAATACTTACGAGCCTACCTGGCGAATCAAAGGCAGGGAACGGTGAAGAAAAAAGGCAGATCTGAGGTGAGAGGCAGTGGAGCCAAACCTTGGCGCCAGAAGGGTACCGGGCGGGCGCGTGCGGGCACCAGAACCTCTCCCATATGGGTGGGCGGCGGAAGAGCCTTCGCTCCTCAGATGCGAGATTATAGGATCGCCATTCCGAAGAAGGTTAAAAGACTGGCCTTGGCCTCTGCCCTTTCCTCCAAGGCGAGGGATAATAAAATAACCATACTGGATCAGATCTCGGTGGAGGCCCCCAAAACCAAAATCATGGCCGGACTACTGGGTAAACTCAAGATAAGGGGATCGAAGATCGTTTTTCTCTTTGAGGGAATAGACGAGAATCTCTGCAAATCCGGGCGCAACATAAGGGGTTTGGTTCTCAAAAGAGCGTCTTTGGTCAATCCATACGATCTTTTTAACAGTGATTTTTTGATCATGACCAGGGAGGCTTTAAAGACGGTAGAGGAGGTATTTGCCAGGTGAAAAACCCTCGTGAGATTATAAAGGCCCCTTTAGTCTCGGAAAAGGGTACCAACATGCGAGTCAACGAAAATAAATATGTATTCAAGGTAGATAAAGAGGCGAACAAGTTAGAGATAAAAAGGGCCATAGAGGAGCTCTTTAAGGTGAAGGTAGAAGATGTTACTACCATGATGATGCACGGTAAGCCCAAGAGAATGGGCAGATTTGAAGGGAGAAGGCCCGACTGCAAGAAAGCTATAGTCCGGCTTAAGAAAGGTGAGACCATAGAGTTGTTTGAGACTGTGTAGAATACGGGTTGACCTTCGGTGGGTGGATGTGGTGAAACGTAAACCATTTGTTCGAAAAGTACTTTTAGGAATATTCGGATGCCGACAAGAAAATTCAAACCAACCACGCCGTCATTGAGATTCAGGACGGTCTCCTCCTTTGAGGAGATAACCTCCACCGTCCCGGAGAAGTCGCTCTTGTCTCCTTTGAGAAAAAGCGGCGGCAGAAACAATCAGGGAAGGATTACCTGTCGCCATCGAGGCGGCGGTACTAAGCGTTTCTACAGGATCATCGATTTCAGAAGGGACAAACTAAACATCCCGGCCAAGGTGGCCACCATCGAATATGATCCTAATCGTTCTGCTCGCATCGCCCTTCTGCATTATGCCGACGGGGAAAAAAGATATATCCTGGTGCCTTTGGGATTGAAGGTGGGAGACACGGTCATGGCCGGAGCGGATGCGGAGATAAAAGCGGGCAACGCCATCCCCTTGGCTAAGATTCCCCCGGGGACCATGATTCATAACGTGGAATTACGCAGGGGGAAAGGAGCGCAGATAGCAAGGGGCGCCGGAACGTTCGCTCAATTGGTGGCTAAAGAGGGGGAATATGGTCATGTGAGATTGCCATCAGGAGAGGTGCGGCTGGTGAGATTGGAGTGTTTGGCTACCGTCGGACAGGTGGGAAATCTGGATCACGAGAACATCTTCTACGGTAAGGCCGGGAAGACCAGGTGGTTGGGGAGAAGACCTAAAGTCAGAGGGGTGGCTATGAATCCGGTGGACCACCCCATGGGAGGTGGAGAGGGAAGATCATCCGGGGGAAGGCATCCTACGACTCCCTGGGGGAAGATCACCAAAGGGCTGAAAACCAGGAAAAAGAAGTTGTCCGATAAATTGATAGTCAAGAGAAGAAGCAAGTAATTGAAGGAGATGAATTGAAGCTGGTTTGATGCAGCGATGGAGGAGACCACTAACGTTTTTTTGACACCGGACCCGGCTCCGAACTTTTCTGAGATGGGGTCCGCAACGCTAAACCTGCTTGGAGGTGGAAAGTAAAAGATGGCAAGATCTCTTAAAAAGGGACCCTTTGTAGATGAGCACCTCTCGAAGAAGATTTCGGCAATGGACCAAACTGGTGAGAAGAGAGTTGTCAAAACCTGGTCCAGGAGATCCACCATTACTCCTGAGTTCGTGGGACACACCATTGCCGTTCATAACGGCAACAAGTTCATCCCGGTTTACATATCCGAGAACATGGTGGGGCACAAATTAGGAGAGTTTTCCCCCACCAGAATTTTCCGGTCGCATTCGGGAAGGATGACGGAAAGATCAACCTCCTTGAAATAAGAGCCAATTCGGGTGATAGGCGAAAGGTAGTGCAGAATTCAATGGAAGCGAAGGCCAGAGCAAGGTTTGTGAGGATGTCTGCCAGAAAGGTCAGAAGGGTGGCTGACCTTATCCGGGGAAGAAATGTGGAGGAGGCTCTAAACATACTCTCCTTTACCCCCAAGGTTGCAGCCTCGCCACTGGAGAAGACGCTGAAGTCTGCCACTGCCAATGCTTTAAGCATTGAGGGAACCGCCAAGCTCAAGGCTGAGAATTTGCGGATAAAGGAGATTTTGGTGGATGGTGGACCGATCATGAAGAGAATCAGGCCGACCGGGATGGGAAGGGCATATAAAATCAGAAAGAGAACCAACCATATCACCATAGTGGTGACGGATGGTGAGGAGGAGGCCGAACTCCAGCAAGGTTGAGGCGCGCCAAGCTTGTCCTCAGGCAAGATGGCCGGCAAGTGAGCTGAAAGCTTAAGGTACGCGACGGAACCGCTTGCTTTGAAAGCAAAGGATCATAAAAGAGGATGAAGGAGGTTTAATTGGGACAGAAGACCAATCCCGTTGGCTTGAGGTTGGGAATAATTAGAAGCTGGAGCTCCCGCTGGTTTGCTAACAAAGGCTTTTCAGATTTTCTGAAGGAAGACATGATAATCAGAAGATACACCCTGAAGCGCTTGGAGCATGCCGGGATTGGCCAGGTGGACATATTCCGAGCTCCCCGAAAGGTAACTTTGGACATCCATACTGCCAGGCCGGGAATCGTCATCGGCAGGAGAGGGGCGGAGGTGGACAAGTTAAAGGAGGAGCTCCAACTCCTCAGCAAAAAGGAGATTGTGATCAACATCATAGAGATAAAAAAGCCGGAGCTTTGCGCGAAATTGGTCGGGGAAAGCATCGCCAAGCAACTGGAGGGGAGGGTCTCGTTCAGAAGGGCCATGAAGAAGGCAATCTCCTCGACCATGAAATTGGGAGCAGAAGGGGTGAAGATTTCGTGCGGGGGAAGGTTGGGTGGGGCAGAAATCGCACGGACCGAGAAATACATGGATGGTAGGGTTCCTCTGCATACCTTGAGGGCTGACATCGATTATGCCTCCGCTACAGCCCACACCACTTATGGATGTATCGGAGTAAAAGTATGGATATGTAAGGGTGAGATTCTGGGTGAGGAAGCTGTTCCCGAGACGGAGACCAAAGCGAAAGCGGGCCCCCTTGAGCTGCGACGCGCAGAGGAGCAAAAGGGAGGAGATGAGAAGAGGAGAAAAAGAAGGACTAAGAAAAGAAAGACGGAAAAAGCAGTCTAGAAGCTTCAAGAGTTGAGAGCTTCGAAGGTTTTGATTAGTGTTCGGATGCATGCCGTGCTGTACAGAGGGAAGGTGGAGTTCTTTTTATGTTAATGCCCAAGAGGGTGAAATACAGAAAGCAGCAGAGAGGTAGGAGGAGAGGTAAGGCCTACCGAGGCTCGGAGATAAATTTCGGGGAGTTTGGGATCAAAGCTTTAGAGCCAGCTTGGCTGACCAACAAACAAATCGAGGCGGCCAGAGTGGCCCTGACGCGTCGCATAAAGAGGGGGGGGAAGGTGTGGATCTGCGTCTTCCCGGATAAACCGGTTACGGTGAAACCTGCCGAGACTAGGATGGGAAAAGGCAAAGGTGCCCCCGATCATTGGGTGGCGGTGGTAAAACCCGGGAGAGTGCTCTTTGAATTAGAAGGGGTGAATCCCCCGCTGGCCAAGGAGGCCTTAACTTTGGCTGCCAATAAGCTTCCCATAAAGACCAAGTTTGTAACCCGAACCCAGGTTTAGAGGCAGGGCTGCCGAAAGGGAGAGAAATCCGAATCAGAGGATTGTGAGGATATGAAGAAAGAGCAGATGCGGGAGTTGACCAGAGAAGAACTTCATCAGAAGAGGCTTGAGGTCGAAGAGGAATTCTTTAATTTAAGATTGCAGAAGGCGAGCAAGGAGTTGGATAATCCTCTGAGATTAAGAACCCTGGGAAGAGAGTTGGCCCGAATTAATACCATTTTGAGGGAAGATGAGTTGAAAATCAGAACTCTGGCCGCAGGCGGCGAGAAAACCGGGCTGCCGAGGGACAGAGAGGCACAAGGCGATTCACAGAATACAAAAGAAGATAAACCCTAACTTCTATTTCAAAAGATGGAGAGAAACAAGAGAAAGACGAAAACGGGTTGGGTGGTTTCAAATACAATGGAGAAAACCGTCGTAGTCGCCATCGATAGACTTTTGAGGCATCCCCGGTATAACCGGGTGATCAAGAGAACCTCTAAGCTCTATGCGCACGACGAAAAAAACCAATGCCAGGTCGGAGATAAGGTGTTGGTGATGGAGACCAGGCCACTTTCCAAAATGAAAAGATGGCGTCTGGTGGGAGTTCTGGAAAAGGCCAAATGAGGGGCCGAAGGATAGGTTCTTCGGCAAAGAGAGTGGAGTAGCGGGAGATGATCAGAGAGTATTCCACCTTGGTGGTGGCGGACAATTCCGGGGCCAAGAAAGCCATGTGCTTCAGGGTGTTGGGGGGGACCAGAAGAAGGTACGCTGGAGTCGGGGACATTGTTGTGGTCACGGTAAAGGACGCCATCCCCGGAGGAGCGGTGAAGAAATCCGAGGTCTGTCGTGCCGTGGTGGTGCGAACGACCCGTGAAACCAAACGCAAAGATGGTTCGTACATCCGGTTCTCCGATAATGCTGCGGTGATCGTCAATGAACTGAACGAACCCAAGGGTACCCGAATTTTCGGGCCGGTGGCCAGGGAACTAAGAGAAAGACAGTTCATGAAGATCATCTCCTTGGCTCCCGAGGTGATCTGAAGATGGGTTGGAGTTAGGAGGCTTTTTTTGAGGGCGGCTAATTCGGTGAGGAGAAGATGAGAATTAAGAAAGGCGATTCGGTCTTGATCATAGCTGGTGATGACCGGGGAAAGGTAGCCAAGGTCCTCAAGGTTTTTCCCCACAAGAATCGAGCTATTGTGGAGGGTGTCAATTTTATCAAGAGACATACTCGGCAAGCCCGGAGAGCCCAAAAGGGGGGGATAATTGAAAAGGAAGCTCCGGTAAATCTCTCCAACCTGTTAGTTTTCTGCCCCAAGTGTTCCTCCCCGACCAAAGTCAGCTTCAAGCTCTTGGAGGGAGAGGCCGGGGGACGGTCAAATAAGGTGCGAATATGCAGAAAATGCGGCGAGATAATCTAATTTAGGAAAAGGAGCCGGTTGGCTTGAAAGTTTCGTAAGTCCTTGAGCTTTCAGGCCCACAAACCGAGCGGTAAGAGAAATGGCACGATTAAAGGAAGAATACAAAAAAGAGATTGCCCCGGCTTTGATGAAGAAGTTTGGATACAGGAACGTTATGCAGGTGCCCAGGCTGGAGAAGATCGTGGTGAACATTGGGGTTGGGGAGGCCATCCAAAACGCCAAATTATTGGATTCAGCCATATCGGACCTCTCCCGCATCACTGGTCAGAAGCCGGCGACAAAGAGAGCCAAGAAGGCCATCTCCAACTTCAAGCTGAAAGCCGGGATGCCCATTGGGTGCATGGTAACCTTGCGAAAAAACCGGATGTATGAGTTCTTTGACCGGTTGGTCAACGTGGCCATTCCCCGCATCCGTGATTTTCGGGGAGTCTCTCCTACCTCCTTCGACGGAAGGGGGAATTACAATCTGGGAATAGAGGAGCAGATTATGTTTCCTGAGATTGACTACGATAAGGTGGAAAAAATCAGGGGAATGAGCATCGCCATCTGCACCCTGGCCAGAACGGACGAGGAGGGCTTTGAACTTTTAAAAACCATGGGGATGCCTTTCAGAAAATAGCCCAGGATGCAAGATGCAGCATGATGGCTTTCAAGGGAATAGGGAAGAATGAAGTTGATCTGCAGAAGATGCTGGCGGCGAGATGAATCTCTTGATTTCATAAACTTTTAAAATAGGCAGGCTGAATTCATGGCCAAGAAGTGTCTGGTAGAGAAATCCAAAAGGAAACCTAAATTTCAGGTGCGCAAACGGAATCGTTGTCACCGCTGTGGAAGACCCCGGGGATTCATGCGGGATTTTGGCCTTTGCCGTATCTGTTTCAGAGAGCTGGCCTTAAAAGGAGAGATCCCGGGAGTGGTGAAGGCCAGTTGGTGAGCTGACCGTTCATGTGGTTTGCTGAGAAGGGGATAATGAATGAGTATGACCGACCCTTTGGCTGACATGCTGACCAGGATCCGAAATGCTGGTCAGGCCAAACACAAGAAGGTGGACATACCTTCCTCTAAGATGAAAAGAAGAATAGCTGAAAAACTTCTGGAGTATGGGTTCATTCAGAACTTAGTGGAAGTAGAAGACAGCAAGCAGAATCTTCTGCGGATATTCTTGAAATACGATCATGAGAACACGAGCGTGATTACCGGACTTCTAAGGCTAAGCAAGCCGGGTTTAAGGGTTTATGCAGACAGGGACGAAGTCCATCAGATGGCCAGGAGTATGGGAATCACCCTCCTTTCCACCTCCCGGGGTGTGTTGAGCCACGCTCAGGCTAAAGAGGCCAAGGTGGGTGGGGAGGTGCTTCTGAGGGTTTGGTGATTTTTCTTTTGGCCTCGGGGACAGGAAGTAAGCATGAGGAGACAAACCTAGGAGCAAGCAGGAAGAATAAATGTCCAGAGTAGGAAAAAAGCCTATTACCATCCCTTCTGGGGTAAAGGTAAGGATAGACGAAAACGAGATCTGCGTCTCCGGACCCAGAGGGGAGTTGAAAAGGGAGATTCATCCTTCCCTGAAGGTGAAGACAAGCGAAAACGAGATTGTAATCCTTCGCTCGTCGGACAGCAAGTTTCATAAATCCTTGCACGGCCTTTCTCGGGCTTTGATCGCCAACATGGTCGATGGGGTTACCGCCGGGTACAGTAAGGCTCTGGCAATACAAGGAATCGGATACAAAGCCGAACTTATGGGAAAAAAGCTGAACCTGTCCTTGGGTTTCTCTCATCCCATTTTGTTTTCTCCGCCCGAGGGAATAGAAATAGTTTTGAATGGTCCGGGCAAGATCACGGTTTCAGGAATAGACAAGGAATTGGTAGGATTGGTGGCGGCCAAAATCAGATCCTTCCGCCCGCCTGAGCCATACAAAGGCAAGGGCATCAGGTATGAGGGTGAATTCGTTCGAAAGAAGGCAGGCAAAGCAGCCGCTACCTAATAGGTTTCTGGTTCGTAGCCTGTAGTTTTCGGTGATTCTATGTTCCGCAAGCAAAAATTAGAGAAGACAAGATCGGCCAGACGAAGAAAAAGGGTGAGAAGGAAGATAGCAGGAACCTCGGAGAGACCCAGATTCTGCGTCTACAAGAGTCTGAGGCACACTTATGCCCAGTTGCTGGATGACAGAGCGTCTCGCACTCTTTCGGCGGCGTCAAGTCTTTCTTCCGAGGTCAGAAATCAGATCCAAAAGGAGGACACCAAATCTGCCATCAGCCGAAAGGTGGGACTCGTGCTGGCCAGGAAAGCCAAAGAGTTGGGCATCGCTAAGGTGGCCTTTGACCGCAACAAGTATCCTTATCACGGAAGGATTAAATCTCTGGCCGAAGGGGCCAGAGAAGGAGGCCTGGAGTTCTAAGATGAAAGAAGAAACCAGGGAGCAGAGCACAAACGTTACGATGTAGTTCGACTTGATGATGGAAGCTCTGCGCACAGTCAATAACTCGGAGCATTACCGGTTTTCAGAGAAAGAGGTGGTAATTGGCAAGATTTGATGAGGAACCATCCTTAGAGTTGACGGAAAAGGTGATTTATGTGAACCGAGTGGCCAAGGTGGTTAAAGGTGGGAGACGTTTCAGTTTTACCGCTTTGGTTTCCGCGGGGAACAGAAAGGGCAGAGTGGGTATTGGTTTAGGGAAGGCCAACGAGGTCTCCGTCGCGATAACCAAGGGAACCGAGGCGGCCAAGAAGAATATGATAAGAGTCCCTATGGTGAACGGGACCATCCTCCATCAGGTGATGGGGAGGTTCGGTGCGGCCACGGTCCTTCTGAAGCCGGCTTCTCCCGGAACCGGGGTGATCGCCGGAGGTCCAGTGCGAGCAGTCTTGGAATCTGCCGGAATACAAGACATCTTGACCAAATCCTTAGGCTCGGCCAACCCTCATAACGTGGTGAAAGCCACCATCAACGGTCTTTTGGATTTGAAAACGATCGAGGAAAAAGCCAAGCATAGAGAAAAGACGGGAACCTAACGGCGGCAGGAAAAAGACAGTAGGGCCTGGCCGACAAGCGAGCCCTGCAGGATTCACCTTGGAGTTTGTTGGTTTGTCAGCGGGGAGGAAAAAAGGAGAAAAGAACCTCAGACTGGCAAGCTGTTTTTAAGAAGGGTTTTCAAGTTGAGCGATAAGCTGAAGATAACTCAAATCAGAAGCACCATCGGGCGTGTCAAGAAGCAAAAGGAGACGGTTAGAGCTTTGGGAATAAGAAAGCTCTACCAGAGTGTGGTGCATAAAGATACTCCTCAGATCAGGAGTATGATAGAAAAGGTTAAGCATCTGGTCGAAGTGAAGGAGATTTAAAAGAGAGAGTTCAGCCCTACAGCGGGGCTTCAGTAAAACGCCCCTCGGGGCGCAAAAAAACAATCTAGAGGTTTGATCACTTAAATGAAGCAGAAAATCAGTTTGGGAAATCTGAAACCTTCTTCCGGGTCGGCCAAGAGAAGAAAAAGGATTGGCAGAGGTCCTGGATCCGGGCACGGTAAGACTTCGACCCGCGGGCACAAAGGACAGAAGTCCAGATCGGGAGCTAAAAGAAGATCCTGGTTTGAAGGAGGACAGATGCCCGTCCAGAGGCGCGTTCCCAAGAGAGGATTCACCAATATCTTCAGAAAAGAGTATCAAATAGTGAATCTCGCTTCCTTATCCAAATGTACGGATCAAGAGGTTGTCTCTCCTTCGGTGATGAAGAACTTCGGCCTTCTGAAAGGAAAGGATTTACCGGTGAAGATCTTGGGAGACGGTGAGCTATCCGGGTCGATCACCGTGCAGGCCAACGCCTTCAGCAAGAAGGCAAAGGAGAAGATCGAGGCTTCGGGAGGAAAAGCAGAGGTAATCTGATGCTGGAAACTTTTGGCAATGTCTTTAAGATACCCGAACTGCGTAAAAGGATTTTATTTACGTTAGCTATTTTGGTGGTATATCGGGTGGGTGGACACGTGCCCACTCCGGGGATTGATCCGCAGGCTTTGGGTGAGTTTTTCAGGCAGATGCGAGGATCACTCTTTGGCTTATACGATATGTTCGTGGGAGGAGCCTTTCAGAAAGCCACCATCTTCTCGTTAGGCATAATGCCCTATATTTCTGCCTCCATCATCATGCAGCTTTTGGGCGCGGTGATTCCATATTTCCAGAAGCTGCAGAAGGAGGGGGAGGAGGGTAGAAGAAAGATCACTCAATATACACGTTATGGAACCGTTCTGATCGCAGCCATGCAGGCTTTGGGAACCTCGGTCTTCTTGGAGAGCCTACAACCTTCTGCCGGAAGATATGTGGTACCCAACCCGGGCATAAGTTTCAAGCTGTTGACCATGATTACCTTCACCTGCGGTACCATCTTTATCATGTGGCTGGGGGAGCAGATTACTGAAAGGGGAATCGGAAACGGCATCTCATTGATCATCATGATCGGGATCATCGCTCGTTTCCCCAGCGGCGTGATCGACGAGGTGCGGATGCTGTTTATAGGACAGAGGAATTTCTTTGCTGAAGTGTTTTTGATTGCCTTGATGGTGGCGGTGATTGCCTCCATCGTTTTGGTTACCCGGGCTCAGAGAAAGATTCCGGTCCAGTATGCCAAAAGGGTGATCGGAAGGAAAATGTATGGGGGACAGAGCACCCACATTCCCTTGTCGGTCAACACGGCGGGAATAATCCCCATAATCTTTGCCCAATCCATAATGTTCGCTCCCAGCACATTGGCTTCCTTCTTTCCCAATACCGAATTCATGCAAAACTTCTCTCTGTGGCTGCGACCCGGCTCCGTTCTATATTCGCTCATCTTTGGTCTTCTGATCGTATTCTTTGCGTACTTCTACACGGCCATAGTCTTCAACCCGGTGGACTTGGCTGACAATATGAGAAAATACGGTGGGTTCATTCCGGGAATAAGGCCGGGGAAGAGAACCAGCGAATACATCGATCGGGTTCTGACTCGCATAACTTTGCCCGGAGCCATATTCTTCGCCATGATAGCGGTACTCCCTTATTTCATGATGAGCGGGATGGGCGTGCAGTTTTACTTTGGGGGTACCGGGCTTTTGATAGTGGTAGGCGTAGCTTTGGATACGCTTCAGCAGATCGAATCCCATCTTTTGATGAGGCACTACGATGGGTTTATGAAAAAAGGAAGGATAAGAGGTAGGATGTAGAGGCCAAAAAGCAAAAGATAAAAACGAAAAGATGATATCCATTCATGAATCTGGTGCTTTTGGGACCTCCTGGGTCAGGAAAAGGTACTTTAGCTAAGCTTCTGTCTTCGGAACTGAGCATCCCCCATATCTCCACCGGAGATATCCTCAGGGAGGAGGCCAAGGCGGGGAGTCTTTTGGGCAAGGAGGTAGCACCCTCTATGAAAAAGGGGGAGTTGGTTCCAGACCATCTGGTCTTGGAGGTTATGAAGGCAAGGTTGAGGAAGCCGGATTGCCGGAAAGGTTTCTTGTTGGACGGGTTCCCGCGCACCTTGCGGCAGGCTCTGGGATTGAACGATATGCTTAAAAGCTCGGCTAAGAGAGTAGATTTCGTGTTCAGATTTCAGGTATCCAGCGATTGCCTTCTGAGGAGGTTGAGAGGGCGGTTGATCTGTACCGTGTGCGGAACCGATTTCAATCTATATACCAAACCTCCGCAGAAGGACTCAGTCTGTGACTTCTGCGGAAGCCAGCTCGGTCAAAGGGCCGATGACTCCCAGGAAGTGATCTTGAACCGATTGAAAATATACAGGGAACAGACCACCCCTATTGAAGAATACTATGCCAAGCAAGACAAGTTGAGAAAGATCAACGGTGAGCTTGATCCCGATTTGATTCTAAGGAACGCTATGAGTATACTCCAATCAGAGAAGAGGTAATTCCGTAATTGCCCTCGCTATTCTTTTTGGGAGATTCGATCGGAAACATATTGGACATTAAGGCAATCAGAGCAGATGATAAATCTGAAGACGAACGCGGAGATAGAGATAATAAAAGCAAATGGCAGGATGTTGGCCAAAACTCTGGGATTGCTGAAGGAGAGGATCAGGCCGGGGGTTAAGACCAAGGAGTTAGACCGACTGGCGGAGGACTTCATCCGAAAGCAGGGTGCCTATCCGGCATTCAAAGGGTATCGGGGATTTCCCGCTTCCATCTGTGTTTCCATAGATGACGAGGTGGTGCACGGGATACCTGGGGAGAGAGCCTTAAAAGAAGGACAGGTCGTTTCTGTGGATGTTGGAATCTTTAAGGATAATTACTACGCCGATGGAGCTTCTACCTTTGCGGTCGGACAGATATCCGATCAAGCCCAGAGTCTGCTTTTGGTTACTCAGGAGGCTCTAAAACGGGGCTTAGAGGCTGCCAGCGAAGGAAGATTTCTCTCAGACGTATCTTGCGCCATTCAGTCCTTTGTTGAGAGGATGGGATTTTCGGTGGTGCGGGATTTGGTGGGGCATGGAATTGGGACGAACATGCACGAGGAACCGCAAATCCCCAATTTCGGACCTCCCGGGCATGGCCCGATCCTGAAGAAAGGAATGGTCCTGGCAATTGAACCTATGGTAAGCACGGGCTCCTTTGAGGTACGGACGAAAGACGATAACTGGACTATCGTCACCAAAGACGGTTCGCTCTCGGCGCATTTTGAGCACACTGCGGCGGTGACTGAGAATGGAGCGATGATATTGACTGAAGACGAAAGGATTTAGATGGCGGCGTGAGTTTTGTGTCTTCAGAGAGGTAATTCTTATGGCCAAAGAAGAGACCATCCAGGTTGAAGGAAAGGTCGTTGAACCGTTACCCAACGCCATGTTCAAGGTGGAGTTGGAGAACGGGCACCGGGTGTTGGCTCATGTTTCCGGCAAGATGAGGATGCACTTCATCCGAATTCTCCCCGGGGACAAGGTGACAGTAGAGCTTTCCCCATACGATTTGAGTCGAGGGAGAATTGTCTACAGATATAAGTAAGTGGTTGAAAGCAGGCAGTAAAGAACAAGAGGTGACCGGTCCTCCGGAGGAATTAGATATCTATTCAGGGCTTGAAAGGCAGGAGCAAAGTGAAAGTCAGATCATCCATAAAAATTCGTTGTGAGAAGTGTAGGATCGTAAAGAGGAAGGGAAGCTTACGGGTCATCTGTAAGAATCCTCGGCATAAACAGAGGCAAGGTTAAAGGTAGTGGAGGTTGAATTTGGCCAGAATAGCAGGAGTGGATCTGCCCAAAGACAAAAGGGTTGAGATCGGGCTTACCTATATTTTTGGGATCGGACATTCCTCCTCTCAGAAGATATTGCAGGTCAGTGGCGTGAATCGTGATACTCGGGTGCACAAACTGACCGAGGAGGAGGTGGCGAAGCTGAGATCGGTGATCGAGTCGGACTACAAGGTGGAGGGAGTCTTACGGGGAGAGGTCTCGATGAACATCAAGCGATTAAAAGATATCGGCTGCCTTAGGGGTTTTAGACACAGAAGAGGATTGCCGGTACGGGGTCAGAGGACCAAAACCAATGCCCGAACCAGAAAGGGTCCCAGAAGGACCATCGGAGCGAAAAGAGCCAAATAGAATCCGTTTGAAGTGAAGAGTGACAGGTCTGGAGACAGACTGCTTACTCCAGGTTCTGAGCTTTAAACTCTTAGCCCAATAAGTGGAGGAAAAATTGCCGGAAGTTGGAAAAAAGAAAAGGGCGAAAAAGAAACACCGAAAGGTGGAGGCCGTTGGAGTGGCTCATATTCAGGCCACCTTCAACAATACCATAGTGAGCATCACCGACACCAAGGGGAACCTTCTGTGTTGGTCCACCCCGGGGAGGATGGGCTTCAAAGGTTCCAAGAAGAGCACACCCTTCGCCGCTCAGCGGGCGGCTCAATCCGCTGCCAAGGAGGCTTTGGAGCAGGGATTGAGAAAAGCAGAGGTGTGGGTAAAAGGTCCCGGCTCGGGCAGGGAAGCAGCCATAAGGTCACTTCAGGCCGCCGGATTGGAGATAACCGCCATACGCGATGTAACCCCCATCCCGCATAACGGTTGTCGTCCACCCAAAAGAAGAAGAGTGTAGAGAGAGGGAAGTGCTCTTAGTATCTAAACTCAAAGAGCCGAAGTTGAGATGAGAAGAGTCCTCTTGGTTTTGAAAGCCGGCCCAAGGAGAGAATAGATGGCAAGATATACAGAAGCGAACTGCAAGCTCTGCAGACGGGAAGGAGAGAAGCTTTTCTTGAAAGGTGCTCGCTGCTATAGCGAGAAATGTGCATTTGACCGAAGAGCCTATTCTCCCGGCGAGCGGGGACGCTCGATGAGAAGAAAAGGTTCCGAATATGCCCTCCGGCTGCGGGAGAAACAGAAGGCTCGCAGAATCTATGGAATCCTGGAAAGGCAGTTCAGGAACTATTTTCAGCGAGCAGCCAGAGAGAAAGGTATAACCGGGGAAAATCTTTTCAGGATGTTGGAGTGTCGACTCGACAATTTGGTTTATAGGTTGGGATTTGCTCCCTCCAGAAAAGCGGCCAGACAGCTGGTTTTGCACCGACATTTCCTGGTCAATAACCGTAGGGTGAACATCCCCTCTTATCAGCTCAAACCGGGCGACGTCATCAACGTCAGAGAGAAAAGCAGAAATTTGGACATGATCCATCAGGCCTTAAGGGAGGGAAGAATCGGGGACCTACCGTATTTGCGGTTGGACAAGGCCCGTCTGGAAGGTGAGGTCTTGGAACTTCCCAAGAGAGTGGACATTCCGGTGACCATCCAAGAGCAGCTTATCGTTGAGCTTTATTCCAAGTAATTCATGGCCCGAATTGCCGGGTGGGGAATTTTGGGAAAAAGCAGAGGAAATTAAGAATCTTGAAGAGCATTCCCTTTTTGTTTCCTTGAAAGGAGGAGCCAAGGGATGAAATGGAAGAGTTTGCAGATGCCCAAAGATGTGCAGATAGAGGAAGGCAGTCTGACAGATAAATACTCCAGATTCACAATTGAGCCGTTGGAAAGGGGGTTTGGGACCACTCTGGGGAATGCCCTTCGCCGAGCCCTTTTGTCCTCCATTCAAAGCGCGGCACCCGTGGCGCTGAGAATTGACGGGGTCTTGCGCGAATTCTCCACGATCCCTGGGGTATACGAAGATGTCACGGAGATTGTCTTGAACGTGAAGAGGATGAGGTTGAGACTCCTTGGTGAGGAACCCAAAACCTTGCGTCTTGAGGCAGACAAGAAGGGCGAGTTGACCGCGGGAGACATAAAGACAGATGGAGACATTGAGATTCTGAATCCCGAGTTGCGCATCGCTCAGCTGACCGAGGATACTGAATTCAAGATGGAGATAGATGTTGGCATCGGCAGAAGCTGGGTTCCTGCCGAGCAGAACAAAAGGCCGGATGCCCCGGTGGGCACCATATTCGTGGATTCGATGTTCTCCCCGGTTCAGAAAGTCAACTTCGAGGTGGAAAACACCCGGGTGGGCCAGCGCACCGACTACGACAGGCTGATTTTGGAGATCTGGACTGACGGAAGTCTGACCCCGGAGGATGCCCTCTGCTATGCCTCCAAGATGTTGAAAGATCACCTTCAGCTATTCATAAAGCTGGAAGAGGAGCTGGAAATGACGGAGGAGGAGGTGGTGGATGAGGAGACCTTGAGAATCAGGAATCTCCTCAATACCAAAGTAGATGAGTTAGAGCTTTCAGTTAGATCCTCAAACTGTCTGCGAGCCGCCAATATTCAGACTCTGGAGCATCTGGTGCAAAAGACAGAATCAGAAATGCTCAAGTATCGGAACTTTGGAAGAAAATCACTTACCGAATTAAACACCATTCTTGCGGACCTCGGTCTTTCCTTCGGCATGGACACCTCCAGATACAAGGAAGTCAAGAAAGAGAAGTGAGTTTTGGAAGTTGAGGTTCGTGTCTTGACATGAAGGATGCTCACAGAATCCCTTCTTTGCAACCGCGGCGCATTCTCGCCATTTAGAGAGTCCGGCGCAGGGCATAAACGAAAGGTTGGTTTTTCTGTATGAGGCACGGGAAAAAGATCAAGAAGCTGGGTCGAACCAAAAGCCATCGTAAAGCTATGTTGGCTAATATGGCGGCTTCCTTGTTTTTATATCACGTCATCAAAACTACCGAAGCCAAAGCTAAGGAGGTAAGAAAACTGGTGGATAAGCTGGTCACCTTAGCCAAAAGGGGGGACCTTCATGCCCGTCGCCAGGTATATGATGTGATCAAAGACAGGAAATTGGTCAAGAAGCTATTCGACGAGATTGCCCCTAAACTCATGGATAGGGAAGGCGGTTACACCAAACTCTTCAAGCTGTCAAGGCGAAGGGGCGATGGAGCTTCCGTTTCGGTGGTCAAATTGTTGGTGGAAAGGCCACCGGCCGAAGAGAAGGGTGGGAAAAAGGAGAAGGCAAAGAAAGAGGCCAAGCCCAAGAAGCAAGCTGAAACCAGAACTGCCAAAGAAGACAAAACGGAAGAGAAAGTAAAAGAGAAACCCAAAGAAATCAAAAAAGAGGCAGAAGAACCTGAAACTGAGGAGGGGGGAGAAGAAGCCAGAGGCCCAGAGGACTCTGGACAGAAGGAGACCTAGCCAGACAAGCAAAGGAAAGAAAAATCAAAGATTCAGTACATCTGATCCGATGTCAAATTAAGTGACCGCAGGCTTTTGAAAATCTGCGGTTTTGTTTTTCGCAAAAACATGTTGACCGCTCCATTCGTAGGATATATGTTTATTCTGACCGATTTCTCAGGAGAGATGAATGCCTGAAAACACAATGCGGCGCGCCGGAGATTCCATATTTATTGAGACGTCCAAGCTGTTAAACTCAACTCTGAACATAGAGGAGCTTTTGGACATAATCCTGGATTTGACCACCAAAGCTGTGGAGGCCCGAGCGAGTTCCCTTTTGTTGATGGACGAAAAGAGGGAAGGATTGGAGCTTTATGTGTCGCAGGAAGCGAAGCAGAAAAGAAAGCTGAGCCTGAGAATGGGGGAAGGCATTGTCGGTTGGGTGGCACAGCACAGGCAGCCGGTGATTTCCAACCAGGCAGGAAAGGATCCTCGCTACTCCCCCAAACTGGAGGAGCGGATAGGCTTCTCCATAACCTCCCTAATCTGTGTGCCTCTTCTCAGAAGGAATAGTTTAATTGGAGTCGTGACGGCGCTGAACAAGCTTGATGAAAAAGAGTTTAATCAGGCCGATTTGGATCTGTTGCTCTCCTTAGCCGACCAGATCGCCATCGCCTTAGATAACTCCTATCTTTATAGAAAGGCAAAGAAAAAGACACTGGAAAAGGAGACTCTGCTGGAGGTGGAAAAATCCTTAAGCTCATCCTTGGATTTGGATGAGGTTCTGGAGTTGATCCTAGACTCGCTTATGAAGGTGGTTAAATATGATGCCGCTGCGATTTTTCTGATAGATAAGAAAAAACAGCAGATCGAACATATAAAAGCTCGGGGATTCGACCCGGCCTTGGAGCCGGATTTACAGTTGAAAATGGGACAAGGGCTGGCGGGATGGGCCGCCCAGAAGCAAAAGAGTTTGATCGTCCCCAACGTGAAAGAGGATCATCGTTACATAGAAGCCAGGGTGGAGACCCAATCAGGAATGGTGGTCCCGATCATATCAAACGAAAGGATAATCGGGGTTTTCAGCATAGAGAACAATAAACTAGATGCATACGGCGAAGATGATCTGGAGCTTTTGGATGCCTTCGCCAGCTTGGCGGCCATTTCCATAGAGAGAGCACGAGAGCACCGGGAGATTTTGGAGAAAAGGAAATTGGAGGATGAGATCTCCATCGCTCGAAGAATTCAAAAGACGTTTTTGCCTAAAGAGCATAAAGCGATGCCTGGTTTTGACATTTCCGGCATCAATATACCGTCGGAAAAAGTGGGCGGGGATTATTATGATTTTATCCCCATTATTGAGAACCAAGTGGGAATTGCCATCGGCGACGTCTCCGGAAAAGGCATACCTGCCGCACTGATTATGGCCTCCTTCAGAGCCAGCCTGATCGCTGAGATAAGGAACAATTACGCCATAAGAAGCATCATGTTCAAGGTGAACAATCTGCTTTTTGAAAGCACGGAGTCGGACATTTATGTCACTGCAGTATACGGAGTCCTCGACACCAAGAATCGAATCTTCACCTTCACCAATGCAGGTCACAACGCTCCCATCTTCAGGCATTCCGACGGAAGAATGGAGTATTTGATCGAGGGTGGAGTGGTCCTGGGAAGTTTTGAGAATTCAGAATATGAGGCAAGACCCTTAAGCCTTGATTCTGGAGATATAATAGTTTTCTATACCGATGGAGTGACGGAGGCAAAAAACGAAGAGGAAGAGGAATTCGGGACGAAAAGACTGAAACAAGTCATAAACAATTCATGCCATTTGAGTGCGCCTGAAATTCAAAGTAAAATCCACCAAGCAGTAGAGAATTTTACGGGTAATCTGCCACAAGCAGATGATCTGACCATGATCGTGATCAAAGTCAGGGATTAGGGTTCAGAGGCTTGGGGCTTGTAGGACAAAAAATGATAAGAAGCTACAAGGACCTGGACATTTGGAAGAAGGGTGTAGGATTGGTGAAGGACATTTACTTGATCACCAGGGAGTTTCCAAAATCTGAGACTCACGCTTTAGTGGATCAGATTAGACGGGCAGCGATCTCAATACCATCCAACATCGCAGAAGGTCACACTAGGCAGCACAGGAAAGAATTCAGGCAGTTCCTGTTTGTGGCATTGGGATCTTTGGCTGAACTTGAGACTCAGTTGATCATAGCAGCGAAATTGGGCTATTTGGAAAAGGAAAAGCTGAGCCAGTCCTTGTCAGAGATGGATACGATAGGCAAAATGACACGAGGGCTAATCAAGAAGCTACAGAATGGTGTACGCCAGGGGTAGATCAAAACACGTGTTTTGCCAGCCTCAAACCCCAAGCACCAAGTCCCTATTTGCCATCTTTATGAAAATGCTCAACAAATATCTCTTGTTTGTTATTTTCGCCGGCCTCGTGTTAATGGGTTGTGCCTCCCATGCCAGATACACCTCTCACCCGGATGAAAAAAGGAGCCAGCATCCTTTCGAAGAAAAGGCCAAAGGCAAAAAGGAGACTCTGTCCTTTGCAGCCGAAAGCCAAGCCAAGATAGATCAAGACAAGATGTCAAAGATAATCGAGTCTTATCTGGGAACAGGTTATAAGAAAGGCGGGGCCAGCAAGAAAGGAATGGACTGCTCCGGGTTGGTGATAACGGTATATAAGGAATATGCCGGATTCGATCTTCCCCATGAAAGCAAGAAGCTTTTTAAGCTGGTGAAGGAAGTCGCTGAGGAGGAGTTGGATTATGGTGATCTGGTCTTCTTCTCGGACTCGGGAATCTTGCCTTCGCACGTGGGAATCTATATCGGGGAAGGCAGATTCGTCCATTCCACTAAGGGATATGGGGTGATCGTATCCTCCTTAGAGGAAGCCCGCTATCGAAAGAGCTTTATGGGCGCAAGAAGAGTAATGCCTTGAGAAAAGGTGAAAGGTCAAAGATGGAAGGTGTTAGCAAAGACCGAAAACACTGCATTACACCTTGTGCCTTACTCCTTAAACCTTAAACCTACCATCTACAACCTACCACCGAAAACCCTGTCATGGTGCTCAACGACATGAAAGCCAAGCTGCAAAATCTGCCCACCAAGCCAGGGGTATATCTCATGAAGGATAAAGCGGGGAGAATAATCTATGTGGGCAAGGCAAAATCCTTGCGGAACAGGGTAAAAGCATACTTCCAGAATACGCCCGCGTACCATCCCAAAGTCTCTGCTCTAATCTCCAAGATATCGGATTTCGATGTGCTGGCCACCGGTTCGGAGATGGAAGCTCTGATTTTGGAATCGAATCTAATTAAGGAACACAAACCCAGATATAACGTCAATTTGAAGGATGATAAAAGATACCCATATTTAAAGGTCACCTCCGAGGTTTTCCCCCGAGTTTTGGTGGTTCGCAGGGTGAAGAAAGATAAGGCTAAATACTTCGGACCCTACACCAATGTCAAAGCCATGCGCCAGACTTTGAGAATCTTGAGAAAAATCTTTCCGGTGAGAAGCTGCAATGTGACCTTGCCTTCACCAAGGAAAGTCAAGCTCTGCCTGGACTTCTACATAAAAAGATGTTTAGGTCCCTGTGAAGGGAAGATAAATGAGAAAAAGTACCGGGAAATCATCGATAATGTTTGTCTTTTCTTGTCGGGCAAAAACGAAACTCTGCTTGCCCATTTGAAAGAGAGAATGGAGCATTATGCCAGGACGGAAGACTTCGAGATGGCGGCTCAGATCAGGGATCAAATAAAGGCCCTAGAGTCGGTGATGGAGAAACAGAGAGTAGCAGATACCGAGAAGGTGGACAGAGACATAATCGCTTTCGCACGTTACAAAAAGGACGTATGCGTGGTGGCCCTCCAGATCAGAGAGGGGATTCTTATTGGCAGACAGAACTTCCATCTCACCGCGCTTAAGGAAACGGAAGACAA
>CAZPOP010000040.1:0-1960 GCA_964588305.1 uncultured Ignavibacteria bacterium
AACAGCAAAACGTCCTGATGCTCCTCATCCCGGAAATACTCTGCCATGCTCACGCCGGAAAGCCCCACCCTTAGCCTTGCTCCGGGGGGCTCGTTCATCTGACCGAAAACCATCACCGTCTTTTTTATTACTCCAGATTCCTTCATGTCCAGCCACAGATCATTGCCCTCGCGGGTTCTTTCGCCCACCCCGCAAAAGACCGAATATCCTCCGTGCTCTGTGGCAATGCTTCGGATCAGCTCCATGATGATAACCGTCTTCCCCACTCCGGCCCCGCCGAAAAGCCCCACCTTTCCTCCCCTGGGATACGGAGCCATAAGGTCAATCACCTTTATGCCGGTTTCCAAAACAGAGGTTTTGGTCTCCTGATCTTCCAGGGTAGGAGCCGGTCTGTGGATGGGGTATCTATTGGTGATGTTCTTGACCGGCCCTAACTCATCGATGGGTTCACCCAAGAGGTTAAATACCCTTCCCAAGGTCCCCTCCCCTACCGGGACGGTAATCGGTTTTCCGGTATCCAATGCCTGCATGCCTCGAACCAAACCATCGGTGGATGCCAACGAGATGCATCTCACCAGGTTATCTCCAAGGTGCAGGGCCACTTCGACGGTGAGATCAATCGCCCGCTCCTTGTCTTCGATCTTTATGGCATTGTAAATGTTCGGCAGTTTGTCTGCATCAAACTCGCAGTCCACCGTGGCGCCGATCACCTGCTTGATTTTTCCGACATTCATAAATCATCCTCTTCTCTATTCTTGCTTGAATCTTTCTTCGTTTTTGCGATACAAAATGTATTTGGTTTTGATTTCAAAATCATTACCTGAGGAAAAGGAAATGCCGCTTTCGCCAGCGATATTGGGAGCGTTGGTCCAGACGGTAATATCGACGAACGAGGCGGGCGCGAGTTTCTCTGGCATCAATATCAAATCGCTCTCATTGCGGATATGTATCCACTGCTCTTTGCTCCTGGGGTCCGCATTCGTGCCGTTAAGAACGTAACCGATAACACTGGGCGTCAATTTGATGGTGACTACCGGGTTCAGGCACGTTCTGCGTGAATCGTTCTTTACGAAGACGCTATGGATCCAGAGGCTCTCTTCTTCTCTCGTGATGCCCTTCATTTCCTCTACGAAAAGAGACGGTATACGGAATCGGTTCTCTTCCAAACCGCAGAATATCTCCTTTTTGGTCAGGCTCCGCACAATGATCAGGGCCAGCAGCAATATAACTGCTGCGACCACCAGGCTAACTAGCAATTTTAAGGTCTTCCAACTCATATCGGACTCACTTCAGCGCTTCTGCGCTGGTGGTGATTTCTAACATCTCTTTGGTGATGGACGCTTGTCTGAGCTTGTTGCGGACCAATGTCAGATGTTCAATCATCTCCTCTGCATTCTTGGTGGCAGCGCCCATGGAGATCATTCTGGACCCGTGCTCGGAGGCAAACGACTCCGCCAAGGCCATTTGCACTTTGGTCATACAATAGTTGGGCAGAAGGCTGGAAAATATCTTCTCGGCGGCCGGCTCAAAGATGAATTCTAAATAGGCCCCCTTCTCTTCTGCTTCTACCCGGCTTTCAATGTTTAAGAACTTTTCCAAGGTGATGCGGTAAGTCATGGCGGAGAGGAATTTTGTGTAGAGAAAATAAATCTCATCCACCTCTCCGGTAAGAAATAGATTCACCAGATCGTTGGTAATGCCCTTAACCTGGCTCAATACCAGATTGCCTCCCAAATCCAAATACTTCAACTTTATCTCCCAGGGGCGCTTTTGGTAATGAGAATAGCCCTTTTTACCGACATTTATCAGAACGACTTTTTCTCTTTCATATCTCTTCAAAAACCCATCCGCCGCGCGCATTATGTTGCCGTTGTACGATCCACACAATCCCCGATCGGAGGATATGACGACTAAGGCGACTCTCTTTACCTCTCTTTTTTCAAAGAGTGGGTGATCGATG
>CAZPOP010000040.1:2060-19573 GCA_964588305.1 uncultured Ignavibacteria bacterium
AAGCCTTACACTCCAGATCAGGTTATCTTCAAACTCGCCTTGAAGTCCTCTTTGAATTTTATTATAGCGTCTTTTAGTTTCTTCTCTGTGGATTCATCCAAGTCTTTGGTGCTGGCGATGGTATGACCGACGTCTGGATACTCCGTCTGCATGAAACGATAAAATTCCTCTTCGAATTTCCTGATCGAGTCTAAGGGAAGATTATCCAGGTATCCATGCGTAGCCACGTAGATTATCATTACCTGTTTTTCCACCGGCATGGGCGCGTACTGTCCCTGTTTTAGAATCTCGATGGTCCTCTCCCCTCTTGTGAGCTGGGCTTTGGTGGCTTCGTCCAGTTCCGTGCCGAACTGGGTGAAGGCCGCCAGCTCGCGGTATTGAGCCAAATCCAGCCTCAACCTTCCTGCCACCTTTCTCATCGCTTTCACCTGTGCTTTTCCGCCCACCCGGGATACGGATATACCAACATTGATGGCAGGTCTCACCCCGGCGTAAAAAAGGTCGGTTTCCAGATAAATCTGACCATCGGTTATGGAGATCACGTTGGTGGGAATGTAAGCGGTCACGTCACCCGCCTGGATCTCGATTATGGGTATGCCGGTAAGTGATCCGCCCCCTAATTCATCACACAATTTGGCCGCTCTTTCCAGAAGCCTTGAATGAAGATAGAAGATGTCTCCCGGATAGGCCTCTCTCCCCGGGGGTCTTCGCAGAAGCAGAGACATCTGCCGGTAAGCCTGGGCATGTTTGGAGAGATCGTCATAAAACACCACCACGTGTCTTTTGGTGTGCAAAAACTCCTCTCCCATGGTACACCCCGCGTAGGGAGCGATATATTGAAGGGGAGCAGGTTCCGCAGCCGTAGCTACCACCACAGTGGTGTATTCCATGGCACCGTGATCCTCCAGGGTTTTTACCACCTGGGCCACCGTGGAGGCCTTTTGTCCTATGGCCACGTATATGCAAAAAACGTCGGAGTCTTTTTGATTGAGTATGGTGTCGACCACCAGAGCGGTCTTGCCTGTCTGGCGATCGCCGATGATCAACTCCCTTTGTCCTCTTCCTATGGGGATCATGGAGTCAATGGCTTTAAGTCCGGTCTGCACCGGTTGGCTCACCGGTCGTCTCTGCACCACATTGGGAGCCTGGCCTTCAATGGGGCGGAATTTCTTGGCCGCGATGGGGCCCTTCCCATCCAGTGGCTGGCCCAACGCGTTTACCACCCTCCCCACCATCACCTCTCCGACGGGCACCGAGGCTATCCTCCCGGTCCTTCTAACCGTATCTCCTTCCTTAATCTCGTCATACGGCCCCAGGACAGCGACACCCACGTTGTCCTCTTCCAGATTAAGAATCATACCCGTCACGTCGTTAGGGAACTTGATTAACTCGCTCATCATGGCATCTTCCAATCCCCAGATGCGAGCTATCCCGTCGCCCACCTGGAGAACGGTCCCTACGCTCTCCATCTCCAGCTTGGTCTCGTATTTCTCTATCTCCTTCTGCAGAATTGAGCTTACCTCTTCGGGATTCAAAGGCATGACGAACTTTCCTCCTCTTTCCTTTACTAATACAAACGCGATAATTGGAGTGCCGTTACGAGGCGGAACCGAAGCAATTTCAAAAAGCAGATTGCTTCGTGGTCCCGCCAAAGGTATGAACCGCATGGTACACACCAAAGGCGCGACTCCTCGCAATGACAATGTAAGGGCATTTGAAACCTTTGCATTTTTGCACTAATGAACCCTGAGGGCCAACATCTCCTCTTTCAATTCATCCAGCTGGTGCCTTATGCTTCTGTCAATTATCTTGTTTCCCAGGATGACAATCATTCCCCCTATTATCTGAGGATCGATCTTTGGAAGCATCTCGATTTTCTTGCCGGTGTTCTTCTCTAATTCCTCTTTCAGCCTACCTCTGAAGATCGGATCCAGTGCACGTGTGGTGATGACGCGGGCTTGAAGTATGCCCTGGTCTTCCTTGACCAACCTTTCGTATTCTTTGGCCATCGCCTGAAGATGTGCTATGCGATGCTTGTCCAGCACCACAACCAGAAATGAGAACAATGCTTCGGAAATCAAGTCTTTGAAGGCAGTAGTTAAAAGCCCCCTTTTGTATTGATCCAGGATTTGAGGAGCTTCCAAAAAATTCTTCAGGCTGGGATCTTTTCTCAAAAAATCGGCGATCGCTTTCAGATCATCCAAAATCCTGTCCACTTGCTCTGTCTTTTTGGCCGTCCTGAAAAGCGCAGCCGCATATCTTCTGGCTACCTGGGATTCAATCACTTAGTCTTCTCCCCTTCACCGGTAGGCATCTCATCGATGAACCGGGCGATCAGTTCTCTGTCTTTTTCCTCGTCCAACCTTTCTCGAATCAGCTTCTCAGCCGCGCGCATGGTCATGATGACTAAATCGTTTTTCAACTGAACCTTGGCTTTATCCACATCCCTGTCGATCTCCTCTCTGGCTCTGGTCAGGATGTCCTTGGAATCCTTCCTGGCATTCTCCTTTATCTCGTTTCCCACTTTCTGTCCCTCTCGTGCGGCTTCCTGAATCTTGACTCGTGCTAAGGAGTCGATCTCCTTCAGCTTGGTCTGGTAGTCCGAGGCCAGATCCTCCACCTTCTTTTTCTCTTTGTCGATGTTATCGAACTCCGATTTTATCTTGGAGCGCCTCTCCTCAAGGATAGAGAGAAGCGGCTTCCAGGCGAATTTTTTCAGAAGAAAAACCGCTATCAAGAATCCGATGATGTGGGTGACTATCTGCCCGATTTCAAGACCCATAGAGACTCCTTAAATCGTCCGCAGTCCACGGTCGGCCGTCCACCGCGATACGCACGATAGAGAACCATACGGCTCATCACACTGCTTGGTGCACACCGCCGACAATCATCTATTGCATCCGTTCAATCCGTTGGCGTGAACCATATGGTTCTGGCCGTCGACACGATCTGCTGAAAAGTTTCTATGCGATTTTGCCTTGCAACACGAAAACCGTAACCAGAGCATAGATGGTCAAGGCCTCGATCAGGGCGCAGCCGATGATCATCCCTAACTGGATTTTAGCGGCGGCTTCGGGTTGCCTGCCCATGGCTTCCATGGCCGCGGAAACCGCTCGCCCCAAGCCAAAAGCAGAGCCCATGGCCGCTATGGCCAAACCCAGCGGGAGAAATATGGCTAAGGCGGTTTGGTAACTCATTCGTCCTCCTTCCCAAAATGTTCAACAGTTTTGGAATTAATGTTCTTCATGTGGCAGCATTAAAGAAAAATATATGGTCGAAAGCAAAGTAAAGACCAAAGCCTGGATGGTTCCGGTGAGCATAGCCAAAAACAAAAAGGGCACCTGAAAAGGAATCCCCACGGGCAAGTGAAAAAAGCTGAGAGCACTCACCCCTAATCCGACAAATACCGTAATCAGAACATCCTCGCCGGTGATGTTGCCAAAAAGTCGCAGAGAAAGACTCAAAGGCTTGGCCAGTTCTTCTATGACATGAATTGGTATGTTAATCGGAACCAGAAGCCAGGTGACCACATCCTGGGGATCGCCAGCCATATGTCGGAGATAACCTACAACTCCGAAGCTCCTGATGCCGGTATATTGCACATAAAAGAAAACGCAGATAGCTAGAGACACCGTGGTGTTCAAATTGGAGGTGGGCGATTTCATGCCGGGAATCAAGCCCAAGAAGTTCATGGACAAAATGTAGATAAAGAGGGTTCCCAAAAACGGAGTATACCTTCTCCCCTGCGGTCCCAGGATTCCGCACACGAAATTATCCAATCCCTCCACCGCCATCTCCACCAGATTCTGCAATTTGCCTGGCATGATGGCCCTTTTTCTATAAGCCAGGTACGCTACCAGGCTGATGATGATCACGACCATCCACGAAAAGACCACGTTCTCCCAATGATGCAAAAAACCGATGAAGGCTACCTTTCCAAATTTCTCGTATAGAAGAGTAATGAAATTGGGAAGCTCCGGCGCCCCTTCGGTGGCCTTCTCCGCCGCGTGCTGGGCGACTTCCTGGGTCAAAAACAAATTCAATTCAAAACCTCGAAGTTTATCCGTCCGCGGTGCGAATTCTGCATCTTGAGATCGGCGGTCCGCCGTCCGCCGATAGCCATCTGTTCAATCCTTCGGGGCAAACCCCTCAGGATAAGCCCCTTTCATCCGTTGGGATGAGCCGTGTGGTTCATATCGTTGACAGCTTTCTTTTTCGCGTCGTTTCCTGGCTTCACCTCTGACTTCCTGGAGGCATCCAGAGAAAGCACCCATCTTCCCATGGCTTTCAAAAACATCACCAGAAAGATCAAGGTGAATCCCGAAACCAAACTTATCGCTGGGAAGTACTCGATCATCAGTAGAACATAACCCACGAGATAAAGCAGCGGGAATTTCACCAGGACGATCAATACGACTTTGCCTTTTCTTACATCTTTGCCTGGCGAAAAGACTTCGGTTACAAGGTTGGTCAAAAAATAAAGGTTCAGGCATCCCCAAATGGTCCCCACGAGGATCCCTGCGCCAAATCTGAAATCGTAGTATACGGTGACAAAGAGAAACCCTAAAGCCGCCACCACCAGTGAGGTCTTTATCACCCTGTGAATGAACTCAGGCCCCATTTTCTTAGGTCTAAGGTTTAGGGTTTACGCTCTTAACTGCCTGTTCTATTGACTTGCCCTTTTGATCAAATTATACACGCCTCTTCCTGCGGCAACGAAACCGAGGACTATGAAAACTATCATCAAATAAGGCTCTGTATGTAATTTCTTGTCCAGAAAGCTGCCGATGAAAAATCCCAGGATCGGCCCCACCGCCAATATGATGGGGATGGTGGTGAGAATCCCAAGTTGTCTGTAGGTCGAATATTTGTCATCTGGTTTCTTGCTCAAAATCCCTTACTGTCGGTTCTTCACGTTTTCGCATTCCCGAAAAGATAGCACTCCGCCGCAATTGGGACTCATTATAATATCGATTCTTCTGCAAGTCAAGTATTTTTGAAGAGTGCCCTGAAAAACTCAAATCGAGCACCCTGACTTCCCCTTTCCCTCTTTCCCACCACCTTTCAACCTCCCTTTTCCCGTTCCTCCCATAAACCAACAGGAGGATACCATCTCCCTTCGTTTTCCCATTTGCCAGGCAAAATCTTCTTGACAATACAAAAAATATGCATACATTAAGGGTACAAAGGCGATTCTTGACAAGGGCTGTCCATGTGAGTGGTAGATGACAACAGGTAACTTCTGCCACGAATGTAGTTCTTCTACGTAGGAAGCTACCATGAAAAAGCCTGACAAACCTCAAATAAAATGACATTTGTAGAAAAGCTTTGAGGTATTTGATAATTCCCAAGATGGAAGTAGACAAAGATGAAAGCCATTAGTTTCGGATTGGGGCCGTGGCACAACATAAACTTTTAACTTTGAAATAAGGCATTAACTTTCTTTTCCGGAGGTATTCGCCAATGAAAAAACTCTTAATGTTTGTTCTCCTTGTGTTCTGGGCTGTGCCGATCTTCGCCCAAATACCGAAGGTCAATCCCGATTCCATACCCTTTGCCCCTGCTGCCAACTACGGTGCCGGAGATTATCCTTCTGCTGTCTTTTGCGCACCCTTGGATGTCGACGCATACTTGGACTTGGCCGTGGCAAGTACGGGAAGCGACAGCGTTTCCATCTTGAAGAACGACGGGGATGGAACATTTCAAACCAAAGTTGACTATGCTGTGGGAGATTTTCCTTCTTCTGTTTTTTGTGCGGACTTAAATGGAGACGGTCACTTAGACCTAGCCCTGGCAAATCAGGGAAGTGACAGTGTTTCCATTTTAAGGAACAACGGGGACGGAACATTTCAAATCAAAGTTGACTACGCTGCAGGAAGTCATGCTCATTCCGTCTTTTGCGCAGACTTAGACGGAGACTCAGCCTTGGACTTGGCTGTAACAAACCATTATGGCAACAGTGTTTCCATCCTCAAAAACGACGGTGATGGAACATTTCAAGCTAAAGTTGACTTTGGTGTCGGGTCGTATCCTCGTGATATTTTCTGTGCGGACTTGGACGGAGATTCAGCTTTAGATTTGGTTGTGACAAATACAGGAAGTGATAATGTTTCCATCTTGAAGAACGACGGCAATGGGTCCTTCCCAACCAGAGTTGACTTGGCTGTGGGAGATAATCCTCATTCTGTTTTCTGCGCAGACTTGGATGGGGATTCAGACTTAGATTTGGCCGTGGCGAACTTTAACAGCGATAATGTCTCCATTCTAAAGAACGACGGAAATGGGGCATTTCCTGCCAAAACGGAGTACGACGTAGGAAATGGTCCGATTTCTGTTTTCTGTGCTGACCTGAATGAAGATGGACACTTAGATTTAGCTGTCGCGAACGCTTACGACGACAACGTATCTGTTCTCAAGAATACCGGGGATGGTACATTTCAGAGCAAGGTCGACTATAGTGTAGGAGAACGTCCTCATTCTGTTTTCTGCGCAGATTTAGACGGGGACTCGGATATAGACTTGGCAACAGCGAACCCTTATGACGACAATGTCTCCATCTTGATTAATCTGATCGATGAGCGCGCTCTACCCCTCGTTATCGCCGGCCCGGACATCAATCCAGGGGATGGAATACACGATGATTCACCTTTTGAGTTTAACGTAACTATCGCTTTCGTGGGGCAAGCTATCCCAGACGAGGGAGCAGCTATAGATTCAACCAGATGGGATTTCGATGACGGTGTTTCAATCAAAGACCAACTTCTGGTCCAACACCAGTACACCGGCCTTTATTGCCAGCACCTGGCTATCCTTACTGCCTGGGATAATTGGGGACTATCTGCCTCAGATACCCTGGCAGTCCGCTTGCTCTCGGCAGAGCTACCTCAAATAACCTCAATAGGTGCAATCTATGATGGGATATCACATGAGGACACAATCGGAACTTTCATAAGCGGACTTGCTGCCAGTAATACGTTCTCCGCTTCAGTCACCATTGGGGATTGTCCCTTGGATTCAGTGATTTTCGACCTGGAAGGAATCATGAGTCAAGGTTATTACGAGACCGAAAGCGGTCTTTGGAAAACCGATTTTGCTGATATAGGATATTTGCCGGTGGGAGACAATCTGCTGACAGTCAGGGCTTATGATAACTCTGGAAATCCCGGCGAAAAAACTGCAGTAGTAAAAATGAGAGAGATTCCATCCTGGTATAATGGAGAGTGGATATCTTTAATCGAACATCATCAAGCGTACCAATTTGTCACCAGCGACGGAATGCCTTACTATAAAATGCAAGTCAGTATTCCAGAGCCTCCAGTACAATGGGGACCTTACGATTTCAGCATAGAGCCCTTTTTTCCTGACCTTTCCAATCACTTCAGGGTATTCCTCGGCATCAATGGACGGTTCAACATCGATGGTGGCTGGTCTCGTCATGAGGTTGGTGGTGAACTGATCGCAAAACTGCTGGGAAGGGGCATCGACGAGAATGTCAGCGTAGATGAAGGTGATATGCGCTTTGAGGGTCCTTACAACGACCTGGTGGGGGTGACCATATCTGGCCTCGGTTATGAGATACCAAACCAGACTTTATTTGGCGCTAGCGGCTGGCTGGCCACCTTCTGGGTAGGAGCAGTTCAAATCGACCTACTCTACAGCGCCGCCTTTGGCCTGCAGGCCTATATCGACTTGGGTGCGGAGTTCTCCATCGACACCAATTACGACAGCTACGTTTACCTGAACCCGGGAATTCAGCCTTGGGTTAGCCTGGATGTCTGGGCAAGCATCTTGTGGGGCGTAGCCGAAGTCGGAATGAACTTCACACCCACATTCGGAATAGAGTTCCCCTGCACCCTCTACGTCTATCCAGACCCGCATCCTGCGACTCACCATTGTACCTACTTCGTCCTCAATTACAGCGTCTGGGGATCCGTGGGATGGGGGATCTGGAAAGGCACCCTCTGGGGCCCCGGAACAGGCTTTTACTTTGATGAACCTGAAGGTTGCCACTGGGGCAAATATGAGTTTGAGGTAACACCTCCCATTGCGGCCATGATTGATAGCGTGCTCCAATACCTGCCACAGGTATTCGAGACACCAAGCGCAGCCGTTGACCCGAACTCGAACCGGGTGATGGTGGTCTGGATTCACGATAGGTATCCCGAAGACACCCTGCTAACTGATCCCGATGTTTACTATGGCTTCCTAGATAGTACCGAAGGTGCCGAGTGGGTCTACGGGTCTATTACTGAGAACGAGAAATGGGAGACTAACCCCAAGGTTGCCTTTCTGTCTTCCGACAGTGTGATAGCGGTCTGGACGCAAAACGAGATTCCGAAAGCGGACTGGGGCTCGGTCACAGAATTGAATACCGTCCTCTCGAATCAGGAACTCTATTACTCAATCTGCACCATCTCGTCCGGAGGTTGGACCGAGCCGATCCGCATTACGACGAATTCCCTTCCGGATGGATGTGCTGACCTCCAAGCGCGGAATGGAAAGGCCATCATGGCCTGGGTTAAAGATCTTGACGGTGACCTGAACACCCGGACGGATTGGGAAGTCTTCTACTCGTGGTATGATACCAGCGGATGGTCCACCCCTGCCGTTTTGTCTGACGGTTTGGGAAGTAATTTTGAGCCAGCTGTAGCTTTGAACGACAGTACTGGGCAAGCCATTGTAGTCTGGACTCACGAGCCGGATGGCGACTTCAACACTCCTGACGATAGAGGTCTTTATTACAAATACATCGATCCCACCTCCGGCCCGGCTCCCCTGGGAACCGATCTTCCGCACGAGATGGGACCCTTAAGTCCATCTGTTGCCTTCGCACCCGGACGCAATCCGGTCGTAGCATATACCTCTCGCTCAGTGGAGTGGGATTCGGTGAGTGCAGAATGGGATACTCTCGGTGTTGGGTTAAGAGACGAGCTGTTCTTCAGCTACTTCAAGGATGACGTATGGCACTCCATGCAGGTCACTGTCGATGGTGATTCGGTCATAGCTATGAATCCAGTCGTAAAAGTAGATAATACGAATCGAGCCATGATTGTGTACCGAGGTTTCGAGGGCGAAGGTGTTGCAGCTTTTGACGGGGAGATCTTCTCGGTGTACATCGATCTTAGCTCCGGCGCCCCCAAAGGTGAGAATCATGTGCAATACACGAGTGATACAGCCACCACGTGGATGCCCACGTTTGACATCAACAACCAGGGGGACGGAAAGCTCGTCTACGTTACCTACAGGCCTGAACCTCCCGATACTGGCCTAGATAACATTTGGATTGAGACCCCGGCCTGGGTCTCCCCTTACTTGCGAGGCGATGCTAATGGAGATAGCGCAATCGACATAGCTGATGTAATGTATTTGATAAATTACCTCTTCATAAGCGGATCCGCACCTGATCCTCTATGGGTGGGAGATTGCAATTGCGACGAAACAGTTGATGTCGCCGATGTGATGTACCTTATCAACTATCTGTTTATCGGAGGATCGCCGCCAGGCTGTTAAATGTTGGGGGGGGTTTTTTAACCCCCGACCAAGCGAGGTTCAAAGATCAGTTTGTCTAAATAGTAATTACTCCTTGGAGGACTTATGAAAAACTCTGCTGTCCTTTGTGCTTTAGCATTTGCCCTGGTTCTCAAGACAGTTGCATCTGCTGAGCCATTACCCGGCAAGTCTTTAATTGACCACGGAAATACTTCATCTGTGGCTGATAAAGAAGGCAAAAGCGTCGGCGATTTCCTAACGACGGACCACCGCTTTGACCTGGAGGCGGCGCGGCGGTCGGGTTACCAGGGTCCCTTGAATTGGGAAGGATACGATATTCAACTCGATCCGATTACCGGCGAGCCGATGATGCGCCCCCAACGGATACCGTCAGGCAAGGATGACCCCGATGATGTCTATTGGGACAATACGGTGTCACCATCGATTCCCGGTGTTGATGGATACGTCCTTGCCCTGACCACCTATAATGGTATTCTCATCGTCGGCGGGTCTTTCTGCGTTGCCGGAGACGTCCTGGCCAATAATATCGCTTCCTGGGACGGCTTTTCCTGGTCGGCCCTGGGATCGGGAACCAATGATCCGGTCGAGGCCCTGACCGTCTACGATTCCGAACTGATCGTCGGAGGATGGTTCACCACTGCGGGCGGAGTTGCAGTCGGCTATATTGCATCCTGGGATGGCTCTTCTTGGTCGAGCCTGGGAGCGGGAATGGATAACACCGTTCGCGCCCTGACCGTCTATCACTCTGAATTGATAGCGGGAGGATGGTTTACCACCGCGGGTGGAGATACGGTCAATAATGTTGCTTCTTGGGACGGCTCTTCCTGGTCGGCCCTGGGATTAGGAATGTCGGGAGAACCTTATGCCGACGTCTATTCCCTGGCCGTTTATGACTCCAAACTGATCGCCGGAGGACATTTTACCGCCGCCGGCGAAACTCCGGCTAACAAAATCGCCTCTTGGGATGGCAATCACTGGTCGGCCATGGGATCGGGAATGGACTACAACGTTCGCGCCCTTACCGTCTATGACTCCAGGTTGATCGCCGCAGGCGATTTTAGCACCGCGGGCGGAAACTCAGCCAAGTTCGTTGCCTCCTGGGACGGCTCTTTGTGGTCGTCCCTGGGATCGGGAATGAATGATTTTGTATATGCCGTGACCGTTTATGACTCCAAGTTGATCGCCGGGGGATGGTTCACCACCGCTGGCGGAACCATGGTCAATCGTATTGCTTCCTGGAATGGCTTCTCCTGGTCTTCTTTAGGGTCCGGAATGTGGGGTTTGGATTATGGGGACGTCTGTGCCCTGACCGTCTATGATTCCAAACTGATCGCCGGAGGATGGTTCGGCAAAGCAGGCGGAGTTCCAGCCAAGAAGGTTGCCTCCTGGAACGGCGACTCCTGGTCGGCCCTGGGATGGGGAATCGATCTTTATGTCAATGCGTTGACCGTATATGACTCCAAATTGATAGCCGGAGGTTACTTCACTCAGGCGGGCTATGTCCCGGCCAACTATGTTGCTTCCTGGGACGGCTCTTCCTGGTCGTCTCTGGGATCGGGAGTGTCGGGGACAGCTTACACCGTGGTCTACTGCCTAACCGTCTATGACTCCAAACTGATAGTCGGAGGCATGTTTACCATGGCGGGCGGAGTTTCAGCCAGCAATATTGCTTCCTGGGATGGCTCGTCCTGGTCGCCTCTGGGATCGGGATTGAATTACTACGTTACAGCCCTGACCGTCTATGACTCCAAATTGATAGCCGGAGGCAGGTTCAGCACCGCAGGCGGAGTTCCAGCCAATAGGATTGCCTCCTGGGACGGCTCTTCCTGGTCGGCTCTGGGATCGGGAATGAACCTTAACCCTTACGCCCTAGTCGCCTATGGTTCTGAACTGATCGCCGGAGGCGAATTTACCATCGCCGACGGAGACACAGCCAAGTTTATTGCTTCCTGGGACGGTTCTTCCTGGTCGCCCTTGGGATCGGGAATGAATTCTCACGTTCGTGCCCTGGCCGTCTATGACTCTAAACTGATTGCCGGAGGTTCGTTTACCACCGCGGGCGGAGTTCCGGCCAATAAAATCGCTTCCTGGGACGGTTCTTCCTGGTCGCCTGTGGGATCGGGAGTGGATTCCGACATTTATGCCCTGGGCTTGTATGACTCCAAGTTGTTCGCCGCGGGCCTGTTTGACACCACGGGCGGAGTCGCAGCCCATGGAATCGCTTCCTGGGACGGAGACTCTTGGTCGGCTTTGGGGTCGGGCGCAGGGTCTTACCGCTATTCCCTCACCGTACATAAATCCAAATTGACCGTGGGAGGCTGGTTTTCAATTGCTGGCGACAAAGTCTCAGGATTTGTCGCACAATGGACCAAGCATGATTTTGTATGCGGCGACGCCAATGGCGATGGTGAGATCGACACAGGTGACGTCATCTACTTGATAAACTACCTCTTCTCAGGTACGTCTGCGCCTGATCCTTTGGAGGCCGGGGACACCAATTGTGACGGCACGGTTGATACTGGCGACGTGATCTATCTGATCAACTATCTGTTCCTCGGCACATCGCCGCCCGGCTGTTAGGGCAGGTTCCCTCTGCCCTGGGGGATGTGTAGGGTGAGGGGAATGTTCTTATTAAGTAAGGTTCAGGTTTAGGGCACCCTGAACCGACATGAAAACGTTCTTAATAATTTCGCACACGCCTGAATCCTTCTCTATCCAAGCGTTGGATCACGGCTTTGATCAGAATCGGCCAAGCGATGGTGGCGTCGCATAAAACCTCTGCCCAAAGCCCTCCCTCCTTCTTGGGTATAAACTTGCCCCAGGATACGCCCTCGCTGTAGGTGCAGCCGGAGAGTCCACCCCAATAAACTGGCTCGGGGCAAATCCTAACTCCATATTTGAAACGCGTGGGACTCTCTTTCTCCCCGCCAAATCTGCGATATACCGACTCTGAATAGGGCCCAACTTGCTGAGCCCAGTTTCGAGGAACACCACCCCCAACGGTGAAAATGCCGGCATATTTGGCGCTCACCATCTGGTTGGTGTAGTTCTCCAAGTCAAGGACCGGGTTGAAATGAAGCGGGGGTTTGCCTTTGCTTGCTCGAATCTTATTGTAAATTGAGAAATCCAAGCCAAGTTCGCTGTCGGTAAAGGCAGGAATGTAGACCGGGACCTTCTTCTCGAATGCGCTTTTGAGAATACCATGTCCCTTTTCGTTTTTTGACAGATATTCCCCTATCTTTTCCACAAGTGAAGAGCTTGATACAGGGGAATCGGTATCCAATTCCTCCCATATGCTGTCAATGGTCAAGCCCGCGTCGATGAGATTCTTCTCCGCTTCGATAGTATCATATACCCGATTGTAGCCGTGTTTATAGAGTTCGGCATCGTTCATCTCTCCGGCGTACTTGAAATGACAAGAGCCCATCTCCTCCACCAGCCCGTGCGTGACCAAAGCTCCGGTGGAAATTATCACGTCTAAAAAGTTACGATCGATCATCTCACACAAGACCAACCCCATCTTGGCTATGGTCATGGCCCCCGAGAAGGTGCCCACGACGAGACAGTCGGGATCCTTCAGCATGGTGGAGTACACCTCCAAAGCCTCGCCCAAACTTCTGGCCCCAAATGCGGTCTTTGACATCTGAACAAGCAGGGTCTCAAAATCGGTCACCTCAGAAAGATTCAGAGAGCGGAGTGGCTCCAGATCATGAGCAAAACCGTCGCCGAAATCACTCTTTTCTCGTATTCTCTCTTGATCATCCATGTCATCTCCTAACACACTCGTCCAAGCGGAACCTGGCTCACAGAATTCAAATCACCCTTTGATTTAATTCCTGTGAGAGTCAGCGCACGTTGAGCGAATAGATCTCCTGCTAAGATAATAATCTTAGTCTGCAGCCAAGTCAAGGTTTTTCCGTATCGCGGTATAATCGATAAAGACAGAGAGCCAAAGGATGTATTGAAATAAGTTCGCCCGTAACGGACGAAAGACCGTGCGGAGCTTTGGGGAAGCAATAAGCGGAGACAATCAATATCTGTCAGACCAATAAGAAGGGAAAGACTGGCGTCAGGTTAGTTGGATGGCTTGAGGGATTTTGACTTCCGGCTTCTTATATTTTTGCAGATAGACTACAAAGACTGAACCTTTCCTCAGTTGGCTTCTGAATTCGATTCTCCCGTTGAGACTGTTCGCCAGTCTTTGCACGATGGCCAGTCCCAATCCGGTGCCGTTCTTCCTGGTGGAGTAGAAGGGGGAGAGAACTTTCTCTTTTTGCTCCTCGGTCATGCCTTTTCCGCTGTCAATTATGGCGATGGGAACCCAATCGGATTCCTCCGGTTCCTCACCGTTGAAATAGTGGTGATCTATTTGATCCAGATTTTTGTTGATAATCTGTATCTCTCCCGATTTTCCGTCCATGGATTCCACGGCATTCACCAGGAGGTTCAAGAAAATTTGCTTTATCTGGTTCTCTTCGCCCGAGACGTATAAATGCTCCGAAGTTATTTTCTTTTCTATCAAGATCGTTTCTGTCGAAGCGGGGTGTTTCTTCACAATCTCTATCACGTCATCCAGCACATGGGTTAAGTCCACCTTGGCGAAGATGGTGGGGCCGATCTTGGCGTACTGCAGGAATTCGGTCAATATCTTGTTTAGTCTTCCGCTCTCCTTGATAATTAACTCCATCAGCTTTTGATTCTCGCCGGAGAGACGAAGCTCCTCCTTTAGAATCTCCACTGAGCCGGACATGGAAGCCAATGGGTTTCGGATCTCATGGGCGATCCCGGCGGAAAGTTCGCCCACCGCAGCCAACCTATCTGCGGTTCTGATTCGTTCCTGCAGCTTCAACACCTCGGTGATGTCCTGAAAGATGGCAATCACGCCACGTACTCCTCCCTGTTTATCGCTGAGAATGGAGGTACTTATGCCCACGGGAACACTTTTGTGATTTGAGCCGGTGATGTGTAACATCCCTCTGGCATCAACCTGATTGAATCTCAGAGCTTGATAGAACTTCTCCATCAGCTGGGGCATCCTTTTTTCGAACACATCTTCGTAATTTTTCCCTTTCACCTCTTGTTCTCTATAGCCCAGAATCTCCTCGGCAGCTCGATTGAAGTAGACTATCCTTCCCAGCCTATCGACGGTGATTAGCCCGCTCTTCACATGTCCCAAGATGTCATCGGTGTCCATCTTTATTCGGTTCAACTCCACGGACGCAGTCCAGAGCTCCTCCCCCTTTATCTTCAATCTTTGGGCCAAATAGCCTCCGATGAGAGCCACCAGGTAAAAAGCACAGATATAAAGAAAGACTCTGTAGAATGTGGCGTCGCCTGCGTAATATAAATCCTTTAAGGAGAGGCTGAAGAGGCCAGAATTCTCTTGAGACCATATGGTGAAAGCGTAAGATAGGATGGACAGACTTGCCACAATCACACTGCCTACCAGGCGATAGACTAGACTGGTGGAGATGATGGTAAGAATAAAGAGAACCGCAAAAGGGCTATTCTCCTGCCCCGTCTGGTGAACCACCCCCGCTTCAATTATGATCTCTAAAAGTATGTGCAGGGCGATTATAAAATTGAAAAGAAACCGGTAAGTGGTCTTTAAGTCCGACAAAATAATCAGAAGCGAAACCAAGGTCAAAAGGCTATAGATAAGAAAAGGAACAAAGAGCGACTCTGGAACCTTAAGGAAGAAAACCACTATGCCCAGTAAGAGCAAGAAAACGAAGAGGCGGGACAAAAGGAGCCACGGCACCTTAAGAAGTATCTGCTCAGCGTGTTTGGCGTCCACTTTCATGTTCTCTGACCTTGCATCTTCATTGGTCTAGTTCGGATAAGGGGAACACAGGCGGATAAGAGCTTCAGACCTGAGAAACCACTTGATTCTTGGCTCTGCAATTGTCTAATAGATTCGACATTCAAAGACATGATGTTCCCACAAGAGTGATGTGAAAATCTCCAGTCTGGTTTCCTAAGTTCTGAATTTCGGTAACCTGAGGAACTTTGGCGGTGCCCGGTTTATGAACCAAATATCCTACAATCTCGCCGAACAAATTAGCAAAAACTTACACCACTGCCAAGAAACCTGACGGAGACCCGTCTCGGACAGTGGTGTGTATTTGAAAAGGCCGTCCTGTATTCGGAAGCCGGACCAGTCAAGACAAGGTAATCGACTCCTGTGGGCTTTAGCTTATCTTCCCGATTATGTCGAACATGGGAAGATACATGGCTATCAGAATTCCTCCTATTACTATTCCCATGAAGACAATGATGATCGGTTCGATAACGGAGGTCAAAGCCGCAACCGCTGCGTCCACCTCTTCATCATAAAAATCGGCAACCTTGGTCAACATCTCATCTAAACCTCCGGTTTTCTCTCCCACCGAGATCATCTGGATCACCATGGGGGGAAAGACCTTGGACACCTTTAGAGGCTGGGTTATGGTCTCTCCCTCTGCTATGGACACAACCGACTTCTTGATGGCGTCGTGAATCACCCGGTTGCCGGAGGTGCGGGCGGTAATGTCCAGCGCATCCAAAATCGAGACTCCGGAGGAGATCAAAGTGGCCAAGGTACGTGAGAATCGGGCCACGGCGGTCTTTCGGATCAGATCGCCCAGAAGCGGCAACCTTAGTTTCGCCCGGTCAATGTTCAATCTGCCGTTTGAAGTCTTGGAATAGTATCTGTAGCCGATGAGCAGGGCTATCAGCAATCCCACTCCGGTGAGGATATTAGCTCTCAGGAAAGCGCTCAAGGAGAGGACAAACTGAGTCGGGGCGGGGAGCTCCGCACCCAGGCCCTCGAACATCTTGGCGAAGATGGGAACGATATAGGTCAACATTATAAAAGTCACCCCGATGGCTACGGTCATGACCACAACCGGATAGACCATGGCACCTTTAACCTTTCTGACCAAGGCGTCTGCTTTCTCCCGGTAAACGGCTAATCGGACCAGGATGGTATCCAAAGCTCCCCCAATCTCCCCCGCATCCACCATGTTAACATAAAGATCGTCAAACACTTTCTTGTGCCGGGACAAAGCCTCTGCCAGAGTGGTTCCAGCCTGCACGCTTTCCTTCACCTCTCCGACTATCCGTCTCAGCGCCGCCGATTCCATCTGTTGGGACAGAATCTCCAAGCATTGGACCATGGGAAGTCCGGCTCCGATCATGGTTGCAAACTGCCTGGTGAATCGGGAGATGTGAACCTTCTTGATCCCGGTTCCAATTCTAAGATTTATCTGGGAAGGCCTGGTGGAGAGTGAAGTTACCAGAATCTTTTTGCCTCTCAAAACCCTTTCCAGATCTCCCCTGTTTTTCGCCTTCAGTTCGCCGGAGACCAAAGTCCCCGCCAATGTTTTTCCCTTATATGTGAAAACTGGCAACCTCGACCTCCTTCCAATGAATTCCCTTGGAGGAAGATATCTTCCTTATCCCCAAGTCCTGTCTTTCCAGCCCCCATGCCCAAAAATGCAGCCTCTGGGTCTTATCATACTGTCATCATCTCCCGTCAAACTTGGCCACCTCAGATTTCCTGACTAAAAGCTCATTCAACTCCTGGGGATTTGAGCTTCTCCCCATGGCATCCCCTAAAGTGATTTTGTGCTTGAGATAAAGCTCGCCCAAAGACTGATTCATGGTCCTCATTCCATATTTCTGACCGGCTTGCATCAAACCGTAGATCTGATGGATCTTGTCGTCTCGGACCAGAGCTCTGATGGCTGGAGTACAGACCATTATCTCCAAGGCCAAGGCCCTGCCGCCGCCCACCTTGGGTATGAGCTGTTGGCTTATTACCGCCTGCAGGACGAAAGATACGGTGACCCGGATTTGCTCCTGTTGATTGGTTGGAAAAACATCTATGATTCTGTTGATTGACTCCGCGCAGGAGTTGGTGTGCAGCGTGGCAAAAGCCAGATGCCCGGTTTCCGAGATGTTTAGGGCCGCATCCATGGTCTCCAGATCCCTCATCTCTCCGATCAAAACTACATCCGGAT
>CAZPOP010000041.1:0-16272 GCA_964588305.1 uncultured Ignavibacteria bacterium
ATACCACAATACAGGGAACTCCAACCTGACGGGCCAACAATATGTGCTCCCGGGTCTGAGGCATCGGCCCATCCGCCGCCGATACCACCAAAACAGCACCATCCATCTGAGCCGCACCCGTTATCATGTTCTTAATGTAATCCGCATGACCAGGACAATCAACATGCGCATAATGACGCTTATCCGTCTCATACTCCGCATGATGGACGTTGATCGTCAAACCACGCGCCTTCTCCTCAGGGGCATTGTCTATCTCATCGTAACTCCGTGACTCCGCCAATCCCTTCCGGTTCAAGACAAAGGTTATCGCCGCTACCAATGTGGTCTTACCATGATCCACATGACCTATCGTCCCTACATTAACATGCGGCTTCGTCCGTACAAATTTCGCCTTGGCCATAAATTCTACCTCCAAATCGCTTTTGACTTAGGTTAACCGGCCATTCCTCCCCTCTAGAAACCTCTCAGTCTGGCAATCAGCCCTTCAGATATCTGTTCCGGGACTTTCTCGTAATGATCGAACTCCATGCTGAAGACCGCCCTCCCTTGACTTAAGGATCTGAGCCGGGTGGCATATCCAAACATCTCTGCTAAAGGCGTCGTGACTCTGATGGCTTTGACGTCCCCTTTGGGGTGAATGCCCACGATGTTTCCCCTTCTGGCTTTGAGATCGCTTATCACCTCTCCCATATACTCCTCCGGGACAGTCACCTCCACATCCATCACTGGCTCCAAAAGAACTGCCTTTGCCTTCAAGGCGGCTTCCTGCAAGGCGATCGAACCGGCTATCTTGAAAGACATCTCCGAAGAATCGACAGCGTGATATTTTCCGTCGATCAGAACCGCCTTCACGTCCACCATGGGATATCCGACCAAGACGCCGTTTTGCATGGTCTCTTTGATTCCCTCCTCCACTGCGACAGTGAATTCCTTGGGAATAATGGCACCTTTCGTCCCATTCTCAAAAACGAACCCGCTTCCCCGGGGCAAAGGTTCCAATCGGATTTTGACCCAGCCGTATTGACCTCTGCCGCCGGTCTGCCGGATAAACCTGCCTTGAGCCTCTGCGGGGACCGAGATGGTCTCCTGGTAAGCCACCTGGGGCTTACCCACGTTAGCACCCACTCCAAACTCGCGGGTCATTCGATCCACCAAAATGTCCAGGTGCAGTTCTCCCATTCCTGAGATGATAGTCTGACCGGTCTCTTCATTTATGTTCACCTGAAAGGTGGGATCTTCGTTTAGAAGCTTAGATAACACCTCGCTTAACTTATCCTGGTCAGCTTTGGTCTTAGGCTCAATGGCCACGGAAATCACCGGCTCCGGGAAGCTGATCTTTTCCAGTATTATAGGTTTTTTCTGATCGCAGAGGGTATAACCGGTCATCACCTGCCTCAACCCCACCGCTGCAGCTATGTCTCCGGTAAAGACCTCTTGCCTGTCTATTCTCTTATTGGCGTACATCTCCAATATCCTGGACACCCGCTCCCTCTTGCCCGTGCTTGCGTTCAGAACCACCTTTCCAACCTTGAATGTCCCGGAATATACCCTGAAATATGTCAACTTTCCCATGTGAGGATCGGTGGCGATCTTGAAGGCCAAGGCACAGAAAGCCTCATCATCGGAGACCCTCCTGATCTCCTCCTTGTGACTGACTGGGTTTGTCCCCACAACTGGAGGAATATCCAAAGGAGCCGGCAGAAAATCGACCACCGCATCCATAAGCTTCTGAATCCCCTTGTTCTTCAAAGCAGATCCACACAGAACCGGGAAGATCTTCGCATCCAGGGTGGCCTTTCTTAGGGCCCGCTTAATCTCATCCTCATCTATAGGTTCCTCACTTAAGAATTTCTCCAAGAACCTGTCATCATAAAAGGTCAGAGATTCCAAAAGCTCTTCCCTTTTCTTTGTGGCCTCCGCCAGATACTCTTGGGGAATGGGAAGGTCATCGTAGGTGGCCCCCAGGCTCTCCTCGTGATAGATTCTGTACTGCATGCTGACTAAATCGATTATTCCGGGGAACTTATCGCCTTCAATTGCGGGAAGCTGGATGGGAATGGCGTTCGCGCCCAGACGTTGTTTCATCATGCTAACCGCTTTCTCGAAATCACAGCCCACGCGATCCATCTTATTCACAAAGGCTATTCGGGGCACATGATATTTATCCGCCTGGCGCCACACCGTCTCCGACTGAGGTTCCACCCCGCCCACTCCACAGAAAACGGCGACGGCTCCATCCAGAACCCTTAAGGACCTTTCCACCTCCGCGGTGAAGTCCACGTGTCCAGGGGTATCGATGATGTTTATCTGGTAGTTCCGCCAGTAGCAGGTGGTTGCAGCCGAGGTTATGGTTATCCCTCTTTCTTTTTCCTGCTTCATCCAGTCCATGGTGGAAGCGCCATCGTCCACCTCGCCCATTCGGTGCGTCTTGCCGGTGTAATACAGAATGCGCTCGGTGGTGGTGGTCTTGCCCGCATCAATGTGGGCCATTATCCCGATGTTTCTCAGTTTATCTAAAGGAAGTCCTCTCGGCATAAATACCCGCCTACTCCTAGCCTTAACGATGTCCTCTTTTTCGACTCTTAACACTTGAATTTGCTTTGAATTCACTTGACCTCTTTTGAGGTTCACTTTCATACAAAAAAACCTCTCTTGTTTTCAATCACAATCGAGAGATCTTGAAGATGATCTATCTTCTTTTAGATTAACCCTTCTTTAGAATTCGCACAAAACATCAGCTTTCTACCATCGGAAATGAGCAAAAGCCTTGTTGGCCTCTGCCATTCTATGAGTATCCTCCCTCTTTTTGATGGAGGCTCCTTCATTCTTGGAAGCGGCAATGAGTTCGGCGGCCAACTTCTCCGCCATGGAATGCTCTCCCCGCTCCTTAGCGTAACCTAGTATCCATCTCATGGCCAGAGCGGCGCTTCTTCCGGGTCTCACCTCTACCGGAATCTGATAAGTTGCCCCTCCCACCCTTCTCGGCTTGACCTCCAGGATGGGGCGAGCGTTTTCCAAGGCCTTCTTAAACACGGAAAGACCCGGCTGATTCGTCTTTTTGGTGACGATATCCAATGCATCGTAGAAAATCCCTTCAGCCAAGCTCTTTTTTCCTCTGCGCATGATGCGCTTGATGAACTGACCAGCCAGGAGGTCCTTGAATTTGTGATCAGGAACCTTTTCCCTTTTCACCACCGCTTTTCTTCTGGGCATAAGTCGTTCCCTTCGCTGGGAAGGATTTCGCCTCCAACTGCTTAACCTGGGATCAAGATGGTCATTCCTCAAAGACCGTCAAGCGACAAAGAGCTTTAAGATAAGAGCGAACCCTTATGCCACTTGAGTCTTTTTCGGTCTTTTGGCGCCGTATTTTGATCTCCCCTGCTTTCGCTCTGCCACTCCAGCCGTATCCAGCGTTCCTCTGATAATGTGGTATCTTACTCCCGGGAGGTCCTTCACCCTACCTCCCCTGATCAAAACCAGGGAATGCTCCTGAAGATTATGTCCTTCTCCCGGAATGTAGGCGGTCACCTCGATCCCGTTGGTCAATCTCACCCTGGCCACCTTTCTCAAAGCCGAATTGGGTTTCTTGGGAGTCGAAGTATAGACCCGGGTGCAAACTCCCCGCTTCTGGGGAGACCCCTTTAAGGCAGGGGTGGAAGCCTTCGCTCTGATGAGTCTTCTTCCCTTTCTGATAAGCTGGTTTACCGTGGGCAAAACATCCGCTCCTTCCGTCCTCAAAAACGCGTTCATCCTAATCTCCGGTCAGGCCCGGCAAACCGTAAAGCCTGCCGCGGATTCCGACCAGATAAACCTTTAAAATAACCACTTCTCTCAAGTTGTCAAGCACTTTCTTCAAATATCTCCATTTTCTCTTTTACCTCTTCTTTCTCTTTCTCCTTTATGTGAATGCCTCTATACCTTTCCAAACCGGTCCCCGCGGGGATCAGGTGACCGATGATCACGTTTTCTTTGAGTCCCAGAAGATAATCGATCTTTCCGTTAATGGTCGCTTCGGTCAATACTCGCGTGGTCTCCTGGAAAGAGGCGGCGGAGATGAAACTCTCCGTGGAGAGGGAGGCTTTGGTTATCCCCAGAAGCAGCGGCTGGAAGGTGGCGGGTTCCCCACCCTCAGCGATCACCTTCTCATTTTCCTCCCTGAACCTGCTCTTATCGACCTGCTCCCCTTCCAGGAAATTTGTGTCTCCGATCTCCTCCACCTTCACCTTCTGCAACATCTGCCTGACAATCACCTCGATGTGTTTATCGTTTATCTTCACCCCCTGCAGGCGATAGACCTCCTGGATTTCGTTCTCCAAATACTCCTGCACGTCATTTACCCCTTTAATCCTGAGAATGTCGTGGGGATCGATGGGACCTTCACACAACCTTCCCCCGGCCATAACCTTGTCCCCATTATGTACTCTTAAGTGCTTACCATGAGGGATCAGATATTCCCTGGTCTCTCCCCCGTATCCTTTTACCAAAACCTGAGTGGAACCGCGAACGATTTTGCCGAACTCGACCATCCCGTCGATCTCCGAAACCACCGCAGGATCTTTGGGTTTTCGCGCCTCAAATAGCTCGGCCACTCGAGGCAGACCTCCGGTGATGTCTCTGGTCTTCGACATCTCACGGGGAATTTTGACCAAGACGTCGCCAGCTTCTATCTTGTCTCCGTCGTGCACCAAGAGATGAGCACCATTGGGGATGGAATAATGTCCTCGTCTCCTGCCCTTCTCGTCCAGAACCATTATATGCGGGCGCAGCAACTTCTCACGCTGCTCTACGATAACCCTTTGCCGGAGTCCCGTGGTTTCGTCCAACTCCTCCCGAAAACTCTCGTTCTCAATTATGTCCACAAACTCAACCCGTCCCACATGATCGGACAAAATGGTGTTGATGTACGGAACCCACTCGAACAGGACTTCGTCCTTCTCCACTTGCCGTTGGTCTTTTACCCGCAGGGCAGCAGCATAGGGCACACTATACTTGGCTCTGATCCTTCCCTTTTCGTCCACCAAGTTCATTTCCCCTTCCCTTCCCAACACCACCATGCTGCCGTCTTTCTTGGTCACGGATTTCACATTCTTGTAAACCACCTTTCCGTCGCTCTTGGCGGTCACCTTGGACTGCTCTTCAATCCTGGCAGCGGTTCCACCAATATGGAAGGTGCGCAGGGTCAGCTGAGTTCCAGGCTCACCGATACTCTGAGCCGCCATTACCCCTGCTGCCTCACCCAAGTTCACCATCTTTCCGGTAGCCAGATTTCGTCCGTAGCACTTGGCGCACACCCCCCTTCTTGACTCGCAGGTCAAGACAGACCTGATTCTCACCATCTCGGTGCCGCTCTCTTCTACGTGGGCGGCTGCTTCCTCGTCGATTTCCTCCCCTGCCTTGGCCAGAAGATCACCGGTGATGGGATCGTAGACATCCTCCAAAGCCACTCTTCCCAGAATCCTGTCCTTCAGAGACTCGATCACTTCCTCCCCCTCCTTCAAAGCGCCGACATGGAGCCCTAGGATGGTGCCGCAATCCCCTTCGGTGATGATCACATCCTGAGCCACATCCACCAATCTCCGGGTCAGGTATCCGGCATCTGCAGTTTTCAGGGCGGTATCTGCCAGTCCTTTTCGAGCTCCGTGCGTAGAAATGAAATACTCCAAAACGTCCAGACCTTCTCTGAAATTAGCTATTATGGGTGATTCGATGATTTCTCCGATTTGTCCGGTAATCCGCTTTTGAGGCTTGGCCATCAAGCCCCTCATTCCCGCCAACTGTCTTATCTGTTCTTTGCTTCCCCGCGCTCCCGAATCCGCCATCATGAATACAGGATTGAATCCGCCTTCTGCATTTTTCAGCCCTTCAAACATTACCTCTCCCACCTCGCTGGTGGTATGGGTCCAAGTATCGATCACCTTATTGTATCTCTCTCCGGCAGTGATTATTCCCTTCTCATATTGTTTCCATATCCGGTCTACCTCTTTTTGAGCCTTTTCGATCAGAACCCCCTTTTCCGGAGGGATCACCATGTCATCGATCCCCACGGTCAGCCCGGCCAAGGTAGCATACTCGAAGCCGATCTTTTTCAGTTGGTCCAGGAATGCTGCAGTGCGATAATTGCCCAATAACCGATAAGCCTTCGCGACCAAACCCTCAACTTTGCCCTTGTCAGCCAGCTGGTTAAAATAACCCAGCTCTTTGGGCATGATCTGATTGAATATTACCCGTCCCACTGTGGTCTCTGTCAGCTTGTCCTCTATTCTCACCTTTATCTTGGCGTGGACCCCAAGTTCTTTGGCATCGTGGGCGGCGATCACCTCATCAGCAGAAGAGAATATCTTCCCTTCTCCCCTCTCCCCCGGTCTTTCCTTGGTAAGATGATAGCAGCCCAAGACTATGTCCTGACTGGGAGTGGCAACCGGTTTACCGCTGGATGGGGCCAGAATATTATTCACCGAAAGCATCAATATCTTAGCCTCCAACTGAGCCTCAAAAGAAAGAGGAACGTGCACCGCCATCTGATCTCCGTCGAAGTCTGCATTGAAGGCCGCACAGACCAAAGGGTGAAGTTTGAGCGCCTTTCCTTCCACCAGAACCGGATAAAAGGCTTGAACTCCCAATCGGTGCAAGGTGGGAGCACGGTTCAGAAGAATGGGATGATCGGCAATTATCTCTTCCAGAATATCCCAAACCTCCGGGCGTTCCCTTTCCACCAGTTTCTTGGCCGATTTCACCGTCTGAACGTACCCCTTTTCCTCCAGTTTCATGATGATAAAGGGCTTAAAAAGCTCCAAAGCCATATTTTTGGGCAATCCACATTGATGGAGCTTGAGTTCCGGCCCCACCACGATAACCGACCTGCCGGAGTAATCCACTCTTTTTCCCAAAAGATTCTGCCTGAATCTTCCCTGTTTCCCTTTGAGCAAATCTGAAAGAGACTTCAACGGTCGCTGAGAATCCCCCCTCACCGAACGAGAACGTCTTCCGTTATCAAAAAGAGCATCCACCGCCTCCTGAAGCATCCTCTTCTCGTTACGCAGGATCACCTCCGGGGCCCTTATCTCGATCAGCTTCTTTAATCGGTTATTCCGATTGATCACCCGGCGGTAAAGATCATTCAGATCGGAGGTCGCAAATCTGCCTCCCTCCAGAGGCACCAAAGGCCTCAAATCCGGAGGGATGATCGGGATCACATTCAATATCATCCATTCCGGCTTGTTTTGCGATTGCCGAAACGCCTCTATTACCCTGAGCCTTTTCAAAGTATCCTTCTTCCTCTGGACGGAGGTTTCCACCTTCACCTGGGCCCTCAAAGAGATGGAGAGTTCCTCCACGTCCACCTGACGGAGAATTTCCTGGATCGCCTCCGCACCCATCTTGGCCACAAACTGCTTTCCCGCCTCCTCCAACTCGTTGTACTCCTCCTCCGAAATCATGTCCTTATACTTTAGGGAGGTGTTGCCGGGATCTATGACGATGTAGGATTCGTAATAAAGGATCCTCTCCAACTCTCTGATGGACAAATCCAAAAGATACCCGATTCGGCTGGGGATGGATCTGTGAAACCAGATGTGGGTGACCGGCACCGCCAGTTCGATATGCCCCATCCTTTCCCTCCGGACTCTGGAGTGGGTCACCTCAACTCCGCATCGATCGCACACTATACCTCTGAATCTGACTCGTTTGTACTTCCCACAGGAACATTCCCAGTCCTTAACCGGACCAAATATCCTCTCACAGAAAAGCCCGTCCCTTTCAGGTTTGTAGGACCTGTAGTTGATGGTCTCGGGTTTGGTCACCTCGCCATAAGACCAAGATCTGATGGTCGCGGGTGAGGCCAACTGAATCTTAATGGCAAAGAAATCTGTTGGTCGCTTAAAGCTTCTCGGTTGAAATTCAACCATAATAAGCAACCTCCTTTCCCCGTCTGGGGATCCTTAAGCTAAACAGCCAAATAGCCTTTTACTTTCAATTCTCAATCAGCTCCACATCTAAGCCCAAACTCTGGAGTTCTTTAACCAGAACGTTAAACGACTCGGGGATTCCAGGTTCCGGGGGATTTTCCCCCTTTACGATGCATTCGTAAACTCTCGACCTTCCGGTCACGTCATCTGATTTCACCGTCAGCATCTCTTGCAAGCAGTAGGCCGCCCCGTAAGCCTCCAGAGCCCATACCTCCATTTCCCCGAACCTCTGCCCTCCGAATTGAGCCTTTCCCCCCAAAGGCTGTTGGCTGACCAACGAATACGGTCCTATGGATCGGGCATGAATCTTGTCGTCCACCAGATGGGAAAGCTTCATCATGTAAAGGTATCCCACGGTGATAGGTTGATCAAAGGGCTCTCCGGTCTTGCCATCATATAGGGTTATCTTTCCAGATTCGGGCAAATCAGCTTCCTTAAGGGCTTGTTTTACTTGTTCTAGACTGGCTCCATCGAATACCGGGCTCTCCACAAAGTAGCCTTTCTTCTTGGCGGCCCAACCCAGGTGGGTCTCCAGTATCTGTCCGACATTCATGCGGGATGGAACTCCCAACGGATTTAAGATCATGTCCACCGGAGTCCCGTCTGGCAGGTAAGGCATGTCCTCCGCCGGCACGATCTTAGCTACCACCCCCTTATTCCCATGTCTTCCCGCCATTTTGTCCCCCACCGAAAGCTTCCTTTGGGTCGCCACGTTCACCTTGACCAGCTGCACTACCCCGGGGCGAAGTTCGGTTCCTCTTACCAGCTTCTCCAGTTCCACTTCCAGCACAGCCTTTTTCTGGTCCACCAACTCATGATATCTGGAGAGCAAAACATCCACTTTCTTATTGATTCTCTTGCTTTGGGTGAAGCCATCCTCTGCCACCAGTTCATCTGCCTCGATATTTTGCAGGGAGTCATCCTTGAATTTGAATCCAGCTCGAAAGGTGATAGAGTCGTCTTTGGCACTCCGAAGGGTCCTGGCTACCTGACCGCTCAAGAGCTTCGAAAGCTTGCTATCTCTCAACTCCTTTAAACCATCCAGCTGCTTTTGCAATGATCTTTTCAGCTTCAAAGACTCACTCTTTTCTGTTTTCTTGACTCCCTCCCCATGTTCCTTCCGGGAGAACACCTTGGTGTCTATTACTATTCCTTTCATCCCGGGAGGGGCTTTCAAAGAGGCATCTCTCACATCCCCCGCCTTCTCTCCGAAGATGGCTCTTAAGAGTCTCTCCTCCGGAGAAAGCTCGGTCTCTCCCTTAGGGGTAACCTTCCCCACCAAAACGTCACCGGCTTCTACCTCCGCTCCAACCCTCACCACTCCCCTTTCATCCAGATTCGCCAGCGCTTCGTCGGAGACATTGGGGATTTCTCTGGTTATCTCCTCCGCTCCCCGTTTGGTTTCCCTAACCTGTAATTCGAACTCCTCGATATGAATGGAGGTAAATCGATCATCTGCCACCGACTTCTCAGAAACGATGATGGCATCCTCAAAGTTATAACCCCTCCAGGGCATGAACGCCACCAACACATTGGCACCCAAAGCCAGCTCCCCTCCGTGGGTGGCCGAGCCATCCGCAATACACTCTCCTTTCTCGACTTTCTGCCCCACCTCCACCAACGGTTTCTGATTTGTGCAGGTATCCTGGTTGGATCTGGCGAATTTAATCAGCTCATATTCGTCCAACTCCAAAAAATCGGTGTCCTCTTTCCGATCAGTTGCTCTGACTATAATCTTATCCGCGGTCACCGACACCACCACCCCACCCCTTCTGGCCGCCACCAGGTCGCCTGAGTCGAAAGCTGCCTTTTCCTCCATCCCGGTACCAATCAAAGGCGGCTCGGTAACCAGCAAAGGCACCGCTTGCCTTTGCATGTTGGATCCCATCAGGGCCCGGTTGGCATCGTCGTGCTCCAGAAAAGGAATCAGGGCAGCCGCCACGCTGACCAGCTGCTTGGGTGAGACATCCATGTAGTCTACCTTATGAGGAGAGACCGTGGGGAAGTCTCCCCGATGGCGCGCCCTAACCATGGAGTTGATAAACCTTCCATCCTTGTGCAAGGGCTCATTAGCCTGGCTGACTATATACTTGTCCTCTTGATCAGCAGACAGGTAATGGATCTCTCGGGTGACCTTTCCGTTCTTTACCCTTCGATAAGGAGTCTCTAGAAATCCATACTTATTGATTCTGCCATAGGTGGAAAGGGAGGCGATCAAACCGATGTTAGGGCCCTCTGGAGTTTCTATCGGGCACATCCGCCCATAATGAGTATGGTGCACGTCTCTCACCTCAAAGCCAGCTCTCTCTCGGGTCAAGCCTCCGGGGCCCAACGCTGAAAGTCTCCTTTTATGCGTAAGCTCCGAGAGCGGATTGGTTTGGTCCATGAACTGGGAGAGCTGAGAGGAACCGAAGAACGTCTCAATCACCGCGGACACCGTTCGTGCATTGACCAGATCATGAGGGGTAATGGTTTCGCTGTCCTTAAGGCTCATCCTCTCTCTGATGGTTCGTGCCATTCGAGACAGCCCGATGGAAAACTGGTTGGACAAAAGTTCTCCCACCGTGCGGACTCTTCGATTGCCCAAGTGATCGATGTCGTCCACCATGCCCTCACCATTCCGCAAACCAACCAGATACTTCATTATGGCGACGAAATCCTGCTTCTCCAGGACCGCCACGGTTAAGGGTATACTCAAGTTAAGCCTCTGATTGATCATATATCTTCCCACCTCGCCCAAATCGTAACGCTTTTCTGTGAAGAATAGCCTGGTCAGAAGACCTTGGGCCATCTCCGGGGTCGGAGGCTCTCCCGGTCTCAGAAGAGAATATATCCTCACATGGGCCTCCTCTTCGGAACTGGTGGGGTCTTTCTGCAGGGTATTGATGATCACCCCGGCATCCTTCTGGGGGTCGAATTTGATCAACGTCAGATTGCCAATCTTCAGTTCCTTAAGTCTGTCCAGATGAGCTTCAGTTAAGCTTTCCCCTGCGGAGATGATCACCTCTCCCGTCTGTTTGTCCACCAGGGTCTCCCCGCAAATCCTCCCAGCCATTTTGGCTTGTTTCCGACCGGAAAGCCCAACTTTCTCGGTCTCATAGAAAAGGGCCAGAAGTTCCTCGTTGGTGGAATATCCGAGAGCTCTCAATAAGGTGGTCACCGGAATCTTTCTGCGGCTGTCGATGTGAGCATACATGATATCATTGATGTCTGTGTTGAACTCCACCCAGGAGCCGCGATAGGGAATGATTCGGGCAGAATACAGTCTTTTCCCATTGGGGTGAATTTCTTGATCAAAGAAGACCCCCGGAGAACGATGCAGCTGGCTGACCACCACTCTTTCTGCTCCGTTTATAACGAACGTCCCCTTATTGGTGATCAAGGGGAGCTCTCCTAAGAACACATCCTGCTCAATGATGTCTTTGACATTCTTGGACTTCCCTGAACTCTCACGCACGACTAATCTTAACGTGGCTTTGAGAGGAGCAGAATAGCTCATGTTTCTATCCGGGCATTCGCGAACGCTGTAACGAGGAGTTCCCACCATATACTTGACGAATTCCAAAGAGAAGTTCTCCCGAACGTCACTTATGGGAAAAAACGTGTTGAACACGGCTTGTAGTCCTTTATTCTCTCTTTTCTCCGGGTCCACATCTGGCTGCAGAAATTCATCATAGGATCGCAGTTGAATATCCAGGAGATTAGGGAGCTCCACTATCGATTTGAGCCTGCCAAAAGATCTTCTTTGGGTTTTCTTAATTCTCGCCAATTTCACCACTCTCCTTCGGATCAGGAAATCGATCCCGTGAGGGTTAAATCATTCCCAAACCAGAGCCTTCGCATTTCGTCTCAGCCCCACCCGCGCGGACGCTCTTGTATATCCTCTCCCTCAGGCCAGGCCATGAATCCTTTGGATTTTCTCGGGATTCGATTCTAAGGCGAATCCAGAGTTCAAACACTAAGTGGGCAGGTTAAGCGAAGAGCCTTCCTCTCACTATTTGATTTCCACGGTGGCACCCACTTCCGTCAATTTGGCTTTTGCACTCTCCGCTTCCTCTTTGGGTACGCCCTCCTTCACCGGCTTGGGGGCCCCATCCACTAAATCTTTGGCCTCCTTCAAACCCAATCCGGTAAGCTCCCTTACCACCTTGATTACCTGAATCTTCTTTTCTCCTATGGTGGAAAGGATTGCCGAGAATTCAGTCTGTTCCTCAGCTGGTACCGCTGCCTCAGCAGCCCCCGCCGGTGCTAGAGCAGAAGCCACGGGCACGGCCACGCTTACCCCGAACTTGTCCTGCAAGTTTTTTGAAAGCTCAGAAAGCTCCAAGACGCTCATATTCTCGATGATCTCGATGACCTGATCGATGTTGCTCTTGGCCTTGGCCGTTTTCTCCTCTCGGGAGGAGGTCTCGGATTTTTTAGAGGTGCTTTTTTTTGTGGTTTTCTCCGAACCTGGAGTCATGGTTTTTGAACCTCCGTTTATTATGAATGCACTTCAGTTTAGGTTTCTTCAAACAACTGAACTCGAAGCGATCCGGCAAGACGTTCTTTCCGGAGCAATCACCTGAACTCAATGGAACGTTTCGACCTCAATTCTATTCGTTCGTCGGTTTTCTCCTTGAATACTTCTTTTCTTGTCTCGGCCCTGCCAATCCTCTGCGAAGATGGTCAAAACAAATTGGCGTTGAAAACATCCGTGCTTCTCAGTGCCCGGAATCAGGAAATCAATCCGCCTTGGACTTAGCCTCCCGCAAAGCATCAATTAAGCCTATGAGATTTCTCAGCACCCCGTGCAAGGTGCCGACTAGATTGGACACCGGAGTATCCACACTCATCAGTATCTGTGCCAAAAGCTCCTTCCGGGAAGGGAGTCGGGCCAGCCTTTTAAGCTCTTCTTCTCCAAATAGCTGGCCCTCCATCCAAAAGACTCTGACTTTTGGCTTTTCCGTTCTTTTCTGAAATTCATAAAGTACCTGTGCCGGTGCGGTGGATTCGTCGTACCCAAACACCAACCCGGTGGGACCCTGCAGATACTCGGAGACATCTTCAAAATCGGTATTCTGGATCGCCAACCGGATTAGGGAATTCTTGGCTACGCTGTATTCCACATTCTTCTTCCTAAAACCCCTTCTGAGCTCGGTCATCTCCCCCACGTTTAATCCGGTGAAATCAGTGAGAAAAAGGCTCTTGGCCTGGGTCAACCTATCCTTAAGCTGGCTTACTACTCTCTCTTTCTCCGGGCGAAGCATAATCGTCTCCTTTGGACAAAAAACATCTTGCTAGCCGCAGTCCGATGGATCCAGACTCGGAACAAGAATTCCATTCTCTGAGCATTTAATCATGAAATACCGTCTCGTTTTCACACGAATTCTGCATTCACGGGAAAAAAGCTCATACAGATCTTATTCTTTTCGACACCTACCGTTTCAACATGCCCAGAACCGATGGAGTATCCAGTCCTACTCCGGGTCCCATGGTGGAAGAGAGACTGACGTTTCTCAGATAGGTTCCTTTGGCTGCCGCTGGTCTGGCCCGCATTACCGCATCCAGAAAAACTCTGGCGTTTTCCAGAATCTTATCCTCAGGAAAAGAGAGCTTTCCTATGGGAACTCCGATGTTGCCAGCCTTGTCCACCCGATATTCGACTCTTCCCGCTTTGATTTCCCTCACCGCCTTGGCCACGTCGAAGGTGACGGTGCCCGATTTGGGGTTGGGCATCAACCCTTTGGGACCCAATATCTTTCCCAATCTCCCCACCTGTCCCATCACGTCTGGAGTGGCTATAATGGCATCAGCTTCGGACCAACCTTCCGAGATCTTCTTTACGAATTCATCCGATCCAACGAAATCCGCTCCAGCTTCCTGGGCCTCCTTCTCCTTTTCTCCTTTGGTTAGAACCAACACCTTGATCTTCCTGCCTGTACCATTCGGCAGAAGGACGGTTCCCCGCACGACCTGATCGGCATGTTTAGGATCCACCCCTAACCTCACCGACATCTCCACGGTTTCGTCGAATTTGGCATAGGCGGTTTCCTTCAGTTTCCGAACCGCCTCCTCCAGATCATAGAGTTTTCCTCTTCCTGTCTTCTCTTTGGCCGATTTGTATTTTTTTCCTCGTCTCATCGTCTTGAATCTTCTATGAAAGTTCCCAGTGAAGTTAGGCCACTGCCTGAATTCTGCAGAACCTAAGCCTCACTCGTGCACCTTCCGGCTTTGTTTTTCATTTTTAGTTTTCAACTCTGTTGGCCTTTCACCACTTCTATCCCCATGCTTCTGGCGGTGCCCTCCACCTGTTTTTCAGCTGCCTCCGGGCTGGAAGCATTCAAATCTTTCATCTTCCGAGTGGCGATTTCTTTGACCTGAGCCTCGGTGACCTGACCCACCTTTACCCGATTCGGCTCGCCTGACCCCTTTTCGACCTTCGCCGCCTTCTTCAGAAGAATCGAGGCCGGTGGGGTCTTGGTGATGAAGGAAAACGACTTGTCCGCATAAATGGTAATGATGACCGGGATTATCAATCCGCTCTGGCTTTGGGTCTTGGAATTGAATGATTTACAAAACTCCATCATGTTCATACCATATTGTCCCAGAGCCGGCCCCACCGGAGGAGCCGGCGTGGCATTGCCCGCCGGAATCTGAAGTTTCACGGTCCCTATAACCTTCTTGGCCACGTTATTCCTCGCTTTTTGGTCTTTGGTCTTTCAAATGTGACAGCAATGATGATCTCTGCTCTTTCGGTTTTGATTCCGGACTCTGCAACCCTACCCCTCACCAGTTCTAGATAGTCTGCACCTGCAGAAAATCCAGCTCCACCGGAGTAGGTCTTCCGAAGATGGAGACCATCACTTTCAGACTCTTCCTCTCTTGATTCACCTCGCTGACGAACCCGGTGAAATCGGTGAAGGGTCCGTCGATCACCTTAACCTGATCCCCGGCTTTGAATGGAACCTCCTCATAATCCCTGGTCCTTCCTCTTTCCACCTGTTTTAGAATCCTCTCCGTCTCGTCGGATTTCAGGGGAACCGGCTTTCCCGAGGTACCCACGAAGCTGGTAATGCCAGGGGTGTTGGTAACCAGATGCTGAGTCTCTTTGTCCAGAACCATTTCAATCAAGATATAGCTGGGAAGGAACTTCTTCACCGTGCTGGATCTTTTCCCTTGTTTCATCTCCACCACCGTCTCCGTCGGCACCAAAACCCTTCCCATTTTGTCCTGGAAACCCTGGGAGACAATTGCATTCTCTAAATATCCCTTGGCTTTCTGCTCATGCCCCGAGTAGGTGTGAGCCACATACCATTTCATTTCCACCTATGTATATCACTCCTTCTGTCTGGTGATCCCCGAGATGCGCACAGCCCATGAAGGTCCTTCTCGACCTCTGCTCAGCTCAGAAGCATGGTAGCCAAATTGGATAACCCCAGATCAACTACTCCAATAAAGATAGACAAGATTATGGAGACCACTATTACTATTATGGTAGAATACATCAATTCCTGCCTTGTGGTCCAAGTCACTTTGGTCAGCTCAAATTTGACCTCTTTTACGAACTTCTTTATTTTATCCAACATAATACAAGAATATCCCCTTAACGCAGGTCTGGAGGGACTCGAACCCCCAACGTCCGGTTTTGGAGACCGGCGCTCTACCAATTAGAGCTACAGACCTGTTCTACTTTGTGAAAATCTGCTCCCCGCCCTTGGCCGGGTGCAAAAGAACTCACATTTGAGTGATTCGAAAAACCTTCACCCCTTCACACGGAAAATGGTTTTTATCCAAAAAGCGCTTCTTTCTTCAGGAACGGCCGCACTTCGCAGGATCTGCAAGGTTTCATGAAATGGGAAATCTGACCTGGAAGCTTTCTCGACAACCCATACGAAAGTTTTGCATTATTTCGCAAGAAGAATTCACTCTCTTTCTATCGAGTCTCCTTGTGTACGGTGTGCTTGTCACAGAACGGACAAAATTTCTTATAGGCTACCCTGTCCGGATGTTTCCTCTTATTCTTAGTAAGAGTATAATTGCGCTGTCTGCACTTCTCACAGGCTATGGTGATGATCTCTCTCGGCATAATATCTCAATTCCTACCATCTCTTTTCCGTCCGGACAGAGGCGGATGCTCTGAACCGGTCCGGGCGTTTAACACCGGTTGGTGACGAATCCGCTGATATTTGACCGGTGCGGCTCGTACGGCCGACTCATTCTGTCACCTGGGTCACCACACCGGCTCCCACCGTCCGGCCTCCCTCCCGGATAGCAAACCGCAGCTCCTTCTCCAAGGCTATGGGGGTGATCAACTCCACGTCCATGT
>CAZPOP010000042.1:0-14656 GCA_964588305.1 uncultured Ignavibacteria bacterium
AGGTCAAGCTAAAGCTTGACACTCCAGAAAAACCTTTGCTGATTCGACTTTTTCATAGATCTCTGAGAAAATGCTTGACAAGACAGTATATCATAGTAATATGAAGGAAGAGATCACAACAATGTACAAAAAGGTCAAGCTTTCGAGGGGAGGCATTCACACGAATTCCCCTTTTCGGGGGTTTATGAAATATTAAGGAGGTATAAGTATGAGGACCAAATTAGCGTTCCTATGCTTGGCGGGCCTTCTTGTGCTGCCCGGTCTTAACGGATCGGTCAATGGCCAGTCGCCTGATCTTTCTAGAAAGGTAAATGACGATACGGTTGATATAGCCATCGAATACACTACTGCTTATCCCGGCTGGCACAAGTGGATCGTGGTGTCCATGAGGAATTCCGTACCTGTGGCGGGTTACAGCCTTTTCTTTCAACTATCTTCAACCCATGCGGCCAGGTTCTCCTGTGACACCTCTGGGCAGTGTTTCATTGACACAATAGGCTGCTCGGCAAATGCCCTTTCATACGTCAGTTGCCTGTGTCTGGGAGATGGTGACGGTGTGCACGTGGAAGGGATCGCGGAACCAGGAGAATTCATTCCGGCCGGTCCCGGCTACGACTGCCTCTTTCGCATCCAGATGGACGCTTGCTGTATCCCGGATGCGGATACTCTTCGTAGCGCATACATCCTGCTGGCTCCAGCGACCAGCTCGGTGTCCGACACTCTGGGCAACCTCATCCCCTGGAGTTATTCCATGGGTGAATTGTTCGTCTTCTGGAGCGTACCGGGGGATGCCAATAGAGATAGCATGGTGGATGTGGCTGACCTTGTGTTTCTGATCGGTTACGTGCTCCGCCAAGCGCAGGAACCCTGCGTTTGCGAGGCCGCCGACTGCGACAGCAACGGTTCCGTCGATACGGGCGATATCATCTACATGATTAACTATTTGTTCTTGGGTGGCCCCGCACCACTGGAAGGAGGCGCTTCCTGCTGGCACGAGGAATGTTGGCCATAATAGAATAAAACAAAAGCCTTGTGAAGCATCGGCATCAGGGACTTCCGGTGCTTCTTAGCGTCGGGAATTCCCATTCATGACGCATCACACTTTCGGTGCGAAGCGTTCATACGAATTCTTGCTTTGGCGGGATTTTGGAAATAGAAGGAGGTAATAGGGTGAATTCACCTGACATCAAAAAGGATCTTGTATTGCTCATTAAAGAATACAAGGATAAGATTAACGCTTATCGAAAAGAAATGGTTCGTGTGTCTTTGAGCAAAACAAATCCAATAAGAAAGGCTAGAGAACTAAACGATCTAAATGTAACAATACGGCTAAACACCCAGTATAAAAGTTTTCTCGAAGACTTGTATAAAAGATGGTTTTGATCAGTTAAACCAACCCTGTTCCTGTCTTCCCCCCACTGATGGGAGCAGGGATTTTCTATATTCTCCTAATTATCTTAAAGCGATAATTGCAGCTAATTATGTCATCGCCCACGTATGCAGGATGGCCCAAATCAGTCCGTTGGTCAGGGGTACCCTTACCCCTGACCTCAATTTGCATCTGGGTAAGGTACCCCGATGCAACAGGCTTCTATTCTTTCCCCCCTTGACCCTGCTTTTCAATCTTTTCCGATGGCTTTCTCATATTTCGCCTCGGCAACCAGGTAATCTGCCAAAGCTTGCAGGTAATTGGTCTGGGCTATGGTCAAAGCCAGCTCGGTGTCCATCCGCTCCAAATTGGTTATCATCCCCTGCTGATACTGCACCTCGGCGATTCTAACGCTCTCTTTGGCCTGGTTGACGTTTTCCTTCTGCGAAATGATGTTCTCTTCGGCCAAAGTCAAATCGGAGATGGCCTGACTGATCTCCAACTTTATGAAATCCTGAACCTGCGTTTCGGCAATATCAAGCTGCTTCAAATCCGATCCTGCCTGGCGTACCTTTGATCTGGTCAGAAATCCGTCGAAGATGGGGACGCTCAAAAGGAAAGTGAAATTCCAATCTGTTTCCCACTCGTCTAGTGAATAAAAAGGTCGCTTATATTCGTAATTGGCCGATCCAAATAGACTAGGCTTGTTGTTGGCTCTGGCAATAGTCAACGCCTTTTGACCGATTCCTCTTTGATGCCTGATGGATTTCAACTCGGACCTACTCTTGAAGGCAAACTCCTCAGCTTGAGATTGAGTTACTTCGATCGGCTCGAAGTCCAGCGCTCCTTCCAGTTTAACCGAATCCGCCAGATCGATCCCCAGAATGTTCTTCAGACTGTTCATGGTCAACTGGTATAGGTTCTTGGCCTGGGTTAAAGGAGGCTTGGAGTTGGCTAACTGGACTTTCACTCTCAGAACGTCAAACTCCGAAGCATATCCTTTGTCATATCTTTCCTGAACTGTTCTGAGATGATCTTCTGTTCGGGCGATCGACTCCTCCCTGACTTTAATCAGCTCCTTGGCCAGAAGGATATTATGAAACAGATTGACCACGTTGAATTTTATCTCCTGCTTGTTCATTCGATATTCTTCTTTGGTCAAGGAAAGATTATATTTAGATAGATCATAACCTGCCCGAATCTTTCCCCAGGTGAAGAGGGGCTGTTGATAGGAGAGACTTAGATTGTAATTGTTCTCTGTTCCAAGGGAGAATTTCATGCCACCCCCTACGTCATACGAAGGAAGCTCTCCCAGACGAGTGTAGCTTCCACTGAACGAAAACTGAGGGTAAAAGCCGGAACGGGCCTCATCAATCTGGTATTTGGCCGAATTGGTTTTTTCTTCCAACTGCAAGAGAGTCTTGTTCTTTTCGTAAGCCGACTCCAAGCATTCGTCCAAATTCAAGTCAAATACTCTCTGTTGTGCCTGGCAAAAATTGACCAGAACAAACAAAATCAAAAAAACCTTGCTGAGATATCTAAGAAGCATCCTTACCTCCTCTGGAAGCGGGCGACGGGAAACGTCCCGCTATACGATTTCCTCCAAGGGCAAAATCAGCATTCGTATCCCCTCGTCCGGGAACTCCTCTCTGATTTTCCGCACGCCTTCGGCCACCGACTCCTTCTTTTCGCTCTCCAGAGAGAACATCAAAGCTATGTTCACCGCGGGCCAAACTTCGTCGTCGAAATGCGGACCGGTTTCTCCCACCCCTTTTACATTTTCCCAACGGGTATAATGAATCACTTCAGCCTTCTTTAAAAGGTCCTTCACCTCAGGCTCTAAGGGGCTATTAAATATCAAGAATATCAAGTTCATGATAATCATTCGCTTCTTTGAGGTTCTCCATTATTGACCGAATCGGTTTCTTTTCAGTCTCTCCTCAAATACGGTATATAATGTGGGTATAAAGAGCAGAGTGAGCATCATGGAGATAAACAGGCCACTGATGACGGCCACGGCCAGAGGAGAGTACATCTCCCCCCCCTCTCCTAACCCTAAAGCCATAGGAACCAAGGCCAACATGGTGGTGAGGGAAGTCATCAGGATGGGGCGCAAACGAGTTCTGCTCGCATTAATCACCGCATCATGGAGCTTAAGCCCACGTTTTCTCAGGATATTGGTATAGTCGACTAAAAGGATGGCATTGGAAACCACGATTCCCGCCATCATGATCATTCCTACAAAGGAAAGGATGCTCAGGGTTTTTCCGGTCAAGAACAAACCCCAGATCACGCCGATTATTCCTAATGGAACGGAGAACATAACTATCAGCGGATCCAAGAGCGATTCAAACTGCGCCGCCAACACCATATAGATCAACACCACCGCCAAAACCAGAGCGTAAAGCAATATCTGAAACGACTCTTTCTGATCCTCATAGGCGCCGGTCACGTTTACAAAGAAGTTCTCCGGCACAAGGAGGTTGTTTTCGATTCTGGTTTCCACCTCAGCCGCGACCGTTCCCGGAGCTCTGCCGTATGCCTGGGAGGTTACAAGAATTATCCTCTCCTGGTTTTTGCGATCGATTTTGACCGGACCTTCCGCTTTGACCACCTCAGCCACGTTAGAGAGGGGAATCTGTTTCCCCAGCGGCGTGGTGATGAATATCCGGTCTAAGTCAAGCAGGTTCTCTCTGTCCTTCTGTCTCAGCTGAACCAGGATGTTGTACTCCTTGCCGAGTTTCGGGTCCCGGAACAGTGAGGCCACGGTACCCTTCACGTTGGTCTGGATGGTTTGGGCCACATGCCCCAAGGTCAAACCCAGCGCGGCGGCCCGATCCCGGTCGATTTTGACTTGCAGCTCCGGCAATCCCTCCTCGCGCATGATCCTTACGTCTCTGCTTCCCGCGGTCATTTCTATGATCTGCTTCACCTCGTGCGCCAGGCGGTTGGCCGTCTCCATGTCATAACCTCTTATCTCCACCACTATGGGAGCGGCAGCTCCGCCAAAGCTGGTCATCTGCTCAGTCATCCCTGCCGACTTGACGTGGATTTCGGCGTCGGGAATGTCATTGAACTTCTGGCGGAGAATCTCCATGATCTCGAACATGGATCTTTCCCTTTTGCTTCGATCTACTAAGCTCACCTCCAGATTGGCAGCATGAGAGCCGGTTATGTCCTGGAAGATTGAGGAGAGAGCTTGCCAGCCTTCACCCTCCACCCCTCCCCGGACCATTATGGTCTTCAGCTCGGGCACATTATCCATGACCATGTTCTCGATCTGAGCTATGACCTCCTCTGTTCGCCCCAGCTCGGTTCCCACCGGCAGCTTCAGGTTGATGTCGAACTGTCCTTCGTCTATCTGAGGTATGAATTCCGCTCCGATGAGACCGACGAGGGGCACGCTGGCAACCAGCACCAAGACCACTCCCAGGATCACTAGCGTCTTGTGGGTGACACACCAACTCAGGACCTTTTGGTAGTGGTCTTCCACAGCGCCGAAAACCCTCTGGCTCAGCAAGGAGAGTTTGCCCCTTAGGGTAGGACCCTGTGGGTTTCCGAGTCTTTCGACTTTCAGAAACTTCGAAGCCAAAAGCGGCACTAAAATCATAGCCACGAAATAGGAGGCAGCCAAAGAGAAGATTACCGTGTATCCCATGGGGCGGAACAGAATACCCACCATCCCCTTGACGAAGAAGATGGGAACGAAGACGATGATGGTGGTGGCGGTGGCAGCCAAAACCGCGGTGGAGACCTCACTGGCTCCCACCACCGCCGCCTCTGCGGGCCTCTCACCTCGCTGCCGGTGGCGAAAGATGTTCTCCAAAACCACGATGGCATCGTCCACCAACCTCCCTATTCCCAGGGCCAGTCCCCCCAAGGTGGTGATGTTCAAGGTCATCTGGCCGAAGTAAATCAACACGAAGGTGACCAGAACGGACACCGGTATGGCAACCGAGATAATCAAGGTACTGGAGAAGCTGCTGAGGAAGACCAAGATAACGATGATTGCCAGCAAGCCTCCCTCCACGGCCGACCTCTCCACGTTGCCGACCGACTTCTTGATATAATCTGAGCTGTCCCACACCAAATCAATCCTGATGTCCTTCGGAAGCTCTCTTTTCACGCTGGCCAGGGCCTTCTTCACCCTATCCGCGACGGTGACCGTATTGGCCTGAGACTCCTTCTGCACCAGCATGGCTATGGCAGAAGCCCCTCCCACTCTTACCACGCTGGTCTGTTCTTTGAAGTCGTCCCTGATGCTGGCCACGTCCTTCAGGCGGATGGGGATGCCCTGATGATTGGAGATGACCACGTTCTCCAGCTGAGACGGATGGGTGAACTGGCCGGTGGTTCTTACCAGAAAATCCTTCTGTGCAAACTTGAGATGTCCCGCAGCAAGATCCATATTCGAAGCCCCGATGGCGGCGATCACCTGGTTTACGGAAAGTCCCAAAGCTTCCAGTCGGGTGCGGTCGATATCGACCTTTATCTCCCTCTCCAGGCCTCCGATGGGAAAAGCGGCTGCCACACCGTCCAGTCTTTCGATTCTGGGCTGGATGATCTCCTCAGCATAGTAGCGCAATTCGGATGGGGTCCGGCCTTCCCCGGATACACCCAGAAACATGATGGGCATCATGGAGGGGTCGAACTTTATTACCGACGGGCTCTCCACCCCCTCGGGGAGGATGGAGCGGAGCATGTCCACCTGCTCCCTTACATCCGCTCCTGCCACGTCCATGTCCGATCCCCAGTCAAACTCGGCCATGATCACGCAGGCTTCTTCCAGAGAGTAGGAATAGATGTTTTTCAGGTTCTTGGTGGCGGCCAGGGCATTCTCCAGGGGCTTGGCCACCATGCTCTCTATCTCGGAGGGACCGGCACCTTTGTAGCCTGCCACCACCATGACAATGGGCAAATCCACATCCGGGAACAGGTCTATGGGAAGCAGGGCAAAGGAGATTGCTCCCAGGATGATGAAAATAATGAAGATCATGGAGACCATGACCGGTCTCCTGATGGAGAATTTGGGCAGGAACATTATCGGGTTCCTCCCTCAACTATTCTGACCAAATCACCGCCTAGGAGCTTATGGTGTCCGGCTACAATCAGAGTATCCCCCTCATGCAGCCCGCTTTTAACCTCCACCCAGTCCCCCTGATCGGCGCCCAGTTCGATCACAGTCGGCACTGCTTTTCCGTTCACCACCGTGACCACCTTTTGGGCATCGCTCTTCTCAAGGATGGCGTAAGCAGGTATCAAAATGGCGTCGTCCGTCTTCCTGATTATGATCTCCGCTTCCGCAAACATGCCTGGCCTAAGCTGGTGTCTTGGATTGGGGACGCTGATCTCGACCGAGGCGGTTCGGGTGATGGGATTGACGGTGGGGCTAACCAGAGTAACTCTTCCCTTGAATGCCCCATCCGGATAAGCATCCACTCTGACTCGTGCCTGTTTGCCCTCCTTGATTTTGGATAGATCCTTCTCTATGACGTTTACCACCACCTTAACTGTGTCCATGTTTACGATCCTGACTAAGGCAGTCCCCATGCTGGGTGACGGATCAGGCGGGTTAACCCTGGCTCCCTTGTCCAGGTAGACTGTACCCACGATTCCGTCCACCGGTGAAGTGACCTCCGCTCGCTCGAATCTCACTCCCTCCACGTCTCTATCTATGATTGCCAACACTTCCTCCCTTTTGACCCTGCTGCCTTCCTTGACCTTCATCTCCACCAGCTTGCCCGAGACCTTGGGAAAGACGTCTATTTCCTCTATTCCTCTCACGTCACCGGTTAGATTGAGTGATTCAGTTAAAGAGCTGGTGCTGACCACCTGGATTTCAACCGGCGGGATTTCCTCTTTCACAACAACCTCTTCTATCTGGCTTCGCTCGTAAGCCACCCATCCCCGATAGCTGACCAAAGCGATGATGGCTATCAGAAATAACCAAAAAACGACTCTTTTCATTCGCTCTACCTCTCTTTTTAGCCAAAGACTATTTCCAGGTTCGAATTGTCTCCATATGCTTGACCAAATCGTCCATTCTCTTGATCCCGGTTCTCAGGTGATCTATAGTTCCCTGCACAAAAAAGGACCAGGGGAAGGGCTTCTCCTCTCCCACATCCTTCCGGGCTCTGACCAAGCCTCCTAATAGCTTTTGCATAACTTGTATCTTGGATTTAACGCAACCGATGGCTTTCCGCTTGGACAAGCCTCTAATCAAGAAAACGCCCAGCATAAGGTTTGCGGGTTGAATTCGCTTATCCCCAAGAGTATGCTCCAGCAGGCCCGCTAATTTCTCTTTTCCTTTCTTGGTTATGTGATACACGCTTCGTTCCGGCATCTTGCCCGGTCTCTCCCTCTTGGCCCTAACCATTTTGTTTTGCTCCAGCCGGTTAAGCGTATTGTAAACAGAGGAAAGGTTTACCTCAGCCCAAACCTCCATTCCGGTTCTCTCTATCTCATGATGCAGCTGGTAACCGTACATGGGTTTCTGATTTAAGAGCCCCAGGACCACCAATTCGTTCTTGCTCATACTCAAACCTCTGATAGTACAAATGATACTATTCTATGTTAGAATAGTATACGATGTGAACGTAAAAAACGTTGCGATTTTTCTCTTCCATAAGAATATCGGCTTTCTTCTTTCGTCAGACAACAACTTGTTTAAGTTCCTGGCTCCTAACCAAAACGATGGTTTGAACTTATGTGCTCAAGCCACCGTTGCATTCGGCGGATTTTGAACCGACGGCCCGCGAAGATTAAGCCACCTGCCAGAATCATAAGGGTCTGTCAAAATCTACACTTGGGTCTCCGGTTTCTTCAAACATATCAAATCCTGCATAATATCTTCTTCGGCAACACGTATCCGCACTTCAGTAAAACCACAGGAATGAGGATGTAGGAACGAAGCTTCAACTCCGCACCACTGTGGGCAAGACTGAAGCGATGGTCGGAGAGCTCTGTTGCCAGTACCAGCACCTAACTTGAGTTAGGTGCTGGTTTCATCATGGCCAAGAACTGCCAGCCAGCTTCCTGGCGCCTTTCTCATCGACCAGGAATAAAATCTTTTTCAGTCTATTCGTTTTTTTCTTACCTATCTGATATGCCTGTTCAATTTCCCGTTTTGCCCATCTTCCTTTTTTCAGATCATTGCAGAATACGATTGCCAGACTCTCACCTTTTTTGACCCGATCTCCCACTTTCTTCTTTATCAGAAATCCCACTCCGTAGTCGATTTTACTATCCAGTCTTTCTCTGCCCGCACCTAGCTTCACCGCCGAAAGGCCTATTTTCAAAGTGTCTATCGACTTCACATATCCGGTTTGCTCGGATTCTACTGTCATTTTGTGTTTCGCCCAGGGAAGAAGTCGATAATCATCCACCACTTTCGGGTTGCCTCCCTGTCTTTTCACCATCTGCCTGAATTTGTCCAGAGCTTCTCCGCTTTCTAGCCGCTCTTCCAATTTCTTTTCTGCTTGTTTAAGGCTTTTTGCTTTTCTGCCCAAGACCAGCATGTGAGCTCCCAAGGCCAGGGTGACGTCCCTAAGATCCTCCGGCCATTTGCCTTTGAGAGCCTGAACCGCTTCGATCACCTCTATCGAGTTTCCCACCGCCTCACCTAAAGGCTCGTTCATATCGGTAATCAAAGCAACAGCTTTCTTTTTGAATCTTCCTGCTATCTGTATCAAACTCTTGGCCAGAAGGATGGCTTCCTTTCGTTTCTGCATGAAAGCGCCATTTCCCAGTTTGACGTCGAAAACCAAGGCATCGGTTCCCTCTGCCAATTTCTTGCTCAGGATGCTTGCAGAAATCAGAGGAATGGAGTTCACCGTGCCGGTCACGTCTCTCAAGGCATAGAGTTTTCTATCCGCCGGGGCAATTTCTTTCGTCTGTCCAATCATGCAAAGGCCAACATCCGAAAGGTTTTTTACAAAACTTTCCAAAGACAGATTGGTTTCAAATCCGGGGATAGATTCCAGCTTATCTAAGGTTCCGCCGGTATGGCCAAGCCCTCTGCCTGAGATCATGGGAACGGTTAGGCCGCAAGCCGCTACCAGGGGAGCCAGTATCAGAGAGACCTTGTCGCCCACGCCTCCGGTGCTGTGCTTGTCAACCTTTACGCCCGGAATAGAGCTCAAATCTAAAACTTCTCCAGATCTCATCATGGAAGAGGTCAAATTGAATATCTCTTCCGTGTCCATGCCATTGAGAAATATGGCCATCAGGAGGGCTGAAGCCTGATAATCAGGAACAATGCCTTTAGTGTAGCCGGAGACGAAGTACTCAATCTCCTCCTTGGAGAGTCTCTTCTTGTCCCTTTTTTTTCCGATCAGCTCATACATTTGCATAGCGCACACTCAGGAAACTCCATTCAAATGAACCCTGGAGTGTTTGCCTTCAGGCGAACCAGATGAAGGTTTGTCATCCATTAGGAAGTCTCGGTAAGGCAGATGTCGGAGATCGTGGGAGCTTGACATTACCGAAAACGAAGGCCGTTTCCTGCAATTCTCGTCTCAACTCTCAGCTCTCTTACTCTGTTCCACGATCCTAACCCCGGAAGACGTTCCGATCCGGCTGGCACCGGCTTTAATCAACCCCAACGCGGTGGCATAATCCCTTATTCCCCCGGAGGCCTTGATTCTTATTCTGTCTCCCACCACTTTTTTCAGAAGCTTCACATCCTCTACCGTAGCGCCGGAATATCCGAAACCGGTGGAGCTTTTGACAAAATCTGCTCCGCAGTCCATGACTATCTCAGTTGCCTTGATTTTTTCCTCATCGGTCAGAACCGCAGTCTCGATGATCACCTTCAATATTTTCTCGTTTCCCACGGCATTACGCACAGCTCTGATGTCCTCTTCCACCAGTTCGAAATCGCCCGACTTCAAAGCTCCGATGTTTGCCACCATGTCGATCTCGTCGGCTCCCTCGTGGATTGCGATCTCTGCTTCCTTAGCCTTTACCTCCGGTCTACTTGCCCCCAAGGGAAATCCAGAAACGGTGCATATTCTGACCGGCGATCCTCTTAGCAAATCAACGCAAAGGCTGACCCAGACCGGATTGATGCAGACGGTGGCAAAGCCATGTCTTTCTCCTTCCTGACAGAGTTTTCCTATTGCCTCCTCTGAAGTCTCCGGCTTCAGAAGAGAATGATCGATCATTCCGGCGATGTTCAAAACTCCTCCCTTGCCCGACGAGTCCTCCTAAAAATCGGGCCTTCAGTGATTCCTGTTTGGAAGACCTCTCAGACGGACAGGTCTCCTTTTTTGGCGGGGAAAGACCACAAGATCCCCCATGCTTCGTGCAGCGGACTGTATTCGCAAACCGCTCTCCGCAGCTTCCCATCATGGAAACCTTGCTCCAACCTTTCGACCAGTACAAAACCAAGAAAGTCCCAGATAGACCTTTGCAGACATGGCTTGAATATGCTTGATTAGACCATGTGGCGCACCATCCGCCGGCATGACGGAAGAACTTTGAAAAATGAGACAACCCTCTCTTTCGCAAGAGAAGATTCAGGAAGGCGATCTTGAGGCTCAGATTGCCAGGAAAGCTTTAATCCTTCATGGACTCCAAGAACTTGTTGTTATTCTTGCTCTTCCGGATCCGATCCAAAAGAAACTCCATGGCCTCAACCGAGTTCATCTCGTTTAAGAATTTCCTTAAGATCCAGATCTTGTTAAGATCGTCCGGCGGGAGCAATAGCTCTTCTTTCCTGGTGCCGGAGCGATTGATGTCCATGGCCGGGAAGATACGGCGATCGGAGAGCCTTCTGTCCAAAACCATCTCCATATTGCCGGTTCCCTTGAACTCCTCGAAGATCACCTCATCCATTCTGCTTCCGGTCTCCACCAAAGCGGTGGCGATGATGGTCAAGCTCCCCCCCTCCTCTATGTTTCTGGCAGCTCCAAAGAATCTCTTGGGCTTCTGCAGAGCATTGGAATCGACGCCTCCGGAAAGTATCTTTCCGCTGTGGGGAACCACGGAGTTGTGGGCTCTGGCTAATCGAGTGATGGAATCCAAAAGGATCACCACATGCTGTCCGTGCTCCACCAATCTCTTGGCTTTCTCCAACACCATGTCCGCCACTGCCACGTGCCGGTCAGCCGGCTCGTCAAAGGTAGAGCTTACGACTTCACCCTTCACCGACCTTTTCATGTCCGTGACCTCCTCCGGCCTCTCATCGATTAGGAGCACGATCAGCTTGATGTCCGGATGATTGGTGGTGACGGCATTGGCGATCTTCTGCAAGAGTATGGTTTTGCCAGCCTTGGGCGGAGAAGTGATCAGTCCACGTTGGCCCCGACCAATGGGGGTCATCATATCCATGACTCGCATGGAGATCTCCTCTGAGGCGGTCTCCAGCTTTATCTTCTTTAAAGGATAAAGAGGAGTGAGGTTGTCAAACAACATCTTATGTTTGGAGACCTCCGGATTCTCAAAGTTCACCGCCTCGATCTTGAGCAGGGCGAAATACTTCTCGGTCTCCTTGGGCGGCCTCACCTGTCCGGAGATGGTATCTCCCTTCCTCAAATCGAAGCGTTTGATCTGAGAGGGGGAGACGTAAATGTCGTCCGGTCCGGGGAGGTAGTTATAATCCGGGGATCGCAAGAAGCCGTATCCTTCCGGCAGAGTCTCCAAGACCCCCTCCGCAAAGATAAAACCATCTTTTTCGGTTTTTGCCTCCAGAATCTTGAAGATCAATTCCTGTTTCCTCAAACCCCCCATGCCCGGGATGCCCAGATCGTCCGCCAAATCCAGAAGTTCAGAGACCGTCTTGCTCTTCAACTCCACAATGTCCATAAATCATCACCTTTCCTCAAAGGAGGACTCATTTCTGTCTCTGGCACAACAAGTCCTCTTATGATATAAGTTTAATTTTATTCTAAACTCGCTAGCATTTCAAAGAAGGGTTCCGAAATGAATCCGTGAATCGCTTTTTCCTTTGTGAAAAAGAGTCTAAAATGAAGAAAAATGAGTGGCAATTCTTTTGGGGTTTATGGTCCAAGTTCCGCCCCGGCACAAGCTTCGGGTGGAAAGCCCTGCCTTCAGACGTTTGCCTCAGCCAAGCAGGATCGAACCACGCATCTTCTTCCTATGGTATCAATCGTTCTGTTTGGGCCTGCACACAAGCTTCCTCCCCCCAATCTAACGCTCAGATTCAACTGGGTTGAAGAGATAGTGTCTTTGCTGGATATTGCTCCTTGAGATTGATGCGGTTTATGCCAACCGATGGCCTGCCTTACCCCTCGGGCTTCCACTAACCCACGGTGGGGATCTGCCCTTGACTTCCTTCCCCTATGGTCTGCACTCGATACTGCCTCGCACTGAGTGCGCTTCCCTCAACACTCAATCTTGGGACAAGGTGCGGCACGAAGTGAGATTCAAGGTCGAGGGAGGACTTACCGTTGAAGACAGGGTGGTGATTCTTCCCATCCGCCTTCGCGAAGATTTCTTTCCCCTTTCTATATAAATATCGACGTATCCTTTCAACTCTGAAGTCGTTTTCTGGCCTTGCCTGCTTCGGTTCGTCCCACCGGCGGACTTATTTTACTCTCAGAAAGCTCCTCGGTTTTTGCATCTCCCCATAATTTCTCTAACTGGTAGAATTCTCTCACCTCATCTAGGAATACGTGTACCACCACATCCACATAATCCAAAAGGATCCAACGACAAGCCTGCTGTCCTTCATGATGCCATGCCCTTATTCCTTTTTTCTCTAGATTTTCCAAAATCGAATCGGCGATGGCTTTGACGTGGATCTCCACGCTTGCCGAACAGATCACAAAAAAGTCACATAAGGTGGATAGTTTCCTCAAATCCAGAATCTTTACATCGGTTGCCTTTTTGTCCAAAGCCAGTTTGCCTGCCAGGTATGCCAATCTCTTCGGCGTTATTTTCAAAAAGACTTTCTCTCCTCTGGTTTTAGGCACCAGGTCAAGGGTTCAAGGCTAAGGACTGTTCAGTTCCCGGTCTTGCCCTTCACCCCTAACCCTGAACTTCTCACCTCTCTAAGTTGAAAAGTCCCTCGTGATCCCTGCCTATCACAATGGTAAGCTCTATCTCCTGATAATTGTCTTTCAATTCCTTGCAGAGCACATTCTCTTTGTCAATCCCCAATGCTCCAGCGGTCAGAAACGCCATCTTCGATGGGCCGGCCTCCTTTTCGTGGGCCGTACGATCCAGAATGAAACTCCGCTCGGTTTCCGAATGTTCGAAGTTTCCGATTTCGATGACGTCGTAAACCATATTGCTTACTCTCAATCCCCTCAATCCATCTGACCAGCTTTGTGCCAAACCCTCTTTCTGACACCCGTTCAGGATCTGGGTTCTTACGAAAACAAGGTCTTCATCCTGGCTTGAAACCGATGTCTCTTCACTCTGACTGACCTTTTTGAAAAACGAGAAACCGTAAATCAGAATCAGGAAGGCCACCAGGATTATGGATGCCTCCAAGACCTTAGAACTCTTCTGCTTTTTTCTTTTTCTGTAGAATCTGTGGACTTTTCTTTTTTTGCTTTTTCTGAACATCCGTCAGATTTGGAGGGCAGCGTTTAGTTTATTAAAGAGGAATGGAAATTGTCAATCAAGGTCTCTGGGAAAAATCTCTTCACGATAAGTATGAAAAATCAACTCTTTGGCAAAATCCTTAGAAAAGAAGAACGTAAGGCAAAAAGATCGAACTCCCACTTTCCCTCCCTGTCCCATCTGGCTAACGAAACCAAGGATTCCCACTCTCCTGCTGGTAGGAATACGGGAAAGTCAGGACGTCTATGGTAAAAGAGAAACTATCACTGGGCCTATATCTTAGGTGAAAATTGGGCAAGATCGCATCATTTATTCTCAGCCGGTCCTCACCGAAAACGGAAAGAGGTTGATGCAGATAGTTCAGGCTCAGAGTCAAAGTCAAGGGCTTGGAGACCTGATACTCCAAGAGGTTTGTATACACGCCAAAGCTGCCGCTTGTTCTCCCGCCTGAAAAATAAGAAAAGCTGTAACTGTGGGACATCCGGAATCTGCTCGGATCGAGAAGACTGAAGTTTGTTGCGTTGGATTCGACTCCCAGCAAATTCCCGCTGGTTTGACTCTGGGGAGACGTTGGGATCTGTGCAAAAGCGGAGCAAAGCGAAAGTAAAACCACACTGAAGGAAACCAACCCTAGCTTAACCGCTCGATTCATGTTATTTCGCCTCCCACTGTAAATCTATCGGCAGAAATATAAATACCTCCCGCATTCCTGTCAATACTTTTTTGCGCCACCCTAAAGAAATGTCAAGCTGGAGT
>CAZPOP010000043.1:0-14593 GCA_964588305.1 uncultured Ignavibacteria bacterium
AGCTTTTTGGATATGAGAAAGGGGCTTTTACCGGTGCGGACCAGAGAAAACTAGGTAAATTTGGCGTGGCCAATGGAGGCACCATTTTCTTAGACGAGATCGGGGAGATGAGTCCGCTTCTGCAGGTGAAGATCCTAAGGTTTCTCCAATCGCATGAATTCGAGCCATTAGGTTCCAACAAGGTTAGAAGAGCAGACATAAGGATCATCGCCGCCACCAACAAGGAACTTTTGTCAATGGTGAAGGAAAACGAGTTCAGAGAGGATCTGTACTACAGGATAAACGTAATCAACATAAAGCTGCCACCCCTGAGGGAAAGAAGGCTCGACATCGCACCTTTGGCTGAGTCGTTTGCCCTCGGGTTCGGAAAGAAGAACGGAAAGAAAATCAACGGGGTCGACCCCGAGGCTTTGAATATCCTGGCCCATTATAATTTTCCCGGAAATATTCGAGAGCTGGAAAACATAATCGAACGCGCCGCTATTCTGGCACAGAACGAATGGATCAGCAAGGAGGACCTTCCCCGAACCATCTTCGAAGGATCGGATTTCGACTACAAAACCAAGACCCCGGAAAATTATGGGGAGATGAAAGCTTTGAGAAAAAGAGCCATCGAAGATGTGGAGAAAGCCTTCTTAAATAGTCTTTTGGGTAAGAACAATAAAAACATCTCCAAGGCCGCCACCGAAGCCCGCATGCACCGGGTGGAACTGCACAGATTGATAAATAAGTATAAATGAAGTTTCACAAGAGACTGAAGTGCCCACCTTCAGGACGTGTTGAGAAAGCCATCCTGTCATTCTGAGGGAGCTTGGCGACAGAAGAATCCCTTTGATTCATATAGAGATTCTTCGCTTCGCCCGGCACCAGATGGGGTAGGGCTTCGCTGAGAGTGACACTTTGTTAGTTCAAGTTTTTTGACAGTCCCTCAAGACGTGACAAAGAGATCCTATTGTTGGTGGAGAATGTCATCATCCTCGACAAAATTGTAATTAAAAGGACGCAAAAGAAAGAGAAAGTTGGAGTAGCGAGACTTGTCTCGCGTCAGTAGACGCACAGCAAGCTGTGCTACTCCGCATTTCACTCCTCCTCGAGTATTTTGTCAACTTCGACGAGACTCAGAATAATCAACGGATGATAACATCCGCTGAGAGCAGAACATGAGTTGAGATGGGTTCAGAAAAACCTAATCGATCGTTCGAAAACCTGCCTGATGAGATTAAGCAAATGTACGCTGGAGATTTATTGAGGCAGGGAATAGAAATCTGTCGTTCCTCTTTCGCCGGATTGGAGGAATATTTCCAAATAATGGAAAGGCTAATTGGAGAAACATTAGAACATGAAGTTGAATCTTTGAAACAGACCGCTGACAAGCTGCCTGAAGAAAAGCGGCCGCACTTCTGGATGTGGGAGCATCCCGTTTATCTCGAAAATCTGTCTCCACTCCTTCGATCCTCTTTCCTTATCGCATTGTATTCCTTGTTGGAATACGAACTGCAGCTATATTGCCGAATCCTAAAGGATTTTGAGAAGATTCCTTTAAGTCGATCTGACCTGGCTGGTTCAAATATCGAGAAGGCTAAAAAATACATACACACAATTGCTGGTTATCCTATACGTGATGAAGAACTTTGGGGCGAGCTTGCGGATTTTGCTTTGGTTCGGAATTGTATTGTCCATAATGACGGGTATATTCATAATTTTGCTAAAGAGAGTCAGTTGCGCTCCATGCTTCGCAGATACCAAGAGATTTCGCTGGAATATGATAAAATAATTCCGAACGAGAAGTACTGTGAGCGAATGCTTGCGAATTGTAAGCGACTACTCGAAAACCTCTATAAAGAATCATTGAAACGCATTAAGTAGATATTTTTCTGTAGGTGAAGAACACCAGCAGAGAGCAAGAATTCAAGATACCTGTTGCGGACGAGGAAGAGGGGGCGATGAGGGAAACGATGATTAGATATCCTATACGGAGGCAAGGATTATGAAAACGAGAGGCTATATTTTGATCTGGGTTGCATTGATCTGCGTTGCGCTCATTTTCTTCGCTACCTCTACCTCCGCGCAGGAAGGAAAAATGTCGGCTTCTGCAGATTGGGAGAATCTTCCGGTCTACCTCAAAGACCGAGGCACCGGCACAGCCACTTCAATGTTCGGCACTTACGTTCGTAAGGGGGAGTTGCTTGTCTACCCGTTCTTTGAGTACTATTACGATAATAACATGGAATATTCGCCCAGTGAATTTGGCTTTGATCTTGACGAGGATTTCCGGGGCAAATACCGGGCAAGTGAGGGTCTTGTATTTATCGGCTATGGGTTAACCGATAGGTTGGTCATCGAAATCGAGGTGGCCGTGATAAAGGCCTCGTTGGAGACATCGGAGGACGATAGCAGTTCCATTGCCCAGACGGTGACGGAATCGGGCTTGGGTGACGTGCAAACCCAACTCGATCTGCGTTGGCTAAAGGAAAGCGAACACAGGCCCGAGCTTTTCAGTTACGCTGAGGTAGTCTATCCACACAATAAGGACAAGGATCTCATTGGGACGAGCGATTGGGAGATTAAGGTAGGTACCGGTATCATCCGGGGATTCAAGTGGGGAACATTGACTGGCCGAGCGGCAATTGAGTATACCAGAGCCGAAGAGAAGGTTGAGCTCGGCGAGATGGCGGTGGAATACCTCAAACGGATATCCTCTAAGTGGCGTCTTTACGCCGGCGTGGAGGCAACCCAGGACGAGGTGGAACTCATCACTGAAGCCCAATGGCATCTTAGCGACCGCATATTTGCAAAGTTCAACAACGCCTTCGGGCTGACGTCAAAGGCCACTGACTGGGCCCCGGAGATAGGGGTTATGTTTTCTTTCCCAACGAGGTAGCGCGCAAGATACAATCAGAGTTGACCTAACCGATAAACAGTGCAAACCAAAGGGCAAGTTGGATAACAACAATATAGTAACGAGTTCTGGTCGGGACTCTGGATCGTCAGCTGTCCGCTGGCGACTGATTGCAATTGCCGTTCTGGGCTACGTCCTGATCCTCAGGTTGGCTTTCTCCGGCATTATCGATCTTCTCCCCGAAGAAGGCTACTACTGGAACTATGCCCAGCATCTAGCTATCGGTTACCTCGATCACCCCCCAATGGTGGCTTGGCTGATATGGTTGTCGACCTCAGTACTCGGCAATACCGAACTCGCCGTTCGAGCGCCAGCTTACTTGGCTTGGTTTGTCGTCGCCTTTTTCGTATTCCGCTTAACAGCGAACATATTCGATAAAGCTGCCGCATACCGGAGCGTGCTTTTACTAGCGGTGTTACCCATTTATTTTTCAATTGGATTCCTTATGACGCCAGATGCCCCCCTGTACGCTGCATGGGCGGGTTGTCTTTATTTCCTTGAGCGTGCCCTGGTGGCCAGGAGTCGGCCGGCGTGGTGGGGGGTCGGCCTGTGCATGGGACTCGGATTGCTCTCCAAGTACACCATTGGTTTGTTAGGTTTGGCTGCTTTTGTCTACCTGCTTGTGGACCGACCGTCACGGCAGTGGTTGCTTCGCCCGGAACCATACCTGGCTGCAGCGGTGGCAATAGCGCTCTTCGGCCCGGTGCTGTTGTGGAATTTCCGAAACCACTGGGCATCTTTTGCGTTTCAGGGGCCTCGTCGGTGGTCCGGCAGCATACACTTCTCTCTGCACCTCCTTATCGGTGGTGCACTTGTTCTTCTGACTCCAACCGGTTTTGTCGAAGCCATCAGGGCATTTTTGAAAAGGTGCCAAGCGGGAGCATCATGTGTGCTGTTGCAATGCGACCTTTTTGCAAGGAAGCGTCTTTTCATGTTTGTATTCGCAATAGTACCGCTCTTCGTGTTCGTCCTCCACAGCTTGCGCAGCCAGCCGAAGCTCAACTGGTCGGGGCCTGTGTGGCTTGCAGTGATACCTTTAATTGCCTGGAACATGGTCCCCCACTCGGAGAAGCGCTTTCAGGCGTTTGCAGGACTAGCGAGAAAAACCTGGTTGCCAACCATTGCTGTGCTGTTGCTGTTCTACACCACAGGTCTGGGTTACATCTGGCTGGGGCTGCCGGGTGTTCCTCCCCAATCGGGTATGCCGCTCCCTGTAGCGTGGGAGGAGTTTGGCGAAAGGGTAGAGGAAATCGAATCGGCCGTTGAATCCGAGACAGGTTCAGACCCGCTTATCGTAGGCCTGGACAAGTATTGGATTTCAAGTCAACTGAGCTTCTACGATGGTAGGGATGACGATGTACTTCCAGAGGTGGGCGGGCAACACATTTTTGATAAAGCAAGCCTTATGTGGAATTTCTGGGTCCCAAAACAGTCGGCATTGGGCAGGAACGTTGTGGTAGTCAGCTTTCATATCGAGGATCTGGACAACTCGTGGATGACCGGATATTTTTCTCAGGTCAGTCCGATCTCAACTGAGACCATAAAGAGATTTGACCATGTGGTCGGACGTTTCTTCTGGCGTCTCGGGTACAACTATAGACTATAAGTGAGGCACAATTGATCGTATATCAGTCAGTAAGTGACCGAGGTTCGAAACCTGCCGCATTGATAATGCTAACGCACGTTTCAGGGCAGGACCTGGTACCGGGTTTCCAGCTTTGAATCGTGAACCGCTTACAACTGTTTTCTTGAAGGAGCAAGTGAGAGATGACTCTGTCAGTTGGCAGCATTGCCGGACCGCGTGAGGTCCGAACAATCCTTGCGGCAGTCGCCATCCTGGTAGCCGCATGTCAAGGTTGCGGAGCCACAAATCAAACCTCCGTCAGCGACAGTACAGCCATTCTATTGAGGCCGATCTATGGTTCATTCGCGCTCGAGACACCTGAGAAGACAGCAGATGGTACCGATGCTTCGTCTGGTCATCGCGCGTCTGTCTTGGCCGAGTTACGGGATGATATTTCGTATCTGGTTGGTGAGCCAGATTTCTATGCGGTGGTGGGTGCGCTCGCCATTGGTCCCCGTGTATTCGATTCAGCTTTCAAAAACGAGTCGCCTGAGCTTACTGAAATGTGGGGTGCGTCGAATTTTGCCGACCAGTTTTTCGAACTTGGAGAGGGCATGGGGAGTGCGGCTTTTCCTCTGTCTGCATCGGCAATCTGCTATTCCGTCGGAAAGGTGCGGCATCTTTCCGCCGCAGAGTCATTTGGTCGGGATCTGTTGTGTGCCCAGGCTATCAACGGACTGATCACCGTGAGCCTGAAGGGAGGTATCAATCGCAAGCGCCCTGATGGTACTTGTTACAGCTATCCTTCTGGTCACACCTCCACTGCATTTACCAGTGCCGGCGTAATCGATCACCACTTCGGCCACCTCTGGGGATTAACGGCCTATTCGACAGCGACCTATGTCGGACTCTCTCGACTACAGGAAAACAAGCATTATCTGACCGACGTGATTGCCGGCGCCATTCTCGGTAGCTACGTTGCCTATAAGGTGACGCATAAGAGGGGGAAGACATCAGATAACGGTATATCACCTTTCTTAACCGATAAGATGTTCGGTGCCCGGCTGGCGGTAAATTTCTAGGTGTGACCGACAGTCTCTCAGCTAAGGGGGTTAGAACTTTCCTTGCAAGGTTTTTCTTCGGATTCCACGAGTCAAAATCTCTTGCCCACCCCGAAAACTAAATGCCTTGTCGTGATGTCACTCTCGGCATGACCGTGGGGAACTTTCGCATTCTTCACACTAACATAGGTGAATTTATACTCTAACAATAGCAGCACCCTTTCTAATATCTCGATTTTTGCACCGGCGGCGAATTGATACGCTGGACCGTGGAATTCATATTGCTCTCTCCTTTCCCCGTCGATAACACTCTCCGTATGGGGAATCAAGGGGCCAAGACCAGCTCGACTGTACAGCCCGACTTTGTCTGTCTGATTATCTCCATTCCCAAAGATCCCCAACCGACCCACCAAATTGAAAAACAAAAAATTCAAACCGTGACTCATGGAGAAATCCTGGACTATCTCTCCGAGCCTGATAGTCGAATCGATCGATTCCCCCTCTCTCACACCTGAAACAGAGACCTCCTGTTCCGATTCTGAATATAACTTAGCGTGGATGAATTCAACCTCGAGGCCGAGATTAGAATGGGGAGTGGCGAAATAACCTGTCCTCAGGCCATAATACAAAGGGGTCCGGAAGGATCTGTCGGCATACTCTACGTCGTGAAACAATAGGCTGGTTCCCCTGGAAGGCTGTTCAATCTTCAAGTCTGCATTTGACGTAAAGACTTTTCCCAGGTAGGCCTCGACTCTCCATTCAGCCCTCAAAGGAAGGCTCAACAAGAGAAGGAAGACCGAAGCCTTCCAGGTGATTTCGGCAAAGTATCGCATTTGACCCTTCGTGGGAACGGGCAAGTTCCCTGTTGTCATCCGGCGTCACAGCCAAGGCGTCCCTGACGAACTCGGATCGGTTTGGAGTGCCCAAATGGGCGATTTTCAAAACCGCATCCCGCCATCGGCGGGATGCACTCCCTTTATTCCCTTAGGTAAAGCAGTTTTTCATCAATCTGCCAGTCGGAGTTGAAAAATCCTGCGCAGGTGACACCTCCCCATCCCTTTTCTCTTACCTCTCCATCGAAAATAATAAAGTCGGGCAGTCCGGCGCCGGAATAAATGGCGTTGAAGAAATCCGAAAGCTTCAATCCTTCCCCATCATTTCCTTCGTGAACAAAAACAAACTTGTCAGGATTCAATGGATTTGGATATATGAACTCCATGCCCATTTGTTTTTGTTCGATTCTTTTCCTGCCGAAACGGATTTCTCCATCCTTGACTCTTATCGGGAGTCTGTTATTTATCTTGTAAGTGATGAAATTCTCATCCGGTCCTCCGAAAAGGATCAGATTATACTCATCTATTATTTCTTTTGTTACCTCCGTATCGGGAAGAATTTCGGTGAAGCCGTTTGCTCTTTTCCACCATTCGGTGGCTTCAAGCCTTGCCTGGTGAAGGGTCAGCTCGGTTGCGGCAGAATCACCCTTGGTGCCGAAGACCAGCACAAAGGGAGAGAAATAAGCTTGTTTTATGGGACCGTAAAATTGGGGCGATTTTTTCAATCCTCCACGTTGGGGCTCTCCCGTTCGGAATTTATTTCGTATTTTCGAAAACGTTAGAGTCCTGCTGTTCTTAAAAACGTAACGGATTTCCTCCCCGTCTATCGAAATGAGGATTCTCCCGTAGGGGAGAAGCTGGTCGGATAAAGACAGAGTGAATTGACTTATGTTTTGTGTGCTTATCTCTATTCCATTGTCTTTTACCTCTGTCTTTTTTCGTCCGATAGAAACGTCGGACACTACATCTTTAGCTCCCTTTATTTCCGCCTCGATTTTAGACTCAAAGAACGGTTTTTCTTGCTGATCTATCTCCACCCAATAGCTCTTGTTACTCTGTCCGAGATTGGTGGTTTTGAAGATAATGTGTTCGGGATAAGGATTCCGGGTTTTGTCCTTTAAGAATTCCATGACTTCCGGATCATCCACGCAGGTGATATGATTCACGGTGTCGACTTCAAACCAGTGACCTTTCCCTGGCAGCTCTCTGTATTGATATTGGTAGCCCAACTCATCCAGGAGCTTGGCAAACATCCGGGCATGCACCGGCGGGACGTTATCGTCGGAGCCGCCCTGATAGATGAAAAGCGGCAGATTGACCGCATTCTCGATGAAATTCGGGGTGAAGTCCTCTCTCAGGCTCATATCCCGTATCCCAATCTGTTGAGGCTCGGCAAACAGATAGCCCTTTTGCAGAAACCAGGGAATGTAGAGCTGAAAGCAAGTCCAGCCTGCCTCGGGAGCAGCGGCAGCGAACAAATCGGGATGAGCCAAAGCCAAATGCCAAACTCCGTGCCCCCCCATGGAATGACCGGTAAGATAGATCCTGTTGGTATCGATCGGAAATTCCTTCTTCACCAGCTCGAGGACTTCCAGAGCATCCAGCCGGCCCCAATCCTGCCAGTCGAAGCCAAATCTTCTCCTGTTGGTGGGAGCGACCACAAAAGCCCAGTCCTTTTGCCGGTAGGCATCCACCTGTCCTGAAGCTTCCACTCCCGCACCATGCAGCGTGAATATAAGGGCATATTTTTTGTGAAAATCAAAATCCTTAGGCGGGAGAACCGCATAATATTGGCAGGAACCATCTATTTGGGAGAGGAATGTGATCTTGTGTGATTCTCCCTCCTTTCTTACCCTGAGGCTGAGGCGATCTTCAAAAATGTGGTCCTGATATGATGCTTTGACGGGAACTGAAATCGTATCCGATCCAAGGATTGGCTCACTTATTTCTATTTCAAGAGGAATTTTCTTGACACAGAAGGGCATAAGATCGGAAATGGTGATCTCATTCTTATCGAAATACCCTCCATCGCCTATGGAAACCTTGACGTCTTTCAGTCTTTTGGAGGTGGTATTCAAAACCGTAATACCCGCCCACAGCCAATCCGTTTCGCCTTCAATTACGTCGGGCAGGGTGGCATCTTTAGTAATCAGCATCACAGGGGCGGGTGCGGGAATGAGTTTGAGTAGAAAGCGATGATCTCCGTAACCGCTGAGGCTCACCAAAACCCGATTGGTTCCATCTTTCAAAATCACTGGAGTTCTCATAACATCGTGCCCATAGGGGTTGCCCCGATAGCGTTTGCCATTTAGATAGAACGTTCCCACCTTCTCGGCAACTGCCAACGCTCTTTTTGTGCCATGATTTACAAATTCTGAATAGGCAAATCCGGCGTCGAGAATGCCCGCCACGCCGTATATGTCCATCAAAGTGTCCCACCATACGTCCTCATACTCCAGGCTTACCCAGCCTGAAGAGTCGGCGCCCACCTCTTTCCACTGAACCGATCCTCCCTGGGACAATATGCTGGGGTGCTTTTGCCCCACCTGAGGTCGAAAACTCTCCATATCCTCAATGACCCCGGCGATCCCTTCACGGGCTCCGACGGAAAAAGGACCAGCGTAAAGCCACTCCAGCGGACATAATATGTCCTCAATGGTAGGTAGGAACTCATCCTGTCCCAGAAGAGGAGTAGGGAGTAAGACAATGACGAAAAGGAATAACGCAACCTTTTTCAAAAGCTTGGATCGACCGATGTTTCTCACTTGCACCTCCTGGTGATTTGTCAGACTATAAGATTTCTCTTCGTGGAATCTATTAGTCCAATAGACACCTCTTCATTACATATAGCACACAATGGTTGCGTCTGTCAACCAGATTTTGAAGGTTCACCTAAAGGTGAACACTCCGGATTGCAGCTCAGCAGGCAACCGTTCGCGTATCGCGTCACGGAGGGGGCATGGGCAATTGCCGAAATCCATCCTCCCTTCAATCGTTACGGCAATTTTACGCTCTGCGAATCTGCTTGACAAATGACTCTGGTTTTATTAGATATAGCGCATAATTTTGGGGGCTGGTGGCTGTACGATTTAGAAATTCCTTTAGGTTTGTGCTGCGTCGACGGAGGTTTTATGAAGTGTAGAATCGGAGTAAGACGAGAGGATAAAAACAAATGGGAACGCAGGGTTCCTTTGACTCCTGAAGATGTGAGGGAACTTGGGGAAAATCACTCCGTGGAGGTCTGGCTTCAACCTTCGTCAATTCGCACTTTCTCGGACGAGGAATACGTCCAGGCAGGTGCCAAGATACAGGAAGACCTTACCCCGTGCCCGGTGGTCTTTGGGGTGAAGGAGATGCCTTCGCAGTTTTTCTCGCCCAATAAGACCTACGTCTTTTTCTCCCATCTGATCAAGGGTCAACTATACAATATGCCCATGTTAAAAAGAATGCTGGAATTGAAATGCCAACTGATAGATTACGAAAAGGTTACAGATGAGAAAGGAAGGCGCTTGGTCTTTTTCGGAAAACATGCCGGGCTGGCAGGCATGATCGACACGCTCTGGGCATTGGGGCAGAGGCTTTCCTGGGAAGGAATTTCCAATCCATTTGACAGAATCAAAAATGCTTACAAATATGACGCTCTTGCAGAAGCCAAAGAAGATATCTCTGAAGTGGGAGAGAAAATCAAAACTGAGGGTCTGAACGAATCTCTGGTGCCTTTAATCTGCGGGATTGCCGGATACGGAAACGTCTCCCATGGAGTTCAGGAGATGTTGAACCTTTTACCCATCAAAGAAATCAAACCTGATGAAGTCTCTCCCCTGATCAGAAGCTCGGATTATTCAAAGAATCACATTTATAAGGTGGTGTTCAAAGAAGGGCACATGGTCGAGCCGGTCTCCGAAAAGGACGGCTTCGGGCTTCAGGATTATTATGACCATCCTGAGAAATATCGTTCCAGGTTTGAGGCATACCTTCCGCATCTTACGGTGCTGGTGAATTGTATCTATTGGGACGAGCGCTATCCCAGATTGGTCACCAAAAGGTATTTGAGACAATTGTTTTCAGATCAGCAACAGCCTAAACTGCGCGTAATCGGAGATATAAGCTGTGATATAGAAGGATCCATAGAATGTAACCTTAAGTGGACCGAGCCGGATAATCCTATCTACGTTTACGATCCGTTCCGGGATGAAGTTAACGATGGCTATGAGGGAAAAGGACCAGTGATATTGGCGGTGGATAATCTCCCCTGTGAGGTCCCCCGGGAAGCATCCGCGTATTTCAGCCAAGTGCTCAAACCATTTGTTCCGGAGATAGCGAAGGCGAACTTCTCGGTGGACTTTGATCGATGTGTCTTGCCACCGCCGATCAAGAATGCAGTCATTGCTTATCACGGGGAACTCACCCCCAATTACCGTTATATCCGAAATTATTTTTGAGGTTCTAAATGACGAAACAAGAGTTCTGTGATTTTTCAAATACAATTGTCTTTAACCTGTATATTTCTTTGGTGACGATGGATAAGTAACCGGCTTGCAGAAAGTTAGCTGTTTCGCGCAGCCAAGCCTTCATGGCTTGGCTGGCAAGCCATAAAGGCTTGCCTACGCGTTACCTTGCGGAAAAACGCAAGACTTCTGTTCTAAGCTGTAATTGTATGTTTGGCAGTTTGAAATGCAGGTTTGAATGAAAGGAGAAAAGGAAGGATGAAAAACGTTTTGATCTTAGGGGCAGGGCTGGTAGCAAAGCCTTTGGTACGTTATCTACTTGACCAGCCCGACTTTCACGTGAAAGTCGCCAGTCGCACCGTAAGCAAGGCGGAGAAATTGGTCGGAGATCATCCTCGCGGCGAAGCTCAACCACTTATGGTGGATGATACTGCAACTTTGAAGGACTTAATCTCTCAGGCTGATCTGGTGATCAGCATGGTGCCATATACTCATCACGTCACGGTTGCCAATCTGTGCATTGAGCTGAAGAAACATATGGTGACCACATCCTATGTCAGCGAGAATATGAAAAAGCTGGACGGTAAGGCAAAGGACGCGGGCATTCTGATTTTAAACGAGATAGGGCTTGATCCGGGAATAGACCACATGTCCGCCATGAAGATCATCCATGACGTTCAGAACAAGGGCGGAAGGATAGCAAGTTTTTATTCGTATTGCGGAGGGCTCCCGGCCCCCGAAGCTAACACCAATCCCTGGGGATACAAATTTTCGTGGAGTCCCAGAGGAGTGGTCATGGCAGGAAAGAACTCCGGCCGCTATCTCAAGGACAAAAAAGAGGTGAACGTCCCATCAGAGGATCTTTTCGCACATTTCTGGGAGATGAACATAGAGGGTTTGCCCAAGCTGGAAGCTTACCCCAATCGGGATTCCGTTCCGTACGTAGAGCTGTATGGAATTTCAGACGCGGACTCCATGTATCGCGGAACTTTGCGATATCCGGGTTGGTGTCAAACCATGAAAAAGGTGGTGGAGCTGGGGTTCCTGGAGGATAAGGAACAGGACGTGAAAGGGCTTTCCTTCGCTGATTTCTTAAGGAAACTGATCCACAAGGAAAAGGCGGCTGATCTGAAGAAGGATCTGGCAACTCACCTGAAGATTGATGAAAGTTCAGAGCCTGTCAAAAGATTCGAGTGGCTTGGTCTTCTGGCCGATGAACCGTTACCCTACCAGAAGATCTCCCCCCTCGACATTCTGGCAAACAGGCTTTTGGAGAAGCTTCGATATGAAGAGGGCGAAAGAGACATGATCGTCCTGCACCACGAGTTCACCGCAGAATATCCAAAACAGAAAGAAAAGATTACCTCCACTCTCATAGATTTCGGGATTCCCCACGGAGACTCTGCCATGTCCAGGACCGTAGGTTTGCCTGCGGCTATCGGTGCCAGATTGATTCTACAGGGAAAGATAAATGCCACCGGCGTTCACATTCCGGTGAATCCTGCCATCTATGAACCCACGCTTAGGGAGCTTGAGAAACAGAAGATAGTCTGCAGGGAAAGGACCATGCCGCTTTGATTTTGGAATACGCAACTGGTCTTACGAATCATCGGGGTCCTCGAGGGCGAGCCCCCTGTGATACGAATTTTGCGATTGGAGTGGGGTACCCTACCCCGCTCCGCAAGAATACGAGCATCGGAAGAAACCCGCACGGAAAAGAGAAACAAATCCACAAAAGAACTTAGCCGATCTGCGAACCTACGTATTTCTCATCCGTCGAAGCATCACTTTATGACCACGAATTTCCCCACCTGTACCTCGTCAGTTTCTTTGTCCTCTACGGTATAAAGATATATCCCGGATACCACGGCCTGGGTATTGCGGGAGACTAAGTCCCAGTAATGATAGGTGGCATTCAAATCATCCCCCTCCTGGTCGTGCTGCAGAGTCCTCACCAAATCTCCGTCTAAGGTGTATATTCTGATGGTGCACTTGGGAGGAAGATTAATGAACCTCAGCCTCTTGTCGAAATTGCCGTCTTTTATCTCGTAGTGCGGGTAATAGTTCCCATCCAACCGGTAGGGATTGGGGAAAACCCCCACCTTAGAACCCTCTTTGCTCACCTCTTCCCACTCAGGAATAGGATAGACCCAGGTGGCATTCGCCTGCTTGGAACCCTCCAGAGATTGAAGCCCGGTCTGGGGATTGCCCACGTCAAAAGCCGTAACCGCAAAATACCGGGGTATTCCGGAAAGCAGCGAATCGACCTCGACTTCATAATCCCAGTAACGATCCGCGGTATCAGATACCCATCCCACATCCACACTCTCCCGATAAACGGGGTTGGCTATGATGGGGTCAAAACCCACATTCCAGTCCTGTGAGGCAAAATACAGAGAATCACCAGGATTCAGCAGGACCGAATCGTACATTACCGGAAGACCATCTGCGTTTATAGAGTCCGAAAGATAAAGGTAGAAAGCCTCTCCCAGAGGGCTGAGCACAAAGGGCTCAAATCTGGTCCAGAGCAGGGGATCTTCTCTCAGAGAGCCGTCCAGTTCCCGTTTCCCCTCCAGGTTTGATTTCAAATAGTTCAAATCCACCGAAGCCACCTTCCACTCCCATTCCCTGGGGGACTTCTCCAGGTTTAACTTATAAACCTTGTAATCGATCCTATCATATGACCCCAAGAGCGCCCAATCATCGGTAAGCCCGGTTTGACTCATATAAATCCTGTATCCTTCGAAATCCACCCGGCCATTAAGAAAGGGGTCTCGAAACCTCTCCGTAGTCTTACCGTTCCAGGTTATCTTCACCTTTCCCTCCTCAGTCTCGAAATTCAACAAAGGGGAAGGTGAGGGAGGCGGTCCCTTGAAATCGGGAATCCCGTCCCCGGTGGGAAAACCCGGCTCGGGGTTATCATATACCTTAGCCGCCCAGGTGGCGTTGGTCTCAAAATCTGTAAAATCCAAACCGGCATAGAAGTTGTTCGGGTCCCGCATGCCGCTGTTCTTCTCCAGATTAAGAGGGTCCACGTGGAAGTTGTTTCCAGCAACGTAGGCGACGGTGATCATGAGCGACTCCCCGGGACCAATTTCGGCAAAGGGACCAAAAGACAGAAGATAGCGGGTGTCAAACCCATCCGCCAAATCGGTGCACATTTGCTCATTCACCGGGAGCCAGCCCTCCTCCGGATACCACTTAGGCCACACGCAGGAGTAGATTTGGTCATAATCGAATTCTTCATTGGACATGGTGAAATACTTGGAGACGTCCCCTCCCGGCGTGCCTAAGACGTTATCCGGAAAATTGGTGCCGGTTCCGTAAGGGTTCATCTGTCTCCATCTTTCTTGGTTCTTGGTCTTCCAAGGACCCCAGTCACGAGGGTATCCGGTTTGATGGGAGATCCACCAGTTGAATGAGTATCTGAGTCCCGCCAGCGGAGATCTTACCACCCGAACGCCGGTCACCGCGATGGGGCTCTTGTTTGTAAAGACGCCCTTTCCCACTCCCCCATCCATATCTCCATGCCCATCGTTGTCCGCAATCCAGGCTATGTTAACCGTATCGTAGCTATCTCTCTGCTCCTCGGGTTTGGGAGAGGTAACCAACTCCCGGAAACCACAGATGTCATCCTGAGCACCATACTCCCCGTACGGGTCTTCGTCGATGTGACCGCAGTCCGCATCAACATAAAGACCAACGTACATATCTCTTATTATGCCCACATCGTCGTCGTGGATCTTTGGCGGTTCCGGAGGTCGGTCTCCCTCCTTTGTCCACATGTT
>CAZPOP010000044.1:0-14294 GCA_964588305.1 uncultured Ignavibacteria bacterium
GATTGGCAGAAGTACCCGATCACCGCGATTTTCACCTGTCGGGGCTGTACCCATAATTGCCAAACCTGCGGGGGCTCCAAACAGGCTTATCAGGAGTTCTGCCATCGGAGAAAACCAGCTTACAGGGATCCTGAATTGGTGGCTTACGACATAAGCAGTATTTCGAAGTATTTCAAAGGTCCGATCTTCGTGCTGGGGGATATCTTTCAACCCGGCAAGGAGTACGCTCAAGCACTTTTGGATTTACTAAAGAAGCAAAAGGTGGATAATCACTTAGTCTTGGAGTTTTTTCAGATACCCGGCAAAGAGTCTTTAGGAAGGATAGCCTCCTCAATACCGCATTTCAATATCCAGCTCTCCCCGGAGTCTCATGACGAGAAGATAAGAGCTTGTTTTGGCCGACCCTACGATAATCAAAGAATGGAAGAGATGATCCGATCCGCCATGGAACTCGGTTGCCAGAGGCTGGATCTGTTCTTCATGATTGGACTCCCCCACCAAGATTATCAATCCGTTCTGGACACGGTGGAATACTGCGATAACCTGCTAACAAGATTTGGCAAGAAGAAGAGACTTCATCCTTACATCGCGCCGCTGGCTCCGTTTCTGGATCCGGGCAGCTGTGTTTTTGAGAACCCGGAGGAGTTTGGCTACAGGTTATTCTATCGCACCCTGGAGGAACACCGGCGGGCACTTTTGAGTCCGAGCTGGAAGTACATGTTAAACTATGAAACCAAGTGGATGAGAAGAGATGAGATCGTGCAGAGCACCTATCAGGCGGCCTTGAGACTCAATGAAATAAAGCACAAACATGGGCTTTCCAGCTTCAAAACGTTCAGAAAGATTGAAAAAGGAATCAAGGAAGCGGTGAAAACGATGGCTGAAATCGACGCTGTGATAGAAGATGAGGCAGACCGAAAGGTGCAGATGAATCTTAATGGTCTGAGAAAACCCGCCCGCGCGCTAGGGACTTCTACTCTGTGCGATAAAAACGAACTCAAGTGGCCGGTGCGTTTTCTGAGATTCAACTTCACCAGAACGTCCTTTAGGCTTCTGGCTTTTCTTAGATTAAGAAACATCCTCTGGCTGATTTTGCGGGGAGGAAACGTCAAAGAATAAGTGAGACCAATCCAGACGAAAAAGATTTATCAAGAATAAAGATCGCGACGGGAGGAGAAGATGTATGATTATCCGGTGAGGTTCAGTGTGGATTATCCCGAAAAATCATCCCGCTTGTTAGTGTTAGCACGGTTTTTCCTGGGCTTGATTTATGTCGGCGTTCCACACGGCATATTCGCCATAGCTTATAGTTTTTTGAGTCTGTTTGTGGTGATATGCTGCTACTTGGGCGTTCTGATCAGAGGGACTTTTCCCTTAAGCCTTTTTGATTTTCTGATACGGTATAACCGCTATCTGAATCGCTTAGTTGCCTATTGTCTCTGCATGACGGACCAATATCCCCCTTTTAGCGGAAGAAGATGATTGGTGCAGCCTCTTTTGGGACAAAGAAGCATGACCACCTGGGCCACTGCAAGGATCAACTGGGGTAATGCAAACCATATGTCACAGCACCGCCTCGCCCACGGCTTCGTCGGCTGGGCTTTTTTCTGAAGAAGAGACCAAACCAGGGTTGAGGGAAAATCTCATAGTGAGTGGCAACTGCACAGGAGGTTGGAAACGATCGATAGGCGCCCTCAAGGGTGACCGTCGGGTGGATAGGTCGTGTCGGACGATGGGACGTCATTCTGAACGCTGGGTATAAACGTCAGAATCGATCTGATCAGTCACATTGGTGAGCGCATAAGGATGACAATAAGTTGAGAAATAGCTTTCATCCTTCAACAGCTCATAGTTGGCGCCGAAGTAATGGTTGAATAGTATCCTGAATGTATTCACAGGAGTTATCTCATCATAGAGGTGTTGGTGACCGTCGCCGGGTAGATGGTATGCGTTCAATATGGGCATTCTCTGTTTAAAGTCAGTATTATATTGATTGTCCGGGTCCAGCATAGAAGCTGGTCCATGATCGGCCTGCACAATTATGATGGGAGGCTCGGGTGATTCGGAAATTATTCTGTCTATGGCTTCCTTCATCCTCTTATTAACAAAGATAAGCTGCTTCTTATAGCTTTCCCTGTATTGGTCTCCTCCCTCAGCTATGAACTGTCCCTTATCCCCTACCGAAAATCCTTCATCGGCTTTTACCGGCTCTCCGTTTTCTCCAAAGACGAAAGGGTGATGGGGAACCGGGATATAGGCAAAAACGAAAACGGGCGATTCTGTTTTGGTCATGTCGGCAAGGTGGTCGAAGATGTATAAAAGCCGGCTCCTATGTGAATCATACCGCGATTTGACTTGCAGTTTTTCCAGCAGTACGGGGAGGGGAGTCCTGTATATGAGCACATTTTGAAACTCACTCAGGGAGGATCCGGCACCAAGATAGACGTCGGCATTCTTTATTTCAATCGCACCGCCCGAATAAAAAGTCGCGCATACATAACCGTGCCGTTTCAGAAAACTCACAACCTGGTTGTATTGGATCATTTCCCCCAACGGCCTTCGATTATCAGAGTTTTCGCCGAGTCGATCGGCCAAATCGTCCAGGTAGGTGAGATTCAAAGAGGATGCCAAGGAAAGATAGGTCTGGCAGTAGTTGGCCCTGCTCTTATCGGCGACATGGAACCCCTTTTGAGCCAAATGATCCAAAAACTCGCTGTTATCATATTGATAGACATGTTTGAGGACATCCCCTCTGGCATATGCGTCCAAGATAATATAGTAGATGTCCGGAGGGTTAACCGATTTGGGCAAATGGGCCGTTTCCATCCGTCTTTCTGCACTGCCATTATCCTGCAACGTGAGCCCATAATAAGCCTCGAAAACTCCAACCCGGGCGCCAGGGATAACTACCGAAAAGGCAGCCGCAAAGTTTAACAAAATCGTGAGATGACGTAAATTCCTGCGTGTGGTTATGGTCAGATACCCGATGGAGATAAGCAGCAGGGCCCATACAGGGAGAACGTATCCGTGCGTGTTCTTCTCCCCCACAATTGAGTATGCCGAATAGAAGAGAAGCTCATAGGAAAAAAACAGCAGCAGAAACAAGGAAACAAGTATGCCCGCTTTGATCTTGTCTTTGATAATGAAACCCAATAGCAAAAACATCCCAACCGCAAAGCCGAAGACCACCGCTGTGGGAGCGACAAGCTCAATCAAAGACAGCTCTCCCACGTTATGGGAAAACACGGACAGAACGGGAAATATGGCAAACAGGAAGGGGTGAATGACGAGTGGCTTTTTCGTGTTTGGTTTCACTTCTTCTCCATAAGGTACAGGGTTCTGTGGGTATCTTTAATCTTCGCACAATCGCGTATTGCGAAGTACTCCCGGAACGTGCTTTCAAAAGCTTCCTGCGTGTAATCCGGGAAAACGTCCTCCCTGCTTGACAGGAGTCTTTGAACCTGCGAGTCACTCTTGGGAACGAACTCAATTACGAGCCAATGACAGATTTTACCAAAGAAGTCTGCGATTTTTTTGAATGGAAGGTTGTTGGAGATAGCCAAATGATGAATTAAGGCAAGAGCAAGTGCCGTGTCTGCGTGACCACGTCGGAGAATCGACACCCTTTCCTGATTTTCCCAACCAATCCCAGGGCTGGGATTGGTCAAATCGAGCAAAAGGGGAAGAATATTGGTCTCACCCTGGGCAACGCACTGGAGGTAATTCTTCTCCACGGCCGCAGGATCGATGTCGAAGGAGATGGTCTGTATTCCCCTGCTGCCAGCAATGCGGCTGTACACGCCCGTGTTTGCACCAATATCCCAAACCATCTTGGGGCGGGTCTTATCCAAAAATGAAGCCACCAGCTCTTTTTTTTGAGAGAGCGCATCCGGTGAATAATTGGTGTCCTCATAGTAGTTGGCCCATTCGGTACCTCGCGGTCTCCACTTCAGCTTCTTAACGGCCGATTCTAAGTTGACAATCAGAGCCAAGAAGTTTCGCAAACTCATTTTGTGATCATCTGCATTTACGGTTTTGCAAGCAAAATGTTTTTGGCTCTTAGCATGAAGATGGATGTGCGGAAATAGCAACAATCCGAAACGAGTGTGAAAAGGAAGAAGCGAGCTGGCCAAATCCAGAGGGATTCCATCCAGGTGGACTCGAAATAACTGATTTAGCCGAACATCCGTAAGACTCATCAGGGCCAGGGGCGCAAGAAAATGTTGACAGAATTGCCTATATGCCACCCAGGTCTGCCCCTGCCGGTATTTCTCAAAAGAGAGGGTATCAACTAGTATGGGTTTCCCTCTCATAAACTGTATATTGTAGGCACTGCTATCTTTCAAGGACATCCTAAAATCAAGCGCTCTCTTCTGAATTTCAAGTGTGGTCAAAGCTGCGTGCTTCAGTTGGCTGAAACACCATTCATAGGGATATGATATAAACGGGATCACCTCAGGTTTGAGTATTTTGTAGGCACCATCAGTTTTGGCATAGTCATTCCCCAACTCATCGTGGGAGACCAAAAGTTCTGAATCTACAAGTGTCCGATATAGGCCGGAGTGAATCAGATGATCGTAGTTTTCCCGGTATCCGGTATTTACCTGGCGATAAATTGAACTATTTTGAAAGAAGAGAAACCCACTTGGGTCCCGAAAGGAGCTCAGAACACTTTTTTCACTTGTTGTCATCTTCCGCTTTTTGCCCTTTTGAAAAGGAGTTTAGAAAAAACCCCTTGATGTTTCTCCAAAAAGCCCTAACCGCAAAAGCGGCCCCAAGCAAGCTGGCTATAATCAATTGAAAAACAAAGCTGCCGGTTCCGGGATCGATATAAGCACAGGCATCACCGGCAGAAATCAGAAGCAGCATGCCCGAAAGAACAAGCAGTCTGGTCAGTCTTCTTGGAAATGTCACCTTGCCCCCCTCTCTTTTGTCTATCCGGCTTTAGTTGGTAATGGCAAGACGGCCCTCTAATCTGAGTTGCAGTAGGCCCATCATTGCGTTTGTGTGTCTGACCATACTTATTATCGGCAGTATCACGGGGCTTTTCACCAGAGAGAAGGCCCGTTCTTTGCTCAAGAACAAGTTCACCCTTCTTCGGATGCTGCCAGGCATCTTTTTCCTAGCGGCCATCGCTTCTCCGCTATTGCAGAGAAACACAGCCTCTTTTTGTGTTTGAGAAAACCAGCTTGTGGAACTGGGGAGTTTTTGTCCCATCGGAGCTAATTATAGGGGGGATTTTGTTGAGATTCTTTCGGACGCTCTCAAGGAAGGACAGCTCCAAGCCCAAGGCAGCTGTCACCTGAGCGGAAGACATCAGCCGCAGTTTCCTTTTCCGCAGGTGAAAACCCCAAACGCTAAGTAAACAAAAAAACCCACCTTTCACAAAGCGGGCTTCAATATCGAAGCATAAGGGGCCTTATCCAGTTCAGGTTTTCCTGGCGGCTGTTTTCCTCTTCTTCGAACGGGCCTGGGATGACGAGTCTGAGGTTCGACTTTGCCTGACGCCATTCTTATGGTGAGGCTTAGGGTTTGCCTTTCGAGTCAAACCTCCCGGACCGTTATTTGCGCTTCTTGCTCCGGGAGCATATTCTTGCGGCATTCTCGTTTGTACATACCTCTCCACCTCTCCAGCGGAATATAGCCTTATCCCGAACTCCTTGTAAAGCTTAAGCTTAGCTCTTTTCTCCCCCTTCATGGCTCTCTTGAGCAGAATATCGATCCGCTGTCTTTTCTTGGTGGCCTCGCCTTTTCCTCGAATCACCAGACTTGATCGTTCCAACATTACCGAATAACCCTCAAAACTTCATAATCGAGCAATGTCGCAGGCTATTACATTATGTAACAATAGCTTGCACCGATTCGCGTCGGTTTCTCTCATTCATCTTATACTTATACGCAGAATTTCACAAAAAGTTTTTGTCCGCAAGATAGTTTGTCAGGTTTAGAGGCATAAAGCCATTTGCGTTTCAGGATTGACCTCGTTGCCATTGGCTCCCTAACATTTTGATTGACATCAGCTTACCCTCACAGCTTTCGCAAAAGGTGGGGGGGGGAATCTGTGTGTGTCAGAGTATTACAAAAACACATCCTGCACTTCTTGTTCGGACCATGTCCATCACCATAAGCATGGCCCATTTCGTGCACCGATTCCTTCCGGATTGTCTCTCGCGAACCGATCTCTCGTCCTCAGCCGAAACCTGCTATTCTGGTCACAGTCTTTTTGCTACGACCAGTGTCACTTTCTTTGGCGAATCCTGTTTGTCGAAGACGAAATTCGAATCAGGGACACAAGGACCAGCATCCCAGATGCCCCGAATCCTCTCACACGCCTCAGGGCTCGTCTACTGAGGCTTTTTCTGAATAGCCGATGAAATGGTGATATTGCTTTCTCTATTGCTCGGGTTGCAGCTATTCCTGATTACATATTGAAGCCCGGGGCGAAAGCCGAGCGTTCGTTCCTCCTATCCACCTGCTCAATCCGTCGACTATTTCCCCTCCACAAGATACATCCTGCTGTCCAGCGGAGCCATTTCTATGGCGATTCCGTTCCTCAACTCCTGTGGCGTGGTTCTTATCACCTCATTGCCCAAAAGATCAACTAACCGTACTCTCTTCCCCCTTATCCCCAGCTTACGAGGTTCCATTTTGAGAATCAGCTTTCTCTTGTCCTCCGCGGGGATGCGGGGATCGGCCGAGCCTGGAGGAGGATGCTCGGGAGGAAAAACCAGGTAGAGGATGGTATGCCGCTCATTCTTTTGCACAGCGACGTCGACAAGAGGATGATCACACCACACGTGCCTTGGGACGTCGCATCTTCTTAGCACCTCTTCTAGGAAGAAGAGTTTGTTATGGTTCAGTCCGGCCGATATGTCAAAGGTGAAAAGGTAAACGTAACCTTTCCCTATCCTTGAAATGGCACCCACGGGTCTGGCATCATGGCTTGCCAAAACCCTAGATTTCTTTGAACCTCTGATATAACCATATACAAAGGTGGTGAACTCCTGATCCAACCCGTTTATTCTTCCCACGCACGGCGCATCACCCTTGGGAGATAGTTCTTTGGTTTTGAGTTTCAAGGACTTAGCCAGAAGCTCACAGCCTTTCATCCTCAGATCATACTTGGGCAGAAGCCCGAAGAGAATCAGTGTTCTACCTTCCTTAGCCAGTCTGATCAGGGCGCCCTGACTTTCCGCATCCATGTATTCACCACAAGGAACAATGAGGACCTCTGAGTCGTCCAAACCCTCTTTGGCCCAAAGGTCAGGCATTCTGAAAGGAAGCTTGAGATTAATCAAATCCTGGCTTAAGTATTTGTGGGTTTTCCGTATCAACAAAGATACATAAGAGAAAGGTTCGTCCTTTCTTTGAGGGGATTGATTCTCCTTCAGATATGAATGCCAAAGGTAGGGTCTATAGTTCACCAAACCAATCTCTGACAAACTCTCGAGATTCTCTAATTCTATTCTTTCGCTCAACTCGTTGAATTTGCGGATCAATTCAAGATTAGGACGAATGGTTCCGTCATTTGCCAGGGGAGAATCGTACCAGTGATCTCTCTCCACGAACATATAATTATTGAATCCCTTGATCCCAGATGCAAGAGCTGACACCAATAGGAATTTGACTCTTTGAGGGGTCACCGGAAAGTATCTCTCTCCATCCCTGGGCAGATGCGACCAACTGCCAAGCGAAAACTCCGAGGACCAGGGAAACTTGCAACAGGCGGCAAAGTAACGGAGGTGCCGAACAAGCTCGAAATAATCCGTCTGCCAGAGAACATTTATCCCGCACAAGACCTCGTCGGAATCCACCAGCTGCCAATTGAAAGGAAGTGAAAAGTTCTTGGAACAAAAAAGATTGACCGAAAACAAGGGAGCAACGTCAAAAGACAGGAACAATTCTTTCAACTTCAAAACAAAATCTGCCAGAGTCTTCTCTTTGAATGCAACCCAATCGAAATACTTAACCAAATTCTTTGGCCGACTGATTTTCAGGCTCTTAGGTGGTTTTACATCCCCAAAGCTGCCGTGTTTCTCCCCATAGAGTTGATTCAGCTTTCTAACCTCTCCATATTTTTCCTTTAAGAATTGAGGGAAGATCGAGCCTACCATGTGATCGTTGTAGTCCATTTCAAAGGGATTCAAATTGCTCCGAGAATCCTGCCGATGCCCCAAAAAGAGACCGTTATCCAGCTCGACTAAGATCACCGGACCCTTGGGATAAACATAACTTTTTATGATCTCTGAAAGAGCCGCGAAATACCTTTTGACGTGGACAAGAAACTTTGGATGGAGCAAAGAAAGCACATAGCCGCTCCTGACCCCAGCATGATCCTCCATCTTGATCGGTTCCCCCTTTGAGTCTCTGGCCAAAATCTCGGGATTATCGTAAAGGAACTCAGGACACCCTCCGTTTTTCCACTCCGAGTCTACGAACGGTCCCGGACGCAGCATAACCTTGAAGCCAAACTCCCTGGCCAACTCCAAGAAAACCACCAAATCCTTGGCGTGGTCAGTAGTTCCGAAAAAATCAAACTCACCGACCGAGCTTTCATGTAAATTCCAAGGTACACAAGTGGATACGATCCTGAATCCAGCCTTCCTCATTCGTTCGAAACAGATCGACCAATATCTCTTGTTGACTCTAAAATAGTGCATCTCAGCCGAGAAGGGATAATACTCCTCTTTGCCAATAACAAATTTGTTATCTGCGACTTTCAACATGTTACTTCCTCGAAAAAGGATGGAATCTCTAAGGCCAGAACACCTCTCACTGCCTTAGGTTAGTCTGAGTCAGGAAGTCTCCTGACACTATGCACTCCCTATGAGAAAAAGCATCCTATTATCTTACATCTGGAATCACCTTTTGTCAACAAAAAACACGAATACTGAGCAATAATTTTTGCAGGCGGGTTGTCTGAATTTCTTGCTCCACCTAACCTTCTCCCCATCAATATGTTAAAGGACAGTCACAAGTTAAAGCGCCTAGTTGAAACACCGCTTCTGTCCATTGGGTCAGGCTACTTCTTTGTGTTACAAAGCATTATAAGCATCATCTTTGCGCCTGGCCGCATCGCCTTGGCCCAGATTCCCTAATGGACGACAGTGCGATTCACATTATGATATTGACGGAGAGATTGCACTGCAACTGACGCTATGCAGGAGCCTAAAGTTGATTGCTGGACGCTTTTGTACTGAACGCCAAGAGGTTAGCCTGCCTCAGGCAGGCTTCCAGGGGAGAGCGACCTTTTTCAGACGTATAAAAAACCCCTCCCATGCACCGGGGAGGGGTTTTGAGACTTCTTCAGCCTTGTCTCCCGGATCACTACTACTTCAGAAGGATCATCTTCCTGACATCAGAGAAGCCGCCAGCCGTCATTCGATAGAGGTATATTCCGCTTGAGACCTCGGCACCTCCCTGGTCCTTTCCATCCCAGGTCACAACAGAGCTTCCTGCTGCTAAGTCTTCATCTACCAAGGTCTTCACCTTTTGACCCAGGATGTTGAAGATCTCCATCCTTACGTGGGAAGCTCGGGGTAGGCTCAGCTTAAACTCTGTCACCGGATTGAATGGATTGGGATAGTTCTGGGAAACGGAGAAATCGGCCGGTCTCCTATCTTCTTCTGTGGAACCCTCGATCCATCTCACGTCAGTAGGGAGTACCTGCACAGTGTCATCGTGGACCCGAAAACAGATGGGCAGGTTACTTCTGGGACAATAATTCTTGGAGTCCTGTCGAGTGAATGTAAGGTGGTTCGTGGGTGGCCAGAAGGTAGAGTCGATGCATATTGTCGCGCTGTCCTCAAGCCTAAGTGTGAAGGTAGCCAGAAGGACCTTGTTCCCCTCCCACCAAGCACGGTTCGTCGGATCAAATGTGGAAGTAATCAACCACATGCGAGGTGAGGTAAGAAGAGATTCTTTGACTCCATAATGATACCAAGAACTGTCACTAGTGATATTGACAACTACGATGGACCATTCCAGCCCTTGAGACTGCCCTGCAAGCCAAGCCATCCGGTTGCTGTCCAACTCGGAGGGGTGAGAGTGACGCCATATGCTTCGGGGAAATCTGGGATCCCAGAGGTTCATGGCATTCTCATTCCAATAAGTGCTCAGGCTGCAATACCTGTCCGCGTTCGTATGAGTCCAGGCAAGGGGTAGGACCAGACCTCTAATGGAATCCTGCACCCAGAAGCTCTCCGATTCCATCCAAAAGGTATTTGAATCGTGGGTCACCAGAACATTAACATAAAGAAAGCAAGGAAAGTGCTCACCGGGATCATTGATACAAATCGTATCACAATTCCCCATAAAACAGGAAATAAAACAGGTATCCGTCTTTGGCCAGGGAACAACGTGCAAGGTATCGCATGTACCTAAGTCAAGCGAATACCCGCAGTCAGTACCTATGTAACAACTACTGTCAGCGCCACAACAGTTGTCGCTCACTGAGTCTCCAGGATAACACTCAAACTGAGCCCACGAAGAACTCAAGAGAACAAATACAAACATTATCGACAACAGAATGGGTCTCACATTCACTTCACTTCTCCTCGAGTTTGGATCCTCTGTTGAATCTGATAGCCTTCTCCACCACCCAGAAACCTCTCCTCTGAGCTATATATAAGAAAATAAACTGAGATGTCAATATCAAAAATTGAGATGGGGAAAGAGTTGCGGGAAAAGGACGTATCGGAATCTTGTTCTCTTGACCGTCACATAATCCATTAGGTAAGAGAAAAGAAAAGCTGGGGTTGCTTTATGCCATCCTAAATGCGCTTTTTTTAGCCTGGGGCGTCTTTTTGCTCTGCATAGCCCCGTCGACACGATCAACTGAAGTGCGCACTCCCTGGCTGGAATTGCCAGATACGGGGAGAATAATCTGTATTGATGAAAAAGTCCCCTCCCCATCAAGTGGGAGGGGACTTTCGGATTTTCTCAGTCGTTACTCTCCTTACTATTTCAGTAGCAGCATCTTCTTGATATCCGAGAAATCGCCAGCCGTCATTCGATAAAAGTATATTCCACTTGAAACACCCAGTCCTCTTTCGTCCTTTCCATCCCAATCCACAACGTGGGTCCCGGCTCTCCTCCTTTCACCCACCAAGGTCTTTACCCTTTGACCCAGGATATTGAAGATCTCTGTTTTCACGTGAGAAGCCCGGGGCAGGTGGAACCTAAACTGCGTGGCCGGGTTAAAGGGATTGGGATAGTTCTGGGAAACGGAGAAACTGGTCGGTATGTTCTCCTCTTCCGCCGAACCCTCAATCCATCTCACGCCGGTTGAGCCGCCGGCAATCCGCACGCACTTGGCCAGGTTGGTTCTGGGAACATATTTCGCAGCGTCATGTCGCACAAATGCAAGATGCGATTGCGGCGGCCAAAAGGTGGAGTCGAAACATATCTCCGCGGTATCACAACCTTGGGACTTATAAACCATAAAGGTGAAGGTGGCAAGAAGTGCTCTGCTTCCCTCCCACCATCTCCGGCACGATGGCCTGGCGGGCATCATCGTCAGCCGCGCCTGTCCCGAATCCTGGTCGCAGGAGCAAGATTCTAGGTTCAGAATAACCATGGACCACACGGTACTCGGATCTTCCTTTGCTAAACTAAACATCCGGTTGTAGACCGTGTCCCCGGTAACGGAGTTCACAACGTCACGAAAGATGCTCCGAGGCATGGTCGGCATATATGGGCTGCAAGTGACGTTGTTCCAGTCGTCCCAATCGGGAAGAACTACGGAATCCAAGCATCCTCCTGGCGGGCACCAGAAAGCAAGAGGAACCACAAAACCCGCAATCGAGTCCTGTACCCAGATGTGCTGAGACTCCGAATAAAAGGTACTTGAATCATGGGTCGCAAAAAGACTCACATACAGAAAACAGGGAAAAAGCTCGCCCGGGTTATTGATACAAATCGTATCGCACTCTTCCGGAGAATTGCAGCCAATAAAACAGGTGTCCGTGTGCGGCCAAGCCTCGACATAGAGGGTATCACAAATACCCAGGTCATTCGAATCCTCAGGACATTGAGCCCGCAAGAAGCCGGGAAAAAGCAAAAAAAAGATTACAGACAAAAGGAAGAAGGGATTTTCTTTCATTCTGCTGCCTTTAAATCTGAGACTTCCGTAAAACTCTCCGTTTCGCAAAAATCAAAACCTCTGCTTTCCTCATTTGTATACGAAAACGGATTCAAATGTCAACAGAAATATCGGGATTAGGTGACGATTCTTGGGAGAAGGACACATGGTGCTACTGAGCCGTTGACTCCCAGGCCATCGGTGAGTCAAAAAAACAACGAAGGTTGAAGTTGCTCTTTGCCGCCCCGATCTGCACACCAGCTCGGGCCGTCTGTTTGTTCTTGATGGTCCTTATCTACATGGCCATCCGAAAAGCGCACTCCTTTGCCGAGATTGTCACCAACGGGAACAATAAGAGCGCTGATGAAAAAATCCCCTCCCGATTAGCTGGGAGGGGATTTTCACGTTTTCTAAGTCGGTGCCTCGACGTTGTTACTTCAAAAGGACCATCTTCTTGATATCGGAGAACTCGTCAGCCCACATTCGGTAGAAGTATACTCCGCTAGAAACCTCTACTCCTCTTTCGTCATTCCCGTCCCAGTCCACAACATAGCTCCCCGTCTTCATATCCTCGTCAGTCAGGGTTTTAACCTTTTGACCCAGAATATTGAAGATCTCTATTCTCACGTGAGAAGCCCGGGGCAGTTCGAACTTAAACTGCGTGACCGGATTGAAGGGATTGGGATAGTTCTGGGAAACGGAGAAACTGGTCGGCCTGCTCTCTTCCTCTGCCGAACCCTCGACCCATCTAACGTCTGTCACGCCCCCGGCGACATGAAAGCATTTGGGCAGCTCATATCTCGGGAAATAGACCCTTCCGTCCTGTCGAGTGTAAGTAAGACGGTTTTGTGGCAACCACAAGATGGTGTCGATGCATATTGTCATGGTGTCCTCAACCCTAAAGGTAAACGTGACCAGAAGGGTCCTGTCTCCTTCTTGCCAGCGGCGATTCGTGGGGGAGGCCGGGATAAGGCTAGTCCACATACGCGGCGGCGTATAGATAGAATCAATGTCGGATACAAACCAGGAGCTGTCATTGGTCCAGTTATATATACGTGTTGACCAGTCCAGTCCCATAAACTGTCCTGCAAGGGAGGCCATGCGGTTACTATCCAGTTCGGAGACCTGGAAGTGACGCCAGATGCTTCTAGCAAACGGGGGGGCAGTATAGTACACCTGATCCTGATTCCAGTACCCAGACAAACTACAATAGGCATCTGGATTCGTCCAATACCGGACCAGAGGAAACGTGAAGGCTGCGATTGAGTCTTGCACCCACTTGCTCTCCTGATCCCACCAGAAGGTATTTGAATCTTGGGTCACGAGAAGACTGACATAAGCAAAGCAAGGGAACAGCTCACCTGGATCATTGATCTTGTAATTCACGCAATCCCCATCAAAGCAGGTGTCCGTCTCTGGCCAGGGAATGATATGGATGGTATCGCAAGTACCCAGGTCCCATGAGTATGCATCGTCGCCGCTATCAGCCCCACAGCAATTCGTTTCCACCGAGTCTCCGGGGTTACAGGGAAATTGAGCCCACGAAGAACTGAAGCAACCTAATACCAGCACCAACAACAGAAATATAAAACCTCTTTTCATTTTACCCCTCCTCTGATTTGGAGTGTTTATTGACTCTTCCTTATATTCACAAAAAAAGAGCTTGTGCCTTCCCTTTCCGCACTGAGTCAAAATTCGTCTTAGTACTGCTGCACCTGCACCAAACTAAACTCCCGCGGAAAATGAAAAAATCAGGAACTTTTAGAGTTTTTCCCTCTCACCTCCTTGCACTTTAGAATTCGGAAATGTCTTTTTTCTTCATCATTAATTTTATATAAGATAAGCCCGTTCGATTGTCAAGAAAAAAATCGGATTTTTTCGATTTTTTATCTGCGTGTAAAATGCTCTGCTGTCCAAGGTGTTATGAAGCGTCGTTGGTTGCGGTTTCGGATCCATGTAAAAACATCTAATCCCACGCGCCCATCGACCTCACACGTGATCCTGTAATTCGTCCTGCACTCCGTCTCCCTCCTTTGGGTCTAAGGGTCAGGGTCGAAGACCAAAGGCGGGATGTCGAAACGAGACTCAGCCTCGGGGGACGACTCTGTGTCGGACGCATACTTTGGGGGGGGGGGGGGGGGCCGTGAAAAGGGGGGGGGATAAAACCACGTAGGATGTGGCCGCCCCGCGGGCAACCCACCTACCCGCGGGA
>CAZPOP010000045.1:0-13268 GCA_964588305.1 uncultured Ignavibacteria bacterium
GCCGCATCCATGGTCTCCAGATCCCTCATCTCTCCGATCAAAACTACATCCGGATCTTCTCTTAATGCATATTTAAGAGCGCTGGCAAAGGATGAGGTGTCGGCATAAACTTCTCTTTGGTTGATGAGAGAAGAATTATGTCGGTGGAGATACTCGATAGGATCCTCAACGGTCAAGATGTGACAATGCCTTTCCTGGTTGATTTTGTTGATGAGGGCCGCCAGGGTGGTGGATTTTCCGCTTCCGGTGGGACCGGTTATCAGAGCCAGACCGCGAGGCAGATTGGCCAGCTCCACCACGGGCTTGGGGATGCCCAGTTCCTCAAAGCTCGGTATCCTGAAGGGAATCTGCCTTAGGGCCACAGCCAAGTTGCCCCTCTGCATAAAGACATTGCATCTGAATCTGCTCAGCTGCTCAATCCCAAAGGAGAGATCCAACTCGCTTTTTTCCTCGAACTTCTGCCTCTGTTTTTCGCTCATTATGCTGTAGGCCAATTTTTTCGTATCCTCTGCGCCCAAGAGGTCAAATTCCGTTTTGACCAATTTCCCATCTATTCTCAGTTGAGGAGGAGAACCCACGGTTAGATGAAGATCAGAGGCATTCTTCTTCACCATTATCTCCAACAATTCTCGCAAAGTGACCATCTCAGATGTCTCCTCTCAAGTTTGTTCCTCCGAACAGGCTTCTTAATATTCTATCGACCCCGAAAGCGGAACACTTGAACCTTCTCTACGCTCGTTTGAACATCATGGACCTGGTTGCATCCAGGTCTCCACAGGAATGCCCCGAAGAGGTCAATCTGAAAGCTCCGGCACTCCAAGTCGTCTCATCTCAGGCGCACCCCAAGACCTTCGTTTTTCCCTAAAGAAAGTCCCTGTCTGCGACAAAACCAGGTAACCAAACTAGTTTCCCCCGCTTCGATTTTCTCCCGGATCACGTAATCATGCTGCTGTCACTGCCAGCACCTCACTTACCGTGGTGATACCCTTCTTCACTTTCTCCAAGGCTGCCGCCCTCAAGGTCAGCATTCCCTCTCCCATGGCCTGCTGCCTTATGTCTGGGCTGGAGGCTTTGGATATTATCATCCTCTCGATCTCCGGAGAAATGGGCATAACTTCGAAAATTCCAGTTCTTCCTGAAAAGCCGGTGTTATTACATTCAGCACACCCTCTTCCTTCGTAGACTTTGACTTTCTGGATCTCACCTTCAGGAATCCCCAACATCTGTAAGGTTTCTCGTGGCACCTTTGCTTCTGTCTTGCAGTTGGGACAGATTTTGCGAACCATCCTTTGGGCCATGACCAGCTTGACACAGGAGGCCACCAGGTAATTAGGAACCTCCATATCCATCAATCGGTCTATGGTGCTGGGAGCATCATTGGTGTGCAGAGTGGAAAAGACCAAATGCCCGGTCAAGGCAGCTCTCACTGCCATGTCTGCCGTCTCCTCGTCCCTTATTTCCCCCACCATGATCACATCAGGGTCCTGCCTCAAGAATGACCTCAAGGAGGAGGCAAAGGTCAGGCCGATCTCGCTTTTCACCTGGACTTGGTTCATTCCCTCGAAATAGAACTCCACCGGATCTTCGGCAGTCATGATGTTAATGTCCGGGCTGTTGACCTGCTTCAGTGCGGAATATAAGGTGGTGGTCTTCCCGCTGCCCGTAGGGCCGGTGACCAGAATCATGCCGTAAGGAAAACGTATGCTCTTGGCGAACTCTTCTAGAGAAGATTCCGAGAAGCCCAGCCGGGTCAGATCCACGTTGACGCTTCCCCGATCCAAAATACGCATCACCACCTTCTCACCGAACATGGTGGGCAACACGGAAACCCTCAAGTCTACGGCCCGATCCCCGAACTTCACCTTTATCCTCCCGTCCTGGGGAAGCCTTCTTTCGGAGATGTCCAGATCTGCCATGATCTTGACCCGGGAGACTATCGCCGCTCTATATTTGAAGGGCAAGGGAGACATCTCCTGCAGTTTCCCGTCCAATCTGTATCTGACCCTTATCCTCTTCTCGTAAGTTTCTATGTGAATATCCGAACACCCTCTCTTGATGGCATCGGCAACGATGGAATCCACCAGTTTAACCAGAGGCTTGTCCTGAACCTGTGATCTTAGGTCCTGTTCATTCAGGGTTTCTTCGCTCTGCTCAATGATCTCCAGTCCTTCCTCCTTCATCCCCTTCAAAATCTGGTCGATGCCTCCGGCGTCTCTGTAATAGGTATCGATGGATTTCTGGATGGCTTTCTCCGGACTTATCACCGGCTGCACGTTGTAGCCGGTAATGAACTTTATGGCGTCAAGGACATAGATGTTGTTGGGATCGGAGATAGCCACCACCAGGGTCTTGCCCAGCTTGGTGATGGCTATGACGTTGAATTTTCGTGCGATGTCCAGAGGGATCATCTTCACCACGTCGGGATTCAACTCGATGTCAGAGAGTCTCAAAGCCCCGATGTTCAGCTGTCTCCCGATGAATTCGGAAAGCTCGTCCTCATCTGAGATGGCTCCCATCTGCACCAAAACCGGTCCTAACTTCTCATCGCTTTTCTTCTGAAGTTCCAGGGCTTTGGTGAGCTGATCATCCGTAATCTTGCCTGCCTTGACCAGCATCTCTCCCAGTTCATGTGACATCGCTTATCACCGCTTGATATCTGCAGTTTGATGGTTTCACCGAAAACTTTCTTCTTTCATGGAAGAAACGGCGTTCCTCGAAAACGACTTAGGCTGGCACGGAAGGGACCCCAAGTGAGCCATCTTAAAAAAACCCGGCTTCTGATTGGCACCGGCTTCTTTGGCCCTTTTGAGAACAATCTCTCTCTCCTCCCGGAAGTCAGATTCGCTCCTGAAAATTCGATAGCCTTGTCGGCCTGGTTGTTAATCGCTGAAGATATCGTCGAGCTTACTTTCAAGCGAAGCGGAAAAATCCGGAGTCATCTGGCTTCTTCTATCCCTTTTCTCCTTGGTGGAACATGCCAGAATGGTTGTTAACTCCTCCGAGGTCTGCTTGGCATAGAGTCTGACCAGACCGATGGTGGTTCGATCATCGAAGATTACCACCAGGATGCTCCGTTCCCCCACCAAACAGATGTGGATGTGATCTTTCTTCCCTTGATGGAAAAGAACAGAGAACTCCGGCTCACCGACCAGACGTGCGATCTCTCTGGTGGAGGCAAAGCTTCCGGCTAGAAGCGCAGCCAAAGCGGTGGTATCCAGAGAGTGAGTGAAACCTTGACGAGTGATCAAATGACCATCTTTGTCCACCAACAGGGCACACTTGGCCTGAGAGTTCTTGATCAACTGGCTCAGAGTCTTCTCTATCTTCGCGATTTCCTCTTCATAGATTACAAGATGATCTTGTCCCAATTTGGCACCTCCGGTCTATCCATTTAAGAGCTTTTCAAAGAAACGCCACAGGAAGAATCTCTTGGGCTCAGATTCCTCTTTCTGCCTGGCGGCTGACCAGCTTATTATGGTGGGACTTTCCTCAATGTTCGGCTGGGATTGCGCGCTCTCAACTGCTTTCTCCCGCTGGCCGTGGTTTAACCCCCCGGTTGCCATCCTTTCTTCTTCTGCCTCCGGCTCCTCTCTTTTTTCCGTAAGGGGAGCTTCATGCTCCGTTTGATGCGGAGCGGACAGGGGCTCCTCAGACGAGGACATTTGCTCGTTCCTCCGCCCCGACGGGCCCCCGTATGGATCGGCAGAAACTGGTTCCTCTTCCGAAGCGTCGGGAATGCTTTCCTGCCCGACCGCCTCGCTTTCTTTTATTTCCGCAAGATCCGAGTTCTCTGGAAGAGGACTCACCGAGGCGCGTGTGTTCAAATCCTCTGATGCAGCTGTCCTGTCCGGCCTAGCAGGTTGCGATTCAGCCATTACCATCTCTTTGGCTGGAACCTCCCTTTCCGGCACCACTTTCTTCCCTTTGGCCAGATCCAAAACCAATTTGCTTATGCATCTCAGCGTGTCGAAAACCCCCACACCGTCTTTTGCCACCGCCTCAAAATGAGGAAGGCCGTCGGGGTTCAAAAACCTCTCCAGTTCCTCAACCGAGGAGATGTCAGAAAGGTCCCTTTTGTTATACTGAAACGCTAAGGGCAAGTTGTCTATCTCGTATCTATACTCACTCAGATTCTCGGTCAGGTTCTGGAAGCTTTCTATGTTTTCGTCCATCTTGGATCGCTGTGAGTCGGCCACAAAAACCAGGCCGTCCACACCTCTCAAGACCAGTTTTCGGGTGGCATTGTAATAAACCTGGCCGGGAACCGTATATAGCTGAAACTTCACCGAAAACCCATTGATTCTGCCGATGTCCACAGGAAGAAAATCAAAGTATAAGGTTCTGTCCTGATCAGTGGCCAAGGAGATAAGCTCCCCTCTGGTGGGGGAAGGCATTTTCTTGTGAACGTACTGTAAATTGGTGGTTTTGCCCGAGAGCCCTGGACCATAGAAGACTATTTTGCAGCAAATCTCCTTAAAGGCATAATTTATGGACACCATTTTTCGTTCCGCTTTGTTATTTTTGCGCGCCTAAGGTGCTCTTCTGGGCAGACCTCACCTTCTCCGCAGCATTTTTTATCTCCAGGCGGATCAACCCCACGTTCACCTGAGGATCGGTGGTGACCGCCAGGATTCCCATCCCCACGTCGGTCAAGAATAACTTACCATCGGCAGCCTCGACGGTTACCTGTTTTAGAGCCTCATGGGAAAGACGACCCATCGACTTCTGGACGGTATCCACGATAGAGGCGGCCAGGGCGCCTACTGCTTCATCCTGAAGCTGGGTGGTCAAATCAGCCGCGATGACGATGCCATCCTGTCCCACTATCATGCTGCCGGTGACTCCCGTGGTCTTGTTTAGCTCTTCCAGTATTTCATACATTTCAGTCCTCCACACCTTTTAAGATCTCCTGATTGTATCTTTGCTCCAAATGCTTCTTTATCATCGCTGTGGCCTGAGAGATTCTCACCGAGAGAAGCTCGTCCGTATGGCAATCGGCCACGATAACTAAAGTGAAGCTTAGAATTTGGTTCAAACTTATCCACAGATCTGGAGTATGAATTCCGATCCGTTCAAGCTCTTTTTCGTTTATCCTCTTCAGGAAAAGATTGTTGGCCTTTTTTAAGCTCACTGCCAGGGAAGCGAAGGTCTCCGGGTCTGAGTCGGATGATCCGTCACAGGCCACTACCAAGCCTTCATTATCGACCAGAATTGCCCCCTTCACTCCAGAATATTCTCGCAGATAGTTTAAGGCACTCTCCATATCCGCACTCTGTGCTCTATTCTTCTCTTGGACGGAAGATGTTAGCTTCATTTGATCCCCCCCGGGTTTTGGTATTTCGGTCTGGAAAAAGGGTGAAGGACTTTCTGGGATTGTCTCTTTAGGACTTTCGGAGACCTTTTGTCGCCTGCCTCGCTTCTTCATGAGCATCTCAAAGGAGGACTTGAGAATAAAGGGCGACATCAACACCTGTAACAGGACGGAAGGCAGATACTGATAGATTCCCGACTTCAAAGAAAAGGACAAATCCAGAGAGAACATGACCACCAGAAAAAGGCCAAATCCGATCCCCACAGAAAATCGATAGAACAACATCAAAAAAGCAAAAGAGAGAACCCGAAGTACTGATGCTCTTGAAAATAAAACCAATGAGATCACTACATACCAGCCCAACTCAAAGGCGGAGAGCAGCGAAAAGGGCATATCCATCCTGAGCCCGAAGTCCTTCGGGAAAAAAACCAAGGGAACCACCATGATGAACAGGGATAGCAGGAGCACGCCCCTTATCTCGCCTCTGTAGTCTGGACTCGCCTTCTTCATCGTTATCTTGCTCCAAGTTCATTAGAGTTCTGAAGGATACCTTCCATATGCTCAAGTAATTCGGTCATCCGAATCTTTAAAGCACCCAGGTTCACCTCAGCCGAACAACACAATGCAAATCTATACTCCCCAAACCCTATTACCCACAGCTTGAGTTTTTCGATCTCCACTAAAATCTGCTCTAATTCCCCAAAGCCTATCCTTGACATTCCCTTCTCCGCACACTTGAATACGGTGATGGCGACAGCTCCCAGCATCTCTCGATTTAGCTGGGGATTGAGCTTTTCCTCGACCACCAAGCCATCTTGTCCCACCACCAAAGCTCCCAACACGAAAGGCAACAGCTTCAGATAATCCACTGCATCCTTAAAATCCACTATCTTCTCTATCTGCCAGCGCTCTTTGGCCATCACACTCTCAACTGGTGCCGGGCCCAAGCTGGCCTCCTCCTTGAGCTGGTTTAGGAGATTCTTTATCAGTTGGTTCTCAGGATCCGTAGCCTTCAGTCTCTCCAAAACTGCTTTTGCATCTTTTAGCTGCCTCCTCTTCATAAGTAATTGTGCCAGAAACAGCTCTGTGGCTCTGGTTTTTCCGTCGGCCTGAATGGCCGAGGAGAGCTCCTTTTCCGCCTCGGCGTACATTCCTCGCTCCATGTTTATCTTAGCCATCACCAGATGTCCGGGACCGTAATCCGGATGAAGTCTCAGCCCTCTATTACAGATACTGAAAGCTTTGGCTAGTTCCCCCTTTTTCCGATAGGCATCGGAGAGAGCCGCAAATATGAATGAGTCCGGATCTTGTGCCAGAATCTCTTCGCACTTTTCGATTCTTTCTTCCAACTCCACGCTCTTAGGCATAAAAGTCCTCTTGTGCCGCGAGAATAAAGAGTCCATCTCCGCTCTTTGCGGTGACCCCTCCGTCCGATCGAGTTCTCACTCCGCATCCCGCCAAAAGCGGGACGTAAACGCACGACGAGCCTGGGATAAACCTCTTTTAAGACACAGAAGTTGCGCAAAAAGCCCAAAAAATCGGTTAATTACTTTATCGACAATGAAATCCGAATACTTAACTCTTGCTCTCAAAAATCGAAGTGGACGCTCCACCCAACCGAAGCGCCGGCCCGGACTGGGGCGTCTTTAGATGGTAGTCTGTCCGAACACGGAGTTTGACTTATCTCCTGAATTAAGGGAGTTCGACCATACATCCAGCAATATCTTTGATAAGGAGACCTCTGTCCTTCAGAAATCAACTCAGAATTTTTTTCATGAAATAAATGCCTAAGGCCAGAGACAAAATGGACAAAAGTCGGGCAAGAGGAACCAGGGTGAAAGGGATGTTAAGAAGGCCGCTGGAAACGAAAAGGCTCAGGAGCTGGGCGATGAACAAAACTGCAAAGGAAAAAGAAAAGAGAACCCACCCGTATGCCAACTCCCCCTCCCTCAAGAAGGATTTCACCTTCAATGAAGAAAAAAAGCAGAAAAGAATTCCCAAAAGAAGCAGAACATCCAAAGCTGTCGGCAGAAAGCCGGAGGTGGAATGTGTCCCAATTCTACCTGACGGGTCAGCAGATGCCCCCCCAGCAAGAAACAACATCAGGAAAGAAAACAAGAGCCATACTTTCAAGAGAACCTTTGACCTTTTCTTCCTCTTTATCGTTTTCATCGTTTTCACAGAGCTTTTTTGTTTTTCTGCAATCTCACAATGCCTGCTTTAAAGTCCTGAACAGCTCCTCCTCCAGTTCATATTTCTTGGCGATTTCCCTCTCCTGAGAGGTGACTTGAGCCGACTCCCTTTTGATCTGTGCAATAATCTGTCTGGTCAGGTTCTCTCCCAGAGTCAGAGAGACGGACCTCAAGAATTGCATAAGCAGAGCATTCATTCCGTTAATGAGTTTATGAAATCTAATCCGTTCTGGCACTCTCCCCAGGGAGTTTTTCAAATTCCCTATATTAAGGAAGTTTTCAGAGCTTACCAAACTGTCCAGAATAGGGTGATAAGTTTTCTTAAGGTAAAGAGAGTCACTCAGGATCCTCTTGGCGCCCTCCCCCAATTTCTGCGATACGACTTTCTCGATCATCTGATAGGAGAGAGCATATAATCCAACCACCATCTCAAGGAGAAGCTCTTCCTCCTCTTTTTGAGACCGTTGCAATCTTCTTTTCTCTCCCTCATCGACCAACCCCAAAGTCAGCAGATTATATATGGCCTTGGACGTGATAAACTCACCCATCGAGCTTAATTCGAGTATCTCCGGAATCGTTCTTTCCCCATTAATCAAGAGAAGCGTTTGTACATCGTCCAAGCTCAAGCTCAGCGTACTCGATTTAATCTTGGGATCTGCCGACACCCTCAAACACAGGTCATCCCCAGGCAGAGACTTTTGCATCTGGTACCACTCATCGATTCTTCTGGTTCCCTCCATCACCATGTTCTGCGTATTAATCTGCGTGATGATTTGATCCGATGGAGGAAGTTTTTCTTCTGAGAAGGTGAATTCTCCCGAGGTCCAGCCAAAAAGGTTATATATTATCTCCTCGATCTGATATCTTAAGAATTCCCCTACTTCATCTCGACTCAAAAGCCCCATCTCAAAAAGCACCCTGCCCAGTCTCTTGTCAGAGACCTTTTGGAGACTGATAGCCCTCCCCATATCCGCTTTGGAGATTTTGCGTTTTCTTAAGATGAGTTTTCCCAAGAGTTCATCTTCGCTGCCAAAGGAGGTGGCGTAAGTTATGTTTCCCTTCAAGAAATAAATTTCCCTTTTTTGAACCTCTCCGGGAACAGACCCCTTGGGTCGGGAGACCGAAAGCATCCCGGTCTTCGCGGATGTGCTGATCAGCTGAAGAAGATCGGCCAACGAGACCGTCTTCAAATCGCCACTCAGCCCTGCCTCTTTTATTTGGATGCTCATAGTTCTGTCCGGATTCTGTATCCGCAGGAAAAGATGCTTTGTGCCTCAGACAGATTACGCCCTCTGTCGCCCAAATAGCCAGGCGACTTCTTGCTTATCCACAACATATTAATCGGGAGAATTGGGCAGTTCTTAAGTGTCCGGTCATCAAAAGATGCTGGGCAGCGGTTTTTCGTCTTCTGGCAAGGACACACGAAAGTTCCCACGGGAAATCAAATGTCCGGGATGATTGCTATTGAGGAATGGACTCTTACGTGGCAAAAAACCGGTCAATGCCCGCCCTGACTCAAAAAGTGCACAGGCTGGTTGCCTTCAATAAAACACGGCGGAGGACGATCTCAGAAATCTGAGCCTGATGAGCTATTTAACGTCACCCTACTGGCTCCTTAGGAATTCGAGAAAAGCTGATCTCGGAGATGTGCATATTGCGCTTTTTGAACACATCTCTCTGAACTCCGTGGCGAATACTTGTGAACCAGAGAGCTGACTTCTCCACTGAGCACCAAAGCCTGTAAGATTGTCTACGGAGGGAGACAGTCTCGGCAACTGCCCATCATTGCGAAGGACATCCGGGTATTGCAGAAAGGAAGCTTGCCGCATGTAAGGTCACCTGCTGCCCGTCGGTCATCGTCACCGACAGGTAACATGGCAATTGGACAGGTGGGCCAGTAGTATACACAGAAGTCTTCGTTTCAGGATGGGGGCTCAGCCGGGGCTGATATCTCACCCAATAACCCAGAGAAATCAGAACCTATGCGAGAAACGCTACGGAATACCTGTGTAAAGAAGTGACGGAGAATGCGGCAAGCTGGACGCCTGCCGCTGTCAGCCGGTTACCGAGTACCGACCACTTTTCACTTGGAGCTGACCTTCTTGGCTTCTTTGATCACTCCATATACTCCATCGTCTAAGTCGGAGAAAAGTTTAAGATACTTATACCTTTGTCCTGAGTCCGCTTCCACTGCCTGCTTGTCAACCGATGCTAGGAGCACTCTGCCGAATATGATCACCTGCTCCCCGTATTTCTTTGTCCAGTCCAAAGAGCACTCCAAATGCGCCTTACACTCTACGATACGAGGGGTGGATAGCTTGATAGACTTGACCGGTGTTAGGCCCGCCTTCTCGATCCGCTGATTTTCCTCAGTCTCCATCTCCGACATATTCCATATCTTCTTGGCCAATTCCGCTCCCGGGACGTTAACCACGAACTCTCCGGTGGATAGGATGTTCTTAGCCGTGGGTTGGCTCATGTTGCAGCCGAATCCGACTACAGCCGGGCGGGACGCGAAGATGGATATCCAGTTCTGGGAAGCCAGACTGGCAACCTTTTCCCTATTGACGGAGGTGATCAAGACCACCTGGCCTACCAAAGGAAAACGGAGACGGGGCCGATCTTTGGGATCACCCAATAAAGGAAAAGAATCAACGCTTCTCAAACCGCCCAAGTCGAAATCGATCTTCTCTGTTTTCTTCTTCATTTGCACTCCTTCTCTTTTTTTCTTCAGGACCGAACTGGTGCGTCTGTCCTAGTGCTCAAGCTTTTGTCACTCGTGGTCAACTTTTGCTCGCCGACAAGAGAGGACTTTCTCTGTGGGATTTTTTTGTAGTTTTCTAAAAAGAACTGTAAGTTCGATTGAGAAAGATATATCGCTTTCCCCGTTATGTCAACAAAAATCTCAAAATAAACTTCCGTCTGGATCCCAGGGCGAAAATGCGGGCTCAATACGGGCATTTGGAAATTTGCACTTCGTTTTTATACGAGAGGTTCCCCCTCATATATTTGCACGAAAAGGCGTTCATATCTTTCTATTGGCTAGTTAGGGGAAAGGGTAAAACCCCCTCAAAACAAGGCAAAAGCAAGTCTGCGTATAAGAGATCGATTAGCCTTCTTGTGGTAATGTCCACCCCGGTGTGTTTGTTTACTCTTTGTTTCTGTAACCGTGGTGTACGAGTCAGAACCCCTCTTTGATTTCCAATTTACTTCTGTCGATTTTTCCTTGCTCCCAGGCTCCCACAAAGATTTCTGCCACTTTTGGATCAAACTGCGTACCGGAGCAATCCTTGATCTCGTTGATGGCCAGCTCAAAGCCTTTACTCTTTCGATAGGGTCTGTCTGAGGTGATGGCGTCGAAAGTGTCAACTACTGCCATCAGGCGTCCCTGGATGGGTATATCTTCCCCGCCCAACCCATAGGGATAACCTTTCCCGTCAAATCTTTCGTGATGATAAAGAACATAAGGGAGGGCAGGTTTCAAAAAGGAGATCCCTTCCAATATCTTTGCTCCACAGGCCGGGTGCTGTTTCATGATCTCAAACTCCTCTTGAGTCAGAGCCTCGGGCTTATTCAGTATGGCGTCTGGAACCCCTATTTTACCGATATCGTGCAATATCCCTCCCATCCTCACTTCCCACAGCTTATCCTCACTCCATCCCATCTGCCTGGCGATAAGCACCGCCATGTACCAGACCCTTTCGGTATGCCCCCGGGTGTAGATGTCTCGCGCTTCGACTGCATTGGCCAAAGCGGTAAGGGTCTCCATGTAAGAATCCCTCAACTCCTCATACAAGGTGGAATTCTCGATGGCTGAGGCGGCCTTGGAGGCAATGATGGAAAGGGAATGCAGCTGCCCGGTGGTGAACGGAGATAGGTGACGATCGGCCCGGATGAGGGTCAGAATTCCTATCACTTTCCCTTTGGCCATCAAAGGATGGATGACGGCTGATCTTATCTCTTCCTTGAACCCCGAGGAGAGGAAACGGTCTTCGATCTGGTCTTTATCGAAAATTCGGGGCTTGGCATTTTCTATCACCCATCTGGAGATGGAATCGTCGCCACTCAAAAAGCCACTTTTCAACATCTGCGGAGCCACTCCCAGAGATGCTTTGGGGATCAGGTTCTTTGTTTTTTCATCCAAGAGGAGAACCCAGGCCATGTCGGCCTCCAGCTCTTTGATGGCCGTCTCCAGAATCAAATTCAAAAGAAAATCCAGTCGAATGGTGGAACCCATGGCTTCACTGATTCTGTAAAGGGAGACCGTTTCCTTTAAATTTATGTTTTCTCGAAAAAGCTTTTGCTTCTCCAGCCCTCTTTTTACCACCGCCCTCAAGGTATCCATGGAAAAGGGCTTGATCAGGTAGTCATAGGCTCCCGACTTCAAGACAGCCACGGCGTTCTCTATGGTGGGACGGCCGGTCATCAGAACCACAACCGCATCCGGATGGAGCTCCATGGTTTTGTTGAGCACGTCCACGCCTGATTTTTCACCCATGATCAGATCGGTCAAAACGAAGTCCACGGCCTCTCTCTCCAGAATTTCCATGGCCAACTTGGGGTCACAGGCGGTCTGCAAGCGGTAGTCTGGATTCGCCAGCATCTCCCTTATGACTTCACATATATACTCTTCATCATCAACCACCAAAATATGTGAAGGACTTCCAGAGGTCGACTTCCAGAGATCTCCTTCCATCACATGCCTCTTGGTCTGTCGACCTTCGGTCCGGGTTGCCTGCCCGGTCGCGGAATTTCTGGCTAAGAAAAGTTGGTGATCGGATTTACTACTCATCTGCCCCCTTAGAATAGATTATAGAAGTCTAAAAGATAGAACCCGGAAAGGTGCGAATTTACTAGATTTCGCCTCCCCCAAGTTTCAAAATTCTTATCGGCGTGGGATTGGCGGAAATTGAATTTTGCCATGTTCTTCTTTTGCACAAAAATCTTTGAACGCAAGTTTCAAGAGAAAAAAATTCGTTTGCCAGAAGTCGCTTTCGCCAATCGTACTTCTCGAGGTTGGCTTGGAGGCAGCAGTCAGGATGTTCACCAAGGCCGATGAAGATTGAGGGAAAAGGAGAGTTTGTAGCAGGCTAGAGTTTTATGCGAATGCTTGGATACAGAATTTCCAGGGGTTTGCAGAAATCCCCAACTTTCTGACTAAACAAAGAGGCAAAATCCGGAATGGAAAGGCCGATCCCCCCATAGAATTCCCTTTCGGGTTGAACTCCCGAACGGGTAGCACTGTAGCCGATTCCGAAGCACATGAGTTTTTTGGGAAAGAAAAGCTTCGTGCGGTATGTGAACCAGTAGATGAAATTGTCAAACTCCTCGTAGGTCTGGGCGAAGACCGTTTGATTTTCAGAAAAGATGTTTTTCTTCCAGCTTATCTTGAAGTCAAAATCATTTAGCCAGGTGTTCTGCTTCTTGGCGACTGCCAGCCCCACTCCCAGGTAATCGAAAATCAGATCGGAGACGCCCAGCCCCTGATCCGGATTGTAAGCGTCTATAGGATACTCCACCAGAGTGAGAATCAGGGAGGATTGGCAAACGGAAAGAGTCCGGCTGGTCTTGGGAGAGAAGCCCGACCATTCATAGGCCGAGTTCAGGAATTGAGTCATCTTATATCCCCACATAAAATGACTCAGCTCATCGGTCTGAGCCAGACCATCCCCTTTCCAATCATCCTTCAAGTGAAATCTGCCCTTTGATTGTCCCCAGGTACTCATTGCCTCCCGGAAACCTGCGGTTATGGCCACCACGTTCAA
>CAZPOP010000046.1:0-13228 GCA_964588305.1 uncultured Ignavibacteria bacterium
GTGAGTTTGGCAATCATGCACCGGTCTTGGATCCGATAGGGCCGCAGGCGGTAGTAGAGGGGGAGGTTTTGGAGTTCAGGATACATGCCACGGATTTGGATTTAGATGCACTCATTCTTGATACTCTGGATGTTCCCTTGAATGCTGTTTTTGTCGATTCCGGCAATGGAGCGGGATCGTTTGCCTTCTCCCCGGACTTCACTCAGTCGGGTGTGTATAATGTGACCTTCATTGCCTCGGATGGTTCTTTAGCCGACAGTGAGGTTGTGGAGATCACGGTGAGTGAGTTTGGCAATCATGCACCGGTCTTGGATCCGATAGGGCCGCAGGCGGTAGTAGAGGGAGAGGTCTTGGAGTTCAGGATACACGCCACAGACTTGGATTTAGATGCGCTCATTCTGGACACATTAGATGTTCCCCTGAATGCAGTCTTCGTGGATTCCGGCAATGGAGCAGGATCGTTTACCTTCTCCCCGGACTTCACCCAATCGGGTGTCTACAATGTTACCTTCATTGCCTCGGATGGCAGTTTAGCGGACAGTGAGGTTGTGGAGATAGTTGTCGCTGAGGCGGGGAATCAAGCTCCCGAGCTGGATTCGATTGGAGCTAAGACGGTGATGGAGAATGAGACCCTAGAGTTTAGGATTCATGCTGCTGATCCGGATTTGGATTTGGTTGCCCTGGATACTCTGAACGTTCCTTTGAATGCAGTCTTTGTGGATTCCGGCAACGGAGCAGGATCGTTCCTCTTCACTCCCGATTACACTCAGGCGGGCCTGTATTATGTGACGTTTATGGCTTCGGATGGTTTCCTGGCAGACAGCGAGGTGGTGGAGATAACGGTTACCGAGTACGGCAATCATCCTCCCGACTTGGATTCCATCGGAGCGAAGACGGTTATGGAGCTAAGCATTCTGGAATTCAGGATACACGCCACGGACATAGATTTCGATTCGCTCATTCTTGATACTCTGGACGTTCCCTTGAATGCTGTTTTTGTGGATTCGGGCAACGGAGCGGGTTCCTTTACCTTTACTCCGGACTCCACTCAGCAAGGCACCCATTACGTGACCTTTATTGCCAGAGATACGTCATTGGCCGACAGCGAGATCGTAGCCATAACCGTAACCGAGTGGCATAATCGACCGCCGGTACTCGACTCCATTGGCCCACAAGTCGTGTTTGAAGGCGATAGTGTGATATTCATTGTAACCGCCTCTGATTCTGACGGAACCATTCCCGTATTGGATGTTAGTTATCTGCCCGATAATGCCACCTTCCAGGACAGCGGGAACGGTCATGGTCTTTTTGTTTTCAAACCTGATTTTTACCAAGCGGGTGTGGAGACGTTGAGGTTCACTGCCATGGACTTGAGTGTGCCCCCGCCCCTGGTAGATTTTGAGGACGTGGAGATAGCTACTTATGACGTTAACCGGCCGCCCGAGATTGACTCGATTGGATCCCAAAATGTGCAGGCCGGAACCACACTGGAGATCCGGGTGGTGGGGACTGATCCTACGGATCCGGATGGCGGCCCTCTGCATATGACCGCGCCTGGTTTGCCGGAGAATTCTACTTTCCAGGACAGCGGAAACGGAGTTGCTGGATTCAGCTTCACTCCGGACTATTCGCAGGTGGGAGTGGACACGGTGACGTTCTTCTGCACCGACGAGGGCATTCCGCCCATGAGCGGCTTTGAAGAGGTGGTAATCACAGTGACCACAGGAGCCAATCGTCCGCCGGTTTTGGATTCCATCGGGTATAAGATAGTGACCGAGGCGGACACCCTGGAGTTTCGGGTGCAGGCCACGGATCCCGACGGGACCATTCCTTCGCTTTATACCAGTCTTCCTTTACCCAGGAATGCTGTGTTCATTGACAGCGCCAATGGTGCCGGCAGCTTTACCTTCACTCCGGATTATGCTCAGTCAGGTTTGTACGAGATCACTTTCTATGCCAGCGATGGTGGACTGGTTGATTTTGAGCCCGTGATTATACAGGTGGTGGATGCAGGAAATCAGCCTCCTGTTTTGAATCCTATAGGACCCCAGAGCTTGACCGAGGGAGAGACTTTGATAGTCGTCGTAACCGCAGTTGATCCAGATAGCACCATTCCAGTCTTGGATGTTGATACCCTGCCCCTTGGTGCCAGCTTCACCGACAGTTCGAACGGGATCGGCGTATTCGAATTCTATCCTCTTTACTTCCAGTCGGGCGTTTATAATATCACGTTCTTCGCATCCGATGGGGAAGTGGCCGACAGCGAAACGGTGGAGATAACGGTGATAGAGGCGGGGAATCAAACGCCGGTGATCATTCTTGACTCCCTGGCTTACGAGCTGACGGAAAAGCAATGGTTGGGCTTTGTGGTGAGGTCCTCGGATGCGGACAGCACGACACCAAGCTTAAGGGTAAGCGGTATACCACCGGCAGATACCTTCGATTTCACCGATAACGGAGACGGAACTGGATCGTTCCTTTACCGTCCCAGTTACTTCGCACAAGGCGTTCACGACGTTCTGTTCGAGGCCATCGACTCAGTGGATACCACCCTGATTGGACCGGCGGTCGTTCAAATCACGGTTTTGGATTCCAATCAAAGTCCGCATGCCGATGTTGAACCGCCGGGAGGGAACTTTTTCGTGGATGAAGGAGACAGTATCATTCTATTGGTCATCGGGTCTGACCCGGATAGCGTCATTCCCTCGGTCCACGTCGACTCCTTGCCCCAAAACGCCACCTTCCAGGACAGCGGCAACGGAAAAGGAGTATTCATCTTCCATCCGAGTTATGCGCAGGGTGCGTTTCCGCCTCATGTTTACAAAGTTTACCCCTACGCGGTGGACGGATGGTATCCTGCAGATACGGCATGGGGCACAGAGCAGAAAATCCAGGTGTCGGACGTTCCCGAGCCGCCGGTGATAGATCCGATAAACGACACCAGCGTGATGGAAGGGAGCATCCTCACCCTGCACGTGGTCACCAATTCGATTGCGGACATTCCCACCTTACAGGTCGTCAACGGGCCGTACAATTCCGCCTTTGTGGATAGCGCGAATGGCCGGGGGGCGTTTGAATTCACTCCCTCCTACATTCAGGGCGACTCCATTTACCTGGTATCCTTCATCGCCGAAAGCCGTGGATTGGCTGACACCGAGATGGTCCAGATCACGGTCATAGAAACCAGCGATCCCCCGGTTCTGGATCCTATCGGCCCCCAGAGCGTGATGGAGGGGGGTACCTTGCAGTTCAGGGTTTATGCCACGGACGCGGATGGGGACTCCGTTATTTTGACAACTTCGAGTCTTTCTTTGAATATGTTCTTCGCGGATTCAGGCAATGGGGCAGGTTCATTCACCTTCAACCCGGACTTCTTCCAGGCCGACACCTATTATGTGACCTTTACTGCCAGGGATACCACCGGGGCAGAGGACAGCGAGGTGGTGGAGATAGTGGTGACTAACTTCAACCGAGCGCCTGTTTTGGATCCGATTGGCCCCAGGACCGTCATGGAAGGGGAGACGTTAGAATTTAGGATCCACGCCACGGATGCGGATTCAGATTCGGTCATATTGGACACCTTGGATGTTCCGTTGAATGCCGAATTCGTGGATTCAGGGAATGGGTCCGGTTCGTTTGTTTTCAATCCCGACTTCACCCAGGCAGATACGTATTACGTGACCTTCATGGCCAGGGATACTCTGGGAGGGGCAGACTCGGAGGTGGTGGAGATAGTGGTTACGGAGGCAGGGAATCAGCCTCCAGTTTTGGATCCTCTGGTCGATAGCGTAAATGTAGCAGGAGGCGATACCTTCACGTTACACGTATGGGCCACGGACTTAGACGATCCCAGCCTCACCTTGAGCACCGATATATTACCCACCAATTCGGATTTCTACGACAGTGGAAACGGAGGCGGTCTGTTCACTTTCTACCCGGACTACAGTCAGGCGGATTCGATATATCACGTGAACTTCATTGCCTCTGACGGCCTCCTATCGGACAGCGAAATGGTGGCCATGCGGGTAGTGACCTACGTCCCTGGTGACGCCAGCGGGGATGGCGTGGTCGATGCGGGAGACGTCATCGTCCTGGTCAACTATCTTTTCTTGGGAGCATCGCTTCCTTATTTGGCAAACGCCGCAGATCCCAGTGGTGACTGTATCATCGACGTGGGAGATATCATCTATCTGAACAACTACCTCTACCTGGGAGGATCGGCTCCCTTGTTTGGATGTGTTGAAAGAAAGGAGTAAGAAAGATTCCGGGTTTGTCCGCAAATTGAAGCCTTCGGGCGTGTCTTTAGCTGAAAGGAGAGCAGGATTCACCGGGACAGCATTTTGACCCGAAGGGTCGTTCGAGAATTAACTCTGGATTGAAACGCGAGGTAAAAAGAGTTCCTGAGAAGCATGCGCCCTTCTTTATTCACCATGAATTGCTGGACAGATTAATCGCTTGCAGATCATCCCTTATATCACGTATGATATGTAGGAGTCAAAGAAATGTTCAGATGTAGGTGGTTTCAGACGATATTGCTCCTGGGTTTTTTGAGCCTGTTTGTGGCAGGTTCGGTGACCGAAGCTCAGGACCATTCGCTGTCGGTAAGTCAAGGGGTTTTGGCAAATCCTGGAGAGGAGTTGGTGTGCCTTTATCTGGTCGTGTCCAGTGTCGATTCGGTTGCTGGATTTGAGGCGTTGCTGGAATACAACCCAGAACTTCTGACCCTCACCGGGGTGACGGCGACTCGCCGCTTTCAGCTCTTTGGCTATCATCTCTTTTCGCCAGACCGGGTGAACATTGTGGCCAGAAGACACGCTGCCGATTCGGTCTATCTCGGCCCTTTGGCGCCGGGTTTGGACACTCTGGCCTGTATCTATGTGAGTGTCTCCTCACAGGATCTCTTGCTCGACGTAGAAACGCCCGTCGAGTTCTTGGAGGATGCGGGAACCCCCGATCCTGACAACATATTGGTTGCCCCGGACAGCAGCTTCATAGGGGTGCCGGACTTGGGATTGACCCACGGAAGCGTTTTTATCAGGTATCCCTTGTACGGGGACGTAAACGATGACGGGATTCCCCACACTATCGCCGATGCCGTGTTCTTCCTTAACTTTCTTGCCGGGAGACAAACGTTTACGCCGCGCCAGAGGGCCAATTCTGACGTCACCCGGGATGGTGTGCAGGCCAGCATGGCGGATATTATCCGTCTGGTGGCCATAATAACTGAGGATTAGCTCAATTCGGCTAATATCGGTCTGTGAGGTCAGAGCCTGCCCGGCAAAAAAAACTCGAGAAATTGAAAAAAATACTTGACAAAAAAGAATTTGTGTGTTAATTATATGATGGTTACATGGTTGGTAGCTTTACGGCCAAAGACCGAAAGCGAGGGGGTTCTTTCTTTTGGGTTTTTGGCAGGAGGGGTATTCCCTTCAGCGGGCAGAATTCCTTCTTTAGATGTAAGGTCTAATCTCTAATTTAGCAGAGAAATTCACTTTTTTGAGTGTATGTTGACTTAAACCCTTTAACTTTCCTTTCCGCCTGTGGGGTGGGTTATGGAGCCGATCCGAATTTTAGGATCCGTGGGAAAGGTGGTGAAGGAGGATCCTTCAAAGGTGAGGAGAGTGGGATTGCCTTCTTGAGACTCCACGTCAAAGATGATTTCTTGGCCCTCAAGTAAGGAACTCTCGCTTCTTTGATCTTAGAAAGGAGGTGTGGCCCAGCAAAGAACAGCAGAAGGCAAATTTCTGCGGGGCATGAAGTTAACTTTTGTTCAATTGTTTTGAAACGTACTTGAAAGGAGTAAAAAAATGGGGAAAAGAATTTCGGTTGTATTTCTCATCTCTTTGTTTACTCTGTTTGTTTTTGCCAGCGCGGCTTTAGGCGCCACAGCAGACAAAAAGACGGTTAAGGCCTCCGACTTGCTTCCTATGGATGGAGCTATGGCCCCTAAGGCAGGTGCTGCTCCGTCGCCTGCGCTGTATGGTCCCAAGGTGCACGACTGCACGGACATCAATCCGGAGGTTCCGGTTGCCCCCAACATGCCGATGACAATGGGCTACACCTATTATGACTACCAGAAGAACGGTTCCATGGGCCGGATGATTGCCGTGGGCCCGGCTGGTCACAGGCATTTCATATTCCATGAGACCAGAGGAGATTACAGCGACCCGAACACCTATCCCAGGTATATCACCTACAACTGTTGGGATGGCGTTGGCGCCCCGGTGGGTGCGACCTGGGTTGACGGAGGGGTAGGCATCAACGCAGGATATGCCCAGATGTTGACCCTGCATGATGGCAGGGAGGTTATTCTTTATCATCGCGGGGAGACTCCCGCCTGGAATACCAGTCTGCTGATCGGAGATGACGGTTACATCTGCAGTGGTTATTTTACCGCCATGTATGATCTACCGGACAAGATTGACGCCCCTGCATCGGCTACGCCCGCCGGCTATTGGCCCAAAGGCTGCGTCGTGTATGATGCGGTGGTGGATACCGATTACATTCACTACCTGGCCAACGAGAATAATGGTGAGCTGGGCGGTGACCAAACCTTCGGCTATGCGCGCTGCGTGTTTAAAGGCGACGTGCTGACGTGTCTTTCGCCCGGTCATGGACCTTACAACAGGTCGGCGGGTGTTGTCGGCCCATCGGGTCTTGACGTAATAGCTGTGGTGGACACCATCAAATGCATCGTCCCCATAGCCGTCTCCTCGCCGGTCTCCAAAAAGGTGGCGCTTGTTTACACCAAGAACAGAGAACCCGACGTTCAGGTAAACAACGACGTCATGTACATCGAGTCGACCGACAACGGGAATGATTGGCTGGATTTGTCTCAATGGCCACCGACCAAGAATAACGTCACCCAATATCCCGCAGGTAACGGGCGTCGTGCCTACACCGATGTGGCGGCTTGTTATGACTACAACGACAACCTGCATATCATGTGGAATGCAGCCTATTATGATTCCGTCGCTGGCACGTCCACGTACGGTGCCAATCTCTATCACTGGAGCCAGGCTGATGGTATCTCCCTGGTGGCCACGGGCGACACCATAGGCGTTGCCCCTGGCGGCTGGAACAGAAGCATCTCCAAGATGAGCCTCGCGGCCAAAGATCCGATCTATCATCCTGGCGGGGATCCTGATGATTCCGTCTTTCTTTTCGCCACCTGGACCCAGTTTTATGAGGACGATCTGTCTTTAGGCGGCTGGAGCAACGGAGACATCATGGCTGCCATTTCCAAAGACGGCGGGCTGCAGTGGGCTCCCGGGGTTAATCTGACCAACACCCAGGGTGTTGATTGCGCAGCCGGTGACTGTCCCAGCGAGCACTGGTCGTCTCTGGCAGAGAACATGTACGATGGCGACCTGCACGTCCAGTACGTGTGTGACCGGGATGCCGGTGGAATAGTTCAGGATGAAGGAGTCTGGACCGACAACGACGTGATGTATCTGCACGTTTATCAGTTGCCCTCGGTGACCGCCTGTGGAATAACCCAGAGCGCTGGCGAGCCCGGCTCGTTTACCGTGCCTCCCATCAAGGTCTCGCCGGACAAAGGCTCAAGGCTGGTGACATTCAACATCACCGGAATGTTTAACCTGGGAGGAAGCTTCACCGTCACCAGCGATCATGGAAGCGTCGCCATCACGGGCAACGCCAGCGGCTACCTTTCACCGGGTGAGACCAAGACGGTGGAGGCGACCATAAGCTGCTCGGCCGAGGGCTTCATCCACGCCACCATAACCGTGACCGGATGTATCGGGACGCCGCAAGAGACTTCTTTTGACATCGGCCTCTATGCGGTCTGCAGTCACGATTACTACGAGTGCGACGTTGCGGAGAACACCTACATCGAGAAGGACAACGGCAAGCTCGGGCTGTGGGTTTGCTCCAACTCCGGGCAGCAGGTATGGCATAGGTGGATTCAGCCTGAGGAGAACCAGCAGATCATCTTCTACGGCGGTACCTTTGCGGCCACCATTGCGGCAGACGATCCCAGTGACACCGTGATCGGCCGGCAGGATTACTCCGATGTTTACACCGGAGCCAGAGACACCATGAACCGTTATTGCGGTGAGTGGAAGCGCTATGAGGAAGAATGTCTGGTTCAGAAGATTCATGTCAAGAACACCTACATCTGGAAGACCCGTTTTCCGGATGCTCTCCGGTGGTACTGGATTGACGTCTACAAGCAGATCTTCATGTTTCATGACCATCCTACCGCTGGCCCTTGTCCCGACTGGAAGAAGGACATAATCGTCAAGTACATCTGGATAAAGTTCAGCCGTCCGCCTTTGTGGTGGCCTACTCCGGGAGCCTATCCGGGACACGGCGACATCTATCTGGGTCATTGGGCTGACGTGGATGCTCCCTTCGATGATGGGTGCAACGGCTGCAACACCGCTGGATATGATGACGGCCGCGAGATGGTCTGGCTGCATGGCTGGTACAACGACACCCTTCCTCCGGAAGACGCGCACCCTGAATATTTGGACTTCTACGTCGGGCTGGCTTTCACCGATCCTTCGGGAGCAATCGTAGAACCTATGGGAATGCAGTGCGTGCGCAACGACAGCTTCCTCTATCCGCAGGACGGCTGGGGTTGGAGAACTGATCAGTTCTACGACCTGATAACCACCACAGGTGAAAACATTCAGGATGAGAGCATCGACACGCTGGACCGCTGCGTGGTTTTGACCTCCGGGATGACTGCGGCAGGAGGTCCGGATGACACCACCTTCACCGCCGACTACATCTTAATTGAGGCCGCTGTCCAGGGTGGAACCGGGACCGGCTTGGCAGAGCTGCAGACCGAGATGGACTTAGCCAGAAGCACCATGATACCTGAACTTAATGGCTACGGGCTGTTCGATCAGGGCTGGAAGCCTCCGACATGCGGAGACGTCTTGCCCAATGGTATTGTAGATTCAGGCGACATCGTCAGGCTGATCGGTTACGTCTTCTTAGGCGAGTCGGAACCTCCATGGCCCAGTGAGTGTCGAGCGGACGTCACTGGAAATGGTGTGATAGACTCAGGCGACGTGGTAAGGCTGATCGGTTACGTCTTCTTGGGCGAGTCTGTACCTCCGTGTCCAGACCATTGCAGTTGCCCGGAAGGTTAGAGCACTTGAAAAGAATGGTGTTCTGATCTAAGGGATTCGACCAAGAGAGGTTTGACAATGTTATGGGGTAGCCGTGTCGGCTACCCCATAACCGTTTTTACCCATTGCACAGGATTCAAGAGACGGTTTTCTGCAGTTTTCGAGTACCTTGTTGTGCCAAACCTTTGTAGTCTCCCTCTCGCCCACGCGGCGGGGCGGAGGAAGCGGCCCGGAATTTCGGGATCCGCAAGAAAGGGGGTGAAAGAAGATCTTTGTTGGAAAAACCGAAGGGGAGTTGTCTTTTCAAACCCAACGTCAAGAACGGTTTTGCCGTAGGAACTGCCATTCCTCAGACTTCTCAAAGGAGGTGGTATCCGAAATAGGATAGCAGGAGAAAAGTTTCTGAAAGGTAAGAAGTCAACTTTTATTTAGTTGTGTGAAATATCCTCGAAAGGAGTGGAAAATGGGAAAAAGAATCTCAGTCGTATTTCTTCTCTCCTTGTTTATTTTGTTCATCTTTGCTGGCGCAGCTTCAGGCGCGGTGAGCACGAAGACAGGCAAACGTCCGGCGGTCCTTCATCGTGTGGATGGAGCCGAGCCTCCAGCGCCCTATAAAGGACGTTCACCCGTCCTGTATGAGGGAGGCAAAGTATCTGATTGCGAGGCCATCAATCCGGAGGTTCCGGTCACCTTGACGGCCTCAGTTGGAATGACCTACTATGACTACCAGAAGAACGGTTCCATGGGCCGGATGATTGCCGTGGGTCCTGGTGGTCACACGCATTTCATATTTCACGAGACCGAAGGAGATTACAGCACCTATCCCAGGTACGTCACTTACAACTGCACCGACGGACTTGGGTTCTGGGTGGGTCCCTACCGGGTAGACGGGGGTGAGGACAATAACGCAGGATATGCCAACATCATGACCATGCACGATGGCCGGGAGGTTATCCTCTATCACAGTACCGAAGAGACTCCGGAACAGTACTGCAAGCTGGCAGTGGGAGATGCAGGTTACGTCTGTTCAGGCTATTTCACCAACCTGTATGATCTTCCGGATTATCATGACAGTGCCGCCTCATCGACGCCCCAGGGCAACTGGCCCAAGGGATGCATCGTGTACGATGCTGTGACGGACACGGACTATATTCACATCATCACCATGGAGAATGCGACCACCACAGCCCAAAGCGGCGGATATCTGCGCTGCGTGTTTAAGGGCGACAACCTGGTGTGTCATTCGCCCAATGGTTATGGTCCTTATACCAGATTCCCGGGTGTGCCCAACCCCTCGCCTTTGGAAAAAATAGACGTGTACGCGCACTTAGCGAGCATCAATGGGGTAATGGCCAGCTCCCCCAAGGATGGCTCCAAGAGGGTGGCTATCGTTTACCTCGAGAACAGGGACGATTATGCCACTCAGTACAACAATGACGTGGCCTATATCGAATCCATGGACAATGGCAACGATTGGTTTTCCACCGGCTTTACCGCGCCGGTCAACGTCACCAACTATGCCACCGGGTTTACCGAGCGTGCCTATACCGATGTGGCGGCCTGCTACGATTACAACGACAGCCTGCACATCGTCTGGAGTGGATGTTACTATGATTCGGCTTCGGGTAATAGCACCAATGATGCTAATCTCTATCACTGGAGCAAGGCCACCGGAATCACCACCATCGCTCCCGGCTACTGGGAGGGTACCACCCCCGGTTCCTGGAATGTCAATATCTCCAAGATGAACGTATCCGCCAAGGATCCGATCTATCATTCTGGCGGAGATCCTGATTCCGTCTTTCTTTTCGCCACCTGGACCCAGTTTAATCCGGGCGACAACTCGGCTGGCGGCAACACCAATGGAGACATCTATGCTGCCGTCTCCAACAATGGTGGGGAGAGCTGGGCCCCCGGCTTCAATCTGACCAACACCCAGACCCCCGACTGCGAAGCGGGCGAATGTTTAAGCGAGCACTGGTCGTCTCTGGCACACAACATGTACGGCGGCGATCTGCACATCCAGTACGTGTGCGACCGCGATGCGGGCGGAGTCGTCCAGGATGAAGGAAGCTGGACCGACAATGACGTGATGTACATACACGTTCCTCAGCTGCCGCTTGAGACGGCCTGCGGAATAGGCTATACTTATGACGATCCTCCCTCTCTTACCGTACCTCCGGTCAAGGTTTCACCGGACAAGGGCACCAGGGTGGTGACATTTGACATCCAGGGGCTGTATAATCTGGGCGGAGACTTCACCGTCACCAGCGATCATCCAAGCGTTACCATCACGGGCAACGCCAGTGGCTACCTGGGGCCGGGTCAAAGCAAAAAGGTGGAGGCGACCGTAACCTGCTCGGGTGAGGGCTTCATCCACGCTACCATAACCGTTAGCGGATGTGGCGGGACGGAAACGATAGAGATTGCCCTGTACGTGGTCTGCAGCCACGATTATTACGAGTGTGCTCGTGCCGCAAACACCCGCATCGAGAAGGACAACGGTAAGCTTAAGCTCTGGGTCTGCTCCAACTCCGGGCAGAAAGTATGGCATAAGTGGATCGTGCCTGAGGAGAGCCAGCAGGTGGTCTTCTATGGCGGCACCTTTGTGGCCACCATTCCAGCGGATGATGCCAGTGATACGGTGGTGGGGCGGCAGGATTACTCCGATGTTTACACCGGAGCCAGAGACACCATGAACCGTTATTGCGGTGAGTGGAAGCGCTATGAGGAAGAATGTCTGGTTCAGAAGATTCATGTCAAGAACACCTACATCTGGAAGACCCGTTTTCCGGATGCTCTCAGGTGGTACTGGATTGACGTCTACAAGCAGATATTCATGTTCCACGACCATCCCACCCTGGGCCCTTGTCCCGACTGGAAGAAGGACATAATCATCAAGTACATCTGGATAAAGTTCAGTCGGCCGCCTTTGTGGTGGCCTTCTCCGGGAGAATATCCGGGACACGGCGACATCTATCTGGGTCACTGGGCTGACGTGGATGCTCCCTTTGATGAGGGCTGCAACGGCTGCAACGCGACGGGATATGATGTTGGCCGCGCCATGATATGGTTCCAGGGGTTTTACAACGACACCATCGAGGACCCGCATCCCGAATATGACGACTTCTACGTTGGAATGGCTTTCACTGATCCTTCGGGAGCAGTGGTGGAACCTTTCGGAATGCAGTGTGTGCGCAACGATAGCTTCATCTATCCCCAGGATGGCTGGGGTTGGAATAACGATGAGCTGTACGAGTTGGCATCTTCACAGGGTGTGAACATCCATGATCCGGATTCGGTGGTAGATCGCACCGTGGTGATGACGGCCCTCAAAGTTCCGGCAGGAGGTTCGGACGATACCACCTTCAGCGCCGACTACATCTTGATTGAGGCTGCTGTCCAGGGTGATCCTGGTTTGGGTCTGGACGCATTGAGTGCGCACGTGGACGACGCCAGAGCCACCCTCATACCTGAACTTAATGGTTACGGGCTGTTGGATAAGGACTGGAAGCCTGCGGCCTGCGGAGACGTCTTGCCCAATGGTATTGTAGATTCAGGCGACATTGTCAGGCTGATCGGTTATGTATTCTTAGGCGAGTCGGAGCCTCCTTGGCCCATGGAATGTCGAGCGGACGTCACCGGGAATGGGGTGATAGACTCAGGCGACGTGGTAAGGCTGATCGGTTATGTCTTCTTAGGCGAGTCTTTGCCTCCCTGCCCGGCTCATTGTAGTTGCCCGGAAGGATAGCAGAACTTCTGAGAAAGACAACGTTTGCTGGGATTCAGCGAAGAGAGGTTTGATAATGGTTATGGGGTAGCCGCCAAGGTTGCCCCATAACCATTTTTGGGTTTCACAGAGAATCCGAGGAGAGAATTCCTCAGAATCTCGTTTTTTCGAGACTCCGTTGAGCTGACATTTTCGTCTCGGCTCATTTGTCAACGGATGGGGCGTACCGAGCGGATTCCCGGCGGGACAGGGCAACCTAACTTGTCAGTAGTCTGCTCTGGGAAAGGTGGGATTCAGGCCTGCCGGCACCTTCCTAGGTGATTTCTTCCGCCCTTTTGTCGTTCGGGGGGGGGGGGGGGGGGGGGGGGGGGGGGGGGGGGGGGGGGGGGGGGGG
>CAZPOP010000047.1:0-13205 GCA_964588305.1 uncultured Ignavibacteria bacterium
CGAAGCAATCACAGCCAATGGAGTGCGTAGGGGCAAGGTCTGTCCTTGTCCCCATATGTAAGAGGACAGCCACGAGGACTGTCCCTACAACTTTTAGTGCCGTTTGTGGCGACCTTGACCAGAAAATCAATCAGATGACTTTCATTTCGTACCAAGTAGCGCCCCACCATCGTGTCGGGCGTTTGTTTTTTCGTCCGACAGAAACGTCGGACGCTACATCAAAAAAAGGGGCGACCAAAAGAGTCGCCCTACGCGTTTTTTACCATGAACCAAGTACCACGAACCATTAACTAAACATAGCCACCGAGCGGTCTCGAACCGCTGACCTGAGGTTTACGAAACCTCTGCTCTACCAACTGAGCTACGGTGGCGAAAAGCAGTCCATCGGTGACTAGTCACCAGTCACTCGTCATTTTCTCGGCGCCTTTTTCTTTGAATCCTCGACTTCTTCTTTATGCTTGATCACCTGCAAAAGCATGTCCGCGCCTGGAGCACCCCATTTCTTCAGAAGGTCATATTCTTCCATGGCCTTGCTCTGGTGTCCCCTTTCGGAATAGGTCAAACCCAGCTGCAGATGAGCGACCGTGTCTATGGAATCCACCGCTATGGCTTTTTGGTATTCGTCCTGGGCCCAAAGGTAGTAAGCCTGACTGAGCTTGGCTAAAACGGCGGGATTCGCCGCATCGGACTCTACAATAGTCAGATAATCATCTATGGCCTTTTTCAGTTCATCCCTGTTATTATAAGAAATCTCCTTTGAAGTATCCGGCTGCACGTAGCTCCAGTCAAGTTTGATAGCCGCCCCCCAGGCCCTCAATCCTCTCTCATAATAGACATTCCCCATTGCTGTGTGGATGCGCGGGAAGTCGGGGTTTATCCTTTGTACCTCTTCGTATTCGGTTACCGCCTGGCTGTATCCCCTCAAGATCTGGTAGACGATCCCCAAGCGAAAATGAGCCTCCGCGTAGTCGGGATTGATTTTAATCGCTTCCTTAAGTTCCCGCACCGCGTTGTTGTGATCCTCAGCTTGGTGATACAAAACTCCAAGCTCGTAGTGAGCCTCTGCATATTTGGGGTCCAGCTTAATGGCTTGGTGAAGTTCTGCGACAGCTTGGTCAGGAAGTTCTTGCTCGTGATATTCCAGTGCTTGCTGGTAGTGTTTCTTTGCCTTGTCCGTTCGCCTCTTGCATCCTCCGGTGTGAAACAGAAAACAGCCTATCAAAAGAAGAAGACCCATCCGAATTAAGATTCTTGTTTTGTTCTTCACTTCTGCTCTCCTCTCGGTTTCGATGTTTGGATTTTATGTTTTAACTCAGTTATTAGCATCGGCTGGATGTCGGCTTTTGGAGGGAGGATATTACAAGACAATACTCCCTCAACAGACAGTTTTAGTTGCCTATCACGTGAGGTTTCTTCAGTGCCGATACGAAGTTGAAGCCCGGAGATCAATCAACAAATCGTCACTTGCCGTTGCTATGAGCCACAAACTATGAACCAATAACCGCTTTCAAAGTGCCACCCCGCAGAATCGAACTGCGCACACACGGATTTTCAGTCCGTTGCTCTACCAACTGAGCTAGGGTGGCAGGTTTATCTCAGGCGAAATTCCAACTCAAAACTTTCGCCATATGCATATCGGCACTATATATAATCTTAATGACCCTTCAAGTCAAGATTTTTTTTAAGAGTCCCGGCAAGGCCAACCCTCTGGGATGAAAACCAGATCGTGACCCGACCAGGAGATATCGGAGCCTTCACTCTTCGAGGTAAGGTAATGGTGAGCAGTGGTCCAGATTCCTGGGGGGCAGGAGGTTCTTGTCGTTGCCTTTTTCTTGACTGAAGACGCGCGCGCATCATGCGTCGTGTTGGTGACCCGTAGATTGTGCCGGCGATTTAACATCTGATCTGTCCCATTGATTACCTTTGTTGGTTTTACGAGCCGAGGAAGGAAAAAATGGTGAGATTGAGAGAGGATTTGAAACTTGAACTGATCCTGGATGTCTTAAGTAGGAGGGTAAGTTAGGCGCGGGCTTTTGGTTGGGTGTCTCGCTCGAATTGCCTCTCCATGTCACAGGGGAAGACGGTGATCAATATTCTCCCCCAAGAATAAGTTCCCTTCCAGAATTCTCCTGGGAAAAAAGACACAAAAAAAGTTTGACAAAAGGCCAAAACCTGTTATATTTTGAGAAAAATTTCACAAGCGCTGTGTTTTGATTGGATTCTTTGTTTGTGAGATTGGCAAGGTAAAACGAATTAGCGTCAAAAGTGAAAGGAGTAGTCATGAGTGGCGGGATATTCGATATGGCGCTCAAGCAGCTGGATGATGTGGCGAAAAAGCTCAACCTTGATCCTAATCTGCATGCTGTGTTGAGACAGCCGGAAAGGGAACTTACCGTTGCCATTCCGGTGGAAATGGATGACGGGCACATAGAGGTATTCACCGGGCATCGGGTGCAGTATTCCAGCGTAAGAGGACCATGCAAAGGAGGCGTGAGGTACCATCAGGACGTAACTTTGGATGAGGTTAAGGCTTTAGCAGCGTGGATGACCTGGAAATGTGCGGTGGTTAACATTCCCTATGGTGGAGCAAAGGGAGGAGTCAGATGTGATCCCTTTAAGATGTCTAAAGAAGAGGTGAGGCGTTTGACCAGACGATATACAGTCATGATAATGCCAATCATAGGAGGGAGGAGAGATATTCCGGCTCCCGATGTTAACACCGGTGGAGAGACCATGGGTTGGATGATGGATACGGTGAGCATGTTTGAGGGTCGGACCGTCCTGGAGATCGTTACCGGCAAACCCATAGAGCTGGGCGGATCTCTGGGTAGACGAGAGGCTACCGGCAGGGGGGTGATGGTAACAACTCTGGAACTCCTCAAGAAGAAGGGATGTAACCTACCCGAGACCAAGGTCGCAGTGCAGGGCTATGGGAATGTGGGGTCAGTGGCTGCGACCCTCCTTTACGAAAGAGGGTGCAAGATAATGGGCGTCAGCGACGTGACCGGCGGATTCTACAATCCCAGAGGTCTTAACATAAGAAAGATAAACGAATACGTGAAGACTTCAAAGAACCGTCTCCTTGAAGGCTATAAGGAAGACGGAGCGGAATCCATCTCCAACGAAGATCTGCTTCTGTTGGACGTCCATGTGCTGGTTCCCGCAGCTCTGGAGAATCAAATCACGGATAAGAATGCCTCGCAGATAAAAGCCAAATTCATCGCGGAGGGGGCCAACGGTCCAACCACCCCTGAGGCGGATAGAATTCTGGAAAGCAAGGGCGTTACAGTGATCCCGGACGTGCTGGCCAACGCCGGAGGAGTGGTGTGCTCTTACTTCGAATGGGTGCAGGATATTCAGGCCTATTTCTGGGATGTTGACCAGATCAACGAAAGTCTGGACAAGATCATGGTAAAAAGCTTTGATGAGGTCTGGGCAGTTTCCATGGAACGTAAAGTAGACATGCGAACCGCGGCCTATATGAACGGAGTCACCCGGGTAGCCAATGCAATTAAGCAACGGGGAATTTTCCCTTGATCATTTTTCAGCTATTTCTGAAAAGGAGATTTATTCTCAGGCGAGAAATAAGCGAAAGCAATTACAAGAGTGTGTCGGTGGCAGCTATTGACAAATAAACGTGTCGGATATTCCACCAGGGGGGACCAACCTGAATTTTCAGGCGGGATTTAGTTATCCCGCCTTTTTTATCTTAACCAAAGTGAAGATGTTAAAATCAATGCTCACCCCCCCCATGCTGGTCGTGGGTGCTTTCAGCAACGAGTTTGGATACCAATCTTCCTGTTGATCTTCTGTTAGTCGAGGACACCAGCAGGTAAAAGAGAGACACATCTAATATGCGGGGAACTCAGCCGATGCAACAATTACGGATAATCCCAGAATCTCGGTCGTAATTTCTTAGATACAGCTTTTGTCCCATTTTTTCAAGAACTGCTTTGCTTTCTTTTTCGTCCTTGGGCTTTTGCTCTTTAACTGCTTCTCCGCAAATCCCATTATCCCCTTCTTATTCTTGGCTTCTTCAAAGTACTCGTTGAATGATTCTATGGCATAACCTTTTATTAAATCCTTGCGCTCCGGTTCGTGATTGGTCTCATCTATACTCAATAGCTTGTTTGTTATCTTGGTCTGCAGTTCTGGCTTTGCCCGCGCAATCTTACCAGAATTGCCTGCAGCGTGCGCAGCAGGAATGATACTCTTGTCATCGAGCAGTCTGTAATACGTGTTGAATATTTTCTCGAATTTGTTTTTTGTATCAGCCCTTGTCAGGTTGGCTATGATGTGGATTCCAATGTATTTATGATAGGTATTGTCACTGCTCAGAAGCTCAGCAAAGAAATCCCATTTAGGGTATAACTCCTTTGGGTGCTTCTCACTTATGAGCAGAAGGATTCTGAAACTGTTAAACCTTATTGTTTCCTTTTTACATAAGATTCCCTCTAGTGGTTCTGAAAGCAGTTTTTCATCCTTTAACGCCTTTTCAGCTACGCTTTTTACGTTAATATGTTTTTTGATTAAATCCGGCAACATGTAGTTCCAGCTCCTTTTTTCAGTTAGTCTCACCACGCTTTCTACCTCGTCATTTCAACTCTTGGTTCATGATATTACGAAATCTCGTGTTGCTTATGGGATGATCGGCAACCAGCTTGCCGTTATGTATTATGCTGAAGATGGCAAATGCTGAAGGGGCATCCTGCGCTTCCCTGCATTGTTTCAGTTCGATTATTCTTGGTTTGATGCTGTATTCCTTCTGTGCAGTCTCGCATATTTCTCTGACAGATTTGGCAACGTAGGGACATTGGTCGGAACGAATAATGGTTAGACCTTTGTTATATTTGCTCAGTTTCTTTTCCCAATCCCCCTTGAATTTCGGCGAAAGCGCATTCTTTTTGAATTTCTTTGCAGCTAACTCGAAATCCGGCGGGGCCTGGTCCACAATCTCAAATCCGTTCTTCAAGAATAAATCCTTTCCCGCCATCCAGGTGCCTTTACGAGTGACCATCGCTACACCTTGCATCTTTTCCTTTTTGGCATCTTTCAAGCATTCTTCGACCAAAAGTGATCCGCAGCCTTTTCCTTTGTATTTGCGACTCATTATGGCTATACAATGAATGACCAGGTATCCGCTTGCCTCCACTGCTCTCCAGGTGTATTTGCCCGGAACGTACTCAATGAAACCTACAGCCCCATCTTTAGCTGAATACAGAACCTTGAATTTCATACCCTCAGAAAAACGCTTCTTCAGCCAGTTAATCTTTCGCTTGTATCCTTCTTGCTTGATGCTCTTGTAGCCGCAGAACCCGTAGTCACAGACATTATTTGCATTTGTGTCGATTATTTCGATTTCTCTTATCATAAAGAGCCCCACAATGTTTCGCATACGAAAAAGCGGAGTGGCTGATCCGCGGATTCCCTTCGCCAGCCTTTCAGTTGAGTCTCCCTTTTTCGTGCGTTTACATAGCTTTCATGTTCCTCTGCATACACTAACCGAACTGGTCTTCGGTTTTTTGTGAAGGTCGATCCCTGTCCGGCATTATGTTCTCTAACATGATCTCTCGGGTCGGTGGCAACACCCACATAATATGAGGCGTCATTGCAACGCAGAATATAGACAAACCATCTTCGATTTTTCTCACTCATGATAGCCCTTCGGCAAGCTCAGGGCCATTGCCTTCAGCAATGGCGGAGAGGCCGGGATTCGAACCCGGGGTACCTTACGGTACAACGGTTTTCGAGACCGCCCCATTAAACCACTCTGGCACCTCTCCGAAAGAACAGCGAACAGTCAAAAGGCATTTTTAGTAATTATCCGAGGGATCGGATAAGGCATTCCTTACAGATTTCATCTCCTCAAGGTTCGGTTTGAACAAGACGAAACAAAGCAAAGTAATAGCAATGAATAATACGAACCTTTCCTTCGTCCCACCCAGAAGAAAATAAACAAACCCGTAAATGGCAGGGGAGAGGCTTAGTGAAAAAAGAATCAGTGCTGATCTCAAAAGCACTCGCTGCGCTGAAGCGCCTTGGCCCTTAACCTTCGGCATGCTCTGGGCAAACAAAATCCTTTTTTTGAGCAGATAAATGGCCAAAACCTCTCCCGCGCTCATTGCCAACAGGACCCAGAGCAATACATCCAACCTTTCAATCGATTTTGCGCCTACACCCTCGCTTCTCAGAAAGAGACCCAGAGAAAGCAAAGCCGCAGGAAAGACGAAATCCAAAACAAGTCCTAAGTACAAGAGCCTGGTGTGAAGTTTATCTAAGTCCAAATTCTGAGCTGTGTGTTCCACTTTTTTTATCCTTCCGAGATTCCGACGCCCCCTGGCGGATTTTATCGAAAAACACACCCAGGATTTGCGCGCACTCTTTTTCCAATATGTAAGGGATCACCTGCACCTGATGATTCAATCTGATGTCCTGGACTATGTTATATAACGAGCCACATGCTCCGGCTTTAGGATCCTTTGCACCGAAGATCAGCCGGTCAGGTCGTGATAAAACGATAGCTCCGGCGCACATGGCACAGGGCTCGATGGTCACATATATGGAGCACCCGGATAGTCTCCAGGAGTTAAGGAAGTTGCAGGCCGCACCGATGGCGATTATCTCCGCATGGGCGGTAGGATCTTTCAGGCTCTCGACCTGATTATGGCCTCTGCCGATGATTTTGTCTTCAGAAACCACCACCGCTCCGATAGGAACCTCATCTTTCTTCAATGCCAAGTGCGCTTCAGCCAGCGCGTATCTCATCCATTTTTCGTCTTCGCTTTGCATCATCTTCAGAATTCCTCACCATCTTCAGACTACTTTTCAGTGGAATATAATAAAAAACAGTCAAGTTCAAAGGGTTTTTGGAGACTTCCAATAACCACATCATGTGAGGATAAGTGCGTTGGATTTCTCTGGAAAGGTCAAACTCAGAAGGGTCTTACTGGAGAGTCAAGCTTTAGGGCCTGTTGAAAAACCAAACTGGAATGCCCATCTGGGCGGCTTCCGTCAGAGTTTAAGTAATGGCGGTATAGCAACATCTGAATTTAAAAAAATCGCCCATTTGGGCACACTGAAAACACTTTTTCAATCGTCCATTTGGCTTGACCTGAAGCCTTTTTGAGGACAATCGACTTTTGCTGGGTTCACCTGACGATTCGACTTTGGTCACCGTCCTGAGCTTGTCGAAGGAAGGTGTACACTCCAGTTGGTCCACTTTTCCGAACCGTTGGCCACATTGACCAGGAGTTTCCCCGCCGCTCAACTCTTTGTGTTGGTGAGGGACGCCAATGAAGGCTAAGGTAGTAGATAGTGGATCGGCTCCTTGTCTAGACTTGCAGATCAACCGGTGAGCTGGTAATCCTTAATTTTATAAAGGAGCGAACGGTAGCTTATCTCCAAAAGCTGGGCCGCTTTTCTTCTGTTCCAGTTAGTCTTGCCAAGCACCTCGGTGATCAAGGCCTTCTCCTGATGGGCCACCGCATCTCCCACCTTCTTCTTAAGCGAATAGTCCTTTGCTTGAGTGGGGGGGGTTGGCTTTGTAGAATAAGATCCGGTCTGAACCGCAGGCGCCTTCATAGTGTCATAGATTATCCCTTCGTCTTCCCGAACCACGACCTGCTTGACCAGATTTTCCAGTTGCCTTACATTGCCGGGCCAATCATGTTCCTGCAGATGGACTATGGTCTCGGAGGAGAAAGGACGATATTTCTTATCGTATTGGGCGTTATATTTTTGGAAGAAATGTTCGATCAAGAGCGGAATGTCTTCACTTCTTTCTCTCAAAGGAGGCAGGTTTATGGTGACCTCATTGAGCCTGTAGAACAGATCCTCCCTTATGGTCTGATCCTTCAAAGCTTGATTCAAATCCCGGTTGGTGGCACAGACGATTCTGGTGTCGACCTTGATGGTTCTTATTCCCCCCACCCGCATGAACTCGTATTGTTCCAAAACCTGAAGCATTTTTGACTGAAGCTCCAGAGGCATATCCGCGATCTCGTCCAAGAAGATGGTTCCTTTATTGGCGGTCTCGAATCTTCCCGGCTTGGTTTTATGAGCCCCGGTGAAAGCTCCCTTCTCATAGCCGAAAAGCTCCGCCTCCAATAGATCGCGAGGAATTGCCGCACAATTTACCTTTACGAAGGGCTCGGTTTTTCGGCTGGAGAGACGGTGCAACAGTCGGGCTACGATCTCCTTGCCGGTGCCCGATTCACCCCGGATCAAAACGGTCAGCTCACTGGGCGCCACTTGTTCTATGACCGTTTTGATCTGAAGCATCTGGGGACTATCACCTACCAGGGTTTCATATTGTGACTTAGCTTTCAACTCCTTTTTGAGATAGTCCAATTCCTTCTTAAGGTTGCTCTTCTCCAAAACACTCTGAATGTGGAGCTCCACCTCTTTAACGTCGAAAGGCTTATTGATGAACTCGGATGCACCCCTTTTTATCGACTCCACCACGTTCTTGGTCTCTCCGTGCCCGGAGAGCATGATCACCTCAGTAAGCTGATCCATGGATTTTATCTTGTCCAGAACCTCCAAACCTTCCATGCCGGGCATCTTTATATCCAAAAGAACCAAGCAGGGTTTGGTCTTGGGGATCATCTGCAGACCTTCCAGTCCGTCTTTTGCGTAAACGATCTCATAGCTCTTTCCCAAACCCTCGGTCAGAAGCCAGGAGACCTTGGGGTCGTCATCGATTACCAGTATTTTTGGTTTGTCTCTGTCCATGTTTCTCACCCTTTTGCGCAAACTCCTGCACCTTTAGGTTAGCCTTTGCCACCTTCAGATCGGCCTATGAACGGCATTGGTTAAAGATCAATTGAGACTGACTGCTTTAAATAAGTATCGGCAAAAGTCGCAGACAGAACAGTCGGTCACCCGGTTAAGAGTCTGAAGTATGGAGTTAAGAGTTTTTTCGAACATAGAGACTTTGAACTATAAACCGTTTTTCTCTGCCGACAGATTCACAAGAAAAGAGGTTCCCTTGCCGGGTTTGCTTTTCACTGAGACGAAGCCCCCGTGAGCTTTGACTATCCTTTCCACCACAGCTAAGCCTAAACCGGTGCCTTCTTTTTTGGTGGTGAAATAACGATCGAAAATCCGGCCTAAATTCTCCTCACCGATCCCACACCCGGTGTCAGCTATGCCTATCTGCACGAACTGACTCTTCTTTTTCGGCTCCCGGTGGGATTTTAAGCTCACTCGCAACTCACCTCCTTCAGACATGGCTTCAACTGAATTTAAGATTATATTTAAGAGAACCTCCATTATCTCATTTTCGTTGACGAAAATCGGCCGGACCTCTTGGTAGTCCCTCTTCAAATTGATTTTCCTTGCATCAAGGTCCCGTTTCACCAGGTTTAATGCACGATCCAGGGTGAGCCTTATGTCCTTTTTCTCCAGCTCGTATTTGTTGGGATTGGAAAAGTTGACTATCTCCTTGGCCAATTCGTTCAGGCGGTAGATTTCTTGTTCTACGGTATCAAAAAACTCCTCCTTGGCTTCTGCGTCGGACCATTTCTCTCTCAGGAGATGTAAAGTTCCCTTGATGTTGGTCAATGGCTTTTTCAAGTCGTGTGTGATCTCCGACACCATGTTTCCCATAGTCAAAAGACGCGTGGCGTTGAGCATGCTTCTCTGTCTTTCATACAAAGAGGCGGCCTGAGAGGAGATGATGGAAATCAGGGCCTTCTGGTCTTGGGAAATGGTTAGGTGTCTTCGGCTTCCCACCGAAAGCACGCCATGCAGCGTCCCCTCGGCAATTATGGGGAACGAAGTCGCCGAATCCAGATAGGGGGACAGATCAGAGTCCGGTTTCAACCTCTCCTTGATTCTGGCGTTGAGTTTGTCCGAATCCAAAATCTGGCGTTTCTCCAAGGGAATTTGGAGATCTCTTTTTTCCTGTTCCAATCCCTGGCAGAAAGTAAGATTCAATTGGTTTTCCTTTTCACTCCATTCGAACCACAGAGCGAAGTCCACCCCGGCAATTTCCTTTACCCGCTCGAAGATGAAATCTAAAATCTTCTCGAAGCTCTCCAGGGTAGAGAGCGTGCTGGCGATCTCATATAGAATCGAAAGCTCACCGATCTTCTTTTTGCTCTGCTCAAAATGATGAGCATCGTCTATGGCGATAGCAGCCTGGGAGGCAAAAGTGGTTAAAAGCCGCAGGTCGTCCTGGCTGAATGGCGCGCCGGTGATTTTATCACTTAGATTTATCACCCCCAGAATCTTTTCTTTGATTTTCAAAGGCACACACAAAAGAGATTTGGTGGCATAATGTTTTTTGCTCAGCCGCTTAAACTTTTTATCCTTTTCGATGTCCTCAATGATCAGAGGGGCTCCCTTTTGTGCCACGTGGCCGGCGATGCTTTTTCCCAGTTCCAGTTTCGTATGTTCGACTATGTCTTGATCCAACCCGATGGAGGACTTGATGGTCAGTATATTTTCAGATATTTGAATGAGCATGATGGAGCCTGCTTTTGCGCCTATCACTTCGGTAGCTAAAGAGACTATTTTATTGAGAAGGACGTCCAAGTTTTCCGTGGAACTCAGCGATTTGCCGGCCTGATAGAGAGCGTCCAGTTCGGCCACCTTTCTCTTCAGTTCGAGATTCTTGTCCTTCAGCTCAGCCAAAAGTCTGCTTCGCGCTTGATCCGACCTTCTCTTTTCCAGTCCTCTTTTGACCGCCAGTTTCAAATCGGGGAAGTCGATGGGCTTCATCAGATAGTCGTACGCCCCCTGGTTGATGGCATGCACGGCCGAATCGAGGGAGGCAAAGGCGGTCATCAATATTACCGGAGCATCCTGATCCTTGGTGTGGGCAGCTTTGAGAATGTCCAGCCCGTCGAATCTGGGCATCCTTATGTCGGTGATCACCAAGTCGAAATCATCCCGGTTGATCTTCTCAATTGCCTTCTCTCCTTCGTGGGCCGTGGCCACCTCATATCCCACCGCGGAGAGGAGAGTTTTCAGACTTTCGCACATCCTCACCTCATCATCTACCACCAAGATTTTGCCGTACTCTTTATCCATTGCACCTGTTTCCTTGTTAGCGCCCTGGGAGTTCCGAGTCATTGACTCAGGCTCCGACGATGGCCATAGGATTTCTCCGGCCTACCCATCTGCGGTTGTTCTTCTTGAGCAAAGCGAGGTCCGGCATTCCGGGCTGAATTGGACTATCTCCGCCGAAGGGCGCTGCGGTCAAGGGGAAAAAGCGGGCAGCGTGATCAAAAAACTTATCCCCTTCTCTTTTCCCTTTGCCACGATGGTTCCCCCGTGTCTCTGGATTATTCCATAACAGATCCATAAGCCCAAGCCAGTCCCTTTCCCCTCCTCCTTTGTGGTAAAAAACGGTTCAAAAACCCTGGAGATATTCTCTTCGGGAATCCCGCAGCCGGTATCCGAAAACTCAATCTCCAGAGTGTCATCGATCTTCCGGCCAGAGATGGTGATCTCTCCTTTTTGGGGCATGAAGTCTTTCGAGTTCATCAACAGGTTCAAGAATACCTGTTTGATCTGGTCATCAAAACCCTTCACCTTGGGAAGATCTTCGGGAAGGTTTACCTTTATGGTAATATTCTCTTTTGAGAACTGTTTCTCCACCAAGGAGACCGTCCGACTTATGATGTCGGCTATGTCAAGATCGCAGATGTTTTCGCTTTCAGGTCGGCAGAGATCTAATAGCTTTTTCACTATGCGGGCGATCCGATCCACCTCCCCCGCGACCGCGCTTAGGTTTGACCGGTTTGGATCTTCCTCTTTCATGGAGTCAGAGAGGATCAAAATGTAATTCTTGATGATCCCCAACGGATTGTTGATCTCATGAGCGATGGAAGCAGACAGCTGTCCCAAAGCGGATAATCTTTCGGACTGGATCAGCTGCCTCTGTGCTCTCCTCAATTCCACGTTCATGCTTTTTTGGTTTTCGTAGAGAATGGCGTTCTCCACTGCGCTGGTGAACTGTCCTGTCAGAACCGAAAGAAACTCTAAGTCGCTGTCGGTAAAAGGAAGATCTGAGGTCTTCTCGGTCAGGCTCAAGATTCCCCTGATCTGATTTTTGCTGATCAAAGGGATGCACAGCTCACACTCCAAGGCTTCCAAGACTCTGATCTCCTTCCCTTGGTCTGCTCGCTCATACCGGTGCCCCCGTATGGGAGATCGTCCGGGCTGGTCCGCACCGATGGACAAGCGTGCGCCTGGGTCACCCAGGGGTGAAGCTGCGAAACCGGAAGAACCCTTCCTTATATGTGCTCGGATTTCATCCAAAAGCAGAGGCTCGTTTTGGGACAAAAGCACCTTTGACAGGTTGCTGTCCTGCCTGAGTTTGAGCTGGTTTAGATTCCAATGCCTTTCTACGTCGATCCCCCTTATCTTGAACATGGAAAGTTCTTTCTGGATAGGGTCTTTTTGAATCAATATTGCCGCACCCCTTATCCCCAGCTGTTCTATGGTGGCCAGCAGCATTTGTTCCAATAGCTCATTGGGATCCAGTGTGGAATTGAGCTTTCGAGAGATCTCGAAGATGGTGTAAAGATCGAAGATCTTCCGCTTCAGCCTCCGGTTTGACTGGGCCAGTTCGTTGATCTTATTCTCGAAGGCGCCCTTCAGGAGATTCACCGACTCCAAAATTCTTTTTTCCTTTTGCTCCGACGGGGAGGAGTCCGTTTGGAAGTCCAGAGCGTCTTGATTGCCGAAATGCTCTCTAAGACTCATAGGATCATGTCTGCCTTGTATACTTCAAGCCCCCAGGGAGGTATTTTCTCCGTTGAGACCGTCAGATTTGGATTCGTCCCCAAGAACGCTGAGAAAGGTGATACAAGAGATGTCAACCTTCTCTTGCCATTCTTCAAATCGGCAGAAATAGGAAGGTGATTAACTTAAAACTGCAAACTTTTGCAGGGTCTCCGCTTTTGAAGGAAGGCCATTCAAAAAAAAGGAGCCCCGCTTTCAGCAGGGCTCCCTCTTTCGGTCGCAGGAATTGTGTTCTGATCTCTGGGCAGGCGAAGCTATCGGCTCAGGTTCATCCTCAAGAGGCTCTTACAACTCAGACAATCAGAACATTCAGAAATCAATCTATGTCAAGCTCAATCCTTCTTCCAATCATAGAAAATGCACTTCCCCAACTCGGGCGCATATTCATAGCATCTTTTGTAACTGCCAAAGGGAATCTTCCCATCGAAGGCGAAGCAGTCCAAGTCCAT
>CAZPOP010000048.1:0-10685 GCA_964588305.1 uncultured Ignavibacteria bacterium
CCCTTTGGATTCATTGAACCATTTTACCGTACCTTGCATCATCAAATCACCTCCTTTCTTCCATATAAAAAAACCACGAAAGTCTTCTCAAAATAAGCTTTCGTGGCTGAATAACTTCGAGCTAACAAAAACCTATCTTAACTTCCCTAACTATACTTAACTGTATATACGGATCATTTTGTCATTTGTCAAGATATTTATTCACTTTTTTATTATCGGCTTCGAGACGATGCAAGTTGAGTTAAAACCGGATAAAAGAGACCGGAAGTTTGCAGGTCGGTCCCCAACCCGACGAATCTTTGACTTTTCTAACAAGCATAGAAGAACCGGTACCGGATGCCCCCTAGCTCTTCGTTATCGCAGGATCTCAATTGGTCCTGGCCCATAATCTGACCCGACAAAAGAAAGCGTTGCGACTTCAATCTCGACCGGCTGGGATTTCACTTTCAGGTTAAGAGTTCGGTTAGGTAGGAAGGGGAAGGGTAAGATTTTGGAAGGGGACCTAAACCCTTCCCCTTTTTTTGGGGGGCTAATTCATTCTCGTTACATATACTCTGTTCCAATGACGAGGTACTTGGTAGCAGGGGCAGTCTCTCATTGCTTCAGGATTTAGGCAATGCTCCAACATCAAGAGCTCTCTTTGGAATCGATGCCACTTCGGCTTTGGAATTCGCCTCCGGATGCTCAAAGATCGGCAGGTAACGGGCCGCCATGGCGAAGATAAAGAAGCCGGTGGACACCAAAGCGAGGGTAATGGCAATTTCCATCCAGGACGGGAAATAGTTGACCCCGGACGAGGCCACGAAGCCGGTGGTTGAGACATTCAATCGGTTCAGCAGAAAGCCTGCTATAGTGCACACCGCGGCGAGGTACAAACCCCTGGCGGACAGCCTAATCTTTCGTACAGAAAGTAAGATTATAGGAGCAACCACGCCTGCCAGAACTTCCAGCCAGAAAAGCCAAGTCTCCATGCGGGGCACGAAGAATTCCGACCAGACTCCCCGCATGTAAAAATCATAAATCTTCATAAGCAGATATATCACCAGAACTACCAGAAGAATCCTTCCTATGTCCGTCAGCACATCGTGTTTCAGACGGTGACCGAAAGCCCTGAAGCTCAAGTGTGATTCAAAGATCACCATGGCGCACCCCACTGCGATGGCGGATACGTAGAAAAAAAGCGGCAGAGATGCTGAATACCAGAAAACATAGAGCTTCTGGGGAACGATCAAGAACAACGAGCCCAGGGAGGATTGGTGCATGGTCGAAAGGATAACTCCCAGTATGACTAGGGGGACGGTCACCCTGCCTATCCATCTTTTGGGTCCGCCCCAGCCTAAACGCTCGAAAATATTAGGGCTGAACTCAAAAAACAGAACCGTGGTGTAGAACATGACGCACATGGCTACCTCAAACAGAGCCGAGTGGGGATTTCCCATGAAAAGTGGATTATAGATCTTGTCCGGGCGCCCCACGTCAAACAGAAGACCCACGATGACCAGAAGATAGCCCAAAAAAGCGGTTAAGATGGTGGGTTTCAGGACCGGATAGAACCGCTTCACATGAAACACGTAGACCGCTGCGGCTATGGTGAATCCGCCCGCGGCTAATCCCACCCCCGAGATGACGTCGAAACCAACCCACAGTCCCCAGGGGAATTTGTCGCTCAGATTGGTGGCAGCTCCCAACCCTCGGGTAACACGGACGATAGCCGCTATCAATCCAGCCACCCAGATTAGAAGCAAAACTACTTTCCAGAAAGTTATCTTGAACGGTAGTTTGATGCTCATCTCAATATCCCTTTCATTATCACTTTTGTAGTCGATCTGTGGCTACATTTTCATGTTTTCTTTTTCGACTGAGAATCCTGCTGCTTAGTTTTGTATTCGGCCAACTCCATCCTGCGGTCGATAATCCACCATACGCCGTAGAGAATCGCTCCTCCGAAAATAGCTATACTGGGAACCGTTTTCAGCGCTGCCCAGGTCAGTTCAGGCAGAGGGCGGTCCCCAAGATTAGCCGGAAAGCCAAGCGACTCAAATGGGACGCTGGACAGCATCAGAACTGACGTCCCTCCAGCCTCCTTCTCGCCGTAGATGTGATCCACATATAGATCGGGGTCGTCTTTTATGCGTTTTCGTGCCTCCTGGATCAGTTCCTCCCGATCTCCGAATATAGTGGCTCCGGTGGGACAGACCTCGGCGCAAGCGGGGATCTCCCCCTCCTTCAGTCTTTGGTAGCACATTATGCATTTCTGCACCTTGGGCGCACGCTTTTTCCACTCATAGGTGGGAATGCTGAAGGGACAGGCCTGCATGCAGTAACGACACCCTATGCACTTGTGCGCGTGATAGATCACGGCGCCCTCTGGAGTCTTCTCAAAGGCTCCCACAGGGCAAACCGAGGCGCAGGTGGGTTCTTTGCAGTGCATGCACAGACGACGATAATAAAGGCCGTCCTTTTCTTTCACCACGGTATAGGCTGTCGCGGAGAGTTCCTCTTCCTCCTCTCCGGGAAGACCATTGACTTCCTTGCAGGCCAAAGCGCAGGCCTGACAGCCAATGCATTTGGTGATATCAATTAGAAGCGCTTTGGGTTTTGTCATTTGACAACTCCTTATTATTGATTCTATCTTCCTTCAATTCACATTTGAAGAAATCGACCTTCATGGTTTTCCCTTAAGCATTGGCTCTAAGGTTACCCTTTTCTTTGGCCAGTCGATCCATGACTAAGTCTGCCGGCACAGCCTGACCCTTGGAAAGGGCTCTCATCATTGCATCGGACAGCTCCTCAGGGGTAAAGGGCTTGGGCACATAATCGGATACGCCGGATCTCATAGCCTTGATTGAAGATTCGACAGAAGGATAACCGGTGATCATGATCACTGCGGTGTCGGGGTTTTCCTTCTTTATTCTTCTGGCTATCTCGATTCCGTCGATCTGCGGCATCTTCCAGTCTGCGATCACCGCATCGAATCGATTCCCCTTGACCTTCTTCAGAGCTTCGTCCCCCGATAAAGCGACGTCCACGTTGTAACCTTCCCGGGACAGAATCTTCTTGCAGCTGTTGCACACGGTCTTTTCGTCGTCCACAACCAAGACATTGCGGGCACGCGCAACGGCCAGGGCAGGGCTAACACCCGGTCCGACGGAAGGGGCTAATTCCAGCCTCTCCTCTACCACCCTACCTCGTCTAACCAGCGCGTCAATCAGTAAGGCTGCGACAAATGTGAATGCCACCAATAAGGCTACCATTTTAACTCCTCCTCTTTTTGACTATCGTTTTTCCTCACTTTGCTTTTTCACTCCACAACCTTCTTAGGTTACTCTTTGTTCAAGGTCTTTTGCCCAAGACGGGTCCGAAAAATCGCGACCCTATGCTAATCCAAGGCTTTTCTTCCGACCGCCGCCTTGAAAACACCGCGGACTATGGTGAAAACCACGATGGGTCCTAAGGCGATAAAGAACAATCTCCCAAAAACGGGTGCCAAAACGGACTTGAAGATGAATCTTATCGGGCCCGCTTTTTCCTCTTCGGCAACCATTGGGGTCACAGCCGGAGCCACCGGAGCTTCAACCCGGGTGATTTCCTCTACCTCAGGCTTTGCCTTCGGCGTCACTATGCCGGTTTCAACTAACCGGTCGAGAACCAGATCTGTCGGGACCGGCTGTCCCTTCATCAGTGCTCTGACCATGACATCGGAGAGCTCCTCCGGGGTAAAGGGCTTCGGCACATAGTCGGAGACCCCGGATCTTATAGCCTCGATCGAGGTGTCCAGTGAAGGATAGCCGGTGATCATTATCACTGCGATGTTAGCGTTTTCCTTCTTTATTCTTCTGGCCAGTTCCATCCCGTCGATCTCCGGCATCTTCCAGTCGGTGATGACCACGTCGAATCCATTCCCCTTCACCTTTCTCAGGGCCTCCTCTCCCGACAAGGCGATGTCCACCTGATAACCTTCCTGGGTCAGAATCTTTCTGCAGCTGTTGCACACGGTTCTTTCGTCGTCTACCACCAGGACATTGGCTTTGGGTCTCATCTTGATCACTCCTTTCAGTTAATCCCCTTAAGCGAACCGTATGGCTCACTCCCTTGGGGACTAACCTCATGAAATAAAGCTTTCATTATTGCGCCCAAGGACATGGGCAATAAAGCTATGAAGAATAGCCGAGAGGCTAAGGCGGAGAGAAAGAATTTCCCCACGCACGCCTTTGCCCTCCGGGGTTCTTCTCCGAGCTTTTCGGCCAAGTTCGGCTCGATTCCTTGCCTCATCTCCACACTGGTTTTCGTGGTCGGTTTGAAATCTTTGGTGATTATCCGATTTTCGGAATCGATAACGGCCTTCCCACGCTTGTCAGAAACGGAGACGTTGCCCGACCAGTTTTTCAGGTCCTCTTCCAAATTGGAGGGTTTGAGCTGAATGATCCATCCTTTTCCAAACGGGTCCCTGTTGATCAAGTCGGTGTTGAAATTGATTTCGTAGTTGATTCCGACCACCCGACCCCGAATAGGGGCATAAAGCTTATGAACGTGCTTATCCGAAGCCAAAACCCTGATGCACAGTCTTCCCTGGTCGATCTCGCTTTGGTCAAACTGGAGGATGACGTACAAGATGTCTCCCACCGATTCCCGGAACAAGTTGTTCAGTCCGATCTTCACCGTCCCATCCGGCAGCATCCTTGCCCAGATGTATTTCTGATAATACAGCAGGTCGGCTCCCTTTGTCTTTCTCTCGCTCAGAGCTTTCTGGAGAGCTTCGGTCAATGCGTCCGGGCTTATGGGCTTGGGAAGGTAGTTGGAAATGCCCAACCTCATGGCTTTTACTGCCGACTCTACGGATGGATATCCGGTTATCATTATGGGGATTATGTCAGGGTGATTCTTCTTCACGATCCTCAAGACCTCCATTCCATCGATCTCCGGCATCTTCCAGTCGGCGACAACCACGTCATATTTATCCTCCTCCACTTTCCTCAGAGCCTCTCTTCCGTGCAGAGCTATCTGAACGTTGTGTCCCTGTTGGCTTAATATCTTTCTGCAGCTGTTACACACTATCTGTTCATCATCAACCACCAAGACATTTGCTTTGTAAGACATCTTCTTTCACCTTCCTTTCTTTTTTCACTCACCATAATCGCAAGAGTCGTGCCAGATTGTTACATCTTTCACAAAGTTTGTGGGCAAAATGCCGATAAGCAATTGAGATTTAACAGATTAGCTATTGTGAAGAAAAGCAAAGATGAATGCATTTTGTAGGAGTTACGAAGGTTGATGTATAGAAAACATATGCATCAGTTAGAAGTGGTCTTGTTGATAAATAAGGACTTAGGAGGGAGTTTTGATGTATAGAAATAATATACGGTGTATATGTTCTACATATGATTTATCTCGGTTGCCCAAAGGGACTCGTCCTGACACTGGTCCCGAAGGACTCAGTCCGAGGGAAGGCTTGTCCTGAAGGGCTACCCGACAACCAATTGACGCATATGTTTTAATTTTGTAGCCGCAATCTTTAGATTGCGCCAATCTTTTTTATTAAAGGATATCGATTTTTCCCTCTCCCCTTGTGGGAGAGGGATCAAGGGAGAGGGGGTCTTCCTGTTCTGTGAGGTCTTGCCCGCCTCAAGCGGGACTGCTTGCCAGGCCGGGTCTATTATCCCTCAAAAGAGGGCGTCCTTGGGTCCCCCTGATAAGGGGTTCATCCTGAAGGGTTCACCCTGAAGGGTTCATCCTGAAGGGTTCACCCTGAAGGGGACTACAGGGGGTTCTATGTCCTGCCAGGCCATGTCTATCATCCCCACAAAAAGGAAAAAAATACACTTGACCTGTTCGCAGGCATTGCTATATTGTGCTCGTAGTCTCAATTGGCGTTCACTGAGGGGCCATGATGAATGACGAAGTGGTTGAGGGTGTGGGAGCCAGCGGAATATCTTAGGGTGGATCGTTCGTCTCGTTATAAGCTCATGCCCGCATGACGGTTCGACGGTGCGGTACACAAAGCGGGTTTATTTGGAAACCATATAATCAGTAGTTAGGCACCGCTTACAAAAAATGATAAAAGGAACCTTGCCCCAATGTCACTTTATAAACTTGCACACAAACAGCTTAAACTAATAAAAGAGAATCCTTTTAAGTTCGAGAGAAACATTCAGGAGATTGTTGAAAACAATCTAGTCTCGCTTTTTGGATTGCAATTTGTTCGAAGGGAGTTTCAAATTGGAGGGCTTCGAATTGATACACTAGCATTTGACAAGGATGCTCAGGCATTTGTAATCATAGAAATCAAAAAGGGAACGAATTATTCCGTCGTAGATCAGGGCATGAGTTATCTTGGTCTTATGCTCAACAACAAGGCTGAATTCATCTTAGAATACAATGAACGGTGCAACGGCTCTTTGAAGCGAGATAAGGTTGATTGGTCTCAAACAAAAGTCATTTTTATTTCTCCTTCATTTACTACCTTTCAACTCGAATCAATTAACTTCAAAGATCTTCCTATCCAATTATGGGAAGTTCGGCGATACTCAAACAATACCATTCGTTTCGACCAACATAAGCCAACATCCTCCGTCGCTTCGATCAAAACGGTCTCCAAGAAAAGTAAAGTCGTTGAAACAATTAGTCGTGAGGTTAGAATCTATACAGAAGAAGGACATTTAAAAATTGCTCAACCCAACATTGCAGAGTTATACTCTCGGTTCAAAGAACTAGTGTTATCTATCAGCTCCGATATCACTGTTAAACCAATGAAGAAATATATAGACTTTCGCACAAAGACAAATGTAACCGATGTTGTCGTGCTAAAAAACTCGCTCAAGATTTTCATCAATATGAAAAAAGGCACATTGGACGACCCCAAAAAGCTCGCCCGTGATATTGCTAATGTTGGTCATTGGGGCAACGGCGATTATCAAGTTCAAATTAGTTCAGACGACGAGTTAGAGTACATTATTTCCCTCGTACGTCAATCTTATAAAGAAAATAGTAGGTAGGTCAGGCGCCCAGTGCACCTGACACCAAGATAAGTCCAGAGCAAGAGGTTCCTGACCTACAAACTGGGTCGGGATTTTTTTGTTGACAATTTGGTTATATTCTGTTTCTTTGGATTGACTTAATTCTTTGATACATCCGTAATGCAGAATGTAATTACGTATAAGAATTCTTAATTCCCGAGGGATCACACAGAAATCATTATGGCAGGAAAAGAAGGACAGAGCATGAACATTTTTGAGAGACTTACTCGTTTTGTTCGGCGAGTGTTCAAAACAAACTTAGGAATATTTCTTGAGGCATTGAAACGCAGCCCAAATGCACAAGGATATGTTAGCGGCTCGATAACAGAACTTTTGCTGAAAAAGAAACTTGAAGAAGAATACAGTTTCGAAGTCAAGAGGATTAGAGAGAAGTGGGAAGGCAAAAAGCACCGCCATCATCATGGCGATTTCTACAGCAGGAAGTCCAACACAAAACAATGGTACGTGGTTGAATCTAAAGGGGTAAAGTCCAATTCTGAAAAGTGGCATAAGCTTTATAACTACGGGAACCTGAAAACCTTCTTAATTACCCATGCTGATAAAATACCATGGATAAATAATATTAAGGATATTGAAGGGCAAGTTAGTGAGTGGATTCGTGTGAACTTACCAAAGTTTGAAACTGAACACTCAAACAACCTTTACGAGTATGAAGAAGTTCAAAAGTACAACCCCAAACGTGAAACGAAAAAATCGAAAGCTATAAACGCATTGCGTGGATACACACGAGAAAAAATAAATCAAATGATTGCAGAACGCTTGAATTATCTCATGTCGAGAGTGAAAGTTCTGGAAACTCACTTCGTTTCAGGCACATCAGGTTCAAGTGAAAGAACACAGGCTACACCACTAAAAGATGAATTTAATATTATCGCAATTGATATTGTTTTGAGATATCCGGAGCATAAATTCGTGTTTGCGAACCCTCAAAACTTAGAATCGTCAGGGGATGATCCAAATCATCTGCAACAAAACTATATTATGGGTTTCGTTTTCACAGATGAGCAAGGTAAAACAACATTACATATTAGCGATGACTGGTATGAAAACCTCAATGATGTATATGATACCCTTGACCCTGATGATAGCATCAAGGAAGAAGACATGCAGATTGACAACCGATACGTGGTAGTAGACGACCTTGAAGAGTAATACTAAGTTTAGGCAAAAAGCCCATGACCGCATCAAATACTCAGCGCGGAAGAAAACTTAAGGAGCAGCAACTTCTATTTTCAGAAGACAGTTTCCTTCCAGAAAGTCTGCCGAATCTTCACGAATTGAAACCATCACTAAATCTTTCGGCTGTATTTGACGAATGTCACAATTATATTTACGCTAACGAAGGCTTACTTAAGGACAAGATATTTCACGAAATAGTGAAGTTGCTTATCATAAAACTCTATGACGAGCAAGATTCCTCCAAGGGTGGATTGCAGTTCGGCATTACTTCAAGCGAATACAGGAGCATACTTGCCAGTGTTCCCTGTGATTTTGAAAAACGCATAAACAAGTTGTTTGACACAGTTCGAAGCAAACATCGAACCCTATTTTCAGACGACCCTTTGAAACTGAAACCCCTGACCCTGGCTTATATAGTTGGGCGATTACAGTACATCAGTCTAGCCAAAACTCCTGGCGATATTAAGGGACAAGCTTTCCAAGTATTCGTATATCGGCATCAACGGGGCGACCGCGGAGAGTTTTTTACTCCTCACCCCATCGTGAAACTTGCCGTTGAAATGATAGACCCCCAGTTGAATGAAAATGTGATTGACCCGGCGTGCGGGAGCGGTGGTTTCTTGATTGAAACCATTTTACACGTTTGCCGAAATAACCCCGACATTGATAAACCTACTCACGTAAGGGAACGAATCCGCGGGATTGAGTTTAACCCCGATGTTGCGCTATCAGCAATGATGAGGCTTGCTTTTGAAGGTGGAGAAGGAACAGAAATTATGTGTTCCAATGCGCTCATCGACTGTGAGCAACACCATAATTCTTTTGATGTTGTTCTCACCAATCCCCCATTTGGTAGCAAAGGTAAAGTAGAAGACCAAAGAATTCTAAAATCTTACCTGTTAGCTCGTAGATGGAGCAAAAAACAAAATAGCCAGTGGGAAGTTACTCGAAATGTTCTAGCGGGACAGTCACCCGAAATTCTCTTTATTGAGAAATGCCTGAAACTATTGCGTCCTGGCGGGCGGATGGCTATTGTTTTGCCTGATGGCCTACTACAAAATGTGTCAAATACCCACATTAGGTTCTGGATTCGCTCACAAGCAAAAGTTTTGGGTGTAGTCTCAATTCCCCAAGAAGCCTTCATACCTTATGGCACGGGTATCAAGACATCTTTGCTTTTACTTCAAAAATTACCTTCTAAAGCAGAAAAAGTATTCATGGCCCGAATCCAAAAAATCGGGTATGATGTAAAAGGGCAACCTATTTATAAAAGAGATGAGTTTGGCAGAATGATTCGGACATCATCAGGGTTGAATGTTATTGATACTGATATAGAAGAAATCGCAACAGCTTACAATAATTTTAAGAACTACGAACTTAAAACCGAGAACGAAAGCATTTATACTATTCCGGAACAACTTTTAAACACACGGTTTGATGCTGAGCACTATAAACCGAACGACCAAGAACTTATTCAGCATTTACGAAAATATGGCGCTAAACCCCTTAGTGAGATTGCGGATATTCTGAATGAAACCGACGATTTTCGGTTGGCATCAGACAGTGAGATAAGATATATAGCCATTTCTGATGTTGACTCTCGCACAATGCAAGTTGTTACTCAGCATATAATAAAGGCACGTGAAGCACCTTCAAGAGCAACTTATAGAGTACGAAAAGGAGACATTATCACTGCAACATCCGGAGCATGTACTGGCACACCCAAACATGCGACTTCGCTGATTACAGAAGATGAAGACGGTGCAATTTGCTCAAATGGTTTCGCTGTATTACGTAACATCCACGGTGTAAAACCTCTTTTTTTATTAGCTTATATGCGTACAGAGTATTTCCTGCGCCAAGTTAGGCGCCTCATGACAGGTCATGCTATTCCCTCCATCTCAGTAGACGATTTATCAAAGGTGCTGGTACCTACCCCATCAAAAGAAGAACAGGAAAAAATCGCCAATACTATAGCTTCAATTCAGGCCATGCGTAAGGAGGCGCTAAAGGTTGGAGAAAGCGTTGTAAGCGAAACCGAGTCATTGATCGGTCAGTCCCTAGGTCAGGTGCCCTGCGCACCTTCCTCCAATATAAAACCCCATTCATGGTGACTCTCGAACCATTTATGCTGACTTTCGAAGCACTTGTGGTGAGTTCCGAACCATTCTAGCCCCTAGTCCCTAACCCCCAGCCCCTCTTCCCACAAAGAGCAAATTCACCATAACTTTAATGGTGAAAAGGATAGTTCCACCGTTATTGGAAAGACGATTATCTTTTGCATGCACGGGCCCCCTTAAGGGAGAAGAAGAATCATATGAACCATATATTTGATACCGAGGATGAAGGACCCGACTCCACGCAGTTGAAGTTCCTCTATGTTGGGGCGGGGGTTGAACCCCCGCCCCAAAGTGTGCCTCTCTTCCCACAAAGACCAAATTCACCATTTATGCTGAGTTTCGAAGCACAACT
>CAZPOP010000049.1:0-9153 GCA_964588305.1 uncultured Ignavibacteria bacterium
GGTCAAGAAGATTCGCCTGAAGGGGGCTCGTCCTGAGGGCTGGTTCTGAAGGATATCCCCCGTAGGGTTTACTTTTTGAGGAAAGAGTTCCGCCTCGCGCGGAACTCTTTCCCTTGCTAGCCGAAGGAAGCCTGAAAAACAGGCTTTGACCTGATTTCACTTTTGCACGGTCAAACACTCCATCTTGCCTAAAAAAAGGGAGGGCTAAAATGACCACTCGTAGAGTTACATCATACAAAAAGAAAACAACCACCAAGAAGAAGGCTTCTCGTGCTTCGAGAAAAAGCAAAACTACCTGGGCTGACCCGACCGTTTCAATAAAGAAGGTTTCCAAAACCAAGAAGACTCAAGAGCAGTTGCCCCAGTTAAGCTGCTGGTGGTTTGGATAAGAACTGAGAATTAAGTTTCAGAGATAGGTCGGGCTACCGAAAGGTTGCCCGACTATTAGAGGTGTCCATCTACCAACCAGGTGACAGCCCCCCTTTTGCCAATCGATCGGTGTCGCATTGTTGGCGACGGATTCATCGTGAACGGGCACCTTCTCCTTTCGCATAAAGCGTCACGCACGAGGTTGTCCTTGACGAACGGGGGAGAATTCGGAGTGTTCACCTTCAGGTGGACTATGTAGAAGTAATGGTGTCGGTTAGCCCGCAACCCGACCTATTGCCTATAACTGCCGCGCCTCCAAACTTTCTTCTAAGAATCGCACGAGGGCCCTCTGCTGCCTCGTCTGCGAACGCCCCCAGTCTACGTATCATCAATCACGAAAAAAAAGATCACCTTTCCCTTGACCTTTTATGTGGGGTCTTCGTATATTAAAAAGTCATGAGTGGTAACCTGAAACCTGCTTCAAGGAGGAAATGGTGAAGAAGCTGTCAAAGGTTTTAGTTTTGTTCGTCGTGGGGCTAGCTGTAACTTTCACCTCTGCCGGTGTATTTGCCCAGTCTGCCGGCAAGGCGATCCCCCAGCGTTCTGATATAGACGCCAAGTATAAGTGGAGACTGGAAGACATCTGTGCCACTGACGAGGTGTGGGAACAGGATTTTTCGAAAGTGGAGGGACTCCTGCCCCAGATGACCGCATTCAAGGGACGCCTGTCAGAATCCGGGAGGACGCTTCTGGAGTGTCTTGAATTACAGGACAGCCTCTGGAACATCGCGGATCGCCTTTACGTGTACGCCGGAATGAAACAGGACGAGGATACCAGGGTGTCCACCTACCAAGAGCTGTACAATCGTGCCCGAAGTCTGGCCACCAAACTTGAACAGGCGGCTTCATTTATCGATCCCGAGGTCCTGGCCATGCCCCAGTCCAAGCTGGATCAGTTAATGGGATCGGAAGAGGGATTGAAGCTCTATAAGCATTACCTTGACAATATGATCAGAAAGAGAGATCATACCCTTTCTTCGTCGGAGGAGGAGATTCTGGCTATGGCTGGTGATTTAGCCCGCGCTCCCCTTAACGTCTGGACCATGATGAACGATGCGGACATCAAATATCCTTCCATTAAAGATGAGGAGGGTAACGAGGTTGAGCTCACCAAGCAGCGCTATGCCAAGTTTTTGGAATCGACGGATCGACGGCTGAGAAAAGACGCCAGTGACGCGTACAGTTCTGCCTATTTGACCTATTTGAACTCCCTGGGAGCGGCCTTAAGCGGCAGCGTAGCCAAAGACTTGTTCTACGCCAAAGCTCGGAAATATAATTCTACCTTAGAGGCGGCCACGGATCGAGATAACATCCCTGTATCGGTATTTGAAAACCTGATTAAGGCCGCGGACGAAAATCTCCAGCCTCTGCATAAGTACGTGGGTTTGCGAAAGAAATTCCTGGGACTGGACGAGTTGCACAAGTATGATCTGAGCGTGCCTTTGGTCGCGGAAGCTAAGATGGAGATTCCCTATGACAGTGCGTTAACCATTATAGAGAAAGCCTTAGCTCCTTTGGGAAAGCAATACTTGGCTGATATGAAAGCCGGCTTTGCCTCCGGCTGGGTGGACGTCTACGAAACCGAAGGGAAGGGAAGCGGCGCCTATTCCTGGGGTTGTTTCTCCAGCCATCCTTACATGTTGCTCAATTACAACGGTACCTTGAGCAATGTGTTCACCGTAATCCACGAGATGGGACATTGTTTGCACCGATACTATAGTAACAAAAACCAACCCTACATCTATTCAGGTCACTCCATCTTTACCGCAGAGGTGGCTTCCATTACCAACGAAACCCTGCTGATGGACTATCTGCTCAAAAACACCCAAGACAAGACTCAAAAGCTGTATTTGCTTAATCATTACATTGACGAGATCGAGGGAACCTTTTACACTCAGTTGATGTTCAGCGAATTCGAGAAGGCCATGCACGATAAGGCGAATGATGGAGAAGCTTTGAGTTCCGCCTCCTTGAGAGAAATATATCGTGATGTTTTCCAAAAATTCTACGGGCCGGAATTGGTGTTGGATTCTCTTGATGATTTGGGCTGCCTGCGAATCTACCATTTCTACAGAGAGTTCTACGTTTATCAGTATGCCACCAGCCTTGCGGCAGCCGTCACCATTTCCCGGAAAATCTCGGAAGGGGACGAAGAAGCTCTGGCTCATTACTTGGGGTTTCTGAAGACGGGCGATTCGGATTATCCCATCAACTTGCTTAAGAACGCCGGTGTGGATATGACCTCACCTGAGCCGGTAAACAAGACCATCGAATTGTTTGCCAGCCTGGTGGATGAAATGGAGAAGCTGCTGATACAGTGAGCACGTTCTTCGACCCTGCCAAGGGTCAAGTGAAGCAATCTGAAATCTGAATAGGTTGAGTAAGCGTTAACGTGGGGACAGCCACCTTGGCTGTCCCCTTTTCTTAGTATCCGCGAAAACCTCAATTTGCCACAAATCTAACCACTCCTTCCGTGCCGGGTTCGGGGGTTAATCGTCAGTTTCTGCGAGCAACGTCAATTTCTTGAAGGGTAAAGAGTTAAAGATTTCAGAGGGCACTCTTCGGATTCGGGATTCGCAGAACATCACGAATCCGACAGGCCCGAACCGAGCGCTTCATTCCTTCCAATGATCGACGAGCAGGAGTATTTCATTGATTGATCTATATTTAGACTCCGATGTGCGACCCTCGGCTGGATCTGAGGAATCGGGCACGAAAGTTGCGAAGGCTAAAATCCAGACAAGCTATAAATATGTGCGCCCGTCAGCGAATTAGCAGGGGACTCTTTTGAGCGAAAAAGGGCGGACCCGAAGACGCTGAGAACGCGGTCATGTTTGCCGGAGGAGATCGCTTTCTTAAGGAGGTGTGGCCGATGGATAAAAAAACAAGAAATATCGAATTCGATTTGCTATACCTGGCCTTGCTTACAAAGAAGGAGATCAAGCCGCTTAGCCGTTGGGAGAGGAAGCTTGGGCCAATTGAGATCGAAGCATTGAAATCAATGGGACTTAAAACAAGACCCATAAAACGATACCTGGAATCGGGGCGGATATTTGAGGAACTGATTTTAAGCGGAAATGAAGAATTGATAGATATCTACGCAAATGCCTTTATGGGAAAACGCATGGCTGATTCCCGCAAAACTGGACTGCTGGAAGGCAAATTATTCGGGTATCCTGCATGTTGCGTTCGTTCATTTGTCAGTCATGGCTATCTGCCCAATGGACTCAGCACGGATGACCAGCAGATACTTTTCCATTGGGCGTGTCCCGATTGTCAGGTTACCCCCAAATTGCTGCTCCGATACAGGAGTGCATACGAAGAAGCAAGACGAATACAGGTAGGATACTCCTTAAAAAAACTCAAGAACAGACAAGTTGCAGGAATAATTCCTGTTATCGGGCTTGCCTCTTGTATTCTGGTGATAGGCTGTGAACACAAATCTGCCAAACATAAGTCTACTACCCCGTCTGATGAGCCAGACATCCACTGCATCGCCGTTCAAAATGATTCAGACAATGATTATTTAAAAGATGAATGGGAAGACCCTTTCGGATTGGACCCATCCAATCCGGATACGGACGCCGATGGCGTGCTTGACGGCGTTCAGCTGGCAAAAAGACTGTGGGGCCAGATACAGAATCCGCCCGAATGGATAAGAATAGATGATCACTGGCTTCGCGGTCTGTACACCTGTTCAAAATGTGGCCAGACTGTAAATATGGGATTCGTGGAAATAACCAACACCGGCAAAAGAGTACCTTCCGTTCGAGTAGATTATCTGGCTCTACATTACATGGAACACGGCAGTTTAGCTTACAAAGGAAAAGAAGACATTAGCGGAATTGTAGATGCGTTACAGCTGGATTCTATACTTTCCCGATAGTGCTTTTGGAACATCAGCACCTCCCGATGCCGGAGGATTACAAACGTACGTTGTCTTGATGCGGAAGCAATGATAAGTCAATACTTGGAAAAGGAGGTGAACATGCGAAGAAGATTTTGGTTTTTCTGTTTTTTTCTTCTGTCCATATCGATTTTATCTGCAACTGCGGCCAAGGCTGACATGATAGTCCCTACTTGGGGAGAAGCGATTCAAAACGACTGCTATTCGGATATTGAAATTCAGGGAGAAAGCATTATTATCCATCAACGAATCGAAATGAGGCTCAAAAAACTCGTCACCGACGATTACCTGTATACTTTTACCACTAACTCTGCCTATGGCAAATTCGATGAAAGCTCCCTATTCATAACGGCTCCATCCACCGGTCTTAAGGACAGCGTGTTTGATCACGGGTGCAAACTGGAATATCTGAGCATGATTGCCCTGGAGGAGACTTTGGAGGTCACCTTTGAGTATGAGTATCTTTATGCCCGCCAGGATATTGGTGAGGTTCTATATAAAGGGTGGGTCGGCGGGCACGTAATCGATCAGAACAAGTCCATCCAGATCACCTGCAACCGCGAGATCGAGGCCAAGGTGCCGCCCGATTGGAGAACGATTGGAAAAGGAACTGATGTCGTATACCGTCCTCGCTCTGGGGGAACCTTGTGGGTGAAAATCTGTTTCTCCGCTGGGGAGAAAACGGATGAATTAGAGGAACAGACAATCTTTGAACTGATTCCAGAACACCGGGACAAAATCCCCAATCTGATAGAAGAAGAGTTCATAACCGTACAATTCACAGAGAGGGACGATGGCGCATATAATTACCACCTTTATGGAACAATAGAACTGGATATTGAGGTTGCTGAGCCCTTTGCTCCATTCTATGCCTGGTTTCCAAACCAACACACCAATGCTCTGGTTAAGCTGGAGACCGTATGGGATTACTGGGGGCCTCAAATTGACGTTTTGGAAATCGAACCGGCTACTTTGGGTGAACAGATAGGATTCTATATCTCGATTCCGCAACTAAGCTACCTTTCTTGGCTGGGCACAAGAACATGTGATGAGGCCGTCTTGATCTTGGAAATCGACGGAGTCCAAACGGAAAGAAGTTGTGATTTTATCTTGGTGACCGCTCCCCAGGAATTGTCGTCTGTCGAGTTCAAGATCCCGGAGAGGTTTTACTTCAGATCCTGCTCTTCGCCATTTGAACATGAAGCCGACTATTCTAAAAACGGATTCAACGTGAGGATGTTTTATGGTGAGTGCCCGACCACCGGAATCGCTCATGTGGAATGGAGTGCCTGGCCCTTTGCCGAAGAACCTTTCAGTCTTTTTCAGAATTATCCCAATCCCTTCAACCAGGAGACCCTCATCAGATATTCCCTACCCTGGGATTGCGCTGTGAAATTATCTGTCTATAACCTTCTGGGACAGCAGGTGAAGACTTTGGTGGACGAGCCGCAAAGTGCAGACGATTACGAAGTAAAGTGGGAAGGAAAGAATGAACAGGGACAGGAGGTTGCCAGCGGAGTCTATTTCTTCAGAATCGACATTGGGGAGTTGATCGACACGAAGAAAATGGTGATACTCAGGTGAGCTGTATGGCTCCAAACTGGGTCGGAACCAAGCCTATACCCAAGATGCTGCGGAGAGGTTATCATTTGCGAAGGAAAACGGGAGACTCAATCGTTGCTTTGCCGGAAATGGCTTTTCTCTGATGCACAGATTACGGTAGATTGACACCAAAGCCCCAGCGGAGCAGATTTCCACTTTACAGCTCTTTCTTGAGCCAATCAGAGAGGAATTCCAAGAATTCGGGATCTATCGGTCTTTCGGTTTTGGCGTATTCGCCATAATCGCCTTCGCCTGCTGTCTTGCAGAAAAGGTGATCCAGATCGGGGAAGATGCTTATCAGATGATCCTCGTGTCCTGCCTTGTCTAAAGCGTTGGAAAGCATTACTGCATGCAGGTTGAAGACCTGCCTGTCCTTCTTGCCCTGTAAGATCAAGACCTTGCATTTGACACGGGTGATGGTCTCTAGCGGATCATGATTGAAATGCTCCAGATACCATTTTCTTTTGCCCTTCAGTTCTTTGTATTGCACGGGTATTTCTTCTTCCTGCCACTCCTTTATCCCTCTCACCCAATCGAAGAATTCTTGTTGTTCTTGAATGGCCTCATCTTTCATCTCGTCGGGGAGGCTCACCTTGCTCAAGAGGAATCCTTGCTGCTCTATCATTACCTGATCCAGGGGCTTGGCCCTCCCGGCCATCAACACGATGGCACTGATGTTGTTATCCTGAGCCGCGATCATTGGGGCAATTACCGCTCCTTCGCCGTGTCCGATCAAACAAATACGATCTGAGTCCACATCCGGTCTGGATCGAAGGTATTTAATCCCGGCCTTGACGTCCGTCACAAGATCAATCAGGGAGGCGGTTTTGAAGTCTCCATCGCTTTCCCCCACGCCTCTTTTGTCGTATCGTAGGGCCAGGATGCCTGAATCGGACAATTCATGAGCGAGGAGGCTGTATTGAAGCGAAAAGCCCAGATCTGGTACTTTCCCATTTCTATCCTGCGGACCCGAACCTGAGATGAAGATGCATGCGGGATGTCTCTTTTCTCCGTCCGCAGGTACGGTCACCGTACCGGCTAACTTGATTTCTCCGGATCTGAAGGTGATATTTTCGGAGTTATAATTCTTGGACAGGGTATCGATTTCGGCCTTCTTGGGCGCGGGCTTATAGCTTTGTTCATAGACTTCTATGCCTTGCAGGGGAACGCTCAGCTTGACCAACTCGTTCCTCTCATTCAGCCACAGATTGATCCCCAACACTCCCCCCAAATTGACCAGAAGCTTTCCCAGTTCAGTGGAACCGGCTTCAAAATCGATTTTCTCCAGACCTCCGTCTTCCGCCGTAATCGGCAGCTCTACTTGAGGAGCCACGTATGCAAAGAACTCCTGTTTTCCTCCCTTTTCAAAATCGTATCTTTTCACCAGAAAGGTATAGGGGTAGAAAAGCCCGCGGGGCAGGATCAGGGCGTCCTCATGGACGGGCAACTCAGTGGTAGACGTATCTCCATCTTTGCTGGTACGGCTTATGGCTCTCCCCTCGAAAAACTCAGTGCTGATCTGATATGTCTCCCCGTGAAGGCTTCCATCCAGGTTGAGGCTTTGTGGAACAAACAAGCTGTCCAGGACCAAATCCATGTTGACCCTAAAACCTCTTTGTGTCATCCTGAATTGAGCTTGATCTGTCAGCCTGATTCTTCCCTCAGAGAAGGAGACGAAGTAATCCTCATAGCCGGATTCCTCTTCCCCATAATAGATGATAAACCTTCCAGACTGATCAGAAGTCCCCAGCAAAGGAGACTTAACCGGTATCAACAAACCAATAGAACCAGCGAGCAGAATTAGAATACATTTTTTCATTTTGACCCTCCGACGGATTTCACAGATTCAGAGAGATTCGGAATCTGTGCAAGGAACCCTGAGCTCCCAACAACAGGGCAACTGACGAATACACTAATAACACACTCAAGACTGAATGTCAAGTGGTTTTTGTCCACAAGGAGAGGCTCTATGGCTTCTTCAGACGTAACTGATTCTATGACAGCGCATTGTATCTCGTCCGAGATAGTCATATGATCTACATCTCTCGGGGCAGAGTGCCTGAATTAGTAAGGCTGGCAGGATAAATAAACCACTTTATATGGAATATTAGTATATGCCCGTCCGGAGCTAGTACTCACCGGTCCCCAATCGTAGAAACCTAGATTTTTGAAGATAGTCCAGCGCTTCAGGAGGCAATCTCATGATGTGCTTGTCATGCAACAGATTATCTAGCTTGACTCAAAGGCCACCTTTTTCCATGGGCAAACGCTCGATTCTGAAGCCCCCGTAACTTTCTTTGGAAACATTAAAAAAAAGACTTGACAGGTAGAGGCATATGGGGTATATTGATAGTGTAAAAATCTAGAGACAATATGGGCTGCTGAGAGATCATCTCTACAGTGATCTAACCAAGCAGAGTGCAGGCGCTAGGGCAGGCGGGTAGTGGTTCTACGTGTTAGGACTGCAAAACATAACTGAAGGATAGCCTTTCGCCTTGAATGCGGGAAAAGCCATCTTTCAAGGGAGATTAGATTTTCTTAGACTGTCAATCGGTCTGAGGGTGAGACGGTTGTGCTGAAGCAAGGCGCCAATCGCAGACTCGGGAAGGGGAGCTCAGGAACCCTACGCTCTCAAGCCATATCGCCGAGGAACCACAACCCTCGTCAGAGTTAATGATTCCTACCGGGGCTCCCCTTCCTGATTGAGGCCGCTGGTCTTGGCAGAGGAAATCCCGGCCGCAGCAGGCCTCGGTTGTTTGGGAGACAACAGAGCGTTGATTGGTCCGAGAGGGCGGACGGATGGCACCAGAAATGGGATCTTGCGTGCTGCAAAATCTTTCAGGAGAGTAAAAAAAAGACTTGACAAGGGGGGGCGTGTTTGTTATATTAAGTTTGTAAAAATCCAATAAATATGGCGGCTGTTTATTGACTGCTGCAGTGATTCGGTTGTAGACAGCGAGCGTAGAGTAGTTGTGGGGGGCAAGGGGTATTTACGTCCCGTTTTTTGCAGGAAGGACTCTACTCCCCTTCTCTTTCAACAGAGAACAAACCACTTTGTGTCGTGGATTGGCTTGTGGGGAGTATTGACCAGCTTGAGAATCGGCAGAATTCTGTGGGTTTTATGAGATGTGTTGGTTGACGAAGGACACTGACGGGTTTGAAAAGGATAAACGAGTACGTTGAGCCATATGAGGTTATAAACCCGAAACCTTTGC
>CAZPOP010000050.1:0-8727 GCA_964588305.1 uncultured Ignavibacteria bacterium
AGGACAATGCTGGCAGCAGCGTCTCCAGCGGTGTTTACTTCTTCAAGGTGAACGCTGGACCGCTCAAAGCAACTGCGAAGATGGTATTGATGAAGTAATTTCATCATATACCCGTTTTTCAGGCGAAGGAGTCCCTCCCATCGTGGGACTCCTTCGCTTTGATAATTCTCGTAAAGTCAAGAGGAAGGAGGTTAAGCCAAAGAAGATTGCTAACGAGTGAGTTTTAACCCTCAAATGGGTTTGGGTTAGCAATGAGAATAACGAATCTGGTCTTGAGAGCAAAAAGCAGCGCAGGTTTTGACATTTTGAATGATCTTGATAAGAGCCGAAAAGCAACCCTTTCGGCTTATTTTTTTTCACCTCACCCCTGTGGCTCGGAATGAGCGTATAGAATGAATAGGGGAGTGAAAAAGAGGCAAGGAAAACCGATGAAATACAAGAGGGTCATATCCTGCCATTTGAAGAACAAGAGAAGATCATAGGCCTGACCAGCTTTTGAACAAAATCGAATCTCAGGCACAGATTTTGCAAAGTTTTATGTCGGAAAAGCGAGATTTTGACTTATATTGTAAGGACGGGACACAAGTCCTGGAAGGGCGCTGGAAAGGTAGTTTGTATAGGGCTGTTATCCGCCGGGCTGTCCCTGGCGGAAAAACTTGAAGGTCAAAGAGATATATTTAAGAATTGCTCTTTTGTTCGGAGTGATGAAAAGGATGTTCAAGTATCTGCTGGTTTTATGCGGTATGGGCCCTTTGCTGTTCTCCGGAGGAGTATCTGCTTATGCCCAGAATCTTCCTCCCCTGATCGATCCTATCGGGACCTGCTATGTAAACGAAGGTGAGACTCTGAGCATAGATCTTCGTGCAACGGATCCGGATGGCGACATTTTGAAAATCGGGGCTTTCAATTCACCCCCTCATGCCGTGTTTTCAGATGAGGGAACCGGAGAGGCAGACTTTCTGTGGGTGCCGGAGTTCATCGGTCCTCACTCTTCTTCCGGCAGTCCCTTTGAACTCTTCTTTGTGGCCTCCGACGGAAGCCTCGACGCCCAGATTAAGGTGAAGGTGAACGTGATCAACGTGAACAGACCACCGGAATTGATCCTCCCCGATTCTCAGACGGTTGCGGCAGACGCGGAATTGGTCTTTCAGGTCAGGGCGGAAGACCCGGACAAGGAGAAGGTGACCATAACGGCGGTGGATCTCCCCAACGGAGCCACTTTGGACGAAGAAGGGATTTTCAACTGGATTCCTGAGTTGACCGATACGGGTGAACACTCAGTTACCTTCGAGGCTGTCGATTTGAGTGGAGGCAGCGCATTGAGAGAAGCACATATAAGGGTCATTCCCCCCTCTCCCTGTGTGTTGAGCATCGGAATGGAGCAGGGTCTAGTCGGGGGGAAGGTCGAGGTCCCCATAAATCTGAAGAATCCTGAGCCCATCGCTGGAATGGAGATCTTAATTCAGTACGATCCTTCAGCTTACACCTTCCTGGGTTTGACCAAAGAAGGCACCAGAGTCTCTGAGTGGGAGTGCTACGTCTATAGGGAGAGAACCTGGGGTTTGTTTCAACTCATCAGAATAGTGGGGATTGCGGATTTTCCAAATGAGGTTGGTGTTGCCCCGCTTCCTCCGGGCGATGGTCCGGTAGCCCACCTTCAGTTCAGAATGACCTCCGACACACAGTTAGCCGGGCTTTTGATTCCACTTGAATTTTACTATTTTGATCTTACAGACAATACTCTGTCTAACTCTGCGGGAAAGTTCATCTCCAGAGACGACATTAACTTGAATAACGGGGGCGTTTTGCTCGAATCGGGAAATACCCTTCTGGGGGACATTAACTTGAACGGAATGCCCTTTGAGGTAGGAGATGCGGTTAGGTTGGCGGTCTGTTTCTCACTTGGGATGAGTCTTAATCAGCAGCAGTTGTTGAACTCGGACGTCAACCGGGACGGCGTCTGGGCCACTCTGGCGGATTTGATATATCTGGTGGCGCGGATACAGGAAGAGGGCGTGGCACCTGATGTCGAACCCGGTCCACAGACCCAGGTGGCGGAGATTGCGGTCTCACAGTCCCCTGGCAGGACCTCGTTTTCAGTCAGCTCTGATGGCCAGACGGGTGGGTTGTTGTTCGTGTTCAAAGGAGCTGGTTTAAGAGACGAAAACGTCGAATTTTCCTCAGAAGTTCAAGATATGGATCTTTACACGGGCTCAAACGGCGAGGAGTTACGAGTGATGATAATGAGCACCGAGGGTAGGTTCATATCTTCCGGCACGGAGTCTTTGTTCAGGTTGGAAGGTGATGAGGAATTCGATTCCGTGGAAATATCAGTCTGTGATAGGGAGGGGAACCTGGTGGCGATCAGAAAGGTTTACCAGGAGAGCTCAAACCTGCCGGCAGGGTTCGCCTTATCTCAAAACTTCCCCAATCCTTTTAATCCAGTTACACGTATCCAGTATGAGGTGGGGAATAATCAACAGAAAGCGGAAAATTCAGCTCTGCGCACGAGCCTGAAGGTCTATAACCTCCTCGGACAGTTGGTGAGAATCCTGGTGGATGAGGAGCAGGCTTCGGGGAGTTACCAGGTGGTTTGGGACGGAAAAGATAAGGCCGGAGAGGAGGTTTCAAGCGGAATCTATTTCTATCGGCTTGAATATGGCAAATACGTGGAGACCAAAAAGATGGTTCTTTTGAGATAGATCAACGGATAATACGTCAATGGATTAAGCAGATTCAAAGGACAGAGCCTCTGGGCGGATTACACGAATAAGATGTATAAAAAGAAGATTAATGAACCCAACAAAGGAGTGATTGAATTTGGTGAGGTCTGGAGAATGCCAAATCATTCAGCTTTGTGTCGATAGTTTCAAGACATGGAAAATATTTGCATTCTGATGCATGTGCGGTGAAATGCTTTGCCAAAAAGATGAAATAAGGAGCGCGTTGAGAGAGGCTGAATGGCTTCCCTGCTGGGACTTGAAGGTCGGCAGCCAATTCTCGGTGTCGGCACGGGGTTTGCTCATTCACTAAATGGAATTAGCGGTGCTTCGGCGGGCGACAGACCTGTGGTGAGGAAAATTCCTATTATTAGAGGAAGGGTGAGAAAATGAAGAATAAGTTCAGGAAGATTCAGGGTTCCCAACTTGCCAGTCTAGTTGGTTTGTTCTTTTTCTTGTGGATGCTTTCCTTTTGGGATTGGGGAAGCGTTTCGGACAAGCTCGGTCCCGCTTCAGAACCTGGCTTAAATAAAGCTTTCGCTGGAGAGAACTTTTCTCTTGGTTCACAAGAGCCCGCAGGATGGGTGGAACTCCCGGAGGATACCGTATACATCCAGGAGGACTCCGCGGCTCAGGGTGAATCCCTTTGGATTAATGTTTGTTTTGAGAATAGTGAGGTCTCCATCAGCGGGTTCAAGGCGGCCATCTATTATGAGGATCCTTCCGATACCTCAATCCTTCGCCCCGTAACCTACATACAGACTTGGGAAAACCCCCCCGACCCCCCGGAGACGACCGTAGCTGTCTCCAATCAAAAGACCGAGCGGATTTATGAAATCATGGATACCGTGTGGGGATTGTGGGTTGCTCGTGCACATAATAGGCACATTGACACCTTACTGGTGATGGGTTCAAGATTGTTTTCCCCGTATAATATCGAGCTTGGTGATGGTCCGGTAATGAGGCTCAGGTTCGCCGTAGCTCCTGATGCGCCCAGTGGAGCAGAAGTGCGTCTTGGTTTTCTGGCCATCGATCCAGAACGGCCTCCTGACTTTCTTCCTGAATGGGATGATCCGGATGGACTGACATACTACCATGCAAGCACAGTAACGGGAGTCATCAAGGTAAAGGGAGGTGGGGGGCCGGGGAATCAGTGTCCGGTCTTCGTCTCCATGCCCTCCGACTATGAGGTGAATCAAGGAGCTACTCTTCAGTTCGATGTGACCGCGTATGACCCCGAGGGGGACAGCCTTACCCTTTACCTGGATCCGCTTGACATCCAGTTTGACGAAATATATGATTTTCCAACCATAGATGGTGACAGCGTGGTTACCCAGACCTTCACCTTCAGCCCCACCTTCTCTCATGGCCCGGGTACAGTCAACGTCAAGTTCAAGGCGCAAGACGAGCACGGATGTCTCAGCGAAAAGACGGTGTCCATAGAGATAATCGAGACGGACTTTGACGTCCTCATGGCTTCCAGCGATCAGGGAGGGGTTCCGGGCAGTGCCGAGAGGATGGTTCCTTTCGTCATCACCAACTCGATTCCCATTTATGGATTCCAATTCACCTTGAGATGGGACGCCAGCGTGGTGGATGTGGACTCTTTTGTGAAATCCAGCGTAACCAGCGATTTTTCGTTGTGGACCAATCTAACGGACAGCTCGGGGGTGGCCACGGTTCTGGTTGCTTCACTCCAAGGTCACACGATTCCGGCAGGGATAGAGACGGTTCTCTACGCTGCTATCTCCGTGGAGGAGGATGCGCCCCCCGGGGAGGTGGAGCTTCAGATGGAGGATGCGGTGGAGTCCGTAGACCCGGAGCTTCCCTCCAAGCCGTTGGCCGTTATGCGGGGAATATTCACCATCGATCTTTTCGGAGATGCCATCATTGATGGACTGGTTAATGTAGCTGACGTGGTCGGTATAGTGGCATATATATTGGACAGTGTTGAGTTCACCTCGCGTCAGTTCCTGGCAGCCGATGTGACCGATAACGATACAGTAAACGTGGCTGATCTGGTGGGAGTGGTGAATATCATCCTGCACCGATGGACGGGAGCGTCTCCCTCGTCATATCTTGGACCGGCGGCTATCGTTAAACTGGATTATGAGGATCTGCAGCCGGGAACTACAGGAGAGGTCAAGGTTCTGGCTGATGTAGAGGTACCAGTGGCGGCAGCGCAGATAAGAATCGACTACGACCCGGAACAACTCTCATTCCAGGCGCCGCGACTCTCAGATTGGTCAGACAAGTTCATCGCAGAGTATAGGGATGATAAGCAAGGCAAGTTGATCGTCGTTTTATATAGCATGTCCAATGACCCGATCTTACCTGGAGAGGGGAATATCCTCTCGCTGCCGGCAACGGTCAGCCCGGACATAATGGATAAGATCAACCTTGAGATAAGTGAGATAGTCCTAGCCGATGAGAATGCGGTAGAGATACCGGTGGATGATGGAAGAACCTTCGTGCCGCAAGCGTTTGAGCTCAGCCAGAACTACCCAAATCCTTTCAATCCCACCACCACCATAAAGTTCACTCTTCCTGCGCGAAATGATGGTGGCGCTGCTTTACCCACCACCCTTAATATCTATAACGTTTTGGGAGAAACGGTGCGAAGCCTGGTGGATGAACCGCTGAGTCCGGGCGTACATCAGAAGATCTGGGACGGAAGAGATGGTCAGGGTAACGAGGTAGCTTCCGGCGTGTACTTCTACAGGCTAAAAGCCGGCGAGTTCAGTGAGACGAAGAAAATGGTCCTTTTGAAATAAATTGACGGGCGAGGTCAACCCCGTTTTTCTATGTGGTCCTGCTTTCTATCTGGCCAAACGATTTAACTGAGCGGGAGTTCTATGGCCTGCCTCAAGAGCTTGGAAGCCATTAAAATAAGCTCGGTCGACTAAGGTGAGGTTGTAATCTGTCGATCTACTCTTTAGATTCTGTGGAATCGGGGCAGAGCGGTGGCTGAAAGAAGGGAATCCCTGCAAGAGACATTCAAAAGCTACTAGTGTCTGAGAAGCATGTGGAGCATGCTTTCATTCATGGATTCTTTGTACTTTGCTTATTATTTACCAAGAGCTGGCCGGCCAAGAGCCACCTTGAAATGTCCGATTGCCGGCAAATCTGGTGAACATCTTTAGGAGGAGAGCAAGACAAAAGCACACTTCAGATAGATGTTTTCTGCCTCAGAAGTATCGCATATCGATAGGCTGCTCAGATTTGGATTTTGTGTTCAGATTTTGACAAACGTATGGGGATTGACCTTTTCAAAGAGAGGACTGCCTTACGGTTGATGTTTCTCTGCCGGGTATGATTTCCGGCCAAGGGCATTGCCAGCTTCGACACTGAGGATCACAGGATTCGCGTTCGTTGAGTGGAAGACCCGATAAGATGATGAAGCGAATAATTGTAGCGCTGTTGTTGTTTATACCCGGCACCGCTCACGCCGGCTACAAGGTGCAGAGTGATATTACCACCATGGACGCTGCTGTAACGACTCTCGACGTCACCCTTGCCCAGAACGTGAGCAGTATGGATAAAGCCTTTGTCATCCTTCACTATTTCTATGCTCACCGTCCTGGTCAAAATGGTAGTGTTAATCAAGACGAAGGGATGGTAAGCGCGTATTTGTGGGACGATGCGGGCACCACGAAGATACGGTTTGACAGAGCGGATGGGGCTGTTGCCGTCCATTTTTCATGGACGGTAATCGAATGTACTGATGATGAATTCACCGTTTACCGTGGCTCCCAGGTCTGGTCAGGGACCACAACCTTATATACACCTGCAATTGGGGCGACCGTTGAGGGGGACAACTGTTTTGCCTGGGTCAATGGGACGACGTGCGACGAAACTGGCCGATCAGCAGTCAGGGAAGCCCATTTTACAGCTGATGTTAGTACTGGCAGTCAGACCGCGCTGAATATCCCGAGATTCCAGGTAAGCGCTACCCCAACCGGCACTCTTCGATGGATAGTGGTGGAGTTTGATCCCACTAAGATTGGTGGTCTGGATACGGGAGAGGAAACTATAACCACGCAACAGGAGGGCAACAGGGTTAGTTGGACTATCTCCGGCTGCACCAAATCTCAATCGCTTCTCATCGGTCAGTGGCGGGTCAGCGGAGATGACGGCCTCAATTCGCATGCGATCGCACTGACCATGGCGAACGATAATACAGGCGAGGCCTACGTTCATACGAATGATGACTATAATAGAGTTCTCCGCTGGTATTGTATAGATTTCGGTACCGGCGTGGGCAGCAGACAAGAGGGACAAGTAGACAACAGCGGTACCACGAGCTGGACCACTGCCGATCAGACTCTCTCTCCTTCCGTGGACATTACTCGTGCCGTGTCATTCGTGACGCTTACTTGTAATGGCAATGGCACCGCCTTTCCGCGTCCGACGGTCAGACATTGGATATCAGACGCCAGCACACTGGAAATCGAGAGAGATTATTACGGACAAGGATCATGGATAGAATGGCAGGTTTTGGAGCTTCCGGTAGGAGCTCCTGCGATACAGATTACTAACGCCGAGGATGAAAATTTCCTTCCCAATGAGACGGATATCGACGTAGAGGGAATTCTCTTTGGAGCTACACAGGGGACAGGAAAGGTGGAATTAGGTGATGATCCGGATTACGCAACAGCCACGAAAGTTTCTCAGGCCATTAATAGCTGGTCTGATATTTTGATTAATATTGATATTGTATTAGGTGGTTTACCGCAAGGTACTTTGTATCTTTTTGTAACAAATGATGCCGATGAAGTCTCACCTGCTTACACAGTGACAGTTCAAATTCCACCTTCCAATGTTTCCCGGGTGGGTTCCTGGTCTACCGGTCCTTCCCATACCGTGGGATCGGGTAATAACCGTCTGTTGGTTCTCGCAATAGGTTATGAACATTCAACAGATTTAGGAGGAGGTGCTTCCTCGGTTACGTACGGAGGACAATCACTTAGCTCAATTAAAAGCGATTATGTTCAGTCAACAAGCGGATACGTTGCCCTGGCGGAGCTTTGGTATCTGGATGAAGCTGGCATAAATGCTGCATCTGGCAACTCGTTCTCTGTTACCTGGACTGGTGGAACACCAGCTGAACCGTATTATGGTGCTGCTACATATCAGAATGTCGACCAGACTAACCCTGTGGGGGACTCCTCCAGCGCAACTGTGGATGGCTCCTCTCCCAATCCAATAACTACATCGGTAGATGTTGTTGCAAATGGATTGAGTGTAGCTAACGCCCAGTGCGGCAACACCGGCTCCTACACCTGGAATAATGGATGGATCGAAGGATACGACCAAAGTACCAGTTCCGCGACCAACTCGGTTGCAGATAAACAAGACTCTACGGATGGTACTTCAACTGCCAGCGCAACTCATTCAGGTCCTAACCGTCAGGTGATAGTGGCTGCGTCGTTGCTTCCGGCTGCTGCGAATCAGCCGCCAGAATTAGCCTCTATTGGTTCTAAGGTTGTGGATGAGGGGCAAAGCTTAGAGTTTAGGGTTTCAGCTACAGACCCCGACGGCGATTCTTTAATTCTCACTGCGGAAGATGTTCCTGCCAATGCGAGTTTTGTGGACTCGGGCAATGGGGCTGGATCGTTTACCTTCAATCCAGATTCCACCCAGGCAGGAGTTTACCCGGTTCGTTTCATAGTCAGCGACGGAGCTCTTGCAGATACTGAACTGGTGGACGTAACGGTAAATCAGGTCAACATCGCGCCGGTCTTAGATCCCATCGGCCCTCAGGCAGTGGACGAGGATTCACATCTTGAGTTTGTGGTTACCTCTTCGGATTTCGACAACGATGCCTTGACCTTAACAGCCGAGGATTTGCCGACCAATGCGACGTTTGCGGATAGCGGTAACGGACATGGACTGTTTGCCTTTGATCCTGATTCCACCCAGGCAGGCGTTTACCCGGTTCGATTCATAGTAAGCGATGGAGCTCTCGCAGACACCGAGCTTGTGTCTATAACGGTTAATGATGTCA
>CAZPOP010000051.1:0-8229 GCA_964588305.1 uncultured Ignavibacteria bacterium
CAGGTACCCTGCGCACCTGACAAATGAATAGTGCTAGGAACACGGGGCTTCTGAACTACTACTTTTTTTTATACACATCTCCTCTTGAGCCTATATGATCAACATATATTATCTTCAATTTACGATCAATCCATAAAATCACTCTAATATGTCCTATTCTCATTCTATGATACCCCTTCCACTCTCCCACCATCGACTTCACATCCACATTATCCGTGAGCCTATCTTCTAATTCTTTCAGAGATCGTTTAATGCGCTGCCTTTGAATTGCAGGGAGTCCTCTTAAATAACGAGCCGCTCGCTTGTGGACAAGAACCTTGTATTTCATATAGAATCCAAATCTACGTATGCATCTTTTTTACCTTTTTCTCTGTCTTTCTGTGCTTGCTTGAGATCTTCGACAGTCTTCTTATCCAGATCTAATCCCAATAACTCTTCGATTTCCTTATACTTCTTCCAGGGAATAATCACTTCAGTTGGTTTACCTTTTTCATCTACTACAATTTTTTTATGAACCGTTAGCATAACCTTACCTCTCTTGTTTTAATCATACCGAACTATTGATTATATGGTTTCCGTGTAAGAATCTTAATTTGGCTTGGCACCAGCCTAAGTTAAACAACCATATGACAAGCATCCTTCATTCCCCAACCCGAGACACCCAGCATATATTGCTTGCCACCGATTTCTGAGGGAATCCATTCTATTCATTTATGGCATTATAATAATTTATGAAACCTTGTCAAGTATTTTTCCTGGTAGGTGGAGACAAATCAGCTATCTCTGTTCATTCCTTGCTTGGTCACAAAACGGACACGGGCCATCTCCGCCAAAATATCGCTCTGTATTAATTCCCTGTCAGGCAAAAAACCAGAGGGGGCTGACTAAGATCCGGAAGTTAAAAAACGAAGAGACTGGGATTCGAATCCGATCATTTTTGTAAGTTACTCTCCAACATAAAATTAGGAGCCAAGAAGTTGATCCTCAGAGAATTATCAATTGCGGTTATTTTGATTTATTTTGATGTACTTTGATCTATTTTAACTTGAATTTGGCACAGAATTGGCACAGTTAGGCTTAGGTATTCCCATGCTCAGCATCTAAGCCTTTTTTGTCTCTTATGATATTAAGTTGTCCTCCCCCCTTGACAACTCCACAGCGTTAGTCTATATTTCACTCTCCAACAAAACCGTGCAGGATGATGGCATGAATCAAGGACGTTTCCGCGGTTCGGGAACAGAATCCTTTGAGAGGTAGAACTTCAAAGCCCCCTAAGAAAGGAGGGATTGATGGAATTTGCTCTCAGGTATGAATAATGCTATAATTTGGATGTTGAGGGGAGGAGGATGAGGAAGGAAAGCACTGCACCCACGAAGGTTTTCATGGTTAATCCAGAATCTTTAACCTTATAAAAGAAGTTGGAGGAAGAAATGAAAAAGCTTTTGACTTTTTTGGTAATGGTGTCAGCTGTTACATCAGTGTTGGTTTTTTGTAAAACTCCTATTCATTGTGCGATCCCTCATTTAATCAACTATCAGGGGATGTTGACCAATGATCTGGGTGATCCCCTGAGTGGACCTCACAATCTAACCTTCAGGATTTACGATGATACCACAGGAGGTGAACTTGAATGGAGTGAAACTCAAAATGGGGTGCAAGTGGAGCAAGGATTATTCAATGTGATTTTAGGACAGGTGACGCTGCTGGATTTGGCATTTGATGAACAATACTGGCTGGAGGTTCAGGTAGACAGCGACACCATGCCCGAACGTCTGCAATTCACCAGCGTGGGTTATGCTTACCGAGCAAGGGTGGCAGATACCGCAGCTGTGGCTGTGTCTGCTCCGACAGGTGGCGGTTGGGTTGATGATGGAAGCGTAGTTAGGCTTCAGACCAGCACGGATAAGGTAGGCATCGGGACGACGAGTCCCCAGGCAGGTCTGCATTTAAAGGGAGCCGGGTGGCCAAGTTCTTTTATGTACTTACAGAGTGATTCAGATCAGGATGCCGGAATTCGTTTTTATGAAGGTGGGGATGTTAAATGGCATATCTTTAATAGCTCGCCGGATGGCGGGCTGAGAATATATAATTCCAACGCTTCAAAAACTGTTTTCTTTGCAAAACAAAGCTCTGGCAACGTCGGCATTGGGACCGTGAGCCCCCAAGATAGGGTGGAGGTGGTGGATGGCAATGTTAATGCAAGACTGTGTCACATTTCTCACATCAGTTTTCCCTCGCCTTATGATGCCTATTCCGGGGTGAAGGGAACATATGGCGAGGATGTGGTGGGCTTTCTGGGATATCGGCATTACTTCAGTATAGGTGGTAACACCTATTATGGTGTCTACGGTAGCGCAACGACCAGCGGGAGAAACTACGGCGTGTATGGTTATGCATCCGGTGGATCGACAAACTGGGCCGGTTTTTTCACTGGTGATGTGCATGCCAGCGGCAAGGTGGGCATCGGGACGATAACCCCTGGAGTAAAGCTACATATTGATGGGGGAAGTGACGTCAAAGATAACACTCAGAATTCAGGTTACTTAATCATAGGCACTTCAACAGGACAACAAATCGCCATTGATAATAACGAGATTATGGCCAAAGCCAGTGGGACCACTGTGGGGGATTTGTATATTCAGAACTCAGAACAAGCAAAGACAATTATCGGTGGCAAAGTCGGCATCGGAACTACAAGCCCCAGTGAAAAACTGGATGTCGTGGGCACAGTTAAATGCCAAGTTCTCAAGCTCACCGGCGGAAGCGATATTGCAGAACCATTTGATGTCAAAGGCACGGATGTGATCAAAGCTGGTATGGTTTTGACAATTGATCCGGAAAATCCAGGAAAACTAAGGATTTCTGAGAAGGCATACGATCGTTGTGTTGCCGGTATAATCAGCGGTGCCGGAAGCATCGAGCCTGGAATGTTAATGGGTCAGTCGGGCTCGGTGGCAGATGGAGAGTATCCTGTGGCGCTGACCGGTCGTGTCTATTGCTGGGCGGATGCTTCAAATGGATCGATACAGCCTGGAGACCTGCTGACCACATCAGACACTCCCGGGCACGCCATGAGGGTCACCGACTATGCGAGATCCCAGGGCGCCGTCATTGGCAAGGTGATGAGTTCACTCGGAGAAGGACAGGGTCTGGTTCTTGTCTTGGTAACCCTGCAATAGGAAAGGATATGTAATGATGAAACAGATTACAAATAAAGCATCAAGAGCCTCCCGGTCGTTGGGGTTACTTTTGGTCTTTTGTCTGATTCTCGTTCCAACCTTCCTCCATGCCGGAGAGTTAGATGAAACGGAGGTTGGTTCTGCCGTCCAGACCTGGGCGCGCCACGTAACAGCAGATGCGCGACCGGATGCCGTCATTGAGAGGATGGAACCTCATCAAGTCAAAGGAGAGACGGTAGCTTACATCGCTCATCTTGTGGGGGGCGGTTTTTGCCTTTGTGGCTCCGATGACTTGGTTCTCCCGGTCTATCTTTACAGTCCGCGAGGAACGTATGATCCGCAGAATCCAAACTATCAATACATCCTCTGGGAGATCGAAACCAGAGTGAAGTGTTTGCGTGAAGGATTGGAGAAGGGCGATCCGACAGTGCTGGGGTATCAAGACTTTCTGGCAAAGAGGGCCTCATTCTGGCAGGATCTTATGTCAGGTCGAACTCCGCCGAGAATGGAGGAGAAGGGTGAGCCGGTGATGATGGAGCTTGACCTGACCAGCCAGTGGCATCAAAGAACACCATACAACGATCAGTGTCCAGATCTAACCCCCGATGCGGATGAACATACCGTTGTCGGTTGCGTCGCTACAGCTATGTGCCAGATAATGTACTACTGGAGATGGCCGTATACAGGAGTAGGCATCGATACCACAATTTACAATTACCTATGGAGGAGCAACTGGGATGAGGAGCCTCTGGTGAGTGACCCCAACATTCAACCAGATTGGGCTGGGGGAGGTCGTCTGGAATGGACGTCCGCGGAAGGAGGAAAACTGCGCATGAATGGTTACTGGGATGGGAGCCTTTATAAAGGGGCGAAAAAAATTAACGAGGATGCCGATTATCTGGATGCCCTGGAGAACCTTTGGAACAGGCTCTACCACGTGGCAAGCTATTGCATTGCCAATTTTGGTGCGACAACCTACGATTGGAGCATTATCGGGGATACTCATACAGACCCACCAGATGCTGGAGACGTTGAGGTAGCAAAGCTATGCTATCACGCTGGCGTCGCTGTTATAATGGGTTACGGGGTTTGGGGATCTGGAGCGTCCACATGGAACGTCGATAGCGCTTTTGAGGACCATTTTCGTTATGACTACGATGGCATCTGTGGAACAAGGGATATAGATACAATGACTGAAGAAATTCAATGGCTTCGACCGCTGTATTTCAGTGGGGATAGGCACGATACCTTAGGCGGAGGAGGTCATGCCTGGGTTGTATTAGGTTATAACAAGTGGACCGACCCGGCCCGACAGTTCAAAATGAACTTAGGATGGGGTGGAGCCTGCGATGAGTGGTACTCCTGCGATAGTATCCCCTGCGCTCCTTTTTACTTAAACCAGTTGAACGTCACCCGCATAGCACCCAAGGATATGGTAGGATTTGTAGGTGGCCTCGATCCAGGCGACGGCTCCCCCGGCGACCCATACCAGGATGTCGAGGAGGCAATCGACGAGGCACCCGATAATGCGACACTGATATTCAAAGCCGGTTCCGATAATACCTTTTCGACAGCTACACTTCTCATCGATCGACCATTGACTCTCAAAGGTAAAGATGTTACCATTCGCAAGGAGTAAAAGTTCTCTTGATGCATAGACGTGCCCGTCGGGGCATCGGTATTGGGCTTCATCCTACCCTTCGGTCCTGTACCTCCTCCTGACTCGCACTGCCCAGATGGGTACCCGTATGGGTGAGTGTGCGCGGCACCAAGTAGGTCGTAGGTCAGGAGCCCCGCGCTCCCGGCTGAATTATGGCCGGCGACCCTGGGTAACGAAAAAACGGAGAGACTGGGATTCGAATCCGACCATTTTTGTAAGTTACTCTCCAACATAAAATTAGGGGCTAAGAAGTTGATCCTCAGAGAATTATCAATTACGGTTATTTTGAATCCTTTTTAGTTGTTTAGAGCTATTTTGACTTGAGGTTGGCTCGAATCTGACACAGTTAGCCTTAGGTACTCCCATGCTCAGCACCTAAGCTTTTTTGCTTCTTATGATATTAAGTTGTCCTCCCCCCTTGACAACTCCACAGCGTTAGTCTATATTTCACTCTCCAACAAAACCGTGCAGGATGATGGCATGAATCAAGGACGTTTCCGCGGTTCGGGAACAGAATCCTTTGAGAGGTAGAACTTCAAAGCCCCCTAAGAAAGGAGGGATTGATGGAATTTGCTCTCAGGTATGAATAATGCCGTAATTTAGATGTTGAGGGGGAAAAGGATGAAGCGGAAAAGCATTGCACCTTGCGAAAGGTTTCATCGTTAACCCAAAATCTTTAACCTTAATAAAAGAAGTTGGAGGATAAAGTGAAAAGGTTTTTGATTTTATTGGCACTGGGGGCAATTGTTGTTGCAGTTGTGGTTTTTTGTGTATCTTTTGTTGTGGCAGACATCCCTCATATGATCAACTACCAGGGGATGTTGACGGATGACTTGGGCGATCCCCTGAGTGGGCCTCACAATCTAACCTTCAGGATTTACGATGATACCACAGGAGGGAATCTTGAATGGAGCGAAACTCAAAATGGGGTGCAAGTTGAGAATGGATTATTTAACGTGATCTTAGGACGGGTGACCCCACTAAATCTGGCATTTGATGAACAATACTGGTTGGAGGTCCAGGTAGACAGCGACACCATGCCACGTTTGAGATTCACCAGCGTGGGGTATGCTTACCGGGCTCTGGTGGCAGATAGTGCGGTGGTGGCAGGGTCAGGGGGAGGATGGGTAGATGACGGTTCAGTGGTTAGACTCCAGACCAGCACGGATAAGGTAGGTATCGGGACGGGCAGCCCCGGGGATAAGGTCGAGGTTGTGGATGGCAGTATGAATGCAAGATTAGGTTACCATCACCACTTTAGCTTTCCACTCCCGCATGACATCTATTCCGGGGTCAGGGGAACGTATGGCGGGGATGTGGAGGGTTTTCTTGGTCGTCGATATTACTGCATGTTTGGTAACTCCTATTATGGCGTCTATGGTAGCGCAACGACCAGTGGAAGAAACTACGGAGTGTATGGCTATGCATCCGATGGTTCGACAAACTGGGCCGGCTATTTCGACGGTGATGTGCATGCCAGCGGCAATGTGGGCATTGGGACGGCTACCCCTGGAGTAAGGCTACATATTGAGGGGGGAAGTGACGTCAAAGTTAACACTCCAAATACAGGTTACTTAATTAAGGGCTCTTCAACAGGACCCCACATCGCCATTGATAATAATGAGATTATGGCAAAAGCCAGTGGGAACTCTGTAGGAAATCTGTATATTCAGTGGGGAACTGAAGCAAGAACAATTATATATGGAAAAGTCGGCATTGGAACCTCAAGTCCCAGTGAAAAGCTTGATGTAGCAGGAAATATCGACGTGTCAAATCACAAGATTAAAAACTATCGTGGCTTTCCCAAACCAAACTATGACAGCGGATATGCGCTGATTAACCAAGGGCAGACGCGCACATTTACCCATGGTCTCGGCGGTAACCTGGAAAACTACGTTGTTCAGCTCTGGTTCGGATTCAACGGAGATCGCCATAATTTTTGCTATGGAGGATACGAGCACGCCAGCTGCTTTTTTGGAGCTTCCTGGTGGGGTTTGACTACTTCCCGAATCAAAGTGACCCGCGAGCCTAATGATGGCGAAGCCGGTCAGGTCAGAGTTCGAATCTGGGTCTATGAGGATTGAGAGAAGGCTGCACTCCTGGAGTATCAAGCTTTAGCTTGATCAAGAGGCTTTGCAATGTCGGGCTTTACCCGGACCAAAGGTCTGCCTGAAGGCAGACACTCCAATAAACTAAAACCTTTAACCTTATAAACGAAGGTGGAGGAAAAGATGAAAAAGCTTTTGACCTTTTTGGCAATGGGGGGAGTTGTTACATTTGTGTTGCTTTTTTGTGGGACCCCTATTCACTGTGCGATCCCTCATATGATCAACTACCAGGGGATGTTGACCGATGATTTGGGCGATCCCCTGAGTGGGCCTCACAATCTAACCTTCAGGATTTACGATGATACTACAGGAGGGAATCTTGAATGGAGTGAGACTCAAAATGGGGTGCAAGTTGAGAATGGATTATTTAACGTGAGCTTGGGCCGGGTGACCCCACTAAATCTGGCATTTGATGAACAATACTGGTTGGAGGTTCAGGTAGACAGCGACACCATGCCACGTTTGAGATTGACCAGCGTGGGGTATGCTTACCGGGCTCTGGTGGCAGATAGTGCGGCGGTGGCAGGGTCAGAGGGAGGAGGGGGTGGAGGATGGGTAGATGATGGGACAGTGGTCAGACTCCAGACCAGCACGGATAAGGTAGGTATCGGGACGGGCAGCCCCGGAGATAAGGTCGAGGTTGTGGATGGCAGTATGAATGCAAGATTAGGTTACCATCACCACTTTAGCTTTCCACTCCCGCATGACATCTATTCCGGGGTCAGGGGAACGTATGGCGGGGATGTGGAGGGTTTTCTTGGTCGTCGATATTACTGCATGTTTGGTAACTCCTATTATGGCGTCTATGGTAGCGCAACGACCAGTGGAAGAAACTACGGAGTGTATGGCTATGCATCCGATGGTTCGACAAACTGGGCCGGCTATTTCGACGGTGATGTGCATGCCAGCGGCAATGTGGGCATTGGGACGGCTACCCCTGGAGTAAGGCTACATATTGAGGGGGGAAGTGACGTCAAAGTTAACACTCCAAATACAGGTTACTTAATTAAGGGCTCTTCAACAGGACCCCACATCGCCATTGATAATAATGAGATTATGGCAAAAGCCAGTGGGAACTCTGTAGGAAATCTGTATATTCAGTGGGGAACTGAAGCAAGAACAATTATATATGGAAAAGTCGGCATTGGAACCTCAAGTCCCAGTGAAAAGCTTGATGTAGCAGGAAATATCGACGTGTCAAATCACAAGATTAAAAACTATCGTGGCTTTCCCAAACCAAACTATGACAGCGGATATGCGCTGATTAACCAAGGGCAGACGC
>CAZPOP010000052.1:0-7888 GCA_964588305.1 uncultured Ignavibacteria bacterium
TATCCTGAACTCCAAAACCTCTCCCTCAACTACCGCCTGTGGTCCTATCGGATCCAATACCGGCGCATGATTGCCAAACTCAGTCACCGTTATCTCCACAACTTCACTGTCCGCCAAGGAACCATCCGAAGCTATGAAGGTGACATTATATATACCCGACTGAGTGAAGTCCGGCGAGAAGGCAAACGATCCTGCCCCATTGCCGGAATCAACGAAAACGGCGTTTAGGGGAACGTCCAAAGTATCAAGAACGATAGCATCCAGATCGAAATCTGTGGCATGTATCCTGAACTCCAACAGCTCCCCTTCCACTACCACCTGCGGCCCTATCGGATCCAACTCAGGTGCTAGATTGATATCATTCACCGTTATGGAGACCACCTCTGAATCTGCCAAAGCTCCGTCCGAGGCAATAAAGGTCACATCATACATACCGGACTGAGTAAAATCCGGGGTGAAGGTAAACGAACCCGCTCCATTGCCAGAATCAACAAAAACAGCATTCAGCGGAACATTCAAAGTATCGAGAACGATCGGATCCCCGTCAGGATCAGTGGCCGAAATGCCAAACTCCAACACCTGTCCCTCATCCACCGACTTAGGTCCAATCGAAGCCAACTCCGGTGTCTGATTGTTGACCGATACCAAAACGCCATCCGGCAAACTGAGCAAAACCCCGTCATCTACCGATAGCTCAAACTCATAATTGCCTTTGACCAGGGGAGTGAATGTGGGACCTACCGCATTGGTGTCGGATAAGACAACTGAAGGTCCGGATATCTGAGTCCAGTGATAACCTATCGAATCCCCATCCGGATCATAGGAGCCGGAGCCGTCCAGAGTCACCAGCAAACCAGCCTCGACACCTGACTGATCCGAACCCGCATCCGCCACGGGAGCGCGGTTAACGTCATTGACCGTTATGGAGACTACCTCTGAATCTGATAATGCCCCGTCAGAGGCAATAAAGGTTACGCTGTAGGGGCCCGCCTGATCATAATCCGGATTGAAGGTAAAGGCACCGGCACCGTTGCCTGAATCCACAAAGTCGGCATTGATTGGAACGTCTTCCGCTGACAATATTATGGAATCCCCATCAGGGTCCGTAGCCGAAACCCTGAACTCCAAAGCCTCGCCCTCATTTACCAGCTTTGCTCCAATTGAATCCAGTCCAGGCGTCCGGTTTACATGATTGACGGTTATGGACACTACCTCTGAATCTGCCAGAGCTCCGTCAGAGGCAATAAAAGTCACATCATAAACTCCTGCCTGAGTATAATCTGGATTGAAGGTGAACGACCCGGCACCATTGCCCGAGTCCACAAAAACAGCATTCAAAGGAACATTCAACGTATCGAGGATGATGGAATCACCGTCCGAATCAGTGGCTGAGATTCTAAACTCCAATGTTTGCCCCTCGTCCACCATCTTGGCCCCAATTGAATCCAATACCGGTGCCTGATTCTCCACTGCAATCACCACTGTATCCGGCAGGCTGTAATCTATTGCGTCGTCGACATATAGCTGAAAATAATATATGCCGCCAGTGGTGGGGGTGAAAGTGGGATCAACTACGTTACTATCGGAGAGGACCGCAGACGGACCCGATATCTGGCTCCAATGATAGCCCAAAGAGTCAGCATCCGTATCGTAAGAAGTTGAGCCGTCCAAAGTTACCGGAGTACCGGCAATAATTCCGGACTGATCAGGTCCCGCATCGGCTATCGGCGGTGTGTTAACATAATAGGTAAAACCACCCACCCAGGTGAATGAAGAAAGCCCCGAAGCAGTATTGGTGACCGTCACATTGGCTGAACCAGCCGACCCAGGGGGAGTCAAGCAGGTAAGCTCAAAGGGTGAGATGACCACCACATTGGTGGCAGTGTCTGCCCCTACGTCCACCCTCACTCCATCCTGGTCAAAGTTCTGCCCTTTTATAGTCAGAGGAGTTCCTCCCACAGTAGGGCCGGTGTTGGGGGAAATATCCGTCAGCACCGGAGCTGTGGGCACGGAGGAATTCGCGGAAACCTCATCCGAGTGAGGAGTATAGTTTCCCGAAGCATCCTCTCCAACCACCATATAGGTAAAGGAGCTCACTCCATCGACGGTGGCATCCGAGAAGAAGGAATCCGAGACTCCTGGATTGGTCAAAGATCCGGAAGGATCATCCAACCTGAAAAGAGAACCATTGCTGGAGGTGTAACGCCGATAAACGTGATAGGTTATTCCCGCAACCTTGTTCCAACTTACCGCCACCCGGGAGGTGGAGGTGACCCTGGCTTTCACCCCGGTTGGTTTGGAGGGATTGGAAGCGGACGCCAGTACAATATTCTCCTCCTGATAGGAGTTGTTGGGAATCAGTCCTGCCAAATGGTAGAACTCACCATTGACCGAGTTGCTGAAAAGATAATCGTAGGGATTCCCAGGCGCCTCAGTCAAGTAGTTTTGAAAATCATCCCACCAGTAACCGTTTTGGTATCCGGCTCCGTCCGAAAGATCGGTTCTTATCTCCTCGTCCGTATCATCCAGAAAACCCCAGAAGGTGAGCTCGCTGTCAGCAGGGGTGGTCATATCGGAGTTGTCCACGCTTCCGGTGATGCTCCCCTGGGCAAAAACCTGGGACCACGGAAGGAACAGCAACCAGACAGACAAGAATGCAAGAAACCTCAATCTCAAAGCCCCCTTGCTTTTTCTCTTCCCTGTGAATAACATCGTCCTCGGCATAATTTTATTTACCTCCACTTCTTTTCTTAATAGGCAGAAGTCTCAAAAACATCTATATCCAGATTACTCCTTTTTTTCTATTTGCCAGGCGGAAAAGTGGCCGAAGCCTTAGCATTCGCCTGATACACACCTCCCGGTTTGACCGCGAAGTTAGTACCATAACCCGCTGCAAAGCGTGATTCCCAATTCTGGGAAGAAGGTATGAAATTGTTAAGAGTGTTCAGAGTGCCCGGAAGACTATCAATAACGTCCTGGGCAGTCTGGTATGCATCCTCGTCCTCGAAAGGTATTGAAACGAAGTTGAAATCGGTGGTGGGGGTGGTAATAATGCTATAGCTGACCGAGCCAGCCGGAGGTATGGCGCCTGCTATACTCCAGATTGCATTGGTCTTGGCGTTAACCTGGTATATCCCACCCGGAGCCACGCTAAAGTTGGTTCCGTATCCAGCAGCAAATCTCGCTTGATAACTCTGGGAGGACTGAACGAATCTATTTACGTTGTTAATATTCGAAGCCCCTATCGAACTTATCAGACCATCTGCATCGATTATTCCCGTCCCGGTGAAGGGGAGAGTCACGTAACTGAAATCCGTGGTCGGAGTCACCACTATCGGGTAGTCATATTCTCCAACTCTATTGGAGACATCCGAATGGTTTCCGTAGATGTCGACCGCTTTTATCACATAGTAGTAGTTGGTATCCACATTTCCCACCACGTCAATTCCTCCAACGCCGGGATCCACAAAGCTTAAGGTGCTGCTATCTGTATACCCTACTGAATCCGAAGGCATTGGAGCATAATAGGCTTTTGTTCCACGGTAAATCACATAGTGATCGATATCGGCTTGCTCGCCTGAGGTGTCGGTTGTGACAGCCGACCAACCAAGCAAAACAGAATCTCCATGAATTGCTGCCATCAGATCAACGACAACGCCAGGCGGCGCGGGTACATTGATTAATACGGTATCTGGCTGGCTAAAGATGAACCCATCACTGACAATCAATTGGAACAGATAGTCTCCGGTCAAAACGGGAGTGAAAGTAGGATTCACCACGGTCGAATCCGACAGGCTCACCGCAGGGCCAGAAACCTGAATCCAATCATAGCTTACAGAATCGCCATCAGGATCATAGGAACCAGAGCCATCGAGAGTGACTAGCGTATTGTTATCCACTCCTAATTGATCTGAGCCGGCTTCTGCAATCGGGGTCTGGTTATCGACCGATATAGTAACACTATCCGGTTGACTGTCTAGGAAGCCATCATTGACCGTCAACTGGAATACGTAATTTCCCTTAATAGTCGGAGTGAACGTAGGCTGAACCGCAGTGGAGTCAGAGAGAGTCACGGCTGGACCTCCAACCTGAGTCCACTCGTAGGTTATCGAATCTCCATCAGGATCGTAAGATCCGGATCCGTCTAAAGTTACCAGAGTGTTAGCCTCTACTCCGGATTGATCAGCCCCCGCATCAGCTGCAGGCGCACGATTCACATCAGTAACCGTGATCTGAACGACCTCTGAATCTGCCAGGCTGGCATCCGAGGCGATGAAGGTAACATTGTATACCCCCGACTGAGTGAAGTCCGGGGAGAAGCTAAAGGAACCCGCTCCGTTACCAGAATCCACAAAAACAGCATTCAAGGGAACGTCCAGAGTATCCAGAATGAGCGCATCTAAATCTATGTCCGCGGCGTGTATTCTGAACTCCAAAACCTCTCCCTCAACTACCGCCTGTGGTCCTATCGGATCCAACACCGGTGCATGATTGCCAAATTCACTCACCGTTATCTCCACGACTTCACTGTCAGCCAAAGAACCATCCGAAGCGATAAAGGTAACATTGTATACGCCAGATTGGGTGAAGTCCGGGGAGAAGGTAAATGAACCCGCCCCGTTACCCGAATCAACAAAAACGGCATTCAAGGGAACGTCCAGAGTATCAAGAATCAGTGCATCTAAATCCAAATCCGTGGCGTGTATCCTGAACTCTAAGGTTTCACCCTCCACCACCGTCTTGGCTCCGATCGAATCCATCTCGGGAGCTTGATTCCCTGCCTCCATAACGACTATCTCCACCACCTGGCTGTCTGCGAGACTGCCATCCGAGGCAATAAACGTTACGTAATAGGTGCCTGCCTGAATGAAGCTCGGGGAGAAGGTAAACGATCCTGCTCCATTGCCCGAATCCACAAAAACAGCATTCAAAGGAACATCCAGAGTGTCAAGGATGAGTGCGTCTAAATCCAAGTCCGTGGCATGTATCCTGAACTCCAATATCTCTCCCTCAACTACCGCCTGCGGCCCCATCGGATCCAAGACCGGCGCATGATTGCCAAACTCACTCACCGTTATCTCCACAACCTCACTGTCCGCCAGAGAACCATCCGAAGCGATAAACGTGACATTGTATACGCCGGATTGGGTGAAGTCCGGGGAGAAGGTAAACGATCCTGCTCCATTGCCGGAATCCACGAAGACTGCATTCAGGGGAACATCTAATGTGTCCAGAATGAGCGCATCTAAATCCAAGTCTGTGGCATGTATCCTGAACTCCAAGACCTCTCCCTCAACTACCGCCTGTGGTCCTATCGGATCCAACACCGGTGCATGATTGCCAAACTCACTCACCGTTATCTCCACAATCTCACTGTCTGCTAACGAACCATCCGAAGCTATGAAGGTCACATTGTAGACACCCGACTGAGTAAAGTCCGGGGAGAAGGTGAATGATCCTGCCCCATTGCCGGAATCAACAAAAACAGCATTCAAGGGAACATCCAGAGTATCCAGAATGAGCGCATCTAAATCTATGTCTGTGGCGTGTATTCTGAACTCCAATATCTCTCCCTCAACCACCGTCTGTGGTCCTATCGGATCCAATACCGGCGCATGATTGCCAAACTCACTCACAGTTATCTCCACAACCTCACTATCCGCTAAACTGCCATCCGAAGCGATAAAGGTCACATTATACACACCGGATTGAGTGAAGTCCGGGGAGAAGGTAAACGATCCTGCTCCGTTGCCCGAATCCACAAAAACAGCATTCAAGGGAACGTCCAGAGTATCCAGAACGAGCGCATCCAAATCCAAGTCTGTGGCATGTATCCTGAACTCCAAAACTTCTCCCTCAACTACCGCCTGTGGTCCTATCGGATCCAAGACCGGTGCATGATTGCCAAACTCACTCACCGTTATCTCCACAACCTCACTGTCCGCTAAACTGCCATCCGAAGCAATAAAGGTCACATTATATATACCCGACTGAGTGAAGTCCGGGGAGAAGGTAAACGATCCTGCTCCATTGCCGGAATCGACAAAGACGGCATTCAAGGGAACATCCAGAGTATCCAGAACCAGCACATCTAAATCCAGATCAGTGGCATGTATCCTGAACTCCAAAACTTCTCCCTCAACTACCGCCTGCGGCCCTATCGGATCCAAGACCGGCGCATGATTGCCAAACTCACTCACCGTTATCTCCACAACCTCACTGTCCGCCAGAGAACCATCCGAAGCGGTAAACGTGACATTGTATACGCCGGATTGGGTGAATTCCGGGGAGAAGGTAAATGAGCCCGCTCCATTGCCAGAATCAACAAAAGTTCCATTAACCGGAACGTCCAGAGTATCAAGAATGAGCGCATCCAAATCCAAGTCCGTGGCGTGTATCCTGAACTCCAATACCGCTCCCTCAACTACCACCTGAGGTCCTATCGGATCCAAGACCGGTGCATGATTGCCAAACTCAGTTACTGTTATCTCCACTACCTCACTATCAGCCAAAGGACCATCCGAGGCAATGAAAGTGACATAGTATACTCCAGACTGGGTGAAGTCCGGAGCAAAGGTAAATGAGCCCGCTCCATTGCCAGAATCAACAAAAGTTCCATTAAGGGGAACGTCCAGAGTATCCAGAATGAGCGGATCTGAATCTATGTCCGTGGCGTGTATCCTGAACTCCAAGACCGCTCCCTCAACTACCGCCTGAGGTCCTATCGGATCCAACGCCGGTGCATGATTGCCAAACTCACTCACCGTTATCTCCACAACCTCACTATCCGCTAAACTGCCATCCGAGGCAATGAAGGTAACATTATATATACCCGACTGGGTGAAGTCCGGGGAGAAGGTAAACGATCCTGCTCCATTGCCGGAATCGACAAAGACGGCATTCAAGGGAACATCCAGAGTATCCAGAACCAGCACATCTAAATCCAGATCAGTGGCATGTATCCTGAACTCCAAAACTTCTCCCTCAACTACCGCCTGCGGCCCTATCGGATCCAAGACTGGTGCATGATTGCCAAACTCACTCACCGTTATCTCCACAACCTCACTGTCAGCTAAAGAACCATCCGAAGCGATGAAGGTGACATTGTAGACACCCGACTGAGTAAAGTCCGGGCTAAAGGTAAACGATCCTGCTCCGTTACCCGAATCCACAAAGACTGCGTTCAAAGGAACATCCAGAGTATCCAGGACGAGCGCATCTAAATCTATGTCTGTGGCGTGTATCCTGAACTCTAAGACCTCTCCCTCAACTACCGCCTGTGGTCCTATCGGATCCAAGATCGGTGCATGATTGCCAAACTCACTTACAGTTATCTCCACAACCTCACTGTCGGCTGAAGAACCATCCGAAGCGATAAACGTAACATTGTAGACACCCGACTGAGTGAAGTCCGGGCTAAAGGTAAAGGAACCCGCTCCGTTACCGGAATCCACAAAAACAGCATTCAGGGGAACATCTAATGTGTCCAGAATGAGCGCATCTAAATCCAAGTCTGTGGCGTGTATCCTGAACTCCAAGACCTCTCCCTCTACTACGACCTGAGGTCCTATCGGATCCAAGACCGGTGCATGATTGCCAAACTCACTTACAGTTATCTCCACAACCTCACTGTCCGCCAGAGAACCATCCGAAGCAATGAAGGTCACATTATATATACCCGACTGGGTAAAGTCCGGGCTAAAGGTAAACGATCCTGCTCCATTGCCGGAATCGACAAAAACAGCATTCAAGGGAACATCCAGAGTATCCAGAACGAGCGCATCTAAATCCAAATCCGTGGCGTGTATCCTGAACTCCAGGATCTCTCCCTCAACTACCGCCTGCGGCCCTATCGGATCCAAGACCGGTGCATGATTGCCAAACTCAC
>CAZPOP010000053.1:0-6640 GCA_964588305.1 uncultured Ignavibacteria bacterium
AATGAGCCGCAATCTCCGCAACCTCCTTTTCCTCGGGATAAAAATAAACGTTGAAATGATCTGTGGACAAAACCTGCCACTCAAAATCGGAGTATTGAATCTTGTTCTTCCCGAAGTAGTATTGTCCGAAGGCGTTGGCCCAGATCAAAACAGAAAGCAGAAGTACGGGCAGCACTCTTGCCATTTTCGATGCGCCCCAAAGAAGTCTCAGTCTGGTTGCACCGGATAAGCTTGCCGGGTGCAGGGGGGCAAACCCGGCCGATCTCGGATTTGGGTACCCGGCTTTCAAAACTTGCAGAGCTTTCCGGGGTAAATTCAACTCCTTCATCCTTATTCTTCCAGTCGAAGCAAAGACTTTGACCTTTCAGGATCTCAAAAAGAAAAACCTCGCAGAAGACCACGAAAGAGAAATACGATTGGACTGAATTTTCTCAATGGGTCGATTTCGCAGTTGGCTATTTCCCATTCGCTTCTATCTCATAGCGACTGATGAGGGAAAGTAGCGAGTTCTGTCCTTTATCACCTTTAGCACGCGTTCAGCTCTTTCCGCCATAGCATCCTTCACAAAAAAACCTCTAATTCCTTTCTTGTTTTGCCTTACTACCTTCTCAATCTCCGAAATCACCCTGGTGATCTCGACCGGTGATGAGGAGACAGACCCAATCTTCTCCAAGACGTTGAGGGCCGCGATCTTGATCTCCTCCTTTTCCCGGTTGGGCAAGTGCTTCATTCCTGGTTCCTCTTCAGATAGCGATTTCAGAAGAAGCTCCGTGACCTCAGACCCACCTATTTTGCCGATTGTTGTGAGTGTCAGAACCTTGTCCTTCCGATTATAATGAAAGTGGTCTACCAGAGAATTCAAACATCGTCCGTTTCGAAGTGTGCTCAGGGAGGTGATGGCATTCCTGCGCACCTGGTCATCTGCATCCTTTAGGAAGCTCAAAAGTGCGTCCACCGACTCCTCACCGCCGATCTTCTCCAACGCCCGGATGGCCTCCAGCTTGACTCGCTCATCCGGATCGGAGTTAAGCCTGACTAAGACCTCCACGCTGGACCGATCCGGGATGTTACCCAGAACGTAGATTGCGTTTCTCACCTTGTACCAATGCTCATCTGCCAGAAGATGCGTTCCCTCCTCTCTCGAGAAGGCGCTCACGTTGGACAAAAGACCAGACAAGGCTGCTATGGAACTCTGTCCCAGTTTGCTTAAAATCCTCAACGAGCTCATCCGGGTGGCCCTGTCATCCACGGTGAAAATCTTGATGAGCTCTTGTGCCACCTTTTCCTTATCCAGAGACTCTAAGATTTCTTCGATAACCTTGGTATTTTGCACAGGTCGACCTTCCCCCAGTTGGCTGGTTAGAAGGGAAAGCGTGGCTTCATCGGATACCTCTCTTAAGAAATCGCGGGCAACCTCTCTTACCTCATCAGTATAGGAGACGTCGGGGCTCAACCTGGCACCATATTCAGAGATCATGCCTCTTGCTTGCTCGAATTCTTTCCTTTGCATCGTCTCCAAAACCAGCATCTTGATCAACTCACCTGCGTCCTTGAGAATGTCAACCGGGAGTAACGGATCCCCGATCATATTGCCAAGCTTCTCTTTGTAATATACGAACTCAACTTGCATCTTGTCTGAGATCGAGCGGCTCAGAATCTCCCTTAGCGCCGAAACCGACAGACGCCGCCTTTCCCCATTCTCCGAATGCAGATTGGAAAGCAGCTTTTCCACGGCATACAGCCTGATTTTCTCCTCCTCAGAATCGATCACCCTCTCCAGCAGAAACATGAAGCGCTCAAAATCCACCTTTTCTTTCCCTAAGTTCTCCACCATTCCGATCAACTCGTCCAAAACCGCCTGACTTTTGAGCCATTTCTGGTCAAAGACGAAATCGAAGTATTTCTCCTCCAAAAGGCCAGATCCAGAGAGCATCTTTTTGACCTCCGGCAAAAGCTTCTTCCTTTCCCTATCCTGTAATAGCTGGTGCACCAGGTTCGCCGCCTGGTTCATTGCCGAGTGTTTACGTTCGCCTTTGGATTTTTTTAAGGTGAACTCAAGTCCGGAGGCCAGAAGGGCCAATACCTCATCGTCAGTGAGATTCTTCAACTGCTGATGAATTCCTTGGGTCAATTCACCTAAGTTTACCTCGGTGCCAAGCTTTTCCTTACAGCTTTTTTGCCCCAGCGGTTTCTTTAGTAGAACCTCTCTGACCAGATCAGGGTTTTGCTTGATGATTTCGGAGATTTGAGCTTTCAGGTCGGTTCCTTCCAGCACGTCGGATTTTACCACCACCTCATCATCTGAGACCAGCTCATATTTCAGTTCGTTGACCTGTATGGAACCGATTTTATTCTCAGAAAGGAAGTCAACCAGGCTTCTCTTGGCGGCCTTCCTTTCCAAAGGTTTGACGAAGAAGTTTAGGAACTTGCCCAACTCTCCTTTGGTCAGCGTATTGAACAAGGTCAAGCTGTTTATATCCTGCTCCTCAAATTCCTCCCTAAGTCTCTCCGGCAGAGAATCACCCGTTATGCTCTTTCCGTTTACGATGATCTTCTCATCCACCTGGCTTATAATCACCTGATTCGTTTCTTTGAATAATTCCTGCAAGGTGAAGAAGGGTTTTTCAGTGGCCTTAGTGGCCGCGGGATGCTCCGAAGGGTACATGCCCAATCTCTTTATTGCCGCACCTATCTCTTTTAGAATGGTGATCTCCAAGTCTCGAGTGATAGTCTTAATCTCTTGCATCAGATACTCCTGCGGTCTTGACGGGTCTGCTTTTTACCTTATTCTGCAAACAATGAGGCCGGTATTCCCAAAAGAGAGTTGTCCCCTCTCTTTATGATCGACCATGTAGGCCAATCTCTTGAACGAAAACGCAATAGCCAAAACTCTTGTAAGTGCTTCAGTCCAAGCCGGTCAGCGGAGCAATACAGAGGGTCGCTGGTACGTCCTTCAAAAAGCTGTCAACGGATGCAATGGATCTATCCGTTTAATCTGTTTGATCCGTTGACCGTTTTGCCTCCTCCCACAGGGAATCCAAAAGAGGCAGTCCGGCTTTGTGAAGTGATATCCTTTTTTCCTTCAGACGTCTTTCGATATACCTGAATCTCTTTGCGAATTTATCGATGGTCTTTCTTAGGGCGAATTCGGGATTAATCTTCAAATGCCGACAAAAATTAACCCAGGAGAACAGAATGTCCCCCATTTCTTCTTCAATATCTCCCTTTTCCCCTTTCTTGTAAGCCTTTCTTAATTCTTCGACCTCCTCTTCCATCTTCGAAAGTATATCTTCCGTCCTCTCCCAATCGAAATCGAATCTGGCTACCTTCTCCTGTAACCTGTAAGCTTTCAACAGCGCTGGCAAATCACGGGGAAGACCGGAAAGAACCGATTTATTTTTGGCCTTGCCGGCAGTGAGCTTGATGTGCTCCCAATTTCTCAGCACTTCTTCTTCTGCTATTCTCTTCTTGTCCCTGAACACATGAGGGTGCCTTTCGATCAGCTTCCGGCACAGATGATCTATAACCTCATAAATGTCGAACTTCTTTCTCTCTTTGGCTATCTGTGCATGAAAGACTATCTGCAGAAGCAGATCCCCCAACTCCTCTTTTAGTCTCTGATCCTCTCTTGCCTGGATGGTGTCCAAAACCTCGTAGGACTCCTCGATCAAATACGGCAAAAGAGATTTGTGGGTCTGGGCTCTATCCCAGGGACATCCGTCCTTGGATCTGAGTTTTGACATGAGCTTGATTAAGTCACCGAAATTATCTTTGGTCTTCTTTTTCATCATATTGCCGATATTGACGCCCTCAGGCTAAAGGTCTTAGACTGAAAGCCAAAGGCGAACACCCAAAGGCCAACGGCAATATAACAATAAAGGGGATAAACGGAAAACATTTTTCTCTCTTGCGCTTGACAAAGACGTTATTTTTTGTTATGCTTGCAGATCATCTTAGCGAAGAGGAGACTGACCATGCACTGGAAGGATTTACCCAAACATTACAACCCCAAGCAGGTTGAGGATAAGTGGTATGACTTTTGGATGAAGGGTGGATATTTTCATGCCGATGCGAAGTCGAGCAAGAAAGCTTACAGCGTGGTGATCCCTCCTCCCAACGTCACCGACATCCTTCATCTGGGGCATGCCTTAAACAACACCCTGCAGGATATTTTAATCAGATGGAAACGGATGCAGGGATATGAGACAGAGTGGCTACCCGGGGTGGATCATGCCGGAATTGCCACTCAGGTGATTCTGGAGAAAAAACTGGCAGAGGAGGGAACGTCAAGGCAGAAGATAGGACGGGAGAGGTTCGTTCAACTGGCCTGGGAATGGAAGGAAAAAAATGGAGAAGCCATACTCAATCAACTCAAGAAAATCGGATGCTCCTGTGATTGGGAGAGAACCAGATTCACCTTGGATCAGGGGCTGTCCAACGCGGTCATGGAGGTTTTCCTGCACCTCTACGGCAAAGGTTTGATCTACAGAGGAGAGCGCATCATCAACTGGTGTCCCCGCTGTCAAACCTCGCTTTCCGATGATGAGACCGAGAGAGATGACCGGGAAGGACACCTCTGGTATATAAAATACAAATTAAAGGGGTCGGACGATTTCATCGCCGTGGCCACCACCCGCCCGGAGACCATGCTGGGTGACACTGCCGTGGCGGTGAACCCTGGGGACCGCAGATTCAAGAAGCTTGTGGGAAAATCCGCCATATTGCCCATTCTGGATCGGGAGTTAAAGATCGTGGCGGACGACTTCGTTGATCCGGAATTCGGCACCGGCATGGTGAAGGTCACCCCGGCTCACGATCCCAATGACTTTGAGATCGGCAATCGGCATGATTTGGAAAGAATCAATATACTCAATCCTGACGGCACTTTAAACGAAAACGCCGGGAAATTCGCCGGAATGGACAGATACGAAGCCAGAGAAGCTCTGGTAGCTGAGCTCAAGAAGAAGAAGCTTCTGGAGAAGACAGAACCCTACGATCTGGCTCTGAACCTGTGCTACCGGTGCGGCTCGGAGATCGAACCCTATCTTTCCAAGCAGTGGTTCGTGAAAATGGAGCCTTTGGCCAAGCCGGCCATCGAAGCCGTCAAGAGCGGCAAGGTAAAATTCCATCCCGAGCATTGGGCCAAGGTGTACCTCTACTGGATGGAGAATATTCGCGATTGGTGCATATCCCGGCAGCTCTGGTGGGGACACAGGATTCCGGTTTGGTATTGTTCGGATTGTGATGAAATCATAGTTTCAAAAACTCCTCCCGCTGAATGCACCAAATGCAAAAGCAAACAGTTGAAGCAAGACGAGGACGTTCTGGACACCTGGTTCTCGTCATGGCTCTGGCCCTTCTCCACGTTCGGCTGGCCTGAAAAGACAGGGGAGCTGAAGAGGTTTTATCCCACCCGGGCGCTATTTACCGCCTCCGAGATCATTTTCCTGTGGGTGGCTCGCATGGTCATGGCCGGACTGGAGTTCATGGGCGAGGTACCCTTCTCTGACGTGTACATTCATGGAACGGTGAGGGACGCCAGTGGAGTGAAGATGAGCAAATCCTTGGGCAATGGCATCGATCCTTTGGACATAATCGGAGACTACGGTGCCGATGCTTTGAGAACCAGCATGATTCTGGTCACCCCGGAAGGTCAGGATCCCTGTATCTCCGTCAACACCTTCGAGCTGGGGCGCAATTTCGCCAACAAGCTCTGGAACGCCTCGAAATTCGTGATGGCTAATCTGGGGGATGGCTATTCGCCCGCCACAGGGATAAAGACGGACGCCGGCCAGTTGAAGTTAGAGGATCTCTGGATCCTGAGCAGATTGAACCGAACCACCGGAGAGATCACCAATCTATTGCAAAACTACAGGTTCAACAGTGCCGTAAAAGCATTACATGATTTTGTCTGGCACGATTTCTGTGATTGGTATGTGGAGATGGTTAAGCCGCGCTTCGGTCTGCCTGAAGAAGACAAGGATAGAGCTTGTGCCCAAGAGGTGGCACATCAGGTTTTAAACCACATTCTGAAACTTCTACATCCTTTTGCACCCTTCGTAACCGAGGAGATATGGCACCATCTGTATGGGATGGACACCTCCGAACCAGATCATACGTTGACCTATGAGAAGTGGCCTGAACCTGATAAGGAGATTATCAATGCGGGCCTGGAGACCACCATGGAACGGGTTCAGGAGGTGGTCTACTCCATAAGAAACATAAGATCCGAGATGAACGTTCCCCCGGCCAAAAAGGCGAACGTGATGATCAAAGTAGACCATAAAGAGCTGGCAAAGATTTTGGAGGACAATAAAGACCACATCATAAATCTGGGGAAGGTGGATGACCTCAAGACAGGAATGAGGATGAAGAAGCCCGACCATGCAGCCAGCGCGGTGATAAAAGATGCGGAGATCTTTGTGCCGCTTGAGGGTTTGATTGACTTAGAACAAGAGCATCTTCGACTTGAGAAGGAGCTCTCCAGAGTAACCGCACTTTTGGACAAAGCCAATAAGAAGCTCTCCAACGAGGATTTCCTTAAAAGAGCCCCCGGTAAAATAATCGAAAAGGAGAAAGAAAAAAGAGGGGATTATCAGAAGATGCTGGAGAAACTGAACAAGAACTTGGAGGAGATCAC
>CAZPOP010000054.1:0-6206 GCA_964588305.1 uncultured Ignavibacteria bacterium
CCGGATAGTCTGCGTCCCTGGGTGAGTGCGGATAGCCGAATCCTTCGTTTCTTTACAAATGAAAACTATGCCGATTCGATCAGATACTATTTTTCCACGGTGGGGAGTGATTTGTTCCTGTATCGCTCATACCAGGGCGGCTCAGGACAACTGATTCCTTTTTTCAGCACCCAGGATGTTAATTCAGTCAGGGGGGATTTCTTTGTGGACGATAGCACTACTGGATTTTGCCAATCAGGAAGAATTTATGTCAATTTGTTGGTCTCTCGCAGACTTGGCACTGAACCTGATTCGAATTCATTTCCTGTAGAAATCTGCGTGCGAAACTACAAGCTGTAGACAGTAAACAGTAGGCAGTAAACAGAAATACCATTCTGCTGATGATGGAGATACTGAAAAAAGAAAAAAGCGAAGTACTGATCGATCAGATATCTGAGAGTGAGCAACCCAGGGTGGAAGAAAAGGGACATCCGGCTTTTAAGGGCAAGATTGAGCGTGTGCTGGAACTATCCGGATTTAGAAGAAGAAACACTCTTTTGGGTCTGGACATCGGCTCCAGCGGAATTAAATTCGCGGAGGTGAATAAAACCAAGAAAGGTTGGAGATTAGTTAATGCAGGAATAGTTGATTTTTCCTCTGGAGCATTCTCAAAGGTGGACACACCAGGTACGTTAGCTCTGGACATACGGAATGCTTTAAGAAAGTTTAAAGTCACAACCAACAAGGTGGCGTTTTCAGTTTCAGGCGATGACTTCGTCCAGAGACTTATAACCCTGCCTCGGATGCCCAAAAAAGAATTAGAGAAGGTGTTGACTTGGGAGATCAAAAAGTATACCGATCTGCCTTCAGATCAGCTTTGTATGGATTACCTGATTAAATCAAAACAGGATGATTCAAAAGACAACTTAGATATATTTTTAGTATCAGCTCCCAAAAGAAGAATAGAAGAGTGCATTTCCCTGTTTCAGTCGGCGGGATTGAAATGTGCTGTCTTAGAAACCAGAGCCATCGCTTTAACCGGTGCGGTATTAGAACTGGCACCTGAGTTTTGTCAAAAAACCTTTGCCATTTTAGACATTGGGTGTGGTACCTCGGTGTTGAACATAGTAAGAGATGGATTTTTGAGCTTTACCCGCGAAATCGAATCGGGCGGAGAGAATCTAACCCTGGCTTTATGTAACAAACTCAGATATGAACACAAGAAGGCGGAGACTCAGAAGAGAGAAGTGGGGTTGTTAAGTGAAGTAAGAGAAGACGGTCCAGATTCTGAGGAAGAATCGTTCGATGTCGCTAAAACCTTAGAGCAGGAAACGGACAATCTGGTTCAGGAAATTCACAAATCATTTGAATACTGCCGTGCTCAATTCCCCGAAGATGAGGTAGGGGAGTTGCTCTTGACCGGAGGCGGTTCTGGTTTGCCTGGCCTGCACAAATTTCTCAGCCAGCGGTTGGAAATGGACGTCAGGTTGTTTGACCCGTTGGATTCTCGGCTGTCTGCGGAAAACCCCGAAGCCCGAAAGTACCTGCGACAGATATTCGGTCGATTAAGCGTGGCAGTGGGTTTAGGCACCTGGAGGAGATGATGATAAAACGGATGACAAAACAAAGGATAAATCTAATCCCGAAGGAACTACAAATCGCCGCAGACATGAACACAAGAAAGATACTGGCGATGTGGGTTCTTCTGGTGATAGTTGGCTTCTTGGCTATACATGTGGTTCAAAAAGCTTATGTTTTGAAATACAAAAATCAGATAGCCAGGCAGAACATTCAAGGCCAGCTTCTGGTGCAGCAGAAGACAGACTTGGACCAGAAAATCGCCGAATTTGAGCACAAGCTGCCTAACCGGGATGAGCTGAAAAACAGGGGCAGGATGGTTAAGAATGTCCTATCAAATTACACCTTTCCCTCAGCCCTTCTAAAAGAGCTAAGCTCAATGATGCCACCTGAAGTTTGGGTAACCCAGCTTTCCTTAACCATTCAGACTGAAGAAAAAAAAGATAAGACGACCCCCAACCGCAGCAGACTCTTGACCATAGAAGGCGTCGCCTTAGGAGAAGAGGCACTTGGCGGACTTCTGACAAATCTGGAATCGCATCCCTGGTTTAAGGACATGAAGCTTGACTTGGCGGAAAGAGAGGGAAGTAGGTATCAAAAGGGCGTTTTCACTTATTTGATTAAAGGAAGATTAGAGGAAAGGAAACATGAAGATTAACAGACAGCTGGTACTTAGTGGAGGGGGGTTGATTCTGGCTTTCGCTATTGGCTCCATATCACTTTGGGGATACTATCATTATTCTCCTTCAGTCGGGCTCTTGGAAAAGCTGAAGCAACAGGTGGCTGAAGGACAGAGACGACTCCAAGATTTGAATGATGTGGAAATTCCGGAGAAAAGACAATATGTGGCCGAACTAACTGAGGTCCACCAAGGTTTTCAAAGAATCAACGAGCTGTCAGATGAACTGGAGCAGATGTTTCCAAAAGAGGAAAGGCTGGGTGAACTTCTGGATTTGCTATCCCGAGCGGCCGAATCAAATGGGGCGAAGCTATTGCGAATCGAACCGGGTAAGCTGACAGATCAGGGAGAATGGCGGGAAACGCCGATTGAACTGGAATTCGCGTGTGACTTAACGAAACTTCAAGGTTACCTGACCTCTATTGAGAGAATGCCCAGGTTCATCCGGATCAACTCATTTAGCATCGCTGTGAAGGAAGATGCGCTTTCACAATTGGAGACGAAAATGACCTGCACGGCTTTTGTCTTCAAGGGGGGAGCTTTAAAAGATGAAACCTAAGCTGATCGTGATAATAGGCACTTTTTTGTCTTTAGTGTCTTTACCTCTGAGCTTGAGACAGACTAAGCTGATGGAGTATGTAGCAGAAATTGAATCTTCTCCGGAGAGCAGCGAGGAGGAACTTCTTGATGTTTTTGATCTGATTTCAGAATTAGATTCGGGTTTGGGAGACGTCCGTAAAAAACCAGATGAGAAGTGGGCGCGGAATTTGTTTAAACCTGTGACAAAACGTAGCACGATAACAAAGAAGAAAAGTGAAAAACAGATGAAGGGACCTCTGCCCCAGCTGACCAGCATTATGGTGAATCAGGACGGTTGCTACGCCATACTTGATAATCAGATCGTGCAGACAGGAGATGTGGTTAAAAACATGAAGGTGACCAAGATCGAGATGGGGAAGGTCACTCTTGGATCCGGTGATCAAACATTCGTTCTAACGGTAGATTGATCTTCTTTTATGACTGATGGGGGGCTTAAGGTGAAAAAACTTGGCCTAATTCTTCTAGTTACCGGAAACCTGGTCTATGCTCTGGCCAACTCATGTGGAGGCTTTCCCGACACAAGTCGAATCTCCAGCCTGGAATTTGACACACTCGCTGAAACTATAAGTTTAGATCTAAAAGAGGCAGATCTCACGGACGTTTTGCGGATCTTCTCCAAAGGCACCAACCTCAACATAATAAGCAGTCATGAGGTTCAAGCTAAGGTCACCGGGCGTCTCACTACTGTAAGAGTAGAAGATGCTCTGAGCACGATTTTGTGCTCCTGTGGATATGACTTCGTCAAGGAGGGAGAAATATATAGAATCATCAAAGCGGACCCGGATCTGTTGGGGGTTGACAAAAATACTCCTCAGGTACAGATTGAATCCAAGATCGTAGAGGCTTTGCTGGACAAGACCACTGAGCAGGGGATAAACTGGGAACGTTTGAAATTGGTAGATGATGATATCAGAGTTGAAGGTCAAACCAATCTACCAATGGGAAACACCGGGCTGTTCTTGAACATCTTTCATGCCGATGCGGACGTGATTGTGCAGTGTTTGGCAAAACAGGTAAACACCCATATCTTGTCAAGTCCTCGCATAGTCGCTCTTGATAATAAGGAAGCCAAGATACTGGTGGGGGATAAGGTTGCCTATCAACAGAGCTTTGGTCAAACGGCTTCCGGAATAACCACCACCTCGGTTCTGTTTGAAGACGTAGGGATAAAGCTTTTTGTCACCCCTCATGTGACAGATTCCAATTTCGTTATTCTCAAGATCCACGTTGAGGTCAGCGCGGTCAAGGAATGGAGAACGTTAAGCAACGGAGACGAAGTCCCCATCATTGGCACCAAGGAGACCGAAACGGTAGTGACGGTAAAGGACCAATCCACCTTGGTTATCGGTGGGCTTATTTCAGAAGAGGAGCGGATTTCCGTATCCAAGATACCACTTTTAGGTGACATACCACTGCTAAGGTTTTTGTTTCGATATAAATCTTTACAAAAACTCAAAAAGGAGCTGGTGATTTTTATTTCTCCCAAACTTATATGGAACAAATGAAGGAGGTTATAGTATGGAGGTAACCTCAGAAAAAGAATCAGTGCTCAGTCTTAGACTTTTAGACAAGTTGGGGAAACGGCTGGTGGAGGAGGGACTGATTACTGACGAACAACTCCAGACTGCATTGCAGGAGAAAAAAGATCGAAAGCAACACCTGGGAGAAGTACTTCTGGAGTTGAAGTTTATGACTTCGGAGGAGCTAAATCAATTTATCGCCAGACATTTGGGAATCCCGCATGTGGACTTGAACGATTATTCCATCGATCCTAAGGTAGTGGCGTTGTTTGACGAGGCCACAGCCAGAAAGAACAAGATGATTCCTCTATTTCAGATTGAAGATACGGTGACCATTGCAATGGCCGACCCGGTCGATGTTTTTGCGATAGACCAGATTAAAAGTATTGCCAAACTTAAGATTGAACCGGTGGTGGCAAGCGAAGAAACAATCTCCAAGGCAATTGATAGCTTCTTTGGGAGTAAAGAGCATTTGCAGGGGTTGGTGAGAGAAATAGAAACAGACGAGAAACAACCGCTGGTAGATTTGGGAAAACCGGAAGCTTTGGAGCTGACAGGCGACGGTCTGGGTGGCCCCGCCGTTAAAGTTGTCGCCGCCATTTTGAACCAGGCGATTAAAGAGGAAGCCAGCGATATCCATATAGAGCCCGAGAAAGATAAACTGCGTGTTCGTTTCAGGATTGATGGTTTTCTGTATGATATGTCCTCTTTTCCAGAACATTATGCCCAACCCATCGTGTCAAGGATAAAAATACTGGCCAAGCTGGATATTGGTGAGAAAAGAAAACCCCAGGACGGTAAGATTCATCTAAACATTTCTGGCAAAAAAATTGACTTAAGAATTTCCACCTATCCTGTGGTCCACGGAGAAAAGGTAGCAATAAGAATCCTGGACTTGACCAAGGGACAGATCAAGTTAGAAGACTTAGGATTTTCGCCTGAGACTCTCGAAAGGTATAAGGATCTCCTCTGTGTGTCGAATGGCATCATCTTGGTGACCGGACCCACGGGTAGCGGAAAGACCACCACGTTGTATGCTACTTTGAATTCCGTTAACACAGAAAGCAGACACATAATCACCATTGAGGACCCTGTGGAATACCAGCTGAATAACATAAGTCAAGGACAGGTGGACGCAAAAGCCGGACTGACCTTTGCCAATGCTTTGAGATCAATTCTGCGTCAGGATCCAGATATTATAATGGTCGGAGAAATAAGAGATCAGGAAACAGCCGAGCTGGCAATTCATGCGGCTCTGACCGGTCATCTCGTATTCAGCACGTTACACACCAATGATGCTCCGGGAGCGATTGTCCGGCTATTGGACATGGGAGTGGAACCCTTCTTGCTTTCTTCTTCCTTAAGAGGTGTTTTGGCTCAACGATTAGTTAGGAAAGTCTGCCCCAAGTGCCCCGAAGTTTATGTTCCTGACAAAAATGTTCTAAGGAGTTTCAATTTAGATCAAAAGTCAGGACTCGAATTGAGGCGAGGTAAGGGCTGCCGCAACTGCCGAATGAGCGGGTATAAAGGGAGAACTGGGCTTGTAGAACTTTTGGTTCCAAATAGAGAGGTCTCCGAACTGATAAACGCTAAAGCCCCGACCAATCGCATAAGCAAGGAAGCATTGAAATCGGGCATGAAAAGTATGCAGGAAGAGGGAATAAGGAAAGTCCTGGAGGGGGCTACGACGTTTGAAGAAATACAGAGGGTAATCGGAGACGAGACGAAAAACCACAGAAAAAGCGGGGCTCATCCCTCTTAAGATTCCCTGAACAGATAGAATCAGGGCGTTCCTCTATCCTCTTTTTATCTCTAAACCTGACCCACAATCTCTCGAACGTCTTCAAACA
>CAZPOP010000055.1:0-5961 GCA_964588305.1 uncultured Ignavibacteria bacterium
AGGCAGTGGACGAAGGTTCACATTTGGAGTTTGTGGTTACCTCATCGGACTTTGACAACGATGCCTTGGCCTTGACAACTGAGGATTTGCCGACCAACGCTTCCTTCACTGACTCAGGTAATGGTCATGGACTGTTTACCTTTGACCCTGATTACAGCCAGAGTGGTGTTTACCCGGTCAGGTTCATAGTGAGCGATGGAGCTATGGCTGATACTGAGGTTGTTGACATAACGGTTAATGACGTTAATGTTGCTCCTATTCTGGATCCCATCGGTCCACAGGCAGTGGACGAGGTTTCTCACCTTGAGTTTGTGGTTACCTCATCGGATTTTGACAATGACGCCTTGACCTTGACAGCTGAGGATCTGCCGACCAATGCTTCCTTCACTGACTCAGGTAATGGTCATGGATTGTTTATCTTTGATCCCGACTCCACCCAGGCTGGCGTTTACCCGGTTCGATTCATAGTCAGCGACGGAGTTCTGGCAGATACTGAGGTTGTGGACGTAACGGTCAACCAGATCAACCTAGCGCCGGTCTTAGATCCCATTGGTCCACAGGCAGTGGATGAGGGTTCACATTTAGAGTCTGTGGTTACCTCTTCGGACTTTGATAATGATGCCTTGACCCTGACAGCCGAGGGTTTGCCAGCCAATGCGGCATTCACGGATAGTGGTAATGGGCACGGACTGTTTACCTTTGATCCTGATTTCAGCCAGGCTGGAGTTTACCCGATTCGGTTCATAGTAAGCGACGGAGCTTTGGCAGACACCGAGCTTGTGTCTATAACGGTTAATGATGTCAATGTTGCTCCTATTCTAGATCCCATCGGCCCACAGGCAGTCGATGAGGGTTCACATCTTGAGTTTGTGGTTACCTCTTCGGATCTTGACAATGATGCTTTGACCCTGACAGCCGAGGACTTGCCAGCCAATGCGACATTTGCGGATAGTGGCAATGCACACGGACTGTTCACCTTTGATCCTGATTCCACCCAGGCAGGAGTTTACCCGGTTCGGTTCATAGTCAGCGACGGAGCTTTGGCAGATACTGAACTGGTGGACGTAACGGTAAATCAGGTGAACATCGCGCCGGTCTTAGATCCCATCGGCCCTCAGGCAGTAGATGAGGGCTCTCACTTAGAGTTTGTGGTAACCTCTTCGGATTTTGACAATGATGCTTTGACCTTAACAGCTGAGGACTTGCCATCCAATGGTTCCTTCGCAGATTCAGGCAACGGTCATGGTTTAGTTGAGTTTGACCCTGATTATGCTCAGAGCGGTGTTTACCCGGTTCGATTCATCGTTAGCGATGGAGCTCTCGCAGACACCGAGCTTGTGTCTATAACGGTTAATGATGTCAATGTTGCTCCTATTCTGGATCCCATCGGTCCACAGGCAGTGGACGAGGATTCACACCTTGAGTTTGTGATTACCTCGTCGGACTTTGATGATGACGCCTTGACCTTGACAGCTGGGGACTTGCCATCCAATGCTTCTTTCACTGACTCAGGGAATGGTCATGGACTGTTTGCCTTTGATCCTGATTCCACCCAGGCTGGAGTTTACCCTGTTCGGTTCATAGTAAGCGACGGAGCTTTGGCAGATACTGAGCTGGTGAACATAACGGTAAATCAGGTCAACCTGGCGCCGGTTCTAGACCCCATTGGCCCACAGGCAGTGGATGAGGGTTCTCACTTAGAGTTTGTGGTTACCTCATCAGATTTTGACAACGACGCCTTGACCTTCACAGCCGAGGACTTGCCAGCCAATGCCGCATTCATTGATAGCGGCAATGGTCATGGATCGTTTGCCTTTGACCCTGATTCCACCCAGGCAGGAGTTTATCCGGTTCGGTTCATAGTCAGCGACGGAGCTTTGGCTGATACTGAGGTTGTAGACGTAACGGTCAACCAGGTCAACCTTGCGCCAATATTAGATCCCATCGGTCCTCAGGTTGTAGATGAAGGTTCACATTTAGAGTTTGTGGTTACCTCTTCGGACTTTGACAATGACGCCTTGACCTTAACAGCCGAGGGCTTACCAGCCAACGCCTCCTTCACGGACTCGGGCAATGGTCATGGTCTATTCGAATTTAATCCCGATTATGCTCAAAGTGGTGTTTATATTGTTAGGTTCATAGTTAGTGACGGTGTACTGGCGGACAGCGAAATCGTTGACGTAACGGTTATTCATGTTAATGTTACCCCTGTTTTAGACCCGATTGGTCCTCAGGCTGTGGACGAGGGATCACACTTGGAGTTTGTGGTCACCTCTTCAGATTTTGATGGTGATGGTTTGACCGTAAAGGCTGAGGATTTACCATCCAATGCCACCTTCACAGACAGTGGCAATGGACACGGATTGTTTACCTTTGACCCTGATTCCACCCAGGCAGGAGTTTACCCGGTTCGGTTCATAGTCAGCGATGGAGCTTTGGCTGATACTGAGCTTGTGGACGTAACGGTAAATCAGGTCAACATCGCGCCGGTCTTAGATCCCATCGGTCCTCAGGCCGTGGATGAAGGTTCACACTTAGAGTTTGTGGTTACCTCATCGGACTTTGACAATGATGCTCTGACCTTAACGGCTGAGGATTTGCCCACCAATGCAACATTTGCAGACAGCGGTAATGGTCACGGATTGTTCACGTTTGATCCTGATTACACTCAGAGCGGAGTGCATAGCGTGACCTTCATCACCTCGGACGGAGCATTATCCGATTCAGAGGTGGTTTCTGTGACAGTTAATGACGTTAATCGTGTTCCCACAGCTGATGCCGGCCCCGATCAGTTGAATGTTGAGGCGGGAATACTAGTGACCCTGGATGGTTCTGGCTCTTATGATCCGGATGGGGATTCGATAGACTATCATTGGGTTCAGGTGTCTGGGCCTTCGGTGAGTTTATCTGACAGCAATGTTGCGGATCCCACCTTCACCCCGGCTGTTAAGGGCAATTATGAGTTTGAGTTAAAGGTGGACGATGGAGATTTGGTGAGTCTCCCGGACACTGTCTTGATATCGGTGAGCAATCAGGCGCCGGTACTGGCTTCGATCGGATCTCAAGCAGTGGATGAGGGGTCACATTTAGAGTTTGTGGTTACCTCGTCGGACTCTGATGGTGATAGTTTGATCTTAACAGCCGAGGATTTGCCAGCCAATGCGGCATTCACGGACAGTGGTAATGGGCACGGACTGTTTACCTTTGATCCTGATTTCACCCAGGCTGGAGTTTACCCGGTTCGGTTCATAGTAAGCGACGGAGCTTTGGCAGATACTGAGCTTGTAGACGTAACGGTCAACCAGGTTAACCTTGCGCCAATACTAGATCCCATCGGTCCTCAGGCAGTGAATGAGGGTTCTCACCTTGAGTTTGTGGTTACCTCGTTGGACTTTGACAATGATGCTTTGACCTTGACAGTTGAGGATCTGCCGACCAATGCTTCCTTCACTGACTCAGGTAATGGTCATGGACTGTTTGCCTTTGATCCTGATTCTACCCAGGCTGGCGTTTACCCGATTCGGTTCATAGTAAGCGACGGAGCCTTGGCAGATACTGAGCTGGTGGATATGACGGTCAATGATGTCAATGTCGCACCATTATTGGACCCCATCGGTCCACAAGCAGTCGATGAGGGTTCTCACCTTGAGTTTGTGGTTACCTCATCGGACTTTGATAATGACGCCTTGACCTTAACGGCAGAGGACTTGCCGGCCAACGCTTCCTTCGCAGACAGTGGCAATGGTCACGGACTGTTTACCTTTGACCCTGATTCCACCCAGGCAGGAGTTTATCCGGTTCGGTTCATAGTAAGCGACGGAGCTTTGGCAGATACTGAGATTGTGGACGTAACGGTCAACCAGTTCAACCTTGCGCCAATATTAGATCCCATCGGCCCTCAGGCAGTGGATGAGGGTTCTCATCTTGAGTTTGTGGTTACCTCATCGGACTTTGATAATGACGCCTTGACCTTGACAGCCGAGGATTTGCCATCCAATGCTTCCTTCGCAGACAGCGGCAATGGTCATGGATTGTTCACCTTTGATCCTGATTCCACCCAGGCTGGAGTTTTCCCGGTTCGGTTCATAGTAGGTGACGGAGCTTTGGCAGACACCGAGCTTGTGGACGTAACGGTCAACCAGGTTAGCCTTGCCCCTATTTTAGATCCCATTGGCCCACAGGAAGTTGATGAGGGTTCACATCTTGAGTTTGTGGTTACCTCTTCGGATTTTGACAATGATGCTTTGACCTTGACAGCTGAGGATTTGCCAACTAATGCTTCCTTCACAGATAGTGGTAATGGTCACGGACTATTTGCCTTTGACCCTGATTCCACCCAGGCTGGCGTCTACCCGGTTCGGTTCATAGTTAGCGATGACGGAGCTTTGGCAGACACTGAGCTTGTTGACATAACGGTTAGTCAAGTCAACCTTGCACCCCAACTCGATAGTATTCCTACGCCCCAAACTGTTGATGAAGGTCAGTTGTTGCAGTTCGTGGTGAGTGCCAGCGATTTTGACGGCACTATTCCGATATTATCCGCTTATGATCTTCCAGATAATGCCGGCCTCGTTGATCACGGCGATGGCACCGCCACCTTCTCCTTCAATCCCGACTACTTCCAGGCAGGTTTTTATACGGTTCTGTTTGAAGCCTCTGATGGCGAGTTGGCAGACAGCCAGTACGTTGACATTACCGTCAATAATGTTAACAGGCCGCCGGTGCTGGATCCGATTGCGCCTCAAACGGTAGATGAAGGCGGTTATCTGGCGTTTTTGGTGAATGCCAACGATCCGGATTTAGAGACACTTACTCTCACGGCTCAGAATTTGATGCCAAACGCCACCTTCTTTGACTCGGGCAATAATGTCGGACTATTTGAATTCTACCCGGACTACGACCAGGCCGGTTTCACCATAATAAGGTTCATTGCCAGCGACGGAGACCTGGCAGATACAATCTATGTTGACATCACCGTCAACCATGTGAACCCACCTCCAGAGCTTGATTCGATTCCTACTCCTCGGGTGGTGGCTGAACAGGACACTTTGATATTCCTCGTATCGGCGTCTGACCCTGATGGAACGACACCATCGTTCACAGCTGAAGACCTTCCGGAGAATGCATCATTCGTTGACAGCGGCGATGGAACCGGAGGGTTTTATTTCTATCCTCTCTATGGCCAGGCGGGTAGTTACGATGTTCTGTTCATCGCCTCAGACGGCGAGTTGGCTGATAGCCAGTATGTCCACATCGACGTTACGGTTACCAACAGGGCACCGGAGTTGGCACCAATAGATTCGCAGACCGTGGCCGAGGGAGATACGCTGAACCTCATAATCATTGCCACCGACCCGGATTTAACCATTCCTTCTATTACAGCCATAGATCTTCCAACTAATGCGACTTTTTACGACAGTGGTAATGGACACGCATTACTGGAGTTTATGCCTGACTATGATCAGGCCGGGGATTACACCGTAACGGTGATCGCTTCTGATGGTTCTTTGGCTGATACAGGACATGTCTATATAACGGTGCTTCACACCAATATCGATCCAGTGCTGGACCCAATTGGCTCGCAGGTTGTGGTTGAGGGTGCTCATCTTGAGTTTGTGCTGACCTCATCAGATTATGATAATGATCCCTTGAGTTTGACTTCCGAGGATCTTCCGGCCAATGCCGCATTCATAGACAGTGGAAACGGCCATGCACTATTTACCTTCGATCCTGATTTCACTCAGGCAGGAGTTTATCCGGTTCGGTTCATAGTCAGCGACGGTACATTGGCTGACACCGAGCTGGTGGATATAACAGTGACCGAGTTTGGCAATCATGCACCGGTCTTGGATCCGATAGGACCTCAGGCGGTAGTTGAGGGAGAGGTCTTGGAGTTCAGGATACATGCCACGGATTTGGATTTAGATGCGCTCATTCTTGATACTCTGGACGTTCCCTTGA
>CAZPOP010000056.1:0-5458 GCA_964588305.1 uncultured Ignavibacteria bacterium
GACATTTTGGACTTTAGCTTCTCTGGCCCAGCCCCTTTCATCAAGTCAACCCTGATCAAATTTGGCTTAGATCCCCCGGGTGATTTTTATTTCTTCTTGAACACCAATATGAATATATCCGATACGCATCTGGACCATCCCCAGAAGCTTTATTCCTCCTCCTTCGAAAAAAGCAGATTCTCTCCTCGGGCAGATAACCGCTATCTGGGGATATTCAAACTGACCTGGAAGGACTCCTCCTTTAAGTGCTTTTTCACTGCGGGGAAATCCCTGGTGATCAACCAGGATAAAAGTCTCCTTCTGACCCGGATGAGTGCTCCTACGTACAGCTATGGTCATCCTTACGAGTATTCTAAGATATTAGAAAACTACAACGTCTTCACCCACGAAAGCAACTTCCAAATGCTGTCTTTTCAAAAGATATTGGGGGAAAGACATCTCTATTCTATAAACCTCAGCCGTTTTTTCACCAACCTTCATTCCGACGTAAATGGAAAACATTGGACTGAATACATTGAGCCGCATGATGTCTTGCCGCGAGATACAATCATAGACTCGGATAGCTCCTATTATACGGTGTGTATCGGGGATGGATTTTATGAGCATGGAGATGGGGACACCTGGTACGATCATTTTGCGGAGACTTACGCTCTGAAGATGCATTGGACCAGCGTTTTGAGCGATATGCATACCGTTACGGTCGGGCTTTTCGAAGAGTATCAGACCATTCAACTGCTGGATGTTTACAAACCCTGGCTCGGCGAAAGTGGATTCGGATTAAGCTATGATCTTTACAAGGTATTTCCCAATGACGGTGCAGTTTATCTAAGCAACGAACTCAAGTTGGAACAAGCCACATTCGATTTCGGCCTCCGGTATGACTTTTGGTTTCCGGGGGAATATGTGGAGAAAGCCATAGAGGATACCTCCCTGCCCACCATCACCCAGAGAATGCGAGAGGAGTTTGAAGAGAAAACATTCAAGTTGTTGGGGCACCGGGGCAAAGGAGTCTTCAGCCCCAGGCTCGGATTCTCCGCACCCTTCGGGAAAACCTCCACTTTCTTTTTCAATTACGGGCGCCTGTCCAGAAAGCCCAATCCTCAATATCTCTGCGCCAAGCTCTATTCTTCCACCCAATCGACCTACCAACTGTGGGGAAATCCGAATCTGAACTGGGAACGGGTAACCTCCTACGAGATTGGAATCAAATCCCTTATCAGCGAAAATGATGCTCTAAGTCTGGTGGCTTATTATCGGGGCCTCTACGACTACATCACCGCCGCGCGAGTGACTCCGGATACTCTGAGTCCGGGGAATGTCTATTTAGTGTATTTCAATGCCGATTTTGCATCGAGCAAAGGCGTGGAGATCGAGTACAAGAGAAGAGCTGGGGATTTCTTCTCTGGCTCGATTCAGCTGGGGTTTTCCAAGACTGTAGGGGAAAGGTCCGAGCCCGAGGACATCCTGCTGGGGATCGGGGGAAGATCTGCTCAGGACATATATGAGGAGGTGATCTTCGACTGGGACAAGCCCTGGCAGGTGGCCTTAAGAGCTACCTTTTTCTCCGACAAAAAAAGATTCAGACTGTTTGGATTGAAACTGCCACCCGATTGGGATCTGAACTTGAATTTCTGGGCACATTCCGGACAAAGATATACTTCATACAAACAAGTTATCTCACCGGAAGGAGAGGTCTCTTATGTGCCCGACAGCGATATCAATGCCAAGATAGGCAAGTACTGGTCCGGTGTCGACCTCAGTTTTCAGAAGCATTTTGCTTGGAGGAGACTGAGATACAGTCTCTTGTTGGAAGCCACCAATCTCTTTGATAACAAGAACGTGGTGATAATGAATCCCTTGACCGGAGATGCATATAAAAAGGAGGATGTGATTCCTTATGGTGAGGGCGATCCCTATTTGCCCGAAAAGGGGAGTAAGGTTCCTTTGTGGTCGGACCCCTCCAGATATTTGGCACCGCGGAACATAAAATTGGGAATCGCTATTAGGTGGTGAGAGGTAGCGTGGGGGTTCATCCTGAAGAGATTCACCCTGAAGGGCTTGGCGCCGGCGTAAAGCGTCGCACACGGAGCTGCCACGCGACAAAACGATCTTAGGTTATTCTGTTATGGACAGAAAATACATTTGGATATTGAGTCTGCTAATCATTCTCTCTGGCTGTGGCCGGAAGGTCAAACTCCCGACCAACCTGGCTGAGCCAGGTGGCGGGACTCTGGACACAACCTATCTTCCGGTGGGCCAAGCTTGGGAAGAGGCCAATGGCCTTTCCTTCGATCATCCTCGGGATGTTCACGTGGGTTTCGATGGTTATATCTACATTGCCGACACGGGTAATGATCGGATCATCAAACTGGATCAAACCGGAGAGTTCATCGAACAGTACGATGGGGTAGAAAACCCAAGAAACGTGTCTCAGGATCGGCTTTTCAGGCTTTTGGCGACTGGTGACAGCATCATCTATAAGAAAGGAACTCAAGATGAGGATTTCGTGAGCATTTATGTTGCACCTGATTTAATCGACAGCGTTCACCACGTCGTAATGGAAACGCTGATCAGCGACACCGACACGGTCATCGTCCCGGTAGACACGTTTCTGGTGGATACGTCGGCCACAGTCTATTTGGGAATTGCCCCCAATCCTCTGCCCCGATCCGGCTACGCCGAATACTATGTATGCGATTTTACCAGAAGCCAGATAACCAGATTTCGCTTCTATGAACCGTGCACGACCGAGAATCTGGGAGCCCTTATTCCCAAAGGATCGGAATTCGGAAAGAGCTACTATCCCCGGGGGATTCTTACCTTCCTCACCGCAACCGGGTTCAACCTCGGTTTCTGCCACTCTCTGAGCTATCTCTCCGTTCAGATACTAAACGGAAAGGATCTATATCCGGTGATTCCCTGGACCGATAGCTCCAACATATATTGGCAAGGCACTTTTGGGCAGGCCGAAGACCTGGCCGTGGATGAGGACGGCAACATATTTGTGTTGGACAGCGAGAAGGATTCCGTTTTGAAGTTCTCCAAGAACGGCGCCCGGATTCTGTCCTTTGGAACTGGAGGCAGTGGAGGAAAAGAATTTGAGAATCCGAAGGGAATCGCCTATTATGATAAGATCGTATACGTGGCAGACACAGGAAACAACCGCATCTTAAGACTCACTCGTTCCACCGATATTCCAAAATGACCTCGGCCTAGGATGCGGGCTTGATGATAACCTCACCCCCTACCGCGGCTGTCCAATGAAACGGAGAGCACCGGGTACAAGAGGGAGATGTATGAAACCTCTGCCTTACAGAACAACCGAAGCACATAACCGATCCTCTTAATCCGTCGAGCCCGCCGGCCAAATCTTGCCATCTTATTTGCTCTTCTTCGTATATTAAAAGTATGAAGAACAAAAGACTTCTTAAATTGCTGTTTGCTTTTCTTGTAGCTGCCGCGCTCGTACTAGTCGCAGGAACTGCCCTTCAGCATTTTTCAAAAGGAATATCCTCTGATGCTAGCAGAGAGGAATGTCTTAACTTGGCCTCGGAATATATCGGCAAAAACAAACCCGAATCCGCAATCTATCCGCTTCTTCTGGCCATCCAAAAGGACCAGGACGACGCCCAAGCTCATTTTCTTTTGGCTCAAACATATTATCAAACTCAGGTCTATCCGCTAGCCCGAAAGGAATGTGAGACTGCTCTGGTCCTGGATGCACAACACCAAGAAGCATTTGACCTTCTGGCCGGGATCAGGTTTGAGGAAGCGAAGATCAGCTGGGAGAAGGGAGATCTGAGGCAGGCTATCTCCGAGCTTATCCAGGTTCTGGATGATACAGACGACCAAAGATTGATCGACAGCATCGCCAACCTGACCGGGGGCAGACACAGAATAAGAAGGCTGACCAACGATCTTTTCTTGGATAATGCCCCCAGCTTCTCCCACTACGGCAAGAGAATCATCTACCATTCCGATACCAGCTTCTCTTTGGAAGATTATGGACTGAAGAAAAGGGAGCTGAGAAAAAGCAGAATATTTGTGGTGGATGAAGATGGTGCTAACAAGACCTGTTTATCCTCCGCTGGCGGGGATGATTCTTCGGAACAATTTGCTCGATTTTCAAACGATGACAAGAAGATCGTTTACGAAAAGGAAAATCACTATCCAGAACAAGAGGATACCATCTTCAACCTTGATCGTGATATCTTTATTAAGGAGATGGATACAGGCCGAGTGAGACGTCTGACCGATAATGATACATACGATGGCCTGGCAAGTTTTTCTCCAGATGACAAAAGGATTCTGTTCGTCTGTGATCGCCTCGGTGCGCGAAGCTCACTGCACATACTTGATCTTGACACCGACGAAGGAAAAAGTATCTTTTTCAAGAAACCATTGACCGAAAGAATAACTCGTAAGCCGGGAAGACTGGTTCTCCCATATTGCCCCAGTTTCTCCCCGGACGGCCAAGAGATTTTGTTTCATGCCGGGTATAAGACCAGGAAAATCTATTTGATGGATGAAAATGGCGAGAATCTAAGATGTCTCACCAAAGGTCAGACCGATGATTTCTTTCCTGCATTTTCGCCGGACGGAAAAGGGATCGTCTTTGTCTCCGGTCAGGAAGATCAAGAAGATCTTTATCTGGTAAACCCGGATGGCTCGAACCGGACCAGGCTGACTTTTGATGGGGGAAAGAAGAAATACCCTTCTTTTTCGCCGGACGCCAACTTAATCGTATTTGTGGCCAAGCAAAAAGACCGGGATGATCGTTATTATGAGATATACATTTTGAACCTGGAGGAGACCATTCCGAAGAAGAAGCTGGTTGAAAGGTTAGAGGAAATGCTCAAAACTGTTTCGTGAGCCTTAATGAACACATGAAACCTCAAACAAAAATCGAAATTCAAAATCAGATAAGGACTCTGCGAGAAGCACTCCAGGATATGCTGGAGATTACTGCCATCTATCACACCCGGCGGGAAATCTTCATTCAGGGGAAACTGTACTCAGGCGTTGAACCTTTCTCTCCTGCCAATGATTGGAAAAGCATCATCGCATCTCGCCTCTCCTCCTTGGGTTTTTCCGTGGACTTCGATCAGAACGAAAATCAAGTCGTCCTGCATGTAATCAGACCCGAATACAAATCAAAAGAGCCTTTCCCCTGGACTAATTTAGTTCTCTTTCTCCTTACAGTGGTTACCACCTTTGCCGCCGGGGCGATGATGAGAGGAGAGAACTTCATTTCCGATCCTCTTCTGATTCTTAATGGTTGGTCCTTTGCGGTTCCTCTACTTCTGATTTTGCTCTGTCACGAATTCGGGCACTATATTGAGTCGAGGATAAGCGGGATCAATGTCAGTTTGCCGTATTTCATTCCGGGACCTACGATTCTGGGGACTTTCGGTGCAGTGATAAGGTCCAAATCCCCTTTCAAGAACCGAAAGAACCT
>CAZPOP010000057.1:0-1637 GCA_964588305.1 uncultured Ignavibacteria bacterium
TTTGGTCATCTTTTGGTCCCAGGAAAACCAGACTTGCCCTCAAAGATCTTTGCCATAGCCATTCCGCCCGGAGCTGAGGTTGTTGAGGTTACCTTCACTGCCGGTGAAGGCGTGACGCTTCTTGGAAGATATGAGATAGCGCCTGTTCGGTTACCGAGGGTGATAGGTGAGGAGGATCCTCTCATCTATGAAAGAGAAAGACAGATGTATGAAGAGAACTACATGTCTGTCTATGGCACCAATGAATCCTATCCGGAGAAGGTCGTTGAATTCATGCGCAGTGCGGGTTACAGGAAGTATAATCTTGTAGATGTGAGAGTCACGCCCTTCAGCTACCGTCCTCTATCCGGTCAACTCGACTATTATCCTGAAGTCACTGTCCAGGTAAGCTATACCTTTCCCAAGGATCTCTCGCTGGAAACCATTATAATTGATAATCTTCCCCGGACAGAACAAATAGCAGAAGAGATCATCTTCAATTACGACCAGGCTCAGAGCTGGTATCTGCAGCAGGCAAACACGATTATCGACCCTCATGATTTTGTTATCATCACTTTGGATGAACTGACCTCCTCCATAACGCCTCTGGTGGACTGGGAGATATCTAAAGGAAGAACCGTTGAGGTGGTGACCACCTCCTGGATCGATATCAACTACGGTGGTTATGATTTAGCAGAGAGAATCAGAAACTTTCTCAGGGACAAGTACGCTTCAGGCGAATGGGGTATCGAAGATGTTTTACTCATCGGGGACTACGACGACGTGCCCATGCGCCGGTGCTGGCAGAACACAGGGTATGGACAACCCGAGACAGATTTATACTATGCGGAACTCTCTCAACCTGATAGTCTGTCCTGGGATGCTGACGGGGATTATCAGTGGGGCGAGGATTCCGATCCGATTGACTTTTATTCCGAGGTCAACGTTGGCAGAATTCCCTGGAGCGATCCTGCAGACGTCTTGCACATCTGCGAAAAGTCCGTTGCCTACGAGCAGAACGACGACCCAAGCTTCAAGAAAAACATGCTTCTTTTGGCTGCCTTCTTCTGGCCCGACACGGATAATGCCGTGCTCATGGAAGCCAAGGTGGACCAACCCTGGATGTCCGGCTGGACTCTGACGCGCATGTATGAGGAAGGTTATTCCACCTATCCTATGGACTATAACCTGAGCTTCAATAACGTCCGGGACGTGTGGTCGGCTGGCACGTACGCCTTTGTGGATTGGGCTGGTCACGGCTCGCCCACCTCGTGCCACATTTACTACTCCAAAGGCTCTGCCTTCGTCACCAACTCCACCTGCACCTACCTGAACGATGATTATCCAGCCATCATCTTCGCCGATGCCTGCAGCAACTCCGATACCGATGATCTTAACATCGGTCAGGCCATGTTAAGACAGGGTGGAGTCGGCTTTTTGGGGGCTACCAAGGTTGCCTATGGGGATGGCGGCTGGAACGATCCCTATGATGGCTCCAGCCAATCGTTGGATTACTTCTTTACCACCTGCGTCACCTCGGGGGATTATACCCAGGGGCAGGCCCATCAGTGGGCACTCAGGGAGATGTACACGCATGGGTTGTGGTATTACCCCAAGTATGAGATGTTCGAGTGGGGCGCATTTTGGGGCAACCCCGA
>CAZPOP010000057.1:1737-4751 GCA_964588305.1 uncultured Ignavibacteria bacterium
GGTATTACCCCAAGTATGAGATGTTCGAGTGGGGCGCATTTTGGGGCAACCCCGACCTTGGCATGGACAACTCGCTTTCGATGAGCATCCTTCTGCCTGACGGCGTGCCTGAGTTTGTCGATCCGGGCGTTCCCACCGCCATTACGGTGCAGATCAATGAGAGGGGCGATTCGTATATTCCGGGGACGGGCACGCTCCATTATCGTTACGATGGTGCTGCCTATGTCACTGCTCCGCTGGCTACTTTGGGCGGTGATCTTTACGAGGCCACACTGCCGGCGGCAGGCTGTAACGATGTGCCAGAATATTATTTCACTGCCGAGGGAGAATCGTCCGGGGTGGTATACAACCCATCCGATGCTCCGGCGGTGGTTTACTCCTCACTGGTGGGAGGGCTGGGCACAGTTTGGGTGGAGGATTTCGAGACCGATCCTGGCTGGAGCACCGAGGCGCAGTGGGCGTTCGGTCAGCCGACCGGAGGCGGCGGCTCGCACGGCGGACCTGACCCCGAAAGCGGTCACACCGGCAATTATGTTTACGGTTACAACCTGAATGGAGATTACGAGAGCCGCATGCCCGAAAGGCATCTGACCAGCTCCGCCATCGATTGCTCCGACCTACTCAACGTACATCTGAGCTTCTGGCGCTGGCTGGGAGTTGAGGGTAAGGGGTTTGATTTCGCCTACGTTCGGGTGAGCAAAGATTTAGTCAACTGGACCACCGTCTGGGAAGACATCGAGCAGGTCGCCGATACGTCGTGGGTCGAGATGGACCTGGACATCTCGGCGGTGGCGGACGGCCAGCCAACGGTATACCTGCGCTGGACCATGGGAGAGACCGACGGTGCCTGGGAGTTCTGCGGGTGGAACATCGACGATATTCGTCTGCTGTCGCACCAGTGCACCCTCTGCGGCGATGCCAACGGGGATGGGGAAGCGGACGTTGCTGACGTCATTCATCTGATCAATTACCTCTTCATAGGTGGTCCTGAGCCGGAATGCCAGCCGATCACCGTCTGCGCCGATGTTGACAAGAATGGGGAAGTGGATGCGGGTGACCTCATTTATTTCATCAGTTATCTGTTCAGCGGGGCGTCTCCGCCCTGCGGGTAATACAAAGAGTGGGATTGCGGGGGTCGACTTGCCCGGGACATAGCGTTTTTGCGGTGCCTTGAAGTATCCAGCCTCAAGCGTCGCATGAATGCGACCGCTACAGTTTTTATTGCCAAAAGGGGTGCACAGGGGTTAGCTGTGGCCCTTTTCCCGCAAAATCTTGCTTGACAACTGAGGAATTTTCATTATTATATCGTCAGAAATCCTTTTTTGACACGAAAGATATTCAAGATGGAATGCTACCTTTGTTCCTACCGCCAACCCTTGGAGGCTTTATGCGTTACCTTACTATCATTTTCTGTGCTGCCCTTGTTCTCTTTTCTTTTCACAAGGCACAAGCCGAAGTCCCAAAGCTCATCAACTATCAAGGTAAGTTGACCACAGCCGAAGGTGCCTGTGTGGATACGACGGTCTGGATGCAGTTTGCGATTTATTCGGATAGCACGGGCGGAGATTCGCTCTGGTCCGAAACCCAATCGTCTGTCAAGGTCGACAGAGGCGTCTTCAATGTCCTCTTGGGAAGCGTCAACGAAATACCTGAATCTGTGTTTATCGGCGACGTTCGATACTTGGGAGTGAAGGTGGACAACGATCCAGAAATGACACCAAGAAAACCAATAGTGAGCGTCCCATATGCATACAAGTCAGTTCACGCCGATAGCGCTACCCATTTCGGTATCTGGCCACCAGCCGGCAAAGTTTATGATAGCGGATGGTTTCCGGTGCCAGATCCAGAATCCAACACTATTACTTTGGCTCACAATCTCGGCACCAACACAGTCATAGCCGAACTTTGGTTTTCTACCTCTCTAAGTGGTTCCAGTGCTATTCGATTGAGTATAATGCGTCGACAGTCCGATGACGGTGTCTCCGCGTGCATAAGGAATCTATCGAGCACCCACATTACTATCGTGACCGGCTACAGCTACGTTGCAGCTGATTATGACAACAATGGGTGGATGCGCTACTATGCATCCGGCTATTACCGTCTTCTTTTACTGGCTTTGGAATAAACTACAGCCTCAAAGCAGCTCTTAAATATCGAGTTATCAAAGATCCGTCCGAATCTCTGCCTGTTAGAAAAGGATGCCTCATCCGTTTCTCTTCACTTTGGCTTCACGGATTCATCCTGAATAGATTCGCAGTCAACTGACGAAGGAACCCATGACAAACAGAAGAATTGTGAACCAGACACTTATATAAACAAGGGAAACTTGTAGGTCATGTATCCCCTGATACATCGGGGTTCTTGACAAAACTTTATTTGTCAACTACATGCTTTGATTATATGCTGTTTACCCCTTGCGGAGGTTAGCATGACAGATGTCCGACAAAAAATAATCCAAGAGTTTTCTAAATGGGTGTCGTTTTGTGGAACCCGCTCCGGTTGTCCTCTTAAATCACACGAGCATCTTGATCCACTGATCGCCCTTCCAAATTATAAATCGCTTTTTTCCCCTCGTAATAAACCAATCAATAAGGAGAAATTCGATAAGTGGCATAGAAAGAGTGTCAACGCAATAGTTAAGAAAGGTAAAAAAGTTGCAAAGCGGTCAGGATTCTCGGTTGGTTGGGCGGCAAAAATCATCAATCTTTACCTGAAGGAAAGATGTTATATTGCATCACAAGGCAGACCTAACTTAAAAAACGTTATCCATCCTCCCATAGATAGTCGTTTATGGAAAAGTATTAAGAAAAAGTACAAAGATGATAATTCCATCATAGACAAAACACATATTGTAACCACATTAAAAGGTATCACGAATTATGAGCAATATGAAACCATTATTGAGGGTTGCCGATTAATAGCAAAACGGGAGAAATACAAACTCATAGAAGTTGACGAACTTTGGCAATCTGCTGATTGCCGATTGTGAAACCGGTGACAGGCAAACAGCATGT
>CAZPOP010000058.1:0-1618 GCA_964588305.1 uncultured Ignavibacteria bacterium
TTCCAATATGGAGATGTCGAAGGTTCCACCACCCAGGTCATAAACAGCGATCTTTTCGTCTTTCTTCTTGTCCAATCCATAAGCTAAAGATGCAGCCGTCGGCTCATTTATGATCCTTTTAACGTCCAGTCCGGCAACCCGTCCCGCGTCCTTGGTAGCTTGTCTCTGGCTGTCGTTGAAATATGCAGGAACGGTAATCACAGCTTCAGTCACTTTGTGACCAAGGTAATCCTCTGCGGTCTGTCTCATCTTCTGCAAAACCATGGCCGAGATTTCAGGCGGCGAATATTCCTTGTCCCGTATTTTGACCCGGGCATCGCCGTTTGGTCCCTCGACCACCTTAAACGGAACGGTCTTTATCTCGTCTCCCACCTCTCTGTGCTTCCGCCCCATGAATCGTTTAATGGAGAAGACGGTATTATCCGGATTGGTTATAGCCTGCCTTTTGGCCACCTGGCCGACCAGTCTTTCTCCGGTCTTGGTGAACGCCACCACCGAAGGAGTCGTCCTCGATCCTTCAGCATTCTGGATAACCACCGGATTTCCTCCCTCCATCACCGCCACACACGAGTTGGTTGTTCCTAAGTCTATACCGATTATTTTACTCATTTTCTATCACCCCTTTATTTTGGTTTTTTTCTTATCTTGTCAAAACCTCTCTTCTAAAGCCCCTTGTGTATTAAAGCCTATCCGCCATCCCCCAGGATAGTGGATCAGGAGCCGTTTTCGTTTTGTCATGCAGGGGCTTCCTGTCGGAAGCCCCTGCGGCCTCGGCGTCCGTCGATCTTATTCGACGGCGATGGGGATCTGCTTCGGCTTGACTTCCTCCGATTTGGGTAACGTAATCCTCAAGATGCCGTCTTTGTAAGCTGCCTTCACCTTGTCAGCCTGAACAGTAGTAGGGAGGGTGGAGGAGCGCGAGAACGATCCATAGCTTCTCTCCATCCGATGATAGTTGGCATCCTTCTCCTCTTTCTCTTCTTTCTTCTCACCGCTTAAGGTCAAAACGTTGTCCTGGATCGATACCTTGAAGTCGTCCTTGGACATGCCCGGAATCTCCGTGTTGATGATTACGCTGTCCTTTGTCTCGGACACATCCACGCAGGGACACCAGGCCTCTTCGGTCCAGTCACGTCTCATCACCGGACGCCCAAAGAAATCGTCAAAAAGCCGGTCCATCCCGTCCTGGACGCTCATCAGATCCCTGAACGGTCTCCATCTGGTAATAGCCATAACAACTCCCTCCTTTCATTTGTTTGTTTTATCTACGGTAAATCAGGCTGTCCACAAAATCGATTTTCATTTGGTAGCCGCAATCTTTAGATTGCGCTATTCTATTGACCCGCAGGCTGAACCCTGCAGCTACCAGGGACAGCGTTTACCTAAACTCCACTTTGATTTCCTTCTTTTTTTCAGCTTCAGATTTCGGAATGCTCACCCTCAAAAGCCCATCTTTAAAACTTGTCTTTATCTTCTCGGGTTTTATCGAGTCGGGCATCACAAACGTCAGGGAGAACTTCCCGAATCTTCTTTCGCTCAAGTCATATTTCTCGTCATCTTCTCCTGCTCGTCTTACCTTCTCTCCTTTCAACGTCAGAATATCATCTTCCAGCGTCAA
>CAZPOP010000058.1:1718-4651 GCA_964588305.1 uncultured Ignavibacteria bacterium
AAGCCGAGGTTATAGAACCTCGGCTATCCACTGAATCAACCGATTCGAAAGTTGATCTTATTCCTTGATTCTTTGCTCAGAGAGAGCCTTGAAATACTCCTTGATTAGCTGCTCGTATTCCTTGGGGTAAGCTTCGTCCAGGAATCTGGACAGATCATCCTTTGCCATCTGATCGGCTTGCCACAGATCAGGGGGAAGTCCTTCAGGGCTTGGCCTTGATACATCCTCTCCTGTTTCAGCTCGTCTCTTCTTGGAGAAATCTCTCTTTCGTACGGATTTTTCAGCGTCAAGAAGGCGAGATAGTATTTTCTTTTGTCTCTCTATTGTGGATTGATCCACGTGCAATCTCTCAAAATCACCCATCACTTTTCCCATCTCTTTTCCCAGGTCATCCAAGCGACCTAAGATTTCGGAGCTATTGCCGAATTCCTTTTCCAGTTGTGCCAAGCTCTTTCTGACTGCGCCCTGTTCCGCCGCCAATCTTTGCATTTCTGCCTGCTGTGACAAGGAGAGCTGCATCCCCGGACCGCCGCACATGCCCAATTTCTCGGTCCCTTCGTTCACACATGACTGGCTGTTGCACATCTTCTGCATTTGCTGGAACATCTGCTCCATTCCCGATCCGCTGCACGATTTGTTAGCAGCATCCAATGCTTGCATAAGTTTTCGCGCCGTCACATTCAGATCGTAAACTGCTTCGTTTTGCTCATCTAATGCTATTTCGCCCTGTCTCTCTTCCAAATTTCTGGTAGCTTTGTCCATGCTGGCTACGGATAGAGCCATATATCTACGAACGTCTGCGCCAAGGAATATGGTTTTCTGTGCCAGAGTGTCCAGATCTTCGGCAACTCTGGTAGCTCCGGCCTTCAGGTTCTGCTGGTCATGAGCCAGAGTTCTCAGCTCCATATCCGCTATCTCTAATTCTCCCACCTGTTCAAATAAACCTTCCTGGGTTTCCGAAAGCTCAAGAAGATCAAACAGGGATTTTTTGATTGCCTCCACGATTTCCTTCTTCATTTCCATCTGCATTCCCTGTTGGCTCGATTTCAGACGGTCGGCCATCTGTTTCAGTTTCTTAGAACAGCTCTTTCCGGATTTCGAAGCTCCGGATTTGTCCATCTCGGAAAGCTGCGAGATCATCTGATCCATGTCAGCTTTGACTCCGGATTCCTCCGTCATGTTCTGAAGCTCGTCGATTTGCTCAGCAGGCAGAAGGGACAACTCCTTTGCAAGATCACCAAATTCCTTCATCTTTTCGTCAAACTTCTCCAAATCTTCCTTCAGCCCTTTCTCCGCAGAGGAAAGCTCGGGAAGTTTTTCTTTGTCTGAGGCCTCGGCATTCTGATTGATCTCATCCTGGGTTTGGCTCATCCTTTCCGCCATTTTTATCAGATCTTCCAGCTTCTGTTCTGCTTGCATCCGTTTTAGAAGCGCTATGGTTCGATCCAACCTTTTGAGAAGTTCTTCCTGGGAGATTTTCATTTTTTCAGCGGCTTCTTTCAAAAGCTCCGGATCCATGTTCTTAAGAGCTTCCGCAAGTTTTTGCATGGCCTCTCTAAGCTCGGGAGTCATGATCTCTTCCATCAGCTTCTTTATCTCCCAGAGCTTCTCGATCGTCTCCAGGGCGGCCAGCTTATTCTCCTCTATCTTTTCGATGTTCTCGTCCATCCTCTTGGCCACGTCCTTCAGATCCTGAGCCAGCTTCTGTTGCTTCTCCAGAATCTCTTCCATTTGTTGTCTTTTCTGCCAATCCATGTCAAGTCCGGTGGGTCTGTCCAGCTCACGAGACAAATCTTCGATCTTTTTTTTGAGCTCTCTTTGTCCCTTGAGTAGAGTCTCCAAATCCTCGACTTGCCCTTCTTGTTCTTTCTCCACCTCCGCAACGATTTCGTCCAGGGAGGGAAGCCTCAAATAGTAGGTGTTGCTTTCCGCTTTTTTGGGACCGCTGAAGGTATCATTGTCGAAAATCACCGCTTGATATCTCACCAAATCGCCGGGGACTAAAGGAAGAGGGGAAAGGCTCCAAAGATGTTCCACATCCACGGCAGTCCGGGTGTTATTGGGGATGTCGATGGTCATCGTCTTCACTTCGGTCTCTTCTCCTTCCGAGACTATCTGATAGAAAAGCTTCAACGAAGAGAAGCCGTAATCGTCGGAGATCCTTATTAAAAGGGAAACCCTCATGCTTTCGCTTAAATCCTGATCGTGTCCGGGCTCCAGAATCTCCACCGTGGGATATTGATCATCGGTCTTGGCTATCCTATATTCAATGGGGTCCTGGTTCTGGTTGCCGATCCTGTCCTGAAGCTCTATGTAGTATGACTCATCGCGTTTGACCAGGATTTCTCCGCTAGCATTACTACCTTCTATTTTCATTTCTGACCTAGACGCATCTGAGAAAACGATACTGGCTTGGCTCAAATCCTTGTTGGTTCTTGCTTTGATTCTGACCTTCGTTCCTGCGATGGCATTGATGTTCCCGTCGTTTTCGTCCACCACCTGCGTCTTTATCTGGGTATATCTGGGATAATTGAAGGTCAGTCTCAAGCCGATCACCCTGGGCTTATCCACCACGGTGATCTTGTAAAGATCGCTTTGCACCCCTTCCGCCTCGGCGTAATAATCGAAGTTCCTTTTTACCTCTTTGAAATCGAACGAAAAATCAGGCGTTTCCACTTGTCTTTTTTCACCCTTCACTCTCACCAGTTTCTCCTCATTCCATGTTGCCCCTTCATTTCTCCAATAGAGCTTGGCTCTCTTAGGCTTTTCACCCATAACGTTCATTTTAATCCTGACGTCCGAGTATTTCACCACCTCCGCATTACCCGGAGAGACTTCAAAGAAGAATTTCTGAGGAGACTTAAATTCCGTCAAAGGATGAGAGAAGATATATAATGAATTCTTGAAAGCGGTAGGGAAGAGGAAGGTGAAGA
>CAZPOP010000059.1:0-3905 GCA_964588305.1 uncultured Ignavibacteria bacterium
CCCGGCTCACAGGAGCGATTTATGACCTCGCCGGATATTGAATTGGTGAGAGGCACCGGCTTGTAAGCTCTGTCTGCAATCTCATAAGTCATCTCTGCCTCTTTGATTGCTTCCGGATCATTTTCCTTCTGCGCGGATGCCAGGCCGGAACGTGCCGCATCCAAAAGTGCGATTCTATCTTCACTGGAAATCCAGGCAAGGATGTCACCTTCCTTGACTATGTTTCCTTCATCCACCTCCACCCGGTCTATCCTTCCGCCCACAGATGAGCCGACCTCCACTCTGGTGTATGGTTCAATGGTTCCGGTGGAAAGCACCTTAATCTCTATGCTCCCGCGCCCTACTCTGATCGTCTCATAACTTGGCTGAGCCGAATTGCTGGCATTTCTGTTTCGTAAATAGAAGAATGCGGCCAGAACAACAACTACAAATATGATTCCTACCATTAGTTTTCTCATCAGCTACTCCTTCCCCATGCCTTCTGCAGCCTGGCGCTGTATACACGCAGATTATAGAGGGCAGTAACATAGGTGTTCTCCGCGCGAGAAAGATCACTTTCCTTTTGCTGCAGGAAAAAATAGGACGTCAGTCCCTGCTCATATTGCAGTTTTGTCAGTTGGTACATCTCCCTAGCAGCCTGCAGGGTCTTATCATTCACCTCAATTACTTTTTCTGCAAGTTCCCATCTGGAATATGCCTGTTCGATCTCCTCCTCTATCTGCTGTTCCAATTCCTGAATTCTTGCATCCTGGTCCCTAAGTGACAGAGTACTCTCCTTGACCTTTGCCTTCCTCGAAAAACCCTCAAAGATGGGCAAGGACAAGCTTATCCCCACGCTCCAATCTCCTTGTTGGTCGAAGAACTCGCTGCCCCCCAATCCATATGAAGATGAAAGGGAAATCTTGGGGAAGTAGTTGCTCTTGGCCTGAGTAACCTGAGCTTCCAGCACGTCCGTGTTAACCCTCTGGGAGCGAATGTCTGGTCTTTGAGCCTTCGCCTCCTCAATTAACCTGTCCAGAGACGGAAACTGTATCTCCTCGTCCTGATAGCTTATGGAGACCTCAGCCCTTCTGGGTTTGCCAAGAAGCAGATTGAGCTCTATCTGGGCTAAGGTCAGCTCCTTTTCTGCCTGCTCCTTATCGTATTCTGCCTGCAACAGACTCGCTTCAGCTTCCCTCACCGCAGGTGAGCTCTCTCTGCCGGCGTTGTATTTCAATTTAATGAGCACCAGGTCCTGTTCCCGTCTCTTCAGAACGTCCTGGGCAAGCGCAATCTGTTCCTGCTTCTGCAGGATTCCGAAGAAAGCCTCCTTCACTGCGAGAATCACCTCATCCTCTGCAAGACGATAGCTCTCCTCCCCTATTTTCACTCTCGCTCTTGCAGCCCTCACGCTGGCACGAATATATCCCCCCTGGTAGAGTGGATACCTGACCCCAACGCTTGTGGAGTAGCGCCCTGCTTCGCTGTAGCTATATCCACTGGAAAGGTCCAGGCTGGGATAGTACGATGAATAAGCCTCCACTACACCGAGACGGGACTGTTCTATGGCGGTCTTTGCCTGAACAAGTTTGGGGCTGTTCTCCCTGGCGAGCGAAAGACAATCCGGGAGGGTCAAGGGCTGTTCCGCCCAGGAGTGATCGCTCAGAATGACCAACCAGAAGACGAACAGAAGGCGGTAATTTAGGGTCACATCCTCTCCTTGTTTTTCTCAATTTCTCTTGGGTTCACTTCTTCCTAATCCTTTGCTTATTGGTATGACACGTATTCTTTGTCAAACTTGCTTTTTGTACTCACTTTTCTTCTAGGTAATGAATCAGTCTCTTCTGCAGATTTAGTTTTGCCCGGTGAATCAGTGACTCCACAGAAGAAAGGGAGCACTGCAAGATTTCCGCGATCTCCTGATAGGACAAACCCTCATATTTGTGAAGAACAAAGGCCGCGCGTTGTTTGGCCGGTAGCGAATCAACAGCTTTCTGCACCACAGCATCTCGTTCCTTCCTCTCCAGTGCAATGTCAGGACGATCAGAATTTGGGGCTAGCACGTCTGGTGCACGCTCGCGTTCACCTTCCAACAGCGAGTTGAGACTTTCCAGCCATCGAAATCGCTTATTGTCGCGAATGAAATTCAGCGAGCGATTCACCGCAATTCGGTAAAGCCAGGTGGAGAATTTGGCCTCCTGTCGGAATTTTTCGGCTGATTTATATACCTGAAAGAATACCTCCTGAGCCACGTCTTCAGCATCCTGCCGATTGCCTATTAAGTTGTAGCAGGTATTGATGACCAAGTGCTGGTAACGATCGACCAACCGTTTGAAAGCTAAATGATCTCCATCGATGATTTTACGAACCAGTTCCTCATCCGTCATTCAGAATCCCGTTTTTCTTCTGAATACGAAATCCAACCTCAATTGTAGACACCAAACTTGGAAAAAACTTGCTCTGATGCTGAAAGGTTGTCACAATGGGTGACTCATTGATGTGAGGGAAGTCGATCCGAGTTATGAAAATAACGGTCGAATTGTCTCTTCTGGTTTTGCGCTCTTATTTACGCAGCCAGCATTTTTGCCCGGCACCTGGTGTGTTTGCCACGCTGCGACTGAAGGGGGCGATGTCGTTTTAACCCTGGTGTAAACACGTTACGATATTAAAAGTCAAGCGTCTTTTTTATGCCTTCTTTAAAAGTACATACGCCCACATCTCCATCATCATTCATTCTTCCGATACACTGCTTCATAATGATTAAGGATCAATGATTTTGACAACGATGAGTGAACTGTGGAAAAGCCATTTTTCTGAACAAATGAACTTAGATCATGAAGCGTTGTGATACCGTAATTATGTTTAAACATTTTTCCTATTTTAGCTGTCAATTTAGGATAAACAAGGTCAGCGTAAATAAAATAACCCTTTGGCCTTAAAACCCTTCTTGTTTCCTTTAAAGCGTCTAACCAATTGGATATGTGATGCATGACTTGAAACGATAGAATAATATCAAAGCCATTGTCTTCAAAAGGCAAATTTGTTGCATCAGCTTCCAAAAAACGAACATTCGGTATACCATCAATACTCTCTTTTGCCAGCTTAATTTGTTCTGAGTCCACATCAGTTCCTGTAACAGTCAGGGGATATACTTTTGCAAAATGTTTAGATACCGCTCCGTTTCCACATCCCACCTCCAACAAATTCTGTTTTTCTTTCACGTCCACAAGACGAAACAATTTTTCAGCGCGAGTAATAACGTGCTTGGCATGTTTTGGCCTGTTCATAAACCATTTTTCAATCTTGCCCAACTCCATTTCTCTCTCTCTTGCAGATTTGAACTAACTTCCCTCATCTTCGGACTCTTCAGCATTAGGATTCATTCCGAACGAAGGTCGGAGATGAAGTCTGCGGAACATCGAGAATTCCCCCGCTTACGGCAGAATGTTAAGATCAATCCCGATGCATCATTTAGAAAAATACTTCTCCATTCTGTCGAAGGCCTTGTTTATGGCTTCTTCAGAGTCGCAGAATGTAATCCTGAGATGCCCCTCGCCGGTAGGTCCAAAAGCCACACCAGGAGTAGTGGAGACCTTTCCCTCCAGCAGAAGTCTTTTGCAGAACGAAAGCGAATCGGAGCCGTCTTTGTGCAGAATCTTCGGGAACATACAATAGGACCCTTTGGGTTTTTGATACTCAAATATCGAGCTCAACCTATCCAGGCGCTCACAGGTCAGATCTCTTAAAGCGAGATATTTTTTCCTGAACTTCTCGATCCACTCCTGGGCTCCCTTCAAAGCTCCCAGCGCTGCATACTGCGAAACGACCGGGGCACAGATGGTGAAGGGAATGTGTGCTTTAAGCATTTGAGTTACCAAATCCGCCGTGGCTACCACGTACCCGATTCTCCATCCGGTCATGGCATA
>CAZPOP010000060.1:0-3693 GCA_964588305.1 uncultured Ignavibacteria bacterium
TGGTTCCGCTATTTGTCTCGTCGTTCAGGAAGGCAGAGGAATTGGCTTTGGCTCTGGATGCAAGAGGTTTCAGGAGTGGACAGACCCGAACCTCTTTTCAGAGGCTAATTCTCGAAACTAGGGATTACCTCTTTTTGTCTTTTGTCATTTTAATGATAGTGACTTCTTATTTGGTCACAAAATTCTGAGTCGGGCATGGCTAAATTTTGTAGCTTCGCACTCACATGACCGTTTTAATCGGCAGACCTTGACGATAAGGAAAAGCCGGAGATTCTTTGGGAAAACAAAATGATTTGAATGATGAGGAACATTAAACTAGAAATCGAATATGACGGAACCGATTTCCACGGTTGGCAGATACAGCCAGATCTTCGGACAGTTCAGGGTGAGATACAGAACAGGTTGGAAACGATTCTGGGTCACAAGATTAATGTCATGGCTGCTGGAAGGACTGACGCGGGCGTGCATGCCTTAGGACAGGTGGCTAATTTTAAGACTGAAAGCGAACTTGACCAGAATTCAATCATGAATGGACTGAACGGGCTTTTGCCCGGCGATGCTGTTATAAAAAAGACAGAAGAAGTCGATTTGGATTTCAACTCCAGATACGATGCTAAAAGTCGGTTGTATAAATACAGAATCCACTTGGGCAGAACTGCGATCTTGAGGAACTATGTGTGGGAGGTTTTCTATTCATTAGGCATTGAGGATATTATCGAGGCCACTCAGAAGACTGAGGGCAGACACGATTTCTCCTCTTTCTGCGTGGCCGAATCGGCCAAGGATGAAAACATGTGCCAAGTGTTCCGGGCTTACTGGCAAAAGTCCGGCGACGAGTTGGCTTTCAAAATCGAGGCGGATAGATTTCTTCATACCATGGTCAGGAGCCTGGTGGGAACGTTGGTGGAGGTGGGAAGAAAATACTTCTCGGTTTCGGATTTTGTCAACATAATGGAAGCCAAGGACAGAAAGAAAGCAGGCCCGACAGCCCCCGCTTGTGGGCTGTATTTGATGGAAGTTAAATACTAAGGACGGAGTGTTCCGCTTTAGTTAGATTCGATCCGACTAAATGGAGATGCTCCCGAGAAGTCAATTCTGCGGAGGTTCGAAAAATGAAATTCTTCATCGATACGGCAAACCTGGATGAAATAAAAGAGGCGGCCAGCATCGGGGTTTTGGACGGTGTTACCACCAATCCCACCTTGTTGGCCAAGGAAAAAGGAAAAGGGGACTTCAGGACCATTCTCAAGGAGATCTGCGACGTAGTGGACGGTCCGGTAAGTGCGGAGGTGGTGGCATCGGATGTGGAGGGGATGGTAAAGGAGGCGGAGGATTTGTCGAAGCTGCACAAGAATATCGTAATCAAAGTCCCCATCACCAAGAATGGCCTGAAAGTCATAAAGACTCTGGATTCCAAAGGCATTCGGACTAACTGCACCTTGGTCTTCTCGCCCATTCAGGCGCTTCTGGCCGCTAAGGCTGGAGCGTCGTTTGTCAGCCCATTTGTGGGCCGATTGGACGATGCCAGCCACGTGGGTATGGATTTGGTTGAGGATATGGTGGCTGTTTTTGAAAACTATGATGTTGCCACTGAGATCATAGTTGCAAGCGTGAGAAATCCTCTTCACGTGGTGGAGGCGGCGGTCATGGGTGCGGATATTGCCACCATACCTTTCAAAGTTATAGAACAGCTGATAAAACATCCTTTAACAGATGTGGGAATAAAGAAATTCTTAGAAGATTGGGAAAAGGTAGATAAGGGATAAAATGATCGAAAGATACACGACTCCAAGGATGAAATCCTTGTGGTCCGACCAAAATAGATTTCAGAAATGGCTGGAGGTGGAGCTTCTGGCATGCGAGGCGCAGGCCAAGTTGGGAATAATTCCCGGATCTGCCCTGACAAAGATCAAGAAAAAAGCAAAGTTCGATGTAAACAGAGTAGGCCAGATAGAAGAAAAGACCAAACACGACGTGGTCGCCTTTTTGACCAATCTTGCAGAGAACATCGGGAATGAAGCTAAGTACGTTCACTACGGGATGACCTCCTCCGATATTCTCGACACGTCGCTCTCTTTGTTGATGAGAGAAGCCGGAGAAGTAATACTGCAGGACTTAGACAGCTTAGAAATGAGCTTGAAGAAGAAGGCATTTGAATTCCGACGCACGCCTATGATTGGAAGAACTCATGGCGTTCATGCAGAACCGATAACGCTTGGCTTGAAGTTTGCTTTGTGGTATGCCGAGGTGCGGAGAGACAAAGAACGGCTGAAAAGGGCAATCGAGACGATTTCAGTGGGGAAAATCTCAGGGGCAGTGGGGACCTTTTCCAATTTAGATCCAAAGGTGGAAGAGTACGTATGCAAGAGATTGAAATTGAAGCCTGCCCCCGTCTCCAGTCAGATAATACAGAGGGACAGACACGCGGAATTTATGACCGCCTTGGCCATAATCTCCGGTTCCATCGAGAAATTCGCCACCGAGATAAGGAGTCTGCAAAGAACTGAAATACTGGAGTTGGAGGAGGGTTTTGCCAAAGGACAAAAGGGTTCATCTGCCATGCCTCACAAGAGAAATCCCATCACCTGTGAAAGATTGTGTGGACTTGCCCGGTTGGTTAGGACAAATGCTCAAGCCTCGTTGGAAAACATGGCCTTGTGGCACGAAAGAGACATCTCTCACTCTTCCGTGGAAAGAGTGATCATACCGGATTCCACCATTCTGGTGGATTATATGCTCAGCAAATTTTGCCGGATTATGGAAAATCTCATAGTTTATCCGGAAAACATGAAGAGGAATTTGGAGAAAACCCGGGGCATGATCTTTTCAGGTAGATTGCTCTTGGAGCTATCGAAGAGAGCTTCATCCAAGGAAGAGGCTTATCAGATAGTTCAGGATAACGCCATGAAAGCCTGGAATCAGAATGAGAGCTTTTCGGATTTGATCAGAAACGACAAAAGGGTTAAGAAATATTTGACTGGCGAAGAGACCGAAGAGTGTTTCAGTTTGCTTTATTATCTGAGAAACGTTGATTATATCTTTAAGAGGGTGTTTGGACTCCAAGTATAGTATTTGGAAATGTCACGAGAAAGATTGAATCAATCTGATTTCCTCACAAGGACGACTGGATGAACAGAGAAGGATTGGTGTTTGAGATACCGACATTGACCCTCGCACTAATTCTTTTTGCGGCTTTCAGTTTGACTCAGAACGTATTGAGCTTGGCGGGCGCTCTGATATTCTTGATATTGTTTATGTTTTTCTTATTCTTTTTCAGAGATCCTGAGAGGAAGGCACCCGAAGGTGAAAAACTGATTCTAGCTCCTGCGGATGGGAAGGTCATTTTGATCAGGCCATTTGACCACTTGGAGTTTGTGGGTGGAGGCGGGATTCTGGTCAGCGTGTTTATGTCGCTTTTTGATGTGCACGTAAACAGGGTTCCCGTCTCAGGAGTTGTAAAATATCTTAAGTACAATCCAGGTAAATTCTTTCCTGCTTTTAAAGATAAAGCTGCTTTCGAAAACGAGCATACGGAGTTGGGCTTAGAAAACAAACATGGGAAGGTCGTGCTCAGACAGATCGCAGGGATCATTGCGCGAAGGATCGTATGCAGGTTGAAGCAAGAAGATTCGGTCAAGGCAGGAGAAAGATTCGGAATGATAAGATTCGGCTCCAGATTGGATCTGTTCTTGC
>CAZPOP010000061.1:0-1317 GCA_964588305.1 uncultured Ignavibacteria bacterium
GTCACAGCTGGTACTGCGGCAACGAAGGAACCTGGCAGTACAGCAACGGTTTTACCGCTTATCTGGTTAGTCCCTACATCCTGATAGCAGGCGATGCCCAGCTCAGTTTTTGGACCTGGTATTATCTAGAGTCCGGTTGGGATTTTGCATTCTGTGAGATCAATAGGGGAGAGGGATGGATCGAGTTGGCCATGATGACCGGCCAGAGCGCCGGCTGGGTGGAAAAGATCTATGATCTATCGGAGTATGCCGGCGATTCGGTGCAGATAAGGTTCTCCTTTTTCAGTGACGATGATCCTGCTCAATTCGAGGGTTGGTATATAGATGACATCCAGATCGCGCCCCGCAAGCCGGATTATATCTGCGGAGATTGTAACCACGATAGTCTGGTGGACGTCTCCGATGTGCTTTACCTGATCAACTACCTGTTTACTGGAGGCTCCGAGCCGATTCCGCCGGAGAGTGGAGACGTCGACTGCAACTCACGTATTGACATTGCAGACGTGATGTACCTGATCAACTATCTCTTCATTGGGGGTCCGCCGCCTTGTATGCCTTAGGGCAGCTGAAATTTCTGATTCTTAAAAGACGCCCCGCCTTATGCGGGGCTTTTTATTTGTTGCATTCTTTTTCAATCGAGAATATCCTATATTAATAAAGTTGATGATTCTTCCCGCAGAAGTGAGTTTGTTTGGAAGCCGTAAGCAAGAACCGCGTATGCGAAGAACGCGAAGACGGATTCTTCCTTTCCATTGTTGAGATGACGACCACAAAAACGCCCAAGGAAGCACTGCTCTATGATAAACTTCCGGACAAAACAGTCCGGTGCAACGTCTGCCAGAGAAGGTGCTTAATCAAAAACGGAAAGCTGGGATATTGCTGTACCCGGTCCAATGATGGTGGAAAGGTCCATAGTCTGATCTACTCCAAAGTCTCCTGTTGTATGGTTTCTCCGATCGAGAAAAAGCCATTGTTCCACTTTTATCCCGGCAGCCAGTGGTTATCTTTGGGAACTTTGGGATGCAACTTCCGATGTCCCGGTTGCCAGAATTGGGATATTGCGCACGCGAAACCGAAAAAAGGAGAAATGCAAACCGACTCCATCACTCCCGAAGAATCAATAGCCCTGGCAAAAGAGCACAACTGCAATGGGATCTCCTGGACTTACAATGAGCCGACCATCTGGTTTGAGTACACTTTGGACGGAGCAAGATTGGCTAAAGAGAATGGTCTTCTCACCAATTACGTGACCAATGGATTCATCACCAAAGAAGCCCTGGATTTGATCGGCCCCTACCTGGACGCTTTCAGGGTCGA
>CAZPOP010000061.1:1417-3143 GCA_964588305.1 uncultured Ignavibacteria bacterium
TGGAAAAGGCGAGAGAGATAGGATTTGATGAAGGATTGCAATATGTCTATTTGGGCAATGTCCGGGGGCATCCCGCTGAAAACACTTATTGTCATAATTGCAGGAAGCTCTTGATAGAAAGAAGGGGATTCTACATTTCACTGAATCAAACCAGAGATAGCACATGCCTTTTTTGTGGGAATGCGATCCCTGGAAGGTTCGAATAGGAAGAGGTCGGGGAAGGGTCGAATCTTGTCCCAAAACGCGGGTCCGACGCCTGTCCACACCGGATAGTGTTTTTCCGCTGCACTTGTTTCTGCGAAAATTCTTTCTTGTTAGGCTTGACAAGAGCAGCAAAAATCTTATATTAATGGTATAGAAAACAGTTTACAACCGATCTCTACAGAGGAAGAGCTATGAAGAGAGCACTCTTGGTTGGTTTGCTTATTCTCTTTTTTGCCTTGCCTCTCTTTGCTCAGGTTGACACCGCTTGGGTGAGAAGATACGACGGTCTGGGAAAAGGCGATGATGGAGCTTCTGCCGTAGCCATAGATGGTTCTGGCAATATCTATGTGACCGGAGTGAGTGTTGGCGGTGAGACATCCTTTGATTGCGCCACGATAAAGTACTATCCCAATGGGGATACGGCCTGGGTGAGAAGATACAACGGGCCGGAAAACGCTGAGGATGGCGCTTCGGCGATAGCCGTGGACGGTTCTGGGAATGCCCATGTAACGGGACATAGTTGGAATAGCGGGACAGAGGGCGACTATGTCACCATAAAGTATTATCCCAATGGAGACACTGCCTGGGTAAGAAGATACAACGGGCCTGGAAACTACTGGGATTTTGCTCGTGCCATAGTTGCAGATGCCTCCGGCAATGTCTATGTGACAGGAAGGAGTTGTGGCAGTGGGACAGGCTACGACTATGCCACCATAAAGTACTATCCCAATGGAGATACTGCTTGGGTGAGACGATATGACGGGGGCGAGTGGGATGATGCTCATGCTATGACCATCAACGGATCTGGCAATATCTACGTGACCGGAGGAAGTTACCGCAGTGGGACAGACTTTGACTATGCCACCATCAAATACGATTCTTCGGGCAATGAGCTTTGGCTACAAAGGTACAATGGACCCGAAAACGACGTAGATCACGCCAGCGATATAGCCGTAGATAATTCTGGCAATATATACGTCACGGGATACAGCTGGGTCAGCACCTCGAACGGCGACTATGCCACCATAAAGTACTATCCCGACGGACATACTTCCTGGGTGAGAAGATACAACGGGCCCGCAAACGACCAGGATGTCGCTTCTGCCGTAGCGGTAGATGGTTCTCACAATGTCTATGTGACCGGATATAGTTTTGGGGCTGGATTAGGCCCCGACTATGTCACCATAAAATACTATCCTAACGGAGATACAGCCTGGGTCAGAAGATACAATGGGCCGGCAAACGACCACGATGTGGCTTCTGTCTTGGCCATAGATGGTTCCGGCAGTGTCTATGTGACCGGAGGAAGTTACGGCAGTGGGACAGAGTATGACTATGCCACCATAAAGTATTATCCCAATGGAGATACAGCCTGGGTAGTAAGATACAATGGACCAGGAAACGGGGAGGATGTGGCTTCTGGTATAGCCTTAGATCGTTCTGGCAATGTTTATGTGACCGGAAGAAGTGACGGCAGCGGAACATTCAATGACTACGCTACCCTGAAATACTATCAACACAA
>CAZPOP010000062.1:0-3123 GCA_964588305.1 uncultured Ignavibacteria bacterium
AGGAGACGGTAGAGGTGGTGGTGGTCGAGCATCTCCGCGCTTACACCCAGTGGGAGATCCTGGAATCGAACTACAAATACGATAAAAAAGACGCCGAGACCATCGAGTTTAAGATACCTCTGGGAAAGGATGAGGAAAAAGTCTTGAATTATACGGTGAGATATACCAGGTAAAATCCCTGAAGAAGTCTGCGAAAGGGCTATCTGTTCGTGCATTCATACGAGGTTGGGGTCTTCTATCGGAGGCGAAATGATCTTGACAAAAAGCACAAAGTGTTTCCATCTTCTAAATTCCATTTTTCTCTTCCTTTTAGTGATCGTTCTCCTGTCAGGCTGCGGGGCCAAAAATCCCGGCTTAACCTCTGCCAAAATTTATCTGGGACTCATTCCTCCGGATTATGACAAGGCTGCCGAGCAGCTGAAGCTGGCGTTGGATAAGGATTCTACCAGCGCCGAAGCACATTTTCTTTTGGGAAAGATATACTCCGAAAAGATGATGTACGAGGAGATGATGGGGCAGTTCCGAAAAGCAGAAACGCTGGACTTGAATCCAAAAGACTCCGTGGAGATGAGCAGGATAAGAGGTGAAAAATGGGCGGAGCGGTTCAATTCCGCAATAGACTTCGGGAAAGATGAAAAAGCGGCGGGCAGATATAAACATCATCTGATGACCGACTTTTCCAGATATCCAACTTATAGGGACAGCCTGCGGGAGCTCGCCGGCGATCTGGAGGATGCCGAGAAGTTTGCCTGGGATAGTTATCAGAAATTCGAGGATGCAAAGCTGGCCTTAGAGGATCTGCAGGAATTCTTCGGAAAGAAGACGCGCCAGATGTATCAAGCCGCCATATTGATCGATTCCACAAGATATGAAGCTCACCTCAACCTAGGGGCAGTGTTTGCCGGAACCGGCGAAACGGAAAACGCTTTGGAATCCTACCAGAAAGCTTATCAGCTGAAGCCGGAGGACTCTCGGGTGATGACCGGATATGCTGCTTGCCTGATTTCCGATAGCAAATTCGACCAGGCATCGGAAATTTACGAGAAGATCATACAGATCGACCCGCAAAACGTCAACGCATTGTTTAACCTGGCAGCAGTCAACAGGCAAAAGGGAGATTATCAGAAGGCTGAGGAGGCATACTCCAAAATCATCTCCATTGATCCGGAATACAAAGACGCCTATTTCAACCGGGGAATATTGCGTCTCAGCAGACTGCAGGATCAGCTTTCCGTTTTGGTTGCCGACAAAGATTCTATTGAGCAAAACCCTAAGGATAATGAACTTCCCTCTCGTTATGAATTGGCAAGAGGGGAATACGAGAAGTATTTTGCCAAAGCTGAATCCGACCTTGAGAGGTCTGCAGAAATCGACTCAACAGATAACGAAGTGTATTTCCACATGGGCCTGCTTTACATCAGCAAAGCCCAGGCCTACGATCTCGTGCTGTCCACCTATCGAGATTCGATGGAGAAAAGGCCAAAAGACAAACAGTTGCCGGGGAGGTCAGACTCAGCCAGAGCCGAACAGAAACAGCGTCTTGGTGAGGCCGAGACTTTCTTCCAAAAGGCTCTGACGTTAGCGCCAAATGATCTGGAGAGCTTGAAGTATCTGGGATTCTCCCTTTTGAGACAGGACAAATGGGAGGAGGCTTCGAAAACCCTGGAGAGACTGGTGGAACTCGCTCCCAGGGACAAGGAGGCCTGGGGTTATCTGAGCATTGCCTATGCCAGATTGGGCGAAAAGGATAAGGCGGAGGAGGCCTTGAAGAAGTCCAGGGAATAGTTCTGTAGTTCTTGCCTTCTGAGCACATACTGCTCTTTTCCCTACCCGCGATTCGGTGGACGCAAACGCGTTTTTTTCTTGCTTTTTCAAGGGCGAACTTGCATAATGAAGGGTTTGGAAGAATCGCGTTGAGAGAAAACGACCAGTCTGTTGGCCGACCAATCAAGCGAAAAAGAATTTTTAGCACATATTACTGATAAGGAGGTAAACGCAATGCCAGACAAGAAGGCAGACCTGGCTGGGCCAGGCATCGGCGACTATACCGAGCTGGAGAAAATCCTGCCGAACGATTATTATCCCATCCTGGATCGGAAGGAGACCATGAAGGCGCTCTTTGCCGCCAAGAACTATATCGAAGAGAATCTGTGCAAAGAACTGAACCTGATGATGGTGCAGGTTCCTCTCATCGTGGACGTCGAGAGCGGCGTGAACGACATGCTGGACCGGGATGGCTCACGTACCCCCATCGGGTTCCACATTTCGAACGACTACGACAAGAATCCCATCGATGCCCAGGTGGTGCAGGCCGCAACCAAGTGGAAGCGGGTAGCACTGAAGCAGTTCGGCATGAAGGTGGGAGAGGGACTGTGCACGGACATGAAAGCGGTGCGCAAGGATTATTTCCTGGATCATGATCACAGCAGCTACGTGGATCAGTGGGATTGGGAACAGGTGATAACGGAAAAACAGCGAAATCTGGATTACCTCAAGGATGTGGTAAGAAAAATCTGGAAGGTGCTCAAGGGCGCGGAGATTTTTGTGCAGAAGATGTATCCACAATTGAAGACGGATAAATACCCCGACCTGCCGGATGAGCTCACTTTCCTGCACGCTGAAGAAATCCTTGACAAATTCCCCGACCTTCCGCGCAAGCAGCGTGAGACGGCTATTCTGCAGGAATATCCCGCGGTTTTCATTATCGGGGTGGGTTGGGTCCTCAAGGATGGCTACCCTCACGAAATGAGGGCGGCGGACTACGACGACTGGGTCACCGAGACGGTCTCCGAGGACGGCAAACCCATGCATGGTCTGAACGGCGACATTCTGGTCTGGAACCATATCACTAAGCGCCGCCACGAACTTACGTCTATGGGCATCCGGGTTAACGCCGATACGCTCAAGAAGCAACTGGAGATTACCGGTCAGCTTGATTTTCTCAAGTTGCCCTACCACCAGGGAATCATGAACAACGAGCTTCCGCTCTGCATTGGTGGTGGCATCGGGCAGTCGCGGACGTACATGGCTCTGCTCAAGAAGGCGCACCTAGGAGTGGTCAGCGTCACAGTATGGCCGAAGATACTGAAAGAGTTGTGTAGGTAGAAAAATATTCATGTCCTG